>NZ_JBJNLX010000002.1:0-934375 GCF_052168835.1 Serratia sp. CY40230
GAGAAAAATCAGCGGGTAAGATTTATCGTCTCGCAAAAGAACATTATATCGCGGTTGGTACAATTTAATGTAGTTATGTTCCAACAGCAGCGCTTCTGTCTCGGTGTGAGTAACCGTTATGTCTATTTGCGCGATATTTTTAACCAGCGTCTCGGTTTTACGGCTGCTGACCTGCTGCCGAAAATAGCTGGCGAGACGCTTTTTCAGGTCTTTGGCTTTACCGACGTAGATCACCGTACCCGTGGCGTCATACATACGGTAGACGCCGGGCTGGCTGGTGACGGTACTCAGGAAGGCTTTGGCATCAAAACGGTCATTCACTGCTTAACAACGTCTCCGCATTGAACAATCCATGTCGGATGGCCAGGTGAGTCAATTCGACGTCGCCGCTGATATTCAGTTTGCTGAACATGCGGTAACGGTAGCTGTTCACCGTTTTCGGGCTGAGACTCAGTTGTTCCGAGATCTCATTCACTTTTTTGCCTTTGGTGATCATCAACATGATCTGCAACTCGCGTTCAGACAAGCAGCTGAACGGCGTTTCAGCCTGCGGTTCCAACTGACTCAGGGCCATCTGCTGTGCGATATCAGACGCGATATAGCGCTGCCCGGCATGCACGGAACGCAAGGCGTTAATCACTTCCTGCGGCGCGGCGCCCTTGCTCAGGTAACCGGCGGCACCCGCCTGCATCACCTTCGCGGGCAAAGGGTTTTCAGTATGGATGGTCAACATGATGACTTTGACGTCGGGTGCATAACGCACAATCTTGCGCGTGGCTTCCAGCCCGCCAATGCCCGGCATATTCATGTCCATCAGCACGATATCGACAGCGTTGCCACGGCACCATTTTACGGCGTCTTCACCGCACTGAGCCTCACCGACAACTTTTATACCTTTGATATCTTCAAGAATGCGTCGTATCCCTGCGCGCACCAGTTCGTGGTCATCAACAAGAAGAACGCTAATCAAGGAAAAATCTCCAAAAAAAGGGAGTAACGCAATCGGCCTCTGTTTTCGCCAGAGATATTACTTGTTTTTCAGACAAGAATGAACACAGATTAATACATACTTCCGAATAACTTTGCGGAGCAGAGCTGATTTTTCAATTTTAGCCGTCTATGCCGCCGATAAATCGTCACGTCGGAAAAGATCGGGCGACGAAAATAATTTCGTCGCGCTGTGTCTGACACAGGATAGCGCGACAATCATGCCGCGAGGGAGAAATCTGTGTAAGCAATCACGACATGAATAATATTAACACGGCCGTTGGCTGTTTGTAATCATTTGATATTTAAAGGCGTAACAAAATCTGCGGCCAACGTGGGTCCGGCAACCCTCGGTCGAAACTATTATTCCCGGCAAACGCCGGTAAAATCGGCGCCTCCGCCCCCAATAATTATAATAACCCCGATTGTTCAACAATAACGTACCGGAAAAATACTTGTTAACCACCTCGAAATAACTTGCCGAGAGTAGATGATTCAGACAGGCAATGAGCGAACGTTGCCCACCCGCGAGACCTGAGCAAGCCCGGTGCAGATGACAGACTCATGCTATGCTATACTCCGCGCCCAGTTAAATTCGCCGCCGCGCCCGGGGCTACTTTTTAGCCCGCGCGCGGTGCGCCAAAGCAGCTTGTATCAGGCTACGGCCTCAAAAAATCAGGAGAGAAAATGAGCAACGTTGATTTCACTACGTCTGCAAACCCGGAAATCTTGGCGACCGAGGTTGCCTGCCTCAAAGCTACGCTGACGCTGATCTTGAAATCGATCGGCCAGGCCGACGCCGGGAAAGTCATCATCAACATGGAACGTTTCATCGCGCAGATTGAAGATCCGACTCAGGCAGAAATCTTCAAGAACAGCATTCAGCAAATCAAGCACGCATACCGTCAGTAAGCGTTGCGCCCCAGACCCGCACTTCTTGTGGGTCTGCTTTTCACCACGCTACGCCACACCCCATTGATCTTGCACGTTCTTTCGGGCAGTGTGTTGACTTTCTCCCCCACACCCGAGACCGTTATGGGCATCCTTGTCAAAGCGCTGATCGGCGCGCTGGTCGTGGTTCTGATCGGCCTGTTGGCCAAAACGCGCAACTATTATATCGCCGGTTTAGTCCCGCTCTTTCCCACTTTCGCCCTGATTGCGCATTACATTGTCGGCAGCGAACGTTCAATTGCGGCACTGAAAACGACGCTGATTTTCGGCATGTGGGCGGTATTGCCCTACCTGGTATATTTGATTTCGCTGTATTTCCTGATTAACAGCCTGCGGCTGTCGTTAGCGCTGGGTGCGGCGGTACTGTGCTGGATTGCGGCGGCGTGGCTATTAATTACGCTGTGGGGATGGTGGCAAGGGCGTTAACGCCCTTGCCTGGGCTGTTACGGCCGCCCTGCCTGCAACACGAAGCCTCGCTGCCGATCGCCGGCGATGCGCAGATAGCGGCTTTCACCGGCGCGCAGCGTCATCGGCACGCTACCGCTGGTTTCACGCCAAATACATAGAGAGTTCTCGATCATATCTTGCCCGATACTGACCGAAATATTGCCTGGCGGCACGCGAAACTCTGCTTTTTCTTTTGCCTCGAGTGAAGCGGCAAACTCCCCATTCACATAGACGCCAGTGCGGCAGCTGCCCGCCAGCATTCCGCTGTCGCGCACCACGACCACCGTAGCGTAAGGCGTATCCGGGATATTCTGATAGAGCATCAGACGGCTTGGGGGGGGCAACTCAGCCTGTTGCGGCGGTACGGCTTGAGTCGCACACCCCGTCAGCAGTGCAGAGGCAAATAACAACGCGGCGTAATGCTTCATCCTTGGCTCCTGAAGAAAATAATGCTCATCGTAGCAAGAGAATAGCTGTCTCCAGTAGCCTTCATACCGCAGAGACGAAAAAATCGGATAACTTCCCACTCCGATCACGAACCTGCAGGGATAAGAAGATTCTGCATTAAAGCCATTGAAATAAAGGCGATTCTTGCAGATTTAAAACTTGATCATGCCACGTTGGATATCTGCCGCAAAAGCACCACTGACGTAACTGAAACCATCCTGCGTGACATAAACCCGGGTATGACCGGTCTCTGATAACACCGCCACCATATATCCCAGGCTGATCATTTCATGGGACGGAACGTTCATCGGGGTTAGAAATCCGCGCCCACGGCACCACTGATAAAAGCGGGTTCGCCCATATCCCAACACGGCGCCAACATCGGAGAGGTGCTTAAAAGTATCATAATCCTCTGATGGTGAAGGTAAACCGTCATGACTTTCGGGCGTTTTCTTTATCCCAGACAAAATAAACTCCTTTTTTGACTCTGTCGCGTACGGTTATCCTTCCTCTAAAATTAATTTAAAAAATCCAAATTTAAAATGCAAATGAATTCCCTGTAACTAAAAAGTCTTCCCCAGAAAAAACCTGAAAATAAAACCCCAATAAAAAAACAGAAATAAAAAAATAAGGTATTAATACTGAGCATTAAATCCTTGGCATGGGTAAATATCCTAAATAAAAATAATAGTCATACCAGCATAAGAAAATGCTTAGCTTGCATATTATTTCCCTCATTAAAACGATGCAATTGCGGTCGGATCATTGCGGCATAAAGAGAATGAATAAAATCAATGCCACATCGCCCAGCCCTCGCCGTGAGGTCGCGGATCCTTACAGGCTGCCCTCAATGCGCCACATCCTCTCTCAACGCGGCACTTCCTCAATCACACCTAAACAATAACCATTATCATTTCCAATTGTTCCGCCAGTTTATTACACTTTCCTACCTCGTCAGTTAGGAACATTCCTAGGCTGCGAGCCTCAGGATAGAGAAAGAGTTAGGGACACCATGAAGAATTGCCGTTGTTTGATTGTTTTGCCGTTATTGATGTTGACCGCCTGCACCCAATGGGAAAGGCCTGGCGCGGTTGAAAGTACCCGGAATGCCGAATATGCCGAATGCCGCAGCCGCGGATACGATCGCTTCCCCCCGGACGTGGTGCGGGACGTGGAGTTCAGCTACGAAAACAAATACATTCCTTGCGAGAAGAATAAGAAAGACTGTCCATCGGGATACCGCTACGACAAGGAGCCGTCGATTAAAACAGTGCAGACCGATCGCAATCAGTCCGCCCGAGACGCCACCATCGAAGCCTGTATGTACGGCAAAGGCTGGCGGGAGAAAACCTACTATTGGCCGCAATGGTAATGTGGCGGCATTTGCCTGGGGCGAGATGCCGCTAACCCATTCAACCATCGTCATCACATCGGTTCAGCCCCAGCGCAACCAGCGTTTCCGTCCTGACCGGCGTTAAAGGCACACGCGGCGACGGCAAAGGCCAGCCCAAAAGCTGCCTCGCCGCCGTTGCGCAGACTTTACCCTGGCATGCACCCATACCACAGCGGCTGCTCATCTTAGCCGTGTTCCAATCCGGCTGATGGCGTACCTGTTCCAACGTAACGTCTTCGCAGCGGCACAGTAACGTTTGCGGATTGGCCAGCGAATTCAAGCGCTCATCGAGTGCGAAGGCACTTGCCGCCGCCGTGGCGAAACGCCGCCACCGCCGCCGCTGCGCCGCCAGGCGCTCTGCCTTTTCCCGCTGCCCGGTGGCGGCATAGCCGGCGATGGCGCCTTCAGTGAGCGCCAATTCACTGCCGCCGATGCCGGTACACTCCCCGGCAGCAAAAATTTGCACCTGGCTGGTTTGCTGCCAATGATTCACCGCTACGGCGTCGTGTTCTATTCTGCACCCCAGCAGCATCGCCAGCTCAATATTCGCCACCAAACCGAAGCCGCAGGCCAGCCTGTCGCAGGCCACCGTACTTTCCCGCCCGCCGATCTCGACACGCACCGACGCCAAGCGCTCTTGCCCCAAGGCCGCCAGCACCCGGCTACCGGCACGATAATGGCTTGACATCAGAGAGAAAGCCTGACGCAGCTTGGCCGGCCAGCGCCACAGGCCGCCGGCAAACGCCGCCAACCGCCACAGCGGCGCCTGCTCCGCCAACATGACCACCTCTCCGCCGACCTGTTTCACGCTGTCGGCCACCGCCAACAGCAGCGGACCACTGCCGGCGATCACCACTCGCTCGCCGCGGATCGCCAACCCCTGCTTGATTTGCGCCTGTAGACCACCGGCGCCGGTCACCCCCGGCAGCGTCCAGCCGGGAAACGGCAACAACAGTTCACGCGCGCCATTGCATAAAATCAGCTTTTGATAGCGAATCACGCCGCAGCCCTCGGCGTCTTCATATGCCAATCGGTTAGCACCACACTGCGCCACCAGCTTGCAGCCAGACTGCAGCGCAATATTTTCCCGCGCCGCCAGCGCCTGCCGATAGCGGTTCGCCGTTTCAGGCAACGCCACCTGCATCCCGTCGCGCCAGATTTGCCCGCCGGGATGCGGATTATCATCAATCATTCGCACCTGGCCACCACTTTCCGCAGCGGCCAGCGCCGCCGCCATGCCGGCCGGCCCGGCACCGACGATCAGCACCTCACAACTGAAGTTACTCATCATCGTTCCTCTCTATGCGCATGCCGGCTTGGCACAGCGTTTGGCACGCCAGGCGACGCAGGCCGTTAATGGTCACCCGGCACTCCTGACAAACGCCCATGCCACAAAAGGGAGCCCGCGGTTGGTGTGAAACAGATAACCGACAACGATCGTCGCCGCACAGGCTGAGCGCCGCAGCAACGCTGAGACCAACCGGCACCCGCCGGTGTTCTCCATCGATGCTCAACGCGATCGTATTTTGTCTTTCATTCATACAGGCAACTCCTCGGCGGCAAACGCCCGCGCAGCCAAATATGGGGAATCGTCAATCTCCGGCGTTTGCCGGCCAATCTGCGCAGTAATCAGCGCAGCGCTGCCGAGCGCAGTCGTGACGCCCAATCCCTCATGCCCCAGCGCCAGCCACAGCCAGGAATGCCGCGGATGCACGCCCAATAGCGGCAGCCCGTCGGCAGAGGCGGCGCGCAACCCGGTCCAGCAGCGAATGATGTTCATCTGCGCCAGTGCGGGCAAGAAATGCTGCGCACGCGTAAGCATTGCCGCCAACAGCGGCATGTCCAACGCCGAATCGACGGCGTCGAACTGGCGGGAAGAGCCGATCAGCCATTGTCCGGTGGGCCGCGCCTGCACATTGAAAGCCACCGACGTCCCGTTACTGGCATGCGCGCTGGCGCCATACCCCAGCTCCACCAGTTGATGCCGCACCCGCGGCGGGTAGCGATCGGTGATCGCCAGCTGGCCCTTCTTGGCGTGCAGCAAAGTCGGTGGTAATAGGCTATTGGCCCTAAGGCCGCAGGCCAGGACCACCACCGGCGCGGCCAGACGCCTGCCGTCCGCCAGCCGCACGGCTTCCTCTTCCAACGCTGTCGCTTCACCATGCACCACGTCAATTGCCGCACCACCGTCGGCCAACAGCCAGCGAGCCGCGAGCGGCGCATACAGAATGCCGTCGCCCGGCACCCGCAGTCCGCCGGCCAGGCCGTGCCGCAGCATCGGCTCCATGACGGCGATCTGCTCTGCCGTCAGCAGTTCCGCGGCCACGCCCTGCTCCGCCAGCCGCTCCCGCTTTTGCTCGGCGATGGCCATTTCATCCGCTTGATCCGCCAACCACAGCGTACCGCAGTCACGCCAGGCGCAGGCTTCCGGCATGCGCCCCGTCACTTCGCGCCACAACCGCAGCGAATAAGCGCTCAACGCCAGCTCGGCAGGATTATCGTCCATGCAAACCAGATGCCCCATACCGGCGGCGGTGGCGCCGGCGCGGCGATCGTCCACTACCGAGACACGATACCCTTCCCGCGCCAGCCGCCAGGCGCAAGCGGCGCCGATGATACCGGCACCGACCACGATGACATCGGCTCCCCGCTCGGCGCCCATCAGCGTATCCCCCAGACGAAGGGATCGCGTTCGTCGAGCAGCAGTTGGCTATCGGCGCACACATAGGCCTGCCCGCGAATAAAGGGGGCAATGCGATCGCCGTTCCAACGATAATAGGCCTGGAATTCGCTGCCGATCACGCTGGCCTGCCGCCACTGCGTGTCCGGCGGCAGTTTGCCGTCCGCCGCCAGACACGCCAGTTTGGCGCTGGTGCCGGTACCGCACGGAGAACGGTCATAGGCTTTGCCGGGGCACAGCACGAAGCTGCGGCTGTCGGCCTGCGGATCGTCACCGAACAGTTCGATATGGTCTATCGCACCGCCGTCTTCACCGCGGATGCCCGCCTGTTCCAACGTTTGCCGCACCGCCCAGGTGAACGCGGTCAAGGCCTCCAGATTGTGTTTATCGATGGGCAACGGTGACTCGCCGATCAGGAAGAACCAGTTGCCCCCCCAGGCGATGTCACCCGTCACCGGCCCGTGACCGGCAACCTCAAGCCGCACCTGGCGGCGATAGCGATAAGCCGCCACGTTCTCCACCGTGACGCTGCCGTCATCATGCAGCGTGGCGCTTACCGGGCCGACCGGGGTCTCGATCAGGTGGCGCCCGGCGTGAATGCGCCCCAGATGAGCCAGCGAAGCGATCAGCCCGATAGTGCCGTGCCCGCACATGCCCAGATAGCCGCTGTTGTTAAAGAAGATCACCCCGGCGGTGGCCTGTGGCGAGCAGGGGCGGCACAGCAACGCCCCCACCAGCACGTCATTGCCACGCGGTTCGAGCATCACCGCGCAGCGCCAATCGTCATAATGTTGTGCGAAACGCGCCCGCCGTTCCGCCATGCTACCCTCGCCGAGATCGGGAAAACCTTCCACGATCAGGCGGGTCGGCTCTCCGCCGGTATGAGAATCGATCGCCCGCAAAGCGGTGATATGCGCAGAAAGTGCCATCGGCGTCTCCTGGGTTAATGAGATGTTACCAATGGCATTAGCCTGAACGAATGTGAGCATGACGGCTTGATGCGTTTCGGCGCAGCGAATGAAGAAATCAGCACAGTGACAAACGTCAGGCCTGACGCGTCGCGGGTATGAGTTTAACGGTTGTCATAATAATGACTTATTTATCATGTCGTTATTTTTATACTAAACCCTTGCGTAGCGAGAAACGCCGCAGTTTTCAAGCAATCACCAAACACCGTCCGGCAAAAGTATGCGGCAATCCGCATATTTGGCAGCCCGCCGGAAATAGCGCTTGCTTCGTTACAAAAAAGTTAATATTGATGCGAAAGCGCCAACCTGGCTCGCCTGTTTTTCCGGCTAACGACCGAAAAGGGACTGTTATGCGATCCACTTCAGACTACCCGCCTCCGGTTTCTCTCTCGCCGCCTTCGCTTGTGGGGCTGCCGGAGCAGGAGGACGTTTTTGCCGTCGAACATCTGTCGCGCCTGTGCGACGGGCTGGCGCAGCAGCGCCCGAACAACCTGCGCGATTTGCTGAATACGCTGGCGCTGATCGCGCCGTTGCTGAACGCGATCCCCAACGTGGTGTTCTTTATCAAAGACGCCCAGGCTCGCTACCTGCTGGCTAACCTGACGCTGGCCAGGCGCTGCGGTTTCAAAACCGTCACGCCGCTGCTGGGCAAAACCTCCGCCGACGTTTTTCCCGCTCAGCTCGGATCAGGCTATACCGAGCAGGATCTGCGGGTATTGCGCCACGGCGTGCTGATCCAGGATCAGCTGGAAATGCACCTGTACAACGGCCGAGAAACCGGCTGGTGCCTGACGCAAAAGCTGGCGCTGTATGACGCGCAGGGAAAAATCATCGGTATGGCGGGTATTTCTCACGATCTGCAGGAGGCCAGAGCCAATCACCCGGCCTACCAGCGGCTGGCGGCGATCGACGTGCATATCCGCCGCCACTACGCCAGACCGATCGCGCTTGAAGAGCTGACGGCGCTTACCGGGTTATCGGTGGCGCAGATCGAACGCTACTGCAAACGTATCTTCCACCTCACCCCGCGCCAGATGATCCACAAAGTGCGGCTGGAAAAGGCCACGGAACTCCTGGCCGGCGATCTGCCGATCACGGACATCGCGCTGCAGTGCGGCTATACCGATCACAGCGCCTTCAGCCGTCAGTTCAAAGCGATGACCGGCTCCACGCCGCGCGATTTTCGCCTGACGCTTTCCGCTTAACGCGCTGATTTACCCCGTTAACCATCTCTTCTCACGGCGTACCGACGCCCGATTTTTCACGCCCGCTTTCCGCCGCTATTGTGCCAATTTCGTCGCGGCAATCGGCGAAAAGCGTCAAGCCTCCCTGCGCAATACCGGTCAATCTGTCGGTGAGCCTTACCAAAGATTCACTTTTCATTAACACTTTCGGACGACAGGACAAACACGATGAGCCATAAAACCCTAAGCTGGAGCGGCGTATTCCCGGCGGTGACGACCCAATTTCGCAACGATTTCTCTCTGGATCTCGACGCCACCCATACGGTGATCAAAAACCTGGTGCGCGACGGCGTCTCCGGCCTGGTGGTGTGCGGCACCGTCGGTGAAAATACCTCGATGACAGTGCAGGAAAAGCTGGCGGTGATCGAAGTGGCGAAAGACGCCGCCGAGGGTAAAGTGCCGGTGATCGCCGGCATCGCCGAGTTCACCACCGCCTTCGCGCAGAATATGGCGCGTGAAGCGCAAAAGGCCGGCGTCGACGGGATTATGGTGATGCCGGCGCTGGTCTACTCCGCCAAACCGCACGAAACCGCCGCGCACTTCCGCAGCGTCGCTGGCGCGACCGATCTGCCGATAATGGTCTACAACAACCCTCCCATTTACAAAAATGACGTCACGCCCGACATTCTGACCTCGCTGGTCGACTGCGAGAACATCGTGTGCTTCAAAGACTCGTCGGGCGATACCCGCCGCTTTATCGACCTGCGCAATGAAGTCGGCGATCGCTTCGTGCTGTTCGCCGGATTGGACGATGTGGTGCTGGAAAGCATCGCCGTCGGCGCGCAAGGCTGGATCTCCGGCATGTCCAATGCCTTCCCGCGCGAAGGGGAAACCTTGTTCCGGCTGGCGAAGGAAAAACGCTATGAGGAAGCGTTGGCGCTATACAGCTGGTTTATGCCGCTGCTGCACCTCGATGCCCGCCCCGATCTGGTGCAGTGCATCAAACTCTGCGAACAGCGGGTCGGCCGCGGCAGCGCCGTCACTCGCCCTCCGCGCCTGGCGCTGCAGGGAGAAACGCTCACCGAGATCAACGCCGTGATCGATAAAGCGCTGGCCACCCGCCCTGCGCTGCCGAACGTCGGCCTGTGACGCCTTCATCGCCCGGCCATGCCGGGCGTCATGCTTTATCTACCGGGGGAACCGATGCCCAACGATCGCTACGCCGCCATCAGCGGCCAACAATTTATCGGCGGCCAACGCCGCGCCGAAGGGGAAGCGTCGCTGTGTAGCCTGCGCGCCGACGACAGTCAGCCAACCGGCTACCGCTTCCACCAGGCCACGGCGGCAGAAACCGCCGCCGCCGCAGAAGCCGCCGCCGCAGCCTTTGCGCCCTATTCACAGCTCAGTGCAGAACAACGCGCGAACTTTCTCGACGCCATCGCCGAAGAGTTAGACGCATTGGATGATGTTTTCTTCACCTTCGCCATACAGGAAACGGCCTTGCCGCCTGCGCGGTTGAGCGGCGAACGCGCCAGAACCAGCGGCCAGATGCGGCTGTTCGCCACGCTGCTGCGGCGCGGCGACGTCGAGGGCGTGCGCATCGATTGCGCGCTGCCGCAGCGTTCCCCCCTGCCGCGCCCCGATCTGCGTCAATACCGTACGGCGCTCGGCCCGGTGGCGGTCTTCGGCGCCAGCAACTTCCCGCTGGCGTTTTCCACCGCGGGCGGTGATACCGCCGCCGCGCTCGCCGCCGGCTGCCCGGTCGTGTTCAAGGCGCACAGCGGCCATATGATCACCGCCGAGCTGACCGCTCAGGCGATCGAGCGCGCTCGGGAACGCACAAGGATGCCCGCCGGCGTCTTCAACATGATCTTCGGCAACCGCGTGGGGGCCGATTTGGTACAACATCCGGCGATTCAGGCCGTGGGATTCACCGGCTCGCTGCAAGGCGGCCGGGCGCTCTTCGATCTGGCAATGCAACGCCCTCAACCTATCCCGGTCTTCGCAGAAATGTCGAGCATCAATCCGGTAGTGATCCTGCCCAAGGCGTTGGCGCGGCGCGGGCAGCGCATTGCGCAGGAACTGGTCTCTTCCTTCACACTCGGCTGCGGTCAGTTCTGCACCAAGCCCGGCGTGATCGTCGCGCTGCGCGGCGCCGCCTTCGATCGGTTAACCGAAACGATGAGCGCCCTGGTCAACGCCGCCGAACCGCAGCCGATGCTGAATGCCGGCACGCTGGAGCACTATCGCCACGGGCTGGCGGCCCTCGATGCCCATCCAGGTATGCGGCGTCTCGCAGGCCGAAGCGAAACGCCCACGCTTCGGGCGGCGGCGCAGCTTTATCAGGCGGAAGAGGCGCTGTTGCTGCAGGCTGACCCGCTGCTGCAACAAGAGGTCTTCGGCCCGGTCAGCATCCTGGTGGCGGTGGATAACGAAGCGCAGCTGCATGCGGCGCTAACGGCATTGCAAGGCCAGTTAACCGCCACGCTGCTGGCGGACGACGACGATCTCGATGTGGCCGCCGGGCTGACGACACTGTTGGCGCGCAAAGCCGGTCGGGTGCTGTTCAACGGGTATCCGACCGGGGTGGAAGTGTGCGACGCCATGGTGCACGGCGGCCCTTACCCGGCCACCAGCGACGCACGCGGCACCTCGGTAGGCACGCTGGCCATCGAGCGTTTCCTGCGGCCGGTCTGTTTGCAAAACACCCCTGCGGCGCTGTTGCCGCCGGCGCTGCAGGACGCCAACCCGCTCAACCTGCTGCGGCTGGTGAACGGCGTTTACACCCGAGATCCCCTGGTTTCACCTGCCCAACATTAGCCCGGCCGCATCTGCCTGCCACTCAATAACAAAAGGGTAATACCATGACAACCCAAGGCAAATTCAAGAAGCAGCTTACGCTCACCGACCTGACGTTCATCGGTCTGGGCGCCATCTTCGGCTCCGGTTGGCTGTTCGCCGCCAGCCATGTCTCCTCCATCGCCGGCCCGGCCGGCATCTATTCCTGGCTGATCGGCGGCCTGGCGGTGCTGCTGCTCGGCATCGTCTACTGCGAGCTGGGCGCCGCCCTGCCGCGCGCCGGCGGCATCATTCGCTATCCGGTATTCTCGCACGGCGAACTGATGGGTTATCTGCTGGGGTTTATCACGCTGATCGCCTTCTCCAGCCTGATCGCCATCGAAGTCGTCGCCGCCCGGCAGTACGCCGCCGCCTGGTTCCCGTTCCTCAGTCAGCCGGGTTCCGGCGATCCAACCGCGATCGGCTGGCTGGTGCAGCTGGCGCTGCTGTGCTTTTTCTTCGCGCTCAACTATTACAGCGTCAAAACCTTCGCCAAATCCAATAACCTGATCAGCGTGCTGAAGTTTCTGGTGCCGCTGTTGGTGATCGTGGTGTTGTTCAGCTTTTTCAAACCGGAAAACCTGCACAGCCAGGGCTTTGCTCCCTTCGGTTCCGCCGGCGTTGAGGCCGCCATTTCCGCCGGCGGCATCATCTTCGCCTACCTCGGCCTGACACCGATCATTTCGGTCGCCAGCGAGGTGCAACGGCCGCAGCGCACCATTCCCATCGCGCTGATCCTGTCGGTGGTGCTGTCCACCATCATCTATGTGCTACTGCAGATAGCCTTTCTCGGCAGCATCCCCAGCGAGATGCTGAGCGGCGGCTGGGCCGGCATCAGCCAACAGTTCTCCCTGCCGTTCCGCGACATCGCCATCACGCTGGGCATGGGATGGCTGGCGTTTCTGGTGGTCAGCGACGCGATCGTTTCGCCGAGCGGCACCGGCAATATCTATATGAACGCCACGCCTCGCGTGATCTACGGTTGGGCGCGCGCCGGCACCTTCTTCAAACTGTTCACCCGGGTGGATGGCGAGTCAGGTATTCCTCGCCCGGCGCTGTGGCTGACCTTCGCTCTCTCGGTATTCTGGACGCTGCCGTTCCCATCCTGGGAAAAACTGATCGGCGTGGTGTCCGCCGCACTGGTGCTGAGCTACGCCATCGCCCCGGTCACCGCCGCCGGACTGCGGCGCAATGCGCCCGATATGCCGCGTCCGTTCCGGGTCCGCGGTTTCTGCGTGCTCGGCCCGCTGTCGTTTATCATTTCGGCGCTGATCGTCTTCTGGTCCGGCTGGGACACCGTCTCCTGGCTGCTCGGCTTGCAGATCCTGATGTTCTTCATCTACATCCTGTTCAAGAATCAGGTGCCGACCCATGCCGTTAGCCTCAGGCAGCAAATTTGGTCCTCGCTGTGGCTGATCGTCTTCTATGCGCTGGTGATCGGGCTTTCCTACCTCAGCAGCTTCGGCGGCATCAGCGCTATTGCTCATCCATGGGACACCCTCACCATGGCGGTGATTGCGCTGGCGATTTACTACTGGGGCGCCTATACCTGTTTACCCCAGGCCAATTTTATCGGCGATGAAGAAGAATGAACCCAGGGAGGAGATCGAAATGACATCCATGCATGTGCTGTCGCTGGAACAGGCTTATCAACTGGCGTTGCGTACGCTGCGCAGCAACGGTTTCAATCAGGCGCATGCCGAGGCGGTGGCGCAAAATGTCACCCAGGGCGAACGCGACGGCTGCGCTTCTCACGGGCTGTACCGGCTGTTGGGCTGCGTGCGATCGCTGCGGGCAGGCAAGGTTTCTGCCGATGCGATGCCCAGGTTGCTCGACCAGGCGCCGGCCATCTTGCGCGCCGACGCCGGCGGTGCGTTTTCCCTGCTGGCCTACCGCACCGCTCTGCCGGCCTTTATCGAGAAAGTGCGCACCAACGGTGTCGCCGCGCTGGCGATCAACCGCTGCGTGCATTTCTCCGCGCTGTGGGCCGATATCGAACCGCTGACCGAGCAGGGGTTGGTGGCCTTGGCCTGCACGCCCAGCCACGCCTGGGTGACGCCGGCCGGCGGTTCGCGACCGCTCTTCGGCACCAACCCCATCGCCTTCGGCTGGCCGCGTCCGGATCGGCCGCCGTTTTTGTTCGACATGGCCACCAGCGCGGCAGCGCGCGGCGAAATCGAATTACACCGCCGCGCCGGCACCCCGCTGCCTGAAGGCTGGGGCATTGATAAGGCAGGCAATCCGTCCACCGATGCCGCCAGCGTGTTGGAGGGCGCGATGCTGACCTTCGGCGGGCATAAGGGCTCGGCGCTGGCGGCAATGGTTGAATTGCTGGCAGGGCCGCTGATCGGCGATATGACCAGCAAGGAATCGCTGGCCTATGACGATGGCACCGGTTCGTCGCCTTACGGTGGTGAGCTGGTCATCGCGTTGGATCCCGAGCGTTTTCTCGGTGCGGATAAGGCGAAATATTTCGCCGGAGCGGAGGCGATGTTTGCCGATATGCAGGCGCAAGGCGCCCGCATCCCCGGCGAACGCCGTTATCGGCAACGGCGCCAAAGCGAGCAATACGGCGTGGAAATCCCCAAGGCGTTGTACGACGAAATAGTGGCGCTGTGCGATTAACGCTGGATTTATGCCCCGCGCCGGCAACCCGGCGCGGGGAGAGGCTTATCCAGCCTGAGCCATGTCGCTGTGCAGGCGCTTGCGCCATACCGGTTTGGTGTCCCAGCGTGCAAAGTGTTTCGCCTCTTTACCCGGCTGCACCTGATGCCACATGTCTTCTTGCCACCGGATCGGTTCCTTTCCTCGCAACGTTGGGCGGGTCTGTTTAATCGTCCGTTGCAAGACGTCTGCTTCTTCCGCAGTAATGGGCGGCGCCTGTCTGGCGGCGTCCAGCGCACGGCTTCCCAGCGGCGCCATCACCTGATACAACACGTTGACCTGCTGCAGCGTCGCTTGCTGATTAGTGCTCATCCCCTTACCCGACCAACCGTCGAAGTTTTCACCGGGATCGTCCCCCTGCGCGCGATACTCATTACCTGGCCCCTCGACGATATTCCATCCTTGCCAGGTCACCAGAGTGTGTAATCCATCGCGATCCTGCAGGTTTTTATTCTGGATCTGTTTGAGCACCGCGGCGCGGTTTGGCACACCGATCAGATTCATAAACTCGTCCAGCGCGTTCCAATGCTGCCCCGCCACCAAACCATTCCAGACATTACGCAAACAGTTCCAGGGAATGGTGTGGTGCCAGGTTAGCGTGATAAGCGGTTTGGTTGACGCATGTTGCCAACGGCTCGGTTCACTGCCCCGATCGCCTCTGATAATCCCATCGACTTCTAATGGCATAGCTGCCCCTCTTCTGGCTGAAATGAAAAATATGCGCAAGGCCGGTGGCCCGGTTGGCATAAAAACGTCAGCTAAAATCGTAGCAGTTCAGACTGGGATGGCAATAAAACGCAAAGCACGCTCTGCAGCCGGCCGGTAACCGCAGAACGTGCCCGAAAACGGTGAGTTTAAGATGAATTATCTGACCACCATCACCGAAATATTGGCATGGCGAACGATAGCGGCGGCATTGGACCCCAGCAGATAGGTTTTCACGCTCGGGCGACGCGAACCGATGATGATCAGATCGGCGTCGATCTCTTCCGCCAGTTCCAACACCTGATCGCGTGCAGAACCGAAGCTGACGGTGTAATTGAGGCGATCCAACGGCAGATCGATTTCCGACATGATTTTCTTCAGTCTATCCACCGCCTTCACCTCCGCCTGATTCTCAAACTCCTTGAGGCCGAACGAATAGGCAGTAACAAAAGCCGAGGCATCCGGCAGCGCATGGAAGAAATGCACTTTAGCGCCGGACATCTTCGCCAAATATTCCACATGCTTCAGCGCATGCTCGGTCAACAGATCCTCTTCAATATCGATCGGCACTAAAATAGTCTTGTACATATCACGTCCTTTCTATGTAAACCGGGTGCCAACAGAATACTGCCGCGCACGGGCGCGGTGAATCGCTTTATCACGCTTTTGTGATCGAGGGGTAAATACTGACAAGGATAGTTTTTAATTTAACAAAATATAAACATTACACCGATAACGGATAGGCGATTAATTATTTATTACTCGAGATTAAATTAGCTGTAAATAAACCGCTTTGGCGGTAGCGGCGGTCTTATTAGCGACAGAAAGCTTTTTAATCGAGTTGCCGATGTGGAAATTGATCGTGCGCTCGCTCACCCCCATCAACAACGCGATCTCTTCCGCCGTTTTCCCTTCGCTGCTCCAGCGTAAAATGTCTTTTTCGCGCAGCGTCAACACATCTTTTATCGCGTCATCATTCACCGATATCAAGGCCTCCCGCAGCGTTTTATGGGCGGTTTGCGCCAGCCAAAGGAAAAAAGTTTCATTTGCCGCACGCGCTTGCGGCGTTTGCTCAGGTAGCGCTTTACCGGCAAACGTCAGGATCCCCAACCTGCCATAGCAATCCTTGACCGACTGCGACCAACCGGCGCACAAGCCGAATTGCGCCATACGCCGCCAAAGCGTCGGCCGCTCATGATAAAAGCTTTCGTCCCACTGAAACTGCAGCGTGGAATGGTGAGCACGCTCAATAACCGGATCCTGCAAATATACCCGCTGCCGCCGATAATCCTCGAGATAGTTCGTTGAAATATTCCCTTCGATCAGCATCTTGGGGCTGCTGGCCGGATAACAGGAAAACACGATGTAGGAGAAATAATCAAATCCCAACGCCTCGGCGCAGGGCCCCAGCTGCGTCAGAAAGCATTCGCGATCGGCCAGGCTGCCAATCACCTCCGCCATGAGCCGTTGAGTGCGGGTATCCATAACGCAGGTTCTCCAGATAGCGATGCCGATTTATCGATAGGTCAGATTCACTATAGAATATCGCCGCCCGGCGCCAGTAGCCGTTTCATATAATAAAAAATACCAACGCTATAACGAAAACAGCTATTCCCCTAAAAATAAGCCTTTTTATTGCGCCGAACAGGAAAACTACGCGAATAGCATACTCTCCTCGACACGTAAACCTGTCATTTCTACCGTTAGACAGCCAGGACACCACCAATTACTTTCCAGACAGGCACCCAGTGCCGCCGTAAATCCAAAGAGATAATAAGCATTTGCGAATTTCGCATGGCATACAGTGACGGGGATTTTCTATGGCAGAAAGTAATGCGGCAATTCAATCGGCTGCGATTATCGGCGCGGGAACGATGGGCAGAGGCATCGCTTATCTTTTCGCGCAAAAAGGCATTCCCACGATGCTTTATAATCGCAACGGCAATACCCTCAATCAAGCTCGCGAATATATCGCGCAAGACCTGAACAAGAAAGTCGAACAGGGCAAGATCGCGCTGCAGGATAAAGACGCGGTGCTGGCCAATCTGATGTTCACTTCCGTGTTTGAGGCCATCGCCGACAGCGAGCTGGTGATAGAAACCATCGCCGAGCAAGAACAAACCAAACTTGAGGTGCTGGCGGCCATCGCCGCAGTGGTCAAGCCCGACACGCTGATCGCCACCAATACCTCCTCACTGTCGCTTAACAAGCTGTCAACTGCGGTAACGCACAACGAACGCTTTATCGGTTTGCATTTTTTCAACCCCGCGCCGCTGATGAAGCTGATTGAAATCATTCCGGCCTACTTTACCGCGCACGCCACCACGGAACGCTGCCGCCAACTGGTGGCGGCGTTGGGGAAACGCGATGTCGTCTGCCAGGCCACGCCGGGGTTCATCGTCAATCGCATGGCCCGCCCCTACTACCTGGAAGGGTTCCGTCTGTTGGAAGAACATGTGGCGCGCGCGGCGCAGATCGACCGCGCCCTCAAGGCCGGCGGGCGCTTCCGCATGGGGCCGCTCGAGCTGACCGATTTTATCGGCCAAGACATCAACTATCAGGTCAGCCGGCAAATCTGGCAGGACATGCAATACGACCCGCGCTATACCCCTGGTCATCTGCAGCGTTCACTGGTCGATGCCGGTCTGTTGGGGAAAAAGAACGGCCGCTCCTATTTTGCCGCCGAAGAAACCGCCCCGCCGGTGACGGCCGCCAACAATGCAGACGTCGAGACGCTGCGCGTTTACGGCGAGCATCCTTTTTTTACCCTGTTGCAGCAGCGAGCCGCGCTTCAGTGGCCACAGCTGTGCGTGGAACAACGGCCGGCATTACCGGGGCTGGGAGCGGCCGTCCAGATCAATGACGCTTTCACCGTCAGCATCACCGATGGCCGCACGGCGAGCCAACTGGCCGAGCAGACGGCAGCGGATGCCTTTGTGGTCGATGTCGCCCTGAACTACGCCGACACCACGTATCTGGTGGCAGCGCACAGCCGCCACGCTTCTGCGGCCAATAAGGCGCTGTTTTTACGCCTGCTGCACACGGCAATCCCGCAGGTTGAATTTATCAAGGACTCTCCGGCGCTTATCGTCGCCCGCGTCCTCAGCAGCCTGATCAATGAGTCGGTGATCATGGTGGAAAGCGGCGTCTGCAGCCGGGAAGACATCGATGTCGCCGCCGTCGCGGGCGTTAACTACGCCGGCGGCATTTTCGACTGGCTCGGCAAGCTGGGGGAGAAAAACGTCAGGACGACGCTGAGCAATCTGGCGCAGCTGCTGCACGCGGCGCGCTATGCGCCGCATTACACCCTTCTGCACACCGCGCAACCGGCGCTGACGACCACGCCTTAAGGATCCATGATGAGCATTAAAGATGACGGCGTTTATCTGATCGACGGCACGCGCACGGCGATCGGCGCCTATGGCGGCAGCCTGGCGCATACCCGCCCCGATGATATGGCGGCGACGATTATTCGCAGCCTGCTGCAGCGCCATCCGGCGGCGGAAGCAGATCTGGACGAAGTGGTCCTGGGCTGCGCCAACCAGTCCGGCGAAGACAACCGCAACGTCGCCCGCATGGCGGCGCTGCTTTCCGGGTTGGATCCGTCGGTGCCTGCCATCACCCTCAACCGCCTTTGCGCCTCCGGGTTGGATGCGGTGATCTACGCCGCGGCGAAAATCCGCAGCGGCCTCAGCGAACTGATTCTGGCCGGCGGTGTGGAAAGCATGAGCCGCGCGCCCTATGTGCTGAGCAAAGGCGAAACGCCGTTCGACAAAGGCGTGAAGCTGTACGACACCACGCTGGGGTGGCGCTTTGTTAACCCGCGGCTGGCGGAGCGCTACGGCAGCGATCCGCTGGGCATCACGGCGGAAAACGTAGCCCAACGGCAACATATCTCACGCGAGGAACAGGACCTGTTCGCGCTGGCCTCGCAGCAGAAGGCCCGCCGGGCGATCGACAGCGGCCGGCTGGCGCGGGAAATCACGCCCGTGGACGTGCCGGCCGATCGTAAAACGACCCGCACATTCGCGCAGGATGAATTTCCCCGGCTCAGCACGCTGCAACAGCTACAGGCGCTGAAACCGGCGTTCTCCGCCGGCGGTTCGGTCACGGCAGGCAACGCTTCCGGCATCAACGACGGCGCCGCCGCGCTGCTATTGGCTTCCGGTCGCTACGTGAAGCGCCAGGGGTGGCAACCGCTGGCGGAGATCGGCGACAGCGCGGCCGCCGGCGTTGAACCGGCGCTGATGGGGCTGGGGCCGATCGCCTCCACCGAGCGCTTGCTGCAGCGCGGCGGCTTCACCTTGAACGACTTCGACATCATCGAGATTAACGAAGCGTTCGCCTCACAGGTTCTGGCGGCGCTGAAACACTGGCGTATCGGCGCCAACGACGCGCGGGTCAATCCGAACGGCGGCGCCATCGCACTCGGTCATCCGCTGGGGATGTCCGGCGCGCGCCTGGTGCTGTCGGCAGCGCTGGAATTACGCGACCAACAGGCGAACAACGCATTGGTGACGATGTGCGTCGGCGTCGGTCAGGGGCTGTCATTAAACCTTAAAGCCGTTTAACACAAGGAACATACGATGAGCGTACTGAACATTCTTGAAGAAAAGCTGGCGGAAACCAAAAAACAGGGGCGTTTTCGCGAGTTCCTCAACCTTGAACGCGGCGTGCAGGACAAACCCTGGGCCACCAGCCACGGCCATCACGGTGAGCGCCGTCTCAACGTCTGGTGCTCGAACGACTATCTGGCGATGAGCCACCACCCCAAAGTGCTGCTGGCCACCACCGATGCGGTTAACCGGGTCGGGCTGGGCACCTGCGGCGCCCGCAGCATTTCCGGCACCTCGGTCTACCACAGCGAGCTGGAAACGCTGCTGGCCAGCGCCTATGGCAAAGAGTCGGCGCTGCTGTTCACCACCGGTTTCGGCGCCAACGACGCCACCTTATCCACCCTGTGCGACGCCATTCCCGATCTGATCGTGTTCTCCGACGAGCTGAATCACGCTTCGATGATTTACGGTATCCGCTACAGCAAAGCGGAGAAAAAAATCTTCCGCCACAACGATGTGGCACACCTCGCCGAGCTGCTGCAGGCCGCCGATCCGGCGCGGCCAAAGCTAATCGCTTTCGAGTCGCTGTATTCCATGGACGGTGACTTCGCCCCCCTGGCGCAGATCGTGGCGTTGGCGGAGCAGTATCAGGCGCTGACCTATCTCGACGAGATCCACTCCGCCGGCGTCTATGGCGAACGGGGGCTGGGCTACGCCGAACAACTGGGCCTGCTGGATAAAATCACCATTATTCAGGGCGGGTTCGGCAAATCTTACGGTGCGGCGGGCGGCTATATCGCCGCGCCCCGCTCGGTGGTGGAGGCAGTGCGCAGTTGGGCCCCGGCATTCGTCTTCAGCACCTCGTCGCCGGCGCCGGTGGTGGCCGCCGCGCTGGCCAGTTTTAAATACAACCTCGAGCATGACACCCAACGCAAACACCTGCTGGCGATCGTCGATCACCTGAAAACCGGCCTGCGCGCCGCCGGCATCCCGCTGGTGTCGGCGGACAGCCATATCCTGCCGCTGCTGGTCGGCGATCCGCACCGCAACAAACACATCAGTAAAGTGCTGCTCGATGAACACGATATTTACGTGCAACCGGTCAATGCACCGACGGTGCCCGCAGGCAGCGAGCGGCTGCGGGTGACGCCGACCTCGGCGCACTCCCATGCCGACGTGGAGACCTTCCTGGCGGCGCTGGGACGAGTCTGGGCGGCGAACGATCTGCGGAGGGCGGGATGAAGTTAGCGGATTATAACGGCCATCTGATCACGCTCTGTCTGATGGCGACCGGCACGTTCGCCATCGGCACCGACGCCTTTATCGTCGCCGGCGTGCTCAGCGACATTTCCGATACCTTTGCCGTCAGCCCCGCGCAAGCGGGGCAGTTGATATCGGTATTCGCGCTGGCTTATATGCTGTTCGCCCCTCTCACCGCCTGGCTGCTGGGCAACGTCAACCGCAAGCATATCCTGCAGTTGGCGCTGGTGCTGTTCATCGCCGGCAACCTGGCCTGCGCCTGGGCCACCAGCTACCTGCAGATCTCGTTCGGCAGAGTGCTGGCGGCATTGGGGGCGGCCTGTTACACGCCGCAGGCCGCCGCCGCTGCGGTAGGGCTGGTGGCGGAAAAACGCCGCGGCCTGGCCATTTCCATCGTCTATGGGGGTATGACGTTGGCTATTGCGCTCGGTATTCCGTTCGGCACCTTTCTTGCCAAACTGATCGGCTGGCGTGAAATCTTCCTGTTCATCGCCCTGCTGGGGGCCATTGCGCTGCTGGGCCTGTCGCTGGCGCTGCGGGCCATTGCGCCACCGGGCAAGCATTCGCTGAAAGAGCGGCTCGCCCCGCTGCGGCAAAAGGCGGTGCTGACCACGCTACTGATCACCTTTTTTGCCGTTTGCTCGGAACACATCGTCTATAGCTACGTCAGCGTGTTGCTGCAAAACACCCAGTTCGGCCCGCAGGCGATCCTGCCCCTCGCGCTGCTGGTATTCGGCATTGGCGCGGTGATCGGCAATTTTGCCTCCGGCGCGTTAACCGATGCCCTCGGCAGCAAGTTCGTGCTGCTGTTTTCCGTGGCGATCCAGACGCTGTCCCTGTTTCTGCTGGCCTTCTATGTCACTTCCCCCAGGTGGGTGCTGGCCATCTTTCTGGTCTGGGGTATCACCGGCTGGATGTATCTGGTGCCGATCCAGCATCACCTGTTGTCGCTATCGAAACGCTTTGGCGCGCTGACCGTATCGCTCAACAGCTCGGTGCTGTACGCCGGCATTGCGGCGGGCGGCATGCTGGGCGGCCTGGCGCTCTACGCGCTGCCGGCCTATTACCTGCCGCTGTTTTCGCTGCCGCTCGGCGCCATCGCCCTGCTGCTGACGCTGATCTTTTTCCGCGGGGAGGCCAGCGATGAGTGAATCACCGCCGGTGCTTTACGAACGTTATGGCGCGCAGGTTGCGGTCATCACCCTCAATCGGCCGGAAAAAAAGAACGCCATCAACCTGCAGATGGCCGAGCTGATCCGCACCTACCTGCGGCAGGCAGATAACGATGACTCAGTGCGAGCGATCGTCCTGGCCGGTCAACCGGCGGTCTTTTCCGCCGGCATGGATATCAACGCCTTTCATCAGGGTGAACTGCCCATCGTCACGCCGGAGGGGTTTGGCGGGCTGATCCATGCACAGATCGCCAAGGTGATCATCGCCGCCGTTGACGGCATCGCGTACGGGGGCGGATTTGAGCTGGCCCTGGCGTGCGATCTGATCGTCGCCGGCCAGAACGCACGCTTCAGCTTCCCCGAAACCGGGCTCGGGTTAGTCGCCGCACAAGGCGGGTGCGCGCGCTTGCCGGCGCGTATTTCCCCCTATGTCGCGCTCGACTGGCTGCTGACCGGCAGAACCGTCGGCGCACAGGAAGCGTTGTCACACGGCGCCATTTCCCGCATCAGCGCAAGTTCGGCCCGGGAAGAAGCGTTGCGCATCGCCGAACAGATCGCCGGAAAAGATCTTGCCGCCAGCCAGGCGGTTAAGGCCATCGTGCGTCAGGGGCTGGCGCGGCAAGAAGCCCCCTCATTCGATTTTCAACAAGGCCCGGTCGAGCGCCTGCGTCAGGCTGCCGCCCGCCGATAATGCCCCTGCCGGTTCGCCTGAACCGGCATTTCCCGTTTGTCCTCCACCGCTCATTTTACACAGCCTGCCTGTCGGCGCTGGGCTACACTGCCGGTAGCCCTAATGCGCTGATAAGGAAAAACAATGCGCCATTTGCCTCTACAGACCCCCAGACTGATCCTGCGCCCGTTCACCGCCGACGATCTGCCCCACTTTACCGCCTACCGCAGCCATCCTGACGTGGCGCGCTATCAAAGCTGGAGCGACTACAGCGCCGCCGAGGCACAGGCCTTTTTCGCACAGCAACGGCAGCTCGAATTCAACCGTGACGACAGCTGGTTTCAACTGGCGGTCGAGCGCCGCGAAGACGGCGCGTTGCTGGGCGATGTCGCGGTGCATTTTTTCGATGAAGGGCGTCAGGCTGAACTGGGCGTGACCTTCGATCCGGTTCATCAGCGGCAAGGACAAGCGCGCGAGGCGCTAAGCGCCGTCATCGCCCTGCTGTTCGGGCCGCTGGCGAAGCACCGCATTACCGCCGTGGTGGACGCGCGTAATCTTCGCGCCGCCGCGTTGTTCAGTAAGCTGGGCTTTCGCCGTGAGGCCTGTTGGCGGCAAAACGTGTTTTTCAAAGGCGCATGGGGCGACGAATTCGGTTTCGCCCTGCTGCAAAGCGAATGGCGGGAGAATGCAAAGCATGACGCTACTGAATAAATACCTTGGGCAATACCAGTTCTCGGAGCGGCATGCGATCGCCATCGCCGCACCGCAGGCGCGGATCCTGGAGGCCGTGGCCGCTTATGATCCCAGGCACGATCGTTTTTTCCGCAGCATGATAGCGCTGCGCGAATTGCCCGCGCGACTGATGCCACGCGATAAACCCAGCCCGCCGCCGTTTGGCCTGCAAAACTTTTGCCTGCTTGAGCAGGATGAAACCGCGTTGGTCTATGGCCTGATCGGCCGGTTTTGGCAGGCGGAATACGGTTTGGTGACGGTCGCTGACGGGGCAGACTTTCAGGCCTTCGCTCAGCCCGGCGTCGCCAAACTGGCGCTGGGTTATGTCGTGAGCCCCTCCGAGGGTGGGCGCTGTCGTCTGGTGACGGAAACGCGCATCTTCTGCCCCGACGACGCCAGCCGGCGGCGGTTTACCCCCTATTGGTATGCGATTCGCCTGGTGAGCGGGTTGATACGGCGCCGTATGTTGCGCGCCATTAAAACCGCCAGCGAAAAACAGGCAGTGAATCATTCACCAAGCTGATTTATTTAAGAGCATTCTTAGAGAATGAAAATCATTACCAGCCTATTTTTTAAACACAACAAGATAGTAGTGAGAAGCCATTGACCCCGCCCCTGCGGGGATTTTTTCGCCTATTTATCACCTGTTTCAGGAAATGCCTGCATAAACAGGAAGGTACAAGGCTTGCGCTGATAGTGATTGATCTGCGGCACCAGCCGGGTGAAATGCTCGGTCTGACAATGCACATCCAGGGCGGCGCGATCCGGCCAGCTTTCGATAAAAATAAAATGCCCGGGATCCTGCTGGTCGATGCACAGTTCATAGCTGATGCACAGCGGCTCTTGACGGGTTTTCTCCACCAGCTCGCGATACCACGGCATAACGGTGTCAATGTGTTCCGGGTGGATAAAATCTTCAGCGATGACCTTCAGCATGTTGCGCTCCTGCATTCTGTTTTGCCGTGCCTCACCTTATCGTCCTCACTCCCGAGATGAAAGCGCCACACTCCAGCTCTAACACCGGGTTGCCAATTCGGTGATAGCGCACACAGATCTCGATCAAAACGCTTGAACGCGCCCTGGCCCTGTGTGAACTTTCAATTAACAAAAAAGCAACACACCATTCACCATGGTGATGTCTGCATCAATCTGCCGACCCGATACGCGGCATTTTTTTCACCCTCAAAGGCCTGACCATTAGACCTTTAGGGTTTGCGAAAAAAGTCCGCTGTTATCGTCGTGTTGAGGGCAACGGCGCCAGGACGGTCCTTATGACCGACGCTTGTCATTCTCAGAAGAGAGGTTACCGCCAGTGAATCACGCCACCTATGCCGCTCCTGCGCTCAACGCCGCCATTCGCAAAACCTGGCGCAGACTGGTGCCCTTGATGTTCGCCATGTACTTCATCGCCTTTATCGACAGGGTTAACGTCGGCTTTGCCAAGGACGCGATGGCCATCGATATCGCGCTGTCGCAATCCGCCTTTGCCCTGGGTGCCGGAATATTTTTTGCCGCCTATGCGCTGTTTGGCATCCCGGCCAACCTGCTGATGAACCGCTGGGGCGCCAAACGCTGGCTCAGCGCCACCACCGCGCTGTGGGGGGCGCTGTCGGCCTGCACCGGGCTGGTGACCAATGAACAGCAATTTATCGTCCTGCGGTTTCTGCTGGGGATCGCCGAAGCCGGCTTTTACCCCGGCATCCTGCTGCTGGCGTCGATCTATTTTCCCAATAAGGTGCGCGCCTCGGTGATTGGCATTTTCGTGCTCGGCGTGCCGGCGGCGCTGACGCTCGGTTCACCGCTATCGGGGGCATTGCTGGAGATGCACGGCGTGTTGGGCAAGCCCGGCTGGTTCTGGATGTTTGTGTTGGAAGGGTTGCCGGCCGTCGTCCTCGGCGTCTTCGCCTTTTTCTATCTCGACGATAGCCCACGGCAGGCCCGCTTTCTGACCGAGGAAGAACGCACGGCGCTGGTGGCACAATTGGCCGATGAACAGCAGCAGACCGAAACCAGCAGCGTCAAAGCGGCGATGAGCAGCGGTACCGTTTGGCATCTGGCGTTGATCTACGGCACCCTGCAGATTGGCGTCTACGGCCTGATGTTTTTCCTGCCGTCGCAGGTCGCCTCGCTGATGGGCACCCATCTTGGCTTCAAGGCCTCGCTGGTGGCCGCCATTCCCTGGGCATTCTCCGCGCTGGGCGTCTATTTCCTGCCGCGCTATGCCGACAGAAAAACCGCCAGACGATTACCGATCGCCGTCGGCTGCATGGTCGCGGCAGCGCTGGGTTTGGTGGTCTCTTCCTATGCCGGCCCTTTGCTCGCTATCGTCGCCCTGAGCTGTTGCGCAGTGAGTTTCCTGGCGGTACAGCCGATTTTCTGGACGTTTCCCGCCCAGGTGCTGACCGGCCCGGCGCTGGCGGCCGGCATCGGTTTTTGCACCACGCTTGGCGCCGCATTCAGCTTTTTAGCCCCGCTGATCCGCACCGAGGCGGAACAGCGTTTTCACAGCCCGCATGCCGGGCCGTTGGTGCTGGCCGCCTTTTCGCTGCTGTGCGCCACGCTGTTGTGGGCGTTCAGAAACCGGCGCACCGACGTGAGCAAGCAAGACGCGGAGATCGCCGGATAGCGGCGCGTTATTTAACCCTTATTGAACCTGCGGATGGGACACTGGCACTCAGCCCTCTCGCCCGCAGGTGTTAAATGGATGAATTGACGCACATTATCGCCAAATACAGTCCGGAACCGGAGATGTTGCTGCTGCTGATTTTCCTGTTCGCGCTGGGAAAATCGGTGATCGTGGTATCTTCCGCCCTGCCGCCCGCCTCGGTGACGCTGCTGATGGGCATCGTGGCGGGCAAGCACGCGCTGCCCTTCGGCGCAGTTTGGGCGGCCATCGCCCTCGGCGCGGCGTTGGGCTCAATCCTGTCTTTCCACTTCGGCGCGCTGCTATGCCGCCGAGATCTTGGCCGCCGGCTGCCGGTGCGCTTTCACGCTCCGCTGCGCAAAGCGCAAAGCGCCTTGCAAAAACGCGGGCTACCGCTGCTGTTCGCCTCGCGTTTTCTGGCGGTGATGCGTTACACCGTGCCGCTGATGGCCGGCATGCTGCAACTGCCGGTGCGGCGCGTCTATGCCACCGCCGCGCTCTCGGCTGCCGTCTGGGCGCTGCTTTTGATGTCGGCTGCGCATTTATTCCCCGTTTCCTGACCTGAAAGATTCTTGGGCAAATGGTCCGCCCCGACGCCGACGTTGCGCCAGCGCACAGCCTTCCTTGCCGTATAAAGTCCGGTGCAACATTGCAGTTTGCGCCAGATCACCTTTCTGAACATCAGTCGAAAAATGCGAATTTTTTTGCAAAAAGCGCGCTTAAAACGGCGCAATGAGGAAACAAGCAGAGAAAAGCCTGAGCGTAACACGCTGATTTGGTTGGTGGGTCGTACAGGGTTCGAACCTGTGACCCATTGATTAAGAGTCAACTGCTCTACCGACTGAGCTAACGACCCAACGCGGTAAATTGTCCTCCTCGTCGGCGGCGCTGTCAAACGCTTACACACATTACTTTTTCTCATGCGAATTTTGCAACCCTTTGTTTAATCAACGAGATAAGCCGCATAAGGTCTGTTAATCCCCTCTTTTGAAGAGTAATCTTCCGCTCCCTGAACGTCCGATTTGCCTCCTCCGTGTAAAGATTGATCGACTTTTATCCCGCGTATAAATGTTGTAAACATGTTGCACAAAGGTGGCGTTATTGCACTACCTTACTAAAGCCGGGCCAACCGGATAAATGTATAAAAAAGAGCCACTTCAGAGCTCGCGACTTCACTAATGACAGGTAAAACAGGACATCATCAGATGGTAGATCACTCTAAAATAGCGACTGACGCGACGCCCGCCTCAGAAGATCATCTACGGCGAAACCTCACTAACCGACATATTCAACTGATCGCCATCGGCGGCGCCATCGGCACCGGCCTGTTTATGGGTTCCGGTAAAACCATCAGCCTGGCCGGCCCCTCGATCATCTTCGTGTACATGATCATCGGCTTTATGCTGTTCTTCGTGATGCGCGCCATGGGCGAGCTGCTGCTGTCCAACCTGGAGTACAAATCGTTCAGCGATTTCGCCGCGGATCTGCTCGGCCCGTGGGCCGGTTTCTTCACCGGTTGGACCTACTGGTTCTGCTGGGTGGTCACCGGCATCGCCGACGTCGTGGCGATCACCGCCTACGCCCAGTTCTGGTTCCCCGAGCTGTCACAGTGGATCGCTTCACTGCTGTGCGTGCTGTTGCTGCTCGGCCTTAATCTGGCGACGGTGAAAATGTTCGGCGAAATGGAGTTTTGGTTTGCGATGATCAAAATCGTCGCCATCGTCGGGCTGATTGTCGCCGGGCTGGTGATGATCGCCATGCAGTTCCAGTCCCCGACCGGCACCGTGGCCTCATTCACCCATCTGTGGAATGACGGCGGCATGTTCCCGAAAGGCATCAGCGGCTTCTTCGCCGGCTTCCAGATCGCGGTATTCGCCTTCGTCGGCATTGAACTGGTGGGCACCACCGCCGCGGAAACCAAGGATCCGGAGAAGTCGTTGCCGCGCGCCATCAACTCGATTCCGATCCGCATCATCATGTTCTACGTGTTCGCCCTGATCGTCATCATGTCGGTAACGCCATGGAACTCCGTGGTGCCTGACAAGAGCCCGTTCGTTGAGCTGTTCGTGCTGATCGGCCTGCCGGCCGCGGCCAGCGTAATCAACTTCGTGGTGCTGACCTCCGCCGCCTCTTCCGCCAACAGCGGCGTGTTCTCCACCAGCCGCATGCTGTTCGGGCTGGCGCAGGAAGGCGACGCGCCGAAATCGTTCGCCAACCTGTCCAAGCGCGCGGTGCCGGCCAACGGCCTCACCTTCTCCTGCATCTGCCTGCTGGGCGGCGTGGTGCTGATTTACCTGATCCCGAACGTGATGACGGTCTTCACTCTGGTGACCACCGTATCGGCGATTCTGTTCATGTTCGTCTGGACCATCATTCTGTGCTCGTACCTGGTCTACCGTAAACAGCGCCCGGCGCTGCACCAGAAATCGATCTACAAAATGCCTGCCGGCAAACTGATGTGCTGGGTGTGCATGGCGTTCTTCGTGTTCGTGCTGGTGCTGCTGTCGCTGCGCGAAGACACCCGCCAGGCGCTGATCGTCACCCCGCTGTGGTTCATCGTGCTCGGCCTGTCTTACGTGTTCCTGCGCAAGAAGAAAACCGCGTGATGCAAAAAAGGGGCGGATCTCTCCGCCCCTTTCTTTTTACGCCTCTGCGCTAATCCGCTTCCGTCGCCACCGCCGCTTTATCCTTGCGCCGCACGCGCAGCTCGCTGACCACCACCCCAATCACGATCAACGCGCCCCCCAATAGCGCCACGCCCGGTAAACGCTCACCGGCGAGCCGCCCGACGATGCCCGCCCAGACCGGTTCACCGGCGTAGATCACCGTAGCGCGCGTGGGTGAAACGCTGCGCTGCGCCCAGTTCATGGTCAGCTGAATCAACGCGCTGGCCAGCCCCAGCCCTATGGCGCTGTACAGCAGGTAATCCGAATACGGCGGCGGCGACTCGCCGGTCGGCGCCATCATCAAAAACGAGGCCAGCGAGGCGGTCGCCAGCTGTACTATGGTCACCCGGCGGATATTCACCTTGCCGGCGAAAGCGCCGATCAGGATGATCTCTGCCGCCATGCCCAGCGTGCCGGCCAGCGTCAGCATTTCGCCGAGGCTCAGCGTCATGTCGGTGCTACTCGGCGCCGCCAGCAGCATCAGGCCGGTAAAGGCGAGCAGAATACCGATCCACGACATGATGCCGGGGAAGCGCCCCAGCACCAGCCATTGCAACAGCGGCACGATCGGCACGTACATGGCGGTGATGAACGCCGATTGGCTGCTGCTAATCGTCTGCAGGCCGACGGTTTGCATGCTGTAGCCGAACATGATCGCCAGCCCGATCAGGACGCCCGCCTTCAGTTCATACAGGGTCAGGCCGCGCAGCACGCGCAGCGAAAACAACGTCAACGCCAGCGTGGCGGTGGCGAAACGCAGGCCGACAAAAAAGAACGGCCCGCTGACTTGCATCGCGTGGTGCACCGCCAAAAAGGTGCCACCCCAGATCATGGTGATGAAAATCAACACCGCTTCCGGCAGCCTGATCTGCGGAACCACGGCGGAAATAAAGGATTTTTTTGCTGCTGACACCGGCTTGCCCTTCCTGCTGAGTGCAATATAATGCACAGATCCTGCCAGTATGAGATAAAGTCCGGCGATGAGCAATACGGCGCATAACGCGAAAACCGATCCCCCCAAAGTGCTGCAGTACCTGAGCAGCAATCTGCGCGGCTACCGCCAACAGGCGGGCCTGAGCCAGATGGCGCTGGCCGAGCTTTCCGGCGTCAGCCGCCGCATGCTGGCGGGCATCGAGGCCGGCGATCGCAACGTCAGCCTGGCGGTGCTCGACAAGATCGCCGCCGCCCTGGCGATTTCCTTTACCGATCTGATTCAGGCGCCGGAAGCGCGCGGCAGCCATCTGGTGGGAGAGTTGGCCTGGCAAGGCGCACAGCCGGGCAGCCAGGCGCTGTTCGCCGCCAGCGTGCCGGCCCGCCAACGGGCCGAGCTGTGGGAATGGACGCTGATGCCGGGTGAGCGCTATAACTCGGCGCCGGACGCCGAAGGCTGGAGTGAAATGATCTATGTGATTGCCGGCACCCTGACGTTGGAACTGGAACAAGGCACGCTGACGCTCAGCGCCGGCGCCGCGCAAACCTTCAACAGCGATCAACGTTACGCTTACGCCAACCACGGCGATCTCCCGCTGCGCTTTATCCGCAACGTCGCCTTCTGACTGCCCGCCAGCCCGCGCCGGCGGCGGATGTCGTGTCGCTGTCGTGCCGCTGTCGTGGCGTCGCCACCCCGCGCCTCCTACACTGGATGACAGTGACAGCGAACTCGGGAGTGCATCATGCAAAAGTACCGCATCAGGCCGTTACGTCTGGAAAAAGGCTGGTCGCAGGAGCAGCTGGCGACCATCGCCGGCCTCAGCACCCGCACCGTACAGCGGATTGAAAACGGCGAACAGGCCAGCCTGGAAACCTTGACCGCGATCGCCGCCGCGCTGGGGGTGCAGGTCCGCGATCTCAACGCACAGCCGCAACAGACAATGGAGGAGCCTGACGAACAGCGCATTCGTCGCCAGGTCGCGGCAGAAGGCAAACTGCTGAGCATGGCGGTGCGTTTCGCCGTGATTGGCGTAATGTTGTTCGCTATTAATTGGTTTACCCACCCGCACTATCTCTGGTCGCTGTGGGCGATCGGCGGCATGAGCCTCGCGCTGGTCATGCGGGCGGTGCGCACTCTGCTGCTGCGCAATGCCTTCAGCCGCTGGCAGGAACAGCGTCTGGCGCAAAAACTCAGGCGTCTGCCGTGAGCGTTAGCCACTCGGCCAGCCGGGCCAACGCACTGCCCGGCACGATCGCCTGTGGCGACAGCAGGTAATAGCCGCTGCCGTCAGGCGTAAAACCGAACGGCGCACTCAACAAACCGGCGGCCAGATCGTCTCGCACTTGCAACCACGGGCCGATCGCGAGGCCAAGACCGGCGACCGCCGCCTGCAGGCTGAAATAGAAATGATCAAAGCGCTGCTCCGAATGCCCTGCCAACGTCATCCCCTGCTGCTGCGCCCAGTGCTGCCAGGCATCCGGCCGGGTGGCAGAATGCAGCAGTTTAGTGCCGGGCCGCAAACTCCGCAGGCTGCCCTCGGCGATCGTCATCCTTGCCAACGCCTCGGGTTGGCACACCGGCCCAACCTTTTCACTGAACAGCGCCAGGCTATGCACCTGCTTTCCCCAATCGAAGTCATTGCGCCTGATCGCCGCCGTAATGCCGTCATGGAACGAAAACGGCCCGCCACCGGCCACCAGCTGTAAGTTGATATCCGGGTGCGCCTGCTGAAAAGCCGGCAGACGCGGGATCAGCCAACGCATCAACAAGGTCGGTTCACAGGACAAGACCAGCGGCGCGTCGAGCGCCTGCTGGCGCAGTTCCAGCGCGGTATGATCCAGAATGCCGAAGGCCTGCTGCGTCGCCTGAAACAGCTTGCGCCCCGCCGCCGTGAGCAGTACCCGCCGATGGCGGCGCTCAAACAACGCCACGCCCAGTTCCTCTTCCAGCGCCCGCACCGCCCGGCTGACGGCGCCGTGCGTCAAATTCAGCCCCTGCGCCGCCTGCGTAAAACTTTCCAGCCGCGCGGCGGCCTCGAAGCAACGCAGCCCGCCCAACGGCAACGGCCTGCCGGTTTTGCGTGAGTTTTTCTCACCGATACTGTCACTATTCATCGTTTGTCACCGAGAAAAATTACTCTTATAAATCAGTCACTCTATTGATAAACACCGCAAGGATAACTATGACTGAACTCATCGCTGTCGTCACCATTACTTTACTCGCCGTGATAAGCCCGGGGCCGGATTTCGCCATGGTCTCGCGCAATAGCCTGTTGCTTTCGCGCCGCGCCGGCGTCTTGACCGCCTGCGGCATCGGCGCCGGTGTGCTGATCCATGTCAGCTATACGCTGATTGGCGTCGGCGTGTTGATTCAACAGTCGCCCTGGCTGTTTAACCTGCTTAAAGGCATCGGCGCCGCCTATCTGATCTATCTCGGTTTTACGTTGCTGCGCAACGCGGCGCATCATGACGCCGCGCCCACCACGACACCGGCCGCCATCAGCGATTTCGCGGCGCTGAAAACCGGTTTTTTAACCAACGCGTTAAACCCGAAAACCACCATCTTCGTCGTCAGCCTGTTCATGCAGGTGGTTTCTCCGCACACCCCGCTCGGCGTGCAAATCGGCTATGGTCTTTTTATCGCCGCCGTCCATATCTTCTGGTTTGCCGCCGTCGCGCTGCTATTTTCTGCGCCGGGCGTCAATGCGCGCTTTTTGCGTTTGCGCCGCGGCATCGATCGTACCTTTGGCGGGCTGCTGATCGCCTTTGGCGCCCTGCTGGCGATCGCCGGCATCAGGTAACGCCGTAACGCCAAGTTCGTCATTCGCTTCTATGCTTATCAGGGGTTTTTGTTGATCATCTGAGAGGGAGTACGAAACATGACGAAACTGTTGGTGCTTTATTACTCAATGTACGGCCACATCGAACGCCTGGCGCAGGCGGTGGCCGAAGGGGCGAATCGGGTCGATAACGTGGACGTGACGATTAAGCGCGTGCCGGAAACCATGACGCCGGAGGCCTTCGCCAAGGCCGGAGGCAAGCAACACCAGCAGGCGCCGGTCGCCACCCCGCAAGAGCTGGCGAACTATGACGGCATCATCTTCGGTACGCCGACCCGCTTCGGCAATATGGCCGGGCAAATGCGCACCTTCCTCGATCAGACCGGCGGCCTGTGGGCTTCCGGCGCGCTGTACGGCAAGGTAGGCAGCGTCTTCTCCTCCACCGGCACCGGCGGTGGCCAGGAACAGACCATCAGTTCGACCTGGACCACGCTGGCACACCACGGTTTCATCATCGTGCCGATCGGCTATGCGACGCAGGAGCTGTTTGACGTTTCACAGGTGCGCGGCGGCACCCCGTATGGCGCCACCACCATCGCCGGCGCCGACGGTTCGCGGCAGCCGAGCAACGAAGAGCTGACCATTGCCCGTTATCAGGGCGAACACGTGGCCAAAATCACCGCTAAGCTGAAAAGTTAAGCGCCCTCCAGCCTCGTGATCCAAAGGGCCGCGCATTCGCACGGCCCCATCTTGTTGCCGACCCGCCGCAAGGTTAGAATGCCCCTCCCCCGGCCATTCAGCGTCTGAAGGCCAGGCCCGAATTCGTTCTGCCCGTCGCTCATCCGCTTTCAGCCCGAGGACGGGCGTTCTGTTTTTTGCGCACAGCGAAGGGAATAAGTCAGTGTCTAAAGATTTTGATGAACTAATAAGAGACATGGATCTTATTATTGAAAATGTAGACAGCTTCAAGGCTCTGGCTCCGCGCGCGCCCGAGCCGGCTCCGGCCCCGCCGCCGCCGGTTCATCACTACGACTCGTTCTGCGAAAACATCGCGCTGAAAGTCGTCTTGAAGGTGCTGCTGTCTTCGGTGGACAAGATAGTCAAAGTGCAGATCGCCAACAAGGTCGAACAGGAAATCGCCCAGATCGAACAGCAGGTGGTGCGCGCCGGCGGCGGCCCGGTGTCACCGGGCGATCTGGCGCAGATGACGCACTACGTTCGCCGCACGGTCAACGACCTGCTGGAATAACCCCCTTTGAAACGGCGTCTGTTGGACGCCGTTTTTATTTCCGCCGTATTTAACGTGTGGCCTGGCTGTACCATGACTGACACATTCACAACACACATATGTTGCATTGTTGTATTCGTTTCACTGCGATAAGTTTAATTCACTGTAAATATATACAGTATTTTTTAACTTATTGAGGATATGAATATGCGCTTTAACAACAAGATGTTGGCCTTGGCCGCCCTGCTGTTCGCCGCGCAGGCGTCGGCCGACACGCTCGAATCCATCGACAACTGCGCGGTCGGCTGCCCGACCGGCGGCAGCAGCAACGTGTCTATCGTGCGCCATGCTTATACGTTGAACAACAACAGCACCACCAAGTTCGCCAACTGGGTGGCCTATCACATCACCAAAGACACGCCGGCCAGCGGCAAGACGCGCAACTGGAAAACCGATCCGGCGCTCAATCCGGCGGACACCCTGGCGCCCGCCGATTACACCGGCGCCAACGCCGCACTGAAGGTCGATCGCGGTCATCAGGCGCCGCTGGCCTCGCTGGCGGGCGTTTCCGACTGGGAATCGTTGAACTACCTGTCCAACATCACGCCGCAAAAGTCCGATCTGAACCAGGGCGCCTGGGCTCGGCTGGAAGATCAGGAACGCAAGCTGATCGATCGCGCCGATATCTCCTCGGTCTATACCGTGACCGGGCCGCTGTATGAGCGCGATATGGGCAAACTGCCGGGCACCCAGAAAGCGCACACCATCCCCAGCGCCTACTGGAAGGTGATTTTCATCAACAACAGCCCGGCGGTGAACCACTATGCCGCCTTCCTGTTCGACCAGAACACGCCGAAGGGCGCCGATTTCTGCCAATTCCGCGTGACGGTGGACGAGATCGAGAAACGCACCGGCCTGATCATCTGGGCCGGTCTGCCGGACGACGTGCAGGCTTCGCTGAAGAGCAAACCGGGCGTTCTGCCGGAGTTGATGGGCTGCAAAAACTGACGAAAAAACCCGCCGAAGCGGGTTTATTCTTCACGCGGGCGCCGGCGGATTATTCCGTCAGCGCCTTTTGCGCGGCGGCCAACTCACGCTGACGAGGTGAGGCTACCGCGTGATCGCGCGCCAACAGCGTATACACCGTCGGCAACACAAACAGGGTAAACAGCGTGCCCACCAGCATGCCGGAGACGATCACCAGCCCCAGGCCGAAGCGACTGGCAGCCCCGGCGCCGCTGGCGAACAGCAGCGGGATCAAACCGAACACCATCGCCCCGGTGGTCATCAGCACCGGCCGCAGACGAATTTGCGCCGCCTGCAAAATTGCGGCGCGCCGCGTCAGCCCCTGATGCATTTGCAGCTCGTTGGCGAACTCCACCATCAGAATGCCGTGCTTGCTGATGAGCCCGATCAGGGTCACCAGACCGACCTGGGTATAGATATTCATCGTGGCGTAGCCCAGCGCCAGCGGCAGCAAGGCGCCGCAGATCGACAGTGGCACGGTGATGAGGATAATCAGCGGATCTTTCAGGCTCTCATACTGCGCCGCCAGCACCAGGTAAATGATCACCAACGCCGCCAGGAACGCGAACGCCAGCGCGCTGCCCTCCTGGGTGTATTGGCGCGAATCCCCCTGCCAGTCGTGGCTAAATTCGGCCGGCAGCGCATTGGCCTGCCGTTCGAGGAAAGCCACCGCTTCGCCCATCGAAACGCCGGGCGCGGGAATCGCCTGCAGGGTGGCGGCGTTCTGCTGGTTGAACTGGGTCAGCTTGTTCGGTTCGACCTTAACGGCCACCGATACCACGGTGGAGAGCGGCACCAGCGTATTGTCCTGGGCGCGAACATATTGCCGCGCCAGCGCCTGCGGCGTCAGCCGTTGTTCGCGCAGGCTCTGCGGGATAACGTCATAAGCGCGCCCGTCCATCCCGAAGCGGTTGAGGTAGTTCTCTCCCACCAACACCGCCAACGATTCACCGATGTCGCTCATGCGTATCCCCAGACTGTTGGCCTTGGCGCGATCGATGTGCACCTCCGCCAGCGGGTTGTTGTAGTCCAAATCGCTGTCCACCACCATAAACAGGCCGCTGTTTCTGGCGTTCTGTTTCACCTCCTCCAGGGTGCGGTACAACTGCGGGTAGTCCTGCGGCGTACGCAGCACCATCTGCACCGGCAGCCCCCCGGTGGAGCCTGGCAAGGCGGGCAGCTGGAAGGCGAAAATGCTGGTGCCTTCAACATCGTTCACCGCCCGTTGCAGATCGGCCTGCACCGCCGACGCCGAGCGCTGGCGCGCCTGCCACAGCGTCAGGTTGATGCCGCCGATGCCGGACGCCGTGCCGTCGCTGCCGTTGATGATCCAGCGGCTTTCGGTTTCCGGCATGCGGTTGTAAACCTCGTCCAGCTTGTAGGCAAAGCGTTCGACATAGTTCAGGTTGGCCTGCTGCGGCGCCTTGATGGCGGTCAGTACGATGGCCTGATCCTCGGTCGGCGCCAGCTCGCGCTGCGGCATCAGGTACAATAGCGGCAGGCTGATCATCACCAGCAACGCCAGCGTGCCGGTCAGCCAACGGTGATGCAGCGAGAAATCCAGCGCGCGCGCATAGCGCCGCGTCAGGCCGCCGAAGAACCACTCGGCGGCGTGCGCCACGCGCCCTTCGCTCTGTTTGGCCGGCAGCAGGAGCGAACTCATCACCGGCGACAGCGTCAGCGCCACCACGCCGGACACCACGACCGCCCCGGCCAGCGTCAGCGCGAATTCGCGAAACAGCGCGCCGGTCAGCCCGCCCATCAGGCCGATCGGCGCATAGACCGCAGCCAGCGTCAGGGTCATGGCGATCACCGGCCCGGCCACCTCGCGTGCGCCGATCATCGCCGCCGCCAGCGGCGTTTTCCCCTCTTCGATATGGCGATGCACGTTCTCCACCACCACGATAGCGTCGTCCACCACCAAACCGATCGCCAGGACCATCGCCAGCAGCGTCAGCAAATTGACGCTGAAGCCGAAGGCCAGCATCAGCCCGGCGGCGCCGAGAATCGACAAGGGAATGGTCACCACCGGGATCAGCACGGTGCGCAGCGATCCCAGACACAGGTAGATCACCGCCACAACGATCGCCAGCGCTTCGAGCAGGGTATGTACCACTTCATCGATCGAGGCCTGAATAAAGCGCGCGGTCTCGAACGCCAGCGCCATCTTCACGCCCGGCGGCTGCATATTGTCGATCGCCGGCATCAGGTGGCGAATGCCGTCGACGATCACCAGCGGGTTGCCGGTCGGCGTAGGGAAGACGCCAAGGAACACCGCCGGTTCACCATCCATCAAGGCGCTGGTTTCCGTGGCTGCGGCGCCCAGCTCCACGGTGCCGACGTCTTTCAAGCGCACCAGACCGTTGCCGTCGTTGCGCACCACCAGATTGCGAAACTCCTCTACGCTGGTGAGATCGGTATTCACCCGCACGTTGGCAACCACATACTGCCCTTTCACCTTGCCCGGTGCCGCCTGGTAGTTGTTGCGCCGCACCGCATCGGCCACGTCGGCAGCGGTCAGACCGCGGCCAGCCAGCCGATCGCTGTCCAGCCACAGGCGCATCGCCATTTTTTGCCCGCCGAACACTTCAACCTTGGCGACGCCGTCGATGGTGGTGAACATCGGTTCCACCACCCGCGTCAGGTATTCGCTCAGCGCCGGCGTGGACAGCGTTTTACTGGAAAAACCGACATAGGCCACGGCGGTGGCTTCACCGGCGGAACGCTCAATCACCGGATCGTAAGCCTGCTCCGGCAGCTTATAGCGCACCTGGTTGACCTTGGCCATCACTTCGGTCAGCGCCTGGGTAGAGTCGCGGTTCAGCGCCATGCGCACCGTCACCACGCTGCGCCCCTGCACCGAGGAGGAAGAAAGGTAGTCAACGCCCTCGACGGAGGACACCGCCTGGGCGATCGGCTGCGTAACAAAGCCCTGCATCAGCTCGGACGACGCGCCGGGATAGTCGGTGCTGATGGTGATGGTAGAGTTTTCCAGCAGCGGGTATTGGCGGATCGGCAGTTTGCTGAGCGCCAGCGCGCCGAACAGCAGAATCAAGGTGCTGACCACCAGCGCCAGCACCGGCCGGCGCACGAACAGATCGGTAAATGTCATCGGTCTCTCCTCAGGAACCGGCCTGGGCGGCGTTCAGAGCATCCTGCGCTACCGGCTCGGCCGCCATGCCGTCGCTCAGCTTGAGCTGGCCCGAAGTCACCACCCGGTCGCCTTCCTGCAGGCCGCTGACGATCTCGACGCGCCCGTCGTTGCGCTCACCCACGGTGACCGAGACGCGCTTGACCGTCATGCCCTTTTCACCCTGCTGCGCGACGAACACGGTGTCGCCGTACGCCGTATAGGTCAGCGCCGTTTCCGGCACCGTCAGCACCGCCACGCGCTGCTGCTGCGTGACGCGAATGCCGGCGTACATGCCGGCCTTCAGCAATCCCTGGCGGTTAGTCAACGTCGCCTGCACCTGTACGGTGCGAGATTTGCCGATCATCGGATCGATAGCGGTAATAGCGGCGGGGAAAGCGCGCTCGGGATAGGCGCCGACCTGCACCGACACCGCCTGCCCCAACGCCAGTCCGGCGCTGCTTTGTTCGTCCAGCGAGAAATTGACCCGCAGCGTATCGGCGTCCACCAGGTTGGCCACCGCCTCGGCGGCGTTGAGGTATTGCCCTTCATGCACGCGGCGAATGCCGATGACGCCGGAGAACGGCGCGCGGATCGCCTTTTGCGCGATTTTGGCCTGCGTTTCCTGCACCGCACCGAGCGCCATATCCCGTTCAGCCAGCGCATCGTCCAACTGCTGCCGCGCGGTGGCGTTGAGGTTCATCAGCTTGCGCATGCGCGTCAGCAGCAGATCGGCATTGCGCAGCTGCGCCTGCAGGCGCACCAGCTCAGCCTGCTCGACCGCATCGTTGAGCTGCACCAGCAGTTGCCCCTGCCGTACCGTTTGGCCGGATTCGAACAGGATGCGCGTGATGCGGCCGCTGGTCTCTGCCGCCACTTCCACCTGGCTGGCCGCCTCCAGCTCGCCTACGCCGGCGTAACTGCGCGCCGCCTGTTCACGCAGTGCGGGCGCCAGTGCCACTTTCACCGGCGGATAGGCCGGCGCGCCTTCGCTTTGCCGCGCGGTGGATCGCATCGCTACCGCAGCGACGGCGAGCGCCGCCAGCAGCGCGGCAATAATGAGGTATCGTTTCATCATGTAACGGTTTCTTCCTGATTTTACAGCCAAAGCCACCCTTCCCCCGACGCAGCGCAGGCAAGTGACGAAAGATGCCGGTTGCCAAGCCCGGCTGGCTGCACTATAAAACCTCAGGTTAACTTGAGGTCAAGCCGAGGAATGTGGAATGGCAAGAAATGAACCGATTAACACCTATCGGCTATTGACCGTTGGGGAAGTGGCGAAGCGCAGCGGCGTGGCGGTATCCGCGTTGCACTTTTACGAAAGCAAGGGGTTGATTCAGGCGACGCGCAACGCCGGTAACCAGCGCCGCTACACGCCGGTGGTGTTGCGCTACATCGCGGTGATCAAGATCGCGCAAAGCGCGGGCATTCCGCTGGAGGAGATCCGCGCCACGCTGGGCCGCTTTCCCGCCGGCAGCAAGCTGACCTCGGAGCAATGGGGCGTGTTGTCCTCCGCCTGGCGCAAAACGCTGGATGAGCGCATTCAAAGACTGACCATGCTGCGCGACCATCTCGACAGCTGCATCGGCTGCGGCTGCCTGTCGCTCGCCGACTGCCCGCTGCGCAACCCAAACGATATTTTGGGCCAACAGGGCGCCGGCGCGCATATTTTCGTGCGCCCGGACGAGCACGGATGAACAGGCACTCTCCCCGCGGCCAACGCCCCTGTGGGATTGCGATTACACTCGCTCATCCGCAGCCAAAATGAACTGATGAAAACGTTCAATCTCCAGCTTACGCATGACATTCATTTTATGTTGGCTGACGGTTTTCTCGGAAATGCCCAACGCCTTAGCGACGCCGGTATTCGGTTTTCCCGCCAGCAGCATGGCCAACACCGAAAGCTCGCGCGGCGACAGGCTCTGCCCTTTGCAGCTCGCGGTGAACATTTTTATTGCCTCAACGAACGTCGTAAGACCGATGTTTTTTTTCAGACAGTTAAAATTCGCCAGTCGCGGCGTTTCCACGCCGGTTAAGACGATCGTATTGTCAGGCCTGTCGATAATATGCGATAAGAAATTCATAACCCGACAGATAGACGAGAAAGAGACGATGACCACTTCTGCATGACAATACATGGCATGTAATCCACGGCGTGCAGATGAATGCAGCCCCATAACTTCAACGCCCTCCAACGACATTAAGATCTGCGATATGCCATAGAATAAATAGTAATCATCAGAAAATATAGCCACTCGCACAGGATCACCCCACTGCTATTTGTCATGGGCGCGTTTTTAACAACGCCCCCATGGTAGTCATGTCAATTAACTTTATTGGTTCGACTTACTTAAGTGAAGAACATAATGAGATCAGCAATGCGGACAGCGATGAAAGATATTTTTCATCCAAATTCATAATGCCATCTTCACTGTATTTCACGTTATTATCTAGAATTTCATGAATACTCTCGACGGCGCATACGGCATCCTTCCAAACTACGCGTCGACCGAAAGGCGAAGCGCCGAGATATTGCGCGCTTTGGCGAAAGCCAACGATAAAATCGCGCAATATATCGAGCACAATCAATACTTCCTCCCTGCTGATACACCGCTTCATTTGCACTTTATCCAGGAAAACGCTGAGCGTGCTTTGTAAGGAAAACAGGTTCTTGAACAACCCGCCGGCGATATCCTTCGGTGTTTTCACGCTGGTTGATATGACAAAAGGGAGCTCTCCATGCTGCGAGATATATTGATAAAGCCCATTTATCGCCGTCGTCGGCTTAATATCCAAACCGCGAAGAATGACGTCAACCTCATCTTTTAGCGATTTTTCCACTTTGACACCGATCTGGATTTGTTCCGTCATACAATTCATCCTCAACATAGAGATCCGGATTAAACACCAATATTATTCAAGCAAATAATATTCGCCACCAATTACCATGTTAAGATTTTTCTTATATGTGGCAACCTATTTTTTATTATTAAAAATAACAAAAGAATTATTTATATATAATGTTAAGCGTAGCCGATGTGTTAATTCCCCCGCTGCTCATTGCGGTGGGGCTGTAAGGATAATAATAGGCCGCCATGCCGATGGAAAATTGCGCATCCAAGGCATTGCCGGTTCCCACGTGAAATAATGAAGTCGCCGCGCCTGGCGCCACGCTGGAAAGCGACAGCGTGACGGGATTATTCGGCGAAGCCGTCTTGACCAGCCGGATGCCAATGCCTTTTGCCGCCTCAGCGCTTTTATCAATCAAAACCGTATTATCCGAAGACAACAGATTATTGCTGGATAAAAACATATTGATATCCCGATCGGCCGTGCCGCCGCTTTGCCGATTCTGGCAGCTGAAATTCAGCGTAAAGGGCGTCAGGCCATTTTGCGCCCCCTGAGTAATCTGCGATATCCCCAGCGTCGGCAACTTCACCGCCAGGCCGGCATTGTCGAAAGTGCAGGTCGTCATCTTGGGCGCATACTTGATGGTCATCGGCTGCCCGTACATGTCGCGCTGATCGTAAGGCCAATTGAAACCGTTGAGCAGCCAGGTCAAAATCTTCACCAACTGCTTGGCGGGCCACAAAATGATCTCCAGCAAGGACATCCCGCTCAGATCGGTCACGAACATCACGTCCTTAAGGCTAACCGTGTCGCCGGGTATCGATGTTCCCGTCTTGCTGACCAGACTGAAACGAATATTCATCGGCTGATTCAATTCCGAAGCGGAATGCGATCCCCAACCGCTAAGTTTTTTGTTGGCGATGTCGTTGGTTATTTCCGCGCGTATCCAATATTTACCGTTGTTGAATCCCAGAATGGTCGCCTTTGTGCTGTCGGTTGACAGGATGCGCGTATAGCCGAATTCGCTGCTCGAGGTTGAACAACTGAATGAACCGCTGTATTGCGTATAAAAACTGCCCTCCCAGACCGGTGTTTTATCGCTGAGCTTATCCGACAAATCGACGTAGATAGGCGGCGCATATTGGATGCCGTTGCCGTAGCATGAAGCGTAACTGTAACCGCTGAACAACAGGGACAGGGTCAGTGCGAGTATCCTGAGCATGGTGTAATTATCCTTTTATCGACATGTGTTGGCTGCGCTGTCCATCGAGATTTTCGGGCGTTCAATCTTGCAGACACCGTCATTCAGCCTGACCTCCAGCGACGTTGGCTGCTGCTCCACCCGCAGATACAGGACGCTGGCCTGCCCGACGAAGCCAATGGCATGCCCGCTTTGATCCGCCACCTCCGCACCAAATGGCAGGGGCTTATTGCCGCGCTTAAAAGCGCGCAGCGTATAAGGCCGACGCCGATCGGTTTCGAATCTCAAATAGTTGACGGCGCCGGCATAGGGCACGCTGTTGGCGATATTGCCGACAATCTCGGCGCCGGAACTGTTGCCGGTATCCGACAATGTCACGGAGTTTTGCCGGTAAGGCGTGGCGTAAGGCACCAAAGCCAGCCCTTCGTCGTTAGTGACGATGCTCTCGTCGCCGTTCACCATCAGCCCTTTGGCCTTGGGCGCGTCCACCACCATCATGGTGTTGCCCATTTCGTTGGACGCCAGCAAATGCCAAGGGATCGCCACCAGGCTGCCGCGGGCGCTCATGCCCAACTGTCGATAGTCTGATGATTCACTGTAGGAGCCGCCAACGGTCGTCGCGTTGGCGCGATAGGCGGCATTCACGCTCGCCATGCTGTTGCCGCCGCTTTGATTGCTGCCGGCAAGCGCATAACTCAGACGGTTTGATTCCAGCGCATTGCCGCTCAGGCTCAGCGAGCTTTGCTGATAGTGCGAATCGGTGGCGGATAAGCTGGTGCTGAGATAGGCATTGTTGTCGAACATCGACAACGGCACGCTCAGAGAGAGATAAAACCGCGTCTCTTCTTTGCGATCGGAATTTCTCACGCGACTCGCGGAAATGTTGTAACTGACGCGCGCGAAGGCGTTTGAATACCCGAGCTGGTATTCCCGGCTTTTATTCGTATCCGACCAATAGTCGCGCTGGGTGCCGGAGAAATAGAGCGTGCCCCACCCGTCTGCGAGCCTCTGATTCAGGTTCAAATTGAAGGTATTGCGCGGACGAGCGGCGCGAACGGCGTCCCAGGTATTCAAATCCAGCGGGGCAAGCTCATCGTCATCCCGATCGTTCCAATAATCGTGAAAGCGCTTGTCACGCTCGCGGTAGCCTTGATGGGTGTAGATGGCATCGTTGAAACTGTAATAACCTTTGGTCGAATAACGGTATGCCGCCAGCGTGAAGTTGGTTGCGGTAGCGTCCAAAAACTTGCTGTAGGCGATCCGAAAACTTTGCCCATTCTCATTGCGATCCTGCAAATGCGTCGAGGCCTGAGTCACATCGACGGATACCGCGCCGAACGGCAGATTCCAGCCACTGCCCAGCAGCCAGGCGCGATAGTCCTCGCTGAGGATCGTACCGGCGTAACCGGTGACCAGATTATTGAAGCCGTACTGCAGCGTGCCCTGCATGAAAGCGGGCGCATAGTCGGTATCCGCCTGATTGACCTTACCGGCCACCAGGCCATATTTGCTGACGCCCTGCTTCAACATGTTGGGAACGGCGGAAAACGGCACGGTAAAGGATTGTTCCCGCCCGTCGGCTTCCCTGACCACGACCAACAGATCACCCGCAGAACCGGTCGGCAATATATTGTCCAGCGTAAAGGCGCCCGGCGGCACGTTCTCCTGATAGATGAGGTTGCCGTTTTGCAATACTTTCACCAGGGCATTGCTCTGCGCCACGCCCCGTACTATCGGCGAAAAGCCCTGCTGCGAATTGGGCCGCATGTTGATATCCGAGGCTAAAGCGCCGCCCCGCACCCGAATCGAGTCGAACAAATCACCCGGCGAATAGAAATCGCCCATCGTCAGGTTCGATTTTATGGCGGCGAAGCCACGCTGCACATAGCGGGTATTATTTTGCCAATCGCTGCCTTGCCGCGAACTGCTGCGGAAATTGCTGCTGTCTCTGAATTGCCAACCCGCCAGATTGACCCCCGATTCCAAACCGGTATAGAAATCGTCGTTTGACGCCTTGTCGCCCTGCAACGACTGCACGTGGTAATAGGTGGCGTTATAGGCCAGCAGCAACGCAGGCACGCCGCGATCCCAAAATTTGGCGTCAACATAGCCGGCCTCTGCGCGAATCACTCGCGACTGGGGCACCGTCAGCTTAAGGCTCAACATCCCCACATCGAAGTCCGCCCTTCCTCCTTGCACCAACGTTTGGACGGGGATCGGCCCCTTGTCCACCCCGATGGACAAACTACTCATATCGATGCCCAACAGGGCGGCGTCACGATGGGCGATGCGAATATCGCCTTTATGTTCGCCGAACTGCAACGAGAACCGCCCTTTCCAACTCTGGTTGACATACACGTCGACCGTTTGCGTGCCTGCCGGCATGTCATTATTGAGGTAAAAACGCGACAGATCGGATTCGCTGGACGCACCGGCCAATAGAGAAGTGTCGAATTTCATCGCCGATGCTTTATTTAACGGTATGAATACAGATGCGGTCAGTATCGAAAGCAATTTTAGTTTAAGCTTCATGGCCGTTCTTCACGTTAGCGGGCTGTAATGGCTTTAGATTTATAAGCCCCCAGGTCGTCGATATAGAGCAGGGTGTAGGGGATATTCCGGCTCACGCCAACTTTGGTCGGGGCAAAGAGGCTGGAATACGGCCCGACCATCACTGAGTCGACCAACAGATTCTTTTTGCCTTTCTGATCAACATTGGCCAACGTAAAATAGTAAGGGCCTTTGTTGATAATCTTAAATCCCTTCCCCGCCGCCTGGAGTTCAATGAAGTCGGTGATGTTATTGACACTGCCGGTTAACCCTGCCGGACGATAAAATAGCTTGATGCGTGATTTGATGGCTAATTGCAGCGTATTGACGCCCTGCAAATTCTCCGGCGTAGGCGGAATATCCAGCACATTCAAATAAAATACCGACTCACGATCGCCAGGAAGCGCCGCGCTCATTTTTTGTATGCGTAATTGCTGGCCATTATTTCCGGCAACTTTCACAACCGGCGGGGATAACAAGAACGGCACGTTTGCCGTTTCAGGCGTCGAGTTTATATCACCGTCATCAATCCATGCCTGCACCAGTGCCGGATCGTCACCATTGTTGACTAACTGAACGATAACATCCTTGTTTTTTTCCGGATAAATAACGCGCGTTCCATTAATTACAATATTGGCATCGGCGCAAAAGCTGCTGAGAAACAATCCAGCAAAGATTAAGCACTGTTTCATAGTCACCCCAGAAGCCAGGCCTTTGCCTTGGGCGTAGGCCTGGCTTAATTGCAATTACAGGTAAGAAATGGTGTAAGTCACGTTGGAACTCAATTCCCCCACTTTTGCTTCCAACGCATTGGTCTTGTAGTAATAGGCGTCCAGCGTCAGCGTTTCGGCATCCGGCGCCGTTTTATCGCCTTTGATCTTGGTGACATAAGGCACGTTCAATGGAATCGGCGTAGATGAACCCGGCTCAGCCAGAGAAAAACCGACGTTTTTCGCTACGGCGGCGTCGCTTTCATTCACGGAGTTGTTCAGCAGATATTTCCCGTCGGTAGAGATATTATTCGCCGAAGAGAAGTAGATCTTCAGCGGCGTACCGGCCGTTCCCGCCGCCGGCGTGCAGCCGGAGAACGTCAGCGAGAAAGATTTCTTGTTTTTGGTGATGGGGCCGACCACGGTGCCCGCATCAGTCACGGAAATCGGGCTGAGCGCAACGGTAAAATCGGCGCTTTTCCCGCCATTGATGGTACAAGTGGTATCCGTAACGGCACCGCTAAACGAAATAACGCCACCGGCGGAATTATCTGCCGCCGTTGCGCCCACAGATGTTAACGCGGCAGCCAATACCGCCAAAGAGATGCCTTGCTTAATCATAATAAACCCCATTACTTTCTTCGCTGAGAGTGCATATATAAAATGACCTACACCATTAAACCGTTTAGAGGCTAACGAAGCTTAGGCAATAGCAGAGTATTGACAGCATCCTGCCATCTAAAAGTTTATATGCGACGGTATATATTTATATATATCCAAGTGTATTCTAAAAGATATCCGGCATGGGAAAAATCTCATTCACCGCCAGATGCAGAACATATTAATTCCAAAGACAAAAAAATTGCAACATCGAATCAAATAATTTTCATGACAATAAAAAAAATGAATCGAGCAATGGCCGGAAGGATGTGCGCCTTAAAAGAGTGAGTGCGACAGGCTGCTTACTGCGCGGGTTCAATGAGCGCCGCCATTTCCTCATAAAAGCGCTTGCGGCATAAAAAACAAAAAAACCATTGATATAAAAAGAAAAAACACACACAAAGAAAAATCTTAGATTCCTTAACCCCCTTCCTCCCCTCACGTAAGATTTACTTCCCCCCCTACCTTAAAAATTATCCGACCTACCGCTATAGGAGTAGCCCGAGAATGCGACACTATCTGCACATGAATATTCAGATACACAAGAAACAGCGTCCGAATTTCCTTCACTCAGTCGATAAGGATGAATTTTTCAGAGAAAAATATATCTTTCCCTATCAATATAAAACCCACCTTTAAAGTATATTAAAAAATATACTGAAGGATAATTCATTTAAATAAATCGCTACAGGGGTCAAACAAGATGGGGGAAAAGGGATGCATCGCGAGTAACGGCGGGAATAAAAAACCCGAGCGCCACAGGCTCGGGTTGATAGCAACACAGACATTCGACGATCAGAGCGGCTTTTCAGTCCGTACGATGCCGTGATTCTTCATCACCTCTTCCATCGTAAGGCTATCGTCATACGGCGTCTCGTCGACCACGACGTCTTTCGGACGCTCATAGGGTTTGGTCGCACGTTTGAACATCCACCACCATACGAACACCAGGAAAGCGCCGGACTTGAGAAAAATCATGGTCCATAAGGCGACTTGATACCAGTTCATCTCTGTCTCCATAAGAGCATTAAGCGAAATTGATAAGGCGGCGTTGCTTGTCGCAACGGTAACGCCTGGCAACTGCAGGCATCCGAGCGGCCGGCCTTGATAGGTGCATAATCTCACCGACGCATGGCCCTTATCAATAGCCGATCGCGTTTCCTGCAGAAGCGCCCCGGTTTATCCGCACGCAAAAGCAAAAAACCCCGTGCTCAGAGAGCACGGGGTCAGAATGTATGGCGGAGGAGCAGAGATTCGAACTCTGGAACGGTTTCCCGTCGACGGTTTTCAAGACCGTTGCCTTCAGCCACTCGGCCACCCCTCCGCAACGACGCGCACTATAAACAGACCTTATTCGCTTGTAAAGCCCGAACGCGTTCAACCGCGCGAAAAATCGCCGCAGGCAAAGCAAGCGGCGATCAAACGAACACCCACCCCGCTGTTGCCATAATGATAACTAAGGGTAAAGATTGGTAAACAAACTTTAATCAAGCCCTTGCGCTGCCTATCATCGGGATTATTTTGTGATGGCCTGATAAGAGAGAGCATTATGGACCGCATTGTCGTCTCATCTTCTTCGCGCGACTCGCTGCTCAGCACGCATAAAGTCCTGCGCAACACCTATTTCCTGTTATCCCTGACCCTGGCTTTCTCAGCCCTGACCGCGACCGCCAGTACAATGTTGGGTCTGCCTGCACCAGGCTTGCTGCTGATGCTGGTCGGTTTCTACGGCCTGATGTTCCTGACCCATAAACTGGCCAACAGCCCGGCGGGCATTCTGGCGGCTTTCGCGCTGACCGGTTTCATGGGATACGCCCTCGGCCCGATCCTCAGTTCGTTCCTGAACGCCGGCGCGGGCGATCTGATCATGCTGGCGCTGGGCGGCACCGCCGCAGTGTTCTTCTGCTGCTCGGCGTATGTGCTGACCACCCGTAAAGACATGTCGTTCCTGTCCGGCATGATGATGGCCGGTTTTGTGGTGCTGCTGGTGGCGGTGATCGCCAACCTGTTCCTGCAGATCCCTGCTCTGCACCTGGCTATCAGCGCGCTGTTCATCCTGTTCTCCGCCGGCGCGATCCTGTGGGAAACCAGCAACATCATTCACGGCGGCGAGACCAACTACATTCGCGCCACCGTTAGCCTGTACGTGTCGCTCTACAACATGTTCATCAGCCTGTTGAGCATTCTGGGCTTCGCCCGCAGCAACTGATCGCGCGTTACGCATGCCTTCCTGGCCCCGCTCCGGCGGGGCTTTGTTTTTGGCGGCCGAAAAAATTTGCTAAACTGGCGGCCGTTCCGAATTATCCGTTATCGAGGCAGTATGTTGGAGTTTGAAGGTCAGGTTATCGACACTGACGCGCAGGGCTATCTGAAAAACAGCGCCGACTGGCATGAGAGCCTGGCGCCGCTGCTGGCCGCGCAGGAAGAGATCGTGCTCACCGAAGCACACTGGGAAGTGGTGAGCTTCGTGCGCGACTTCTATCAGGAATTCAATACGTCGCCGGCTATTCGCATGCTGGTCAAAGCCATGGCGCAGAAATACGGCGAAGAAAAAGGCAACAGCCGCTATCTGTATCGCCTGTTTCCGAAAGGGCCGGCCAAACAAGCCACCAAAATCGCCGGCTTGCCGAAACCGGTGAAATGCATCTGACCGCGCCGCCCGCAGCGCCGCTGCAGGCGAGCATTCAATAGCGAATGCCAAACCCGGCGTAATCGGCCACCCCCTGCGGTTCCACCAGCACGCGTTCAACGCGCGCGCTGCGCGGGCCGCCCTGTTTCAGCCACTCCACCAGCTTATCCACCTGCGCCTGTGTGCCGCAGGCCACCACCTGAACGCTGCCGTCATCGAGATTGCGCGCATAGCCGGTCACCCCCAACGCCTCGGCCTGCCGCTGAGTGGAATAGCGGAACCCTACCCCCTGCACCACGCCATACACATACGCAGCAATGCAAACTTGTGTCATAATCGCCCCCTTAATTCAGTTTTCATTATGGCATTGCCGTGCCTTTGCACCGCCGTGTCACTCTTTCTATCCTAGCTGGCAGCATTATTAATTATGACCGTACGCCTGTTTCTCGCCAAAGGACGTGAAAAGTCCTTACTCCGTCGCCACCCTTGGGTGTTCTCCGGCGCCGTTCAACGTGTTGAGGGTAAAGCCCTCTCCGGTGAAACCATCGATATCCTCGACAGCCAGGGCAAGTGGCTGGCGCGCGGCGCCTATTCGCCCGAGTCGCAGATCCGCGCACGCGTCTGGACTTTCCAGCAGGATGAAGACATTAACATCGATTTCTTCATTCGCCGCCTGCAGCAAGCGCAAAGCTGGCGTGATTGGGTCGCGCAGCGTGATGGCCTGGACGGGTACCGCCTGATCGCCGGCGAGTCCGACGGCCTGCCGGGCATCACTATCGATCGCTTCCAGAATTTCCTGGTGCTGCAGCTGCTGTCCGCCGGTGCCGAATACCAGCGCCCGGCCCTGCTTTCCGCCCTGCAGCATTGCTACCCGGAATGTTCGATCTACGATCGTTCCGACGTTGCGGTACGCAAAAAAGAAGGCCTGCCGCTGGCGCAGGGCCCGGTGCAGGGCGATCTGCCGCCGGAACTGCTGCCTATTACCGAGCACGGCATGAAGCTGCTGGTGGACATTCAGCAAGGGCACAAGACCGGTTTCTACCTCGACCAACGCGACAGCCGCCTGGCGGCGCGGAACTACTCTGCCGGCCGCCGAGTGCTGAACTGCTTCTCCTACACCGGCGCCTTCGCCGTTTCCGCTCTGATGGGCGGCTGCGCGCAGGTGATCAGCGTGGATACCTCGCAGGCGGCGCTGGACATCGCCAAACAGAACGTCGAACTCAACAAGCTGGATCTGAACAAGGCGGAGTTCGTTCGCGATGACGTGTTCCAGTTGCTGCGCAACTACCGCGCTCAAGGCGAAAAATTCGATCTGATCATCATGGATCCGCCTAAGTTCGTCGAGAACAAGAATCAGCTGGCCAGCGCCTGCCGCGGCTACAAAGACATCAACATGCTGGCGCTGCAGTTGCTGAATCCAGGCGGCATTCTGCTCAGCTTCTCCTGCTCCGGCCTGATGCCGACCGACCTGTTCCAGAAAATTTTGGCCGATGCCGCTGTAGATGCCGGACGTGATGTACAATTTATAGAGCAGTTCCGCCAGGCTGCCGATCACCCGGTGATCGCCACGTATCCTGAAGGGCTGTATCTGAAAGGCTTCGCTTGTCGGGTGATGTAACTTGAAATGCGCTGCCTTGCCCCCATATATGAGCAAGGCATTGTTTCTCAGGAGGTCATCATGATTGCCAGCAAATTCGGTATCGGACAACAGGTTAGGCATAAACTGCTGGGGTATTTGGGGGTCGTTATCGATATCGACCCGGAATACTCTTTAGAACAACCCAAAGCTGACGAGATAGCGGCGAACGACGAATTGCGTTCCGCCCCTTGGTACCACGTGGTGATGGAAGACGAGGAAGGCCAACCGGTGCACACCTATCTGGCGGAAGCGCAGCTGGACGGTGAGCCCCAGGAAGCGCATCCCGAGCAACCATCGCTGGATGAACTGGCGGAATCCATCCGTCACCAGTTACAGGCGCCACGTTTGCGCAATTGACCGCGCCAAGACCTGAGAAACCCCGAGAGGGCCCGGCATCGCGCCAGGCCCTTTTTTTATTTAGCGCTCCAGCCCTAAACGCGGGATCTCTATTTTTGGGCAGCGATCCATCACCACGCGCAGCCCAGCCTGTTGCGCCAGCGCTGCCGCCTGATCGTTGATCACCCCTATCTGCAACCACAGCGCCCTGGCGCCGATCGCTATCGCCTCTTGCGCCACGCCGTAAGCCGCCTCCGAATTGCGAAACACGTCAACCATATCCACCGGCTGTGGGATAGCGGCCAGCGTAGGGTAAACCTGCTGCCCCAGCAGCGTCTGCCCCGCCAGTTTTGGGCTGACCGGGATCACCTGATACCCTTGTGCCAACAGATATGCCATCACACCATAGCTGGGCCGCGACGGGTTATCGCTGGCGCCGACCAGCGCGATGGTTTTCACCTGCTGCAACAGCTCAACAATCTCTTGATCTTGCATCTTCAACTCCCGTTTATCACTGCGTCACTTTCCATTTCGAGTGTAACCGATCGGCATTCGCTCGGTTAAACGCTAATGCGAAGGAAACTTCACCGCAATCTTATGGTCAGAGGCTGTCGCGGTTCAGCTGCGCACGGTCGTGTCTAATCGCGATAAAATATGTAAAAATGTAAACAAAATACCCGATTGAAAAATTTTGACACAACCTATGCCGTGTTCAACACTTAGAGCTACGTCACTTTATAAGGAGATAATGATGAAATTTGGTCTGGTGGTTGCGGCGTTGCTCAGCATCAGTATGCCTGCCGCGGCTACGACCCTGAAACTCTCCCCGGACATCGACCTGCTGGTGGTCGACGGCAAGAAAATGACAGGTTCGTTGTTAAAAGGTGCCGACAGCCTTGAACTGGATGGCGGGCAGCACCAGTTGCTGTTTAAAGTGACCAAAACCGTACGTTCCGGCCAGCATACACAGGCCTATACCTCCCTGCCGCTGGTTGCCAGCTTCAATACGCAAAAGATCAGCCAAGTGGCGATCGAACTGCCGCGCATCGAGAACGATCGTGATGCGCAACGCTTTGACAGAACGTTAAATTATCTGGTGGTCGATAAAGACGGCAACGCCTTGCCATTCCGGCATGATGCGCTGCATCCCGACAGCGTCACCTTCAATACCGATTTGGAAAAGGTGATGACCGATTACAACCGCCAGAACCGCCCAGCCTCCGTTCCGACCTTTGTGCAGGCGAACGCAGGCAATCCCTCAACCCCCGCGTTGGCCGGCGCACCGCTGAATGCCCCGACGGTGACGTTGAAAGGTGAAAACGTGTCGGAACAGATGTTGCAATACTGGTTCCAACAGGCCGACAAGGAAACACAAAAGCGCTTCCTGCGCTGGGCCAATAAACAACCGATTCGCTGATCCCTCCCGGCGTCTTTCCCCGCAAAGGCGCCTTTTCTTCGCATTTTCAGGCGCAAACGCTAGGCAGTGAAAAACAGTTTCAGTAATCTGTCGCACATCCCCCCGATTAGCGAAGGACACCGAGATGGAATTGACTACCCGCACTATCGCCGCGCGCAAACACATTGCGCTGGTGGCGCACGATCACCGCAAACAGGCCCTGTTGGAGTGGGTAGAAAGCCACAAGACTATTCTGTCGCAGCATCAGCTGTACGCCACCGGTACGACCGGCAACCTGATACAGCGCGCCAGCGGCATTCCCGTCACCAGCATGCTGAGTGGCCCGATGGGCGGCGATCAGCAGGTTGGCGCACTGATTGCGGAAGGCAAGATAGACATGCTGATCTTCTTCTGGGATCCGTTGAACGCGGTGCCGCACGATCCGGACGTGAAGGCGCTGCTACGGCTGGCGACCGTATGGAATATTCCGGTGGCCACCAACCGCTCGACCGCGGACTTTCTGATCGACTCTCCGCTGTTCAAAAGCGAGGTGGAGATCGCTATCCCCGACTATCAGCGCTACCTGCAAGACCGCCTAAAGTAGTCCTCACGGCCTGGCTGCCGCCAGGCCCGAGCTTACGGTTTTTTCTGCACCGGTACGCCAAGCTCCTGCAGGTGTTCAACGAATACCGAAGGGTGCTCACGATCCTGCAACAGCCATACCTGATGTTTAGCGCGAGTTAACGCGACATACAGCAGACGGCGTTCTTCGGCATCCGGGAAATCCTCCGGCCGCGGCAGTAGCACCTCTTCCAACACCGACTCGCGCGCCACGGCGGGGAAACCGTCACGCCCCTCATGCAAACCGGCGATGATGACGTATTCCGCCTGCTGCCCCTTGCTGGCGTGGATGGTCATAAACTCCAGATTCAGTTTAGGCCAGCGGGTGGCCGCTTTCGCCAACGCTTCCGGTTTCAGATGATGGTAACGCGCCAGCACCAGGATGCGTTCATCCGGCTTGGCGTAGCCGCTCAGCTTGTCCAGTAAGGGTTCCAACTGCTCGTGCGGCAGGATCGCCACCGACTTTTTATTGCCCTTGCTCAGGCTGTTGAGCGGTTTTTTCAGCTGGTGCGGATTCTGCTGCACGAACCGGTTGGCCACCTCGCCGATACGTTCGTTGAAGCGATAAGTCGTGTCCAGCGCGCACTGCGCCCCTTCGCCGAAGTGGGTGGCAAAAGCCGTGGTTAACGTCAACTCTGCGCCACTGAAGCGATAAATCGCCTGCCAGTCATCCCCCACCGCAAACAGGCTGGTCTGCTTGTTCTGTCGGCGCAATGCCGCCAGCAATAACGCACGCTGCGGTGAGATATCCTGAAATTCGTCGACCAGAATATGTTTCCACGGGCTGACGAAGCGCCCCTTGTCGAGAATGTTGACTGCCTGATGGATCAGGCCGGAGAAGTCCACCGCCCCTTCCTCTTTCAAGGTGCTTTTCCAGGCTTTCAGCAGCGGCGCCATCAGCCGGATGCGTTTCGAAAACAGATCGCGGATGTCTTCATCCGCCTGCTCAATCATTTCCGCCTGGCTGCCGCCGTGCATGCGCATCAACCCCAGCCATCGCTCGAGCCGGCCCGCCAGCCGATCCGCGAGGCGTTTATCCTGCCAGAAGTCGCCTTCCGGCACTTCCCATTCCAGCTCCTCAGTCAACCATTGACGCCACCCCTTGGCCTGGGCTTTCTTCTCCGCGCACTGTTGGCGCCAATGGGTAATCAGCAGCGCTTTGCGCGCTTTGGCATCGGTTTCCAACCGGCTGATGGCCGGCGCTTTGCGGCTGCCTTGTTGAATGATTTGCAGCGCCAAGGCATGGAAGGTCTTGGCCTGAATACCGACATCGCCCAAACGTTCTTTGATGCGGTCGTTCATCTCGCCGGCGGCCTGGCGGCCGAACGCCAACAGCAAGATTTGCCCCGGCTCCGCCTCCTGACGGCGCAGCAGCCAGCCGGCGCGCGCCACCAGCACCGACGTTTTGCCGCTGCCGGCGCCGGCCAACACCAGCACGGAATCCTCGCCATTGACCACCGCCCGGCTCTGGGCGTCGTTGAGCGGCGAGCTCTCGACGGTCTGGAAGAAGTCGTGATGTTGCTCCAGCATGCGATCGGTCCACTGCCGGTTGCGTTGTTCAACGCTGCGTTGCCCCTGCTGCAGCCATTGCAGACACAGATGGTAATCGGCCCGGCAGTTATCGAATTCATCCAGGCGCGCTACCGGCATCGGCAGCGCGGAGAAAGCGTCACGAATTTGCTGCTGCAGCTTGCCCAGCTCAGACTTTTTGAACCATTTATCTTGCTGCTCAATGCGCTGAATCTGCGCCACCTGCTGTTGCAGCACGCCGGCGCTGACCTCACTCATTTCGGCGCTCCAGTGCTGCCACGCCTGCTGCAGATAGTGATAAAAACGCTGCGTTTCCTGCCATTCGGTGCCGTGCAGCCGCACCACTTTTTCGTCCGGCAATTCAAATTCCAGCTCGCCCCAGACGATGCCGCGCTTGCACCTGACCTGAATCAGTTGATTGAAGGGGATAAGGTATTCATGTTTTTCCCCGCTCACCTCAACGCCGGCGTGCAGCAACCGCACGCGGTTATAAGGGTGCTGAGCCAGGTGTTTCCCCAGCGATGTCGCTTTAAGTTCCATATCGTCGCGCCATGACTATGTTGAGAGTAAATAACGGATATCTGCCAGTTTACCTGCGATAAGCAGTGGCACTCTAGCGCTAAAAAAAGGGTAGAATAGATTTTGCGTTTTTATCGTGAATACGCCCGCATCGCGGTTTGGCTATCATTAGAGCAGAATGACGTCTATGCGTACTGTACTGAATATTCTTAATTTTGTGTTGGGCGGTTTCTTCACCACGCTAGGCTGGCTCATTGCGACAGTGTTCAGCGTGCTGCTGGTCATCACGCTGCCGCTTACCCGCTCCTGCTGGGAAATCACCAAGCTTTCGCTGGTGCCGTTCGGCAACGAGGCGATACATGTCGATGAACTGTACCCGGAGAAAAGCAATGCGCTGCTCTCCGCCGGCGGCTCACTGCTCAACATTATCTGGCTGGTGCTGTTCGGCTGGTGGCTGTGCCTGTCACACATCGCCGCCGGTATTGTGCAATGCGTTTCAATCATCGGCATTCCGGTCGGTATCGCCAATTTCAAAATAGCCGCCATCGCGCTGTGGCCGGTGGGGCGCCGCGTCGTCTCGGTAGAAATGGCTCAGCAAGCGCGTATTGAGAATGCTCGCCGCCACTATCATCAGCGTTAATTTTTTCTCCGTTTGAGGAGTTTTTTGTGCTCTCTTTTGCACCCGCAGTACGTCGTTATACCTACAACAGCAATCTGCTGTACCACCTGCGCATTCTTATTGCGCTGATCGGCACCACCGCCGTTCCCTGGTGGCTGGGCATTCCCAAGCTGACTATCCCGCTGACGCTGGGCGTGGTGGCAGCGGCACTGACCGATTTGGACGACCGCCTGGCCGGCAGGTTACGCAACTTGCTGATCACGCTGGTGTGCTTCTTTGTCGCCTCCGCTTCAATCGAACTGCTGTTTCCCTATCCCTGGTTGTTCGCCCTTGGCTTAACCACCTCAACCTGCGGTTTTATCCTGCTGGGCGCCTTAGGGCAACGTTACGCCACCATCGCCTTCGGCGCGCTGCTGATCGCGGTTTACACCATGCTCGGCACCGCCATGTACGATGCCTGGTATCAGCAACCGCTGCTGCTGGTGATCGGCGCGCTGTGGTATAACCTGCTGACGCTGGCGGGCCACCTGCTGTTCCCTATCCGGCCGCTGCAAGAGAACCTGGCGCGCTGCTACGAGCAGCTGGCCAACTATCTGGATGCCAAGGCCAACCTGTTCGATCCCGACGCCGAACGCGACGCCGATCTGCCATGGATGGATGTCGCGATGGCCAACAGCGCGTTGGTCGCGTTGCTGAACCAGACCAAAGCCTCGCTGCTGACGCGCCTGAAAGGCGATCGCGGCCAACGCGGCACCCGCCGCACCTTGCACTACTATTTTGTCGCGCAGGATATCCACGAACGCGCCAGCTCTTCCCATGTTCAGTACCACGCACTCAGCCGGCAATTCCGTCACAGCGATATTTTATTCCGCTTCCAGCGTTTGCTGAGCATGCAGGCGCGCGCCTGCCGCCAGCTGGCACAATCGATCCTGCTGCGGCAAAAATATCAGCACAACCCGCGTTTTGAGCCAGCCTTCAGCCGCATTCAGGAGGCCTTGGCACGCATAGCCGAAACCCAGGGCAATTCAGAGCAAACCAAAGCGCTGGCGCACCTGCTGAAAAACCTGCATGCGATCGATGCGCAGTTGGCCAATATCGAGTCAGAGCAAACGCTGGCCAGCGGGCAGGCGGAAGAGAACAGCCTGGCCGACGATCGCTTAACCGGCTGGAGCGACATCCGACTGCGCATCAGCCGCCATTTGACGCCGCAGTCGGCCCTGTTCCGACATGCGATCCGCATGTCGGTAGTGCTTTGCGTGGGTTACGCCTTCATCCAGTTCACCGGCATGCAACACGGTTACTGGATCCTGTTGACCAGCCTGTTCGTCTGTCAACCGAACTACAACGCGACCCGCCGGCGCCTGGCGCTGCGCATCATCGGCACTCTGGCCGGTATCCTGATCGGCCTGCCAATCCTCTATTTCGTGCCTTCCGTAGAAGGACAACTGGTGTTGATCGTCATCACCGGTGTCCTGTTCTTCGCTTTTCGCACCGTACAGTATGCCCATGCAACGATGTTCATCACGCTGCTTGTGTTGCTGTGCTTTAACCTGTTGGGTGAAGGTTTCGAAGTAGCAGCCCCGCGCGTTTACGATACCTTGTTGGGTTGCGCCATCGCCTGGGCGGCGGTCAGCTTTATCTGGCCGGACTGGAAGTTCCGCCAACTGCCGGCGATAGTGGATAAAACGCTGAATGCCAACTGTCGCTATCTGGACGCCATTCTGGTGCAATATCATCAGGGTAAGGATAACGGGCTCGCTTACCGCATCGCGCGGCGAGATGCCCACAACAGCGATGCAGAACTGGCTTCGGTCATCTCCAACATGTCCGCCGATCCCAAGGCCGACAAGGCGTTGCAAGAAGCCGCCTTCCGTCTGCTCTGCCTGAACCACACTCTCCTGAGTTATATCTCGGCGTTGGGGGCGCACCGCGAGCGGTTGAATACCCCTGCCACACTCGATCTGCTCAATGATGCCGTGTGTTACGTGGACGGCGCCTTGCATCAGGAAGAACGGAACAGCCAGCGCATTGCGCAAGCGCTGGAACAGCTGGCGAAGCGTATTCGCAAAGCCGTTCCAGAACCTGAAAGCAAAGAACAGTTGGTCTTGCAGCAGGTGGGGCTAATGCTCGAGCTGCTGCCGGAACTCACCGCACTCCATACCCAAATCAATAAGGCAACCTAATTATTCAGGGCCCGCTTGATGGGCCCTGAACTACTGGCTCATGCCCATAGCGGCGCATAGCCATCGTATGATCGAACCAGCGCACCAGTTCGTTACGCAATTCGGTCGGCAATGCCGCCTGATGATAACCGGCTATCGCGCCGCCCAGCGACAGCAGCACGCGCAGACCCAGATTGGTCTGCTGTTGCAGCAGGCGAAGATAGCTACGTTTAGCGCCATGCAGCCTCAGGTCATAGGCATTGCGAATACCCGCTCGCCATAGCAAGCGCTCCATGTTGACATCTATATTTGGCAACGCCTTCAATCTGCCGTGATCGCCAGCCTTGAGCCGCTGCTCCCGGCGTGCTTCCCTGATGGCCTGCCAGGCCAGCCCTACCAGCTCGTTGCGTTCCCGCCACAGCGACTCGTCAACCCAGTAATAGCGCAAGGTGATGGGCACACCGCGCTTGGAATAGACCATATTGACCATGCCCCGGGCACGAAAGGCCGGTTCCATGCTCGCCGTAGCCCGCAAGTACAATTCACCTTCAGCTACCACCGCAAACATTACCCCTTCAGCCAGCAGCCCATAGCCGCCAAACTGTGATCGTGTTGTGATGGCGCCCAGCGCCGCAAAGCAATTTTTAGCCTGCGCGATTCTTCTCGTCGACATCCTTTTCATAGCGTTCCTCCTTTTTAGGTTCTGACCGTATTATTTCTCTCATCAATGAAAAAAGTAACGTGAACAACTAATTAGAAAAATACGCACTATCCGCCCGCCTGCCAATCACAAAAATCGTCGGTACAAAAAATGATCGCAATTATGCGAGCCGTTACGAAAATTTGGGTTGATCTTATCCTAAATCAGGGATACTGTATAAACATACAGTAACACGACGGGCGGGAACTTTATGCGTACTCAATCACTCTACCAACCTCATTTCGGCCATGGCTCTTATACAACGCGCAATGTTGCGAAGAACACGGATATCGGCAAAGAGAATGGCTTGATCAGTGAACTTGTTTACAACGAGCGCCAGCCCGCAGTGGCTCAATTACTGTTGCCCCTGCTGCTGCAATTGGGCAAGCAGTCTCGCTGGCTTCTGTGGCTGACGCCGCAGCAAAAATTAAGCAAGCAATGGCTGCAGCAATCCGGTCTGCCTGTAGATAAAATGGTACAATTGAGCCAGATCAGCCCGGTGAATACGGTTGAGGCGATGGAAAAAGCGCTGCAAACGGGAAATTACAGCGTGGTTCTCGGCTGGTTGCCCGAGCTAACGGAGGAGGATCGTCTAAAATTAAGACGTGCGGCAGAATTGGGTAATGCCTATGGGTTTATCATGCGCCCTCAACGTGACATTAGCCCGACTCACGGACACTGTTCCACCCTAAAAATTCACTCTTCTTTGTATCATTAAGTAAATTTAGGATTTTTCCCATCATTTTCGCACCCCCTAAGCGGAACCTTTGTGGGGGAAGGCAAAAAGCGAGTCCGGCTGCGGTTTGGCAGGCAAAAACGCTCGATGAATCGCCGCTTTTTTAGGCTAAGAATGTTAGCAAATATGTACGATTCCGCGTTTTTTTTTAGAGCCTTATCACATCACACTTGTAACTTTCGCGCCACGTTGTAGACTTTACATCGCCAAGGTTGCTCTATAACGTCAGAAAAACTGGCGAGTAACAAACGAGGGCTTAAACCTTGGCGAAGGAATTTAACCAAGGGCTTAAACAGCTTTAAAGCTCATTGCCTATTTGGATGATAACGAGGCGCAAAATGAAAAAGACAGCTATCGCATTAGCAGTGGCACTGGCAGGTTTCGCTACCGTAGCGCAAGCCGCTCCAAAAGATAACACCTGGTACACCGGTGCTAAACTGGGCTGGTCCCAGTACCATGACGTTGGCTTCTACGGCAACGGTTACCAGAACGGTATCGGCAACGGCCCAACCCATAAAGATCAGCTGGGTGCCGGCGCGTTCCTGGGCTACCAGGCAAACCAATACCTGGGCTTCGAGCTGGGCTATGACTGGCTCGGCCGCATGCCTTACAAAGGCAGCGTGAACAACGGTGCTTTCAAAGCGCAGGGCGTTCAACTGGCCGCTAAACTGAGCTACCCAATTGCTGACGATCTGGACATCTACACTCGTCTGGGTGGTATGGTATGGCGTGCAGACTCCAAAGCTAACTACGGCCGTACTGGTCAGCGTCTGAGCGACCACGACACCGGCGTTTCTCCGCTGGCTGCTGTTGGTGTTGAATACGCACTGACCAAAAACTGGGCTACCCGCCTGGATTACCAGTTCGTAAGCAACATCGGTGACGCAGGTACCGTTGGCGCACGTCCAGACAACACCATGCTGAGCCTGGGCGTTTCTTACCGCTTCGGTCAGGATGACGTAGTTGCTCCAGCACCAGCTCCGGCTCCAGCTCCAGTTGTTGAAACCAAGCGTTTCACTCTGAAGTCTGACGTGCTGTTCAACTTCAACAAATCTACTCTGAAAGCAGAAGGCCAGCAGGCTCTGGATCAGCTGTACACCCAGCTGAGCTCCATGGATCCTAAAGACGGCTCCGTAGTTGTTCTGGGTTACACCGACGCCGTTGGTTCTGACCAGTACAACCAGAAACTGTCTGAACAACGCGCACAGAGCGTTGTTGACTACCTGGTTTCCAAAGGCATCCCGTCAGACAAAATCTCTGCACGTGGTATGGGTGAAGCAGATGCAGTTACAGGCAACACCTGTGGCTACAAATCTGGCCGCGCTACCAAAGCTCAGATCGCTTGCCTGGCACCAGATCGTCGCGTAGAGATCGAAGTTAAAGGTATCAAAGACGTTGTAACTCAGCCTCAGGGCTAAGTTTACTCGCCTAATAAAAAACCCCGCCAATGCGGGGTTTTTTTTCGTCCTCTTGTTGCCAGAACATTCAATGCCTGGCGCCATAGAGGCGTTCTCACGCGCTTACTTGGGATCTTTGCCAAGAATCGCCTTCAAGTCTTCTTTCAACGACGACATCTGGTTCGCATACTTTTCTTTGCGTTCAGCGTCTTCGATAAGCTGCACGACGGTTTCCGACAGCGTAACGCCACGGCGGCGCGCCAGGGCAGCCAATCGTTGCCAAACCAAAAACTCCAGATCGATAGATTTTTTACGCGTATGCTGATGTTCTGCGTTAAAATGACGTTTGCGGCGGGCGCGGATCGTTTGTTTCATCCGGTTATCCAGTTCCGGATTCATATGAGCGGCAATCCATGCAAGTACCTTTACCGGCTCATTTTCCAGCTTCAGCAGCTCGTTAACCGCCTCCTGAGCAGCGCTGTTTTCAATGTAGCGGGTAATGAGTTCCCCTTCCCGATGCTTTTTCACCAGGTACTTCCATTTCCAACCGCTCTCCAGATTTTCCAGTTGCTGATATTTCATCTTGAGCTCTTCAGTGACCGCGTAACTTCAAATAAGCATAACAGCTTTGCGCCGAATTTCCCCGGCAATTAAACCGTCTTTTAGACTGTTTTTTGCACAGTCACCGCGCGATGTCAAACTCCCTGATGCCAACTGGCACTCCACATGTATCAAGCCGCCGTTATTCTTGTATAATCGCCCTTTCCCTTTTTAACGATTGCATCTAACACTTTGACCAATAACCGACTTGAATGGCAATCTTTATTGCCGGACGTAACGCCTTATCAGGCGATATTTGATACCGCCGCTCAGTTGGCACCCGTGCCCTTTTCCGCCATTCAGCCTCGGCTGGAAAATGCCCTGACGCTATTTTGCCACCCCCAATCGCCACCGCGTTTCATGCTGTTGAAAGCGCAAGAAACGCGAGAGTATCTGGAACTGATCGCTCACGCCGTCAAACCACTGCTGCCGAAAAATACGGCATGCCGCGGCAGCCACTATGTCATTCAGGATGGCAAGGTCAGCGTCGAGACAGCCAGCCGTGGCGATGAACCTTTTGCCGCCGGCGGCGCTTGTCTGTTCCAGGAGTGGATTGAACCGGAACAGCTGTTTGGCTGCGTACGGATCCACAATGGCGACATTACCCTGCAGCCGGGTCTGGTGCACCAGGCCAACGGCGGCATTCTGATTCTGTCGGCGCGAGCGCTGCTTGCTCAGCCGTTGCTGTGGCTGCGGCTGAAGCAAATGATCGGCCAGCGCCAGTTCCACTGGGTTTCGCCTGACGAAACCCGCCCGCTGCCGGTAGCCATTCCACCGATGCCGCTGGATCTGCGGCTGATTGTAGTCGGCGACCGTCACGGCCTGGCCGATTTTCACGATATCGAGCCGGAACTGAGTGAACAAGCGATCTACGGTGAATTCGAAGACGATCTGCAGCTGACTGAAGTTGATGATATGGCGCAGTGGTGCGGTTACGTCAACGGCGTGATTGCCGACCAGCAATTGCCGATGCTGGCGAACGACGCCTGGCCGCCGCTGATCGTCCAGGCGGTGCGTTACAGTGGCGATCAGGGCATTCTGCCACTCTCGCCGGTTTGGCTTGGCCAGCAGCTATCCGAAGCCGCACTGTATGCCGAAGAAGATCGCATTACGGCCAAAGCGTTCGAGGCGGCGTTAAATGCCCGAGAATGGCGTGAAAGCTACCTGGCCGAGCGTATGCAGGATGAGATTGAGTTGGGTCAGATCCTGATTGAGACCGAGGGTGAAGTGGTCGGACAGATCAACGGTCTGTCAGTCCTGGATTATCCCGGTCATCCACGCAGCTTTGGCGAACCGTCACGGATCAGTTGCGTTGTGCATCTCGGCGACGGCGAGTTCACCGACGTCGAGCGCAAAGCCGAACTGGGCGGCAACCTGCACGCTAAAGGCATGATGATCATGCAGGCGTTTCTGATCGCCGAACTGGATCTTGATCAGCAGCTGCCCTTCTCCGCTTCCATCGTCTTTGAGCAATCTTATGGTGAAGTGGACGGTGACAGCGCCTCGCTGGCTGAGCTATGCGCATTGGTCAGCGCCCTGTCACAGCAACCGATCACCCAGCAGATCGCCGTCACCGGCTCCGTCGACCAATTCGGCAACGTACAGCCGATAGGTGGCGTTAACGAAAAGATCGAAGGTTTCTTCGAGGTTTGCGTACGCCGCGGCCTGACGGGCAAACAGGGTGTCGTATTGCCCGTGACCAACGTGCGCCATCTGTGTCTGCGTCAAGATATCGTCGATGCGGTGCGCGAGGGGCAGTTCCATCTGTGGGCGGTAGAGAGCGCGGCGGAAGCCTTGCCTTTGCTCACAGGTTGCCTCTACTCTGACGAACAACAGCCGAATTTGTTGGCGGCCATTCAGGAACGGATTGCGCAGGTGAGCCTGCAGGAACGCCGTCGTCCGTGGCCGCTGCGCTGGCTCAACTGGTTCAACCACGGCTGATCGGACTTGTTCAGCGTACACGTGTTAGCTAACCTGCGTCCTTCATTAAAATAAGGCTTACTGAGAACATGGTAGATAAACGCGATTCCTATACGAAAGAAGACCTCGAAGCATCCGGCCGTGGCGAGCTGTTCGGCGCCGGTGGCCCACCGTTGCCGGCAGGTAACATGTTGATGATGGACCGCGTGGTCAAGATGACCGAAGACGGCGGGACTCACAACAAAGGTTATGTGGAAGCGGAGCTGGATATTAATCCGGACCTATGGTTCTTCGGTTGCCACTTTATCGGCGATCCGGTCATGCCAGGCTGTCTGGGCCTGGATGCGATGTGGCAGTTGGTTGGTTTCTACCTCGGTTGGCTGGGTGGCGAAGGCAAAGGCCGCGCGCTGGGCGTTGGTGAAGTCAAGTTTACCGGCCAGGTGCTGCCAACCGCGAAAAAAGTGACCTACCGTATTAACTTCAAACGCGTCATCACCCGTAAGCTGATCATGGGCGTCGCCGATGGCGAAGTGCTGGTTGACGGCGAAGTGATCTATACCGCCACCGATCTGAAAGTGGGTCTGTTCAAGGATACCACAGCGTTCTAATCACGCAGACGAGAGGGCGGCCATCGTCTTCTGTGCTAATGCTCTTCGCATGCCATCACGCCCAGCGTGATGGCATTTCTTTCTCTTATCGTTTAAAGACTACCTACCTCCTTTAATCGCCCGCTACCGAACCGATTTATCCCTCCCGTCTCTACCCTTTTCCTACCCGAAACGGTCAAAGCCACAGGCCAATTTGAGCGCCCCCCTCCCACAGCCAGCTATCGACACGATAGCGTTTTTTGCATCCGGTTATTTTCTTGCCCCTTAAAATCACCTAGTATAGCCACCCATGTAACTACAATAAATGTACCAACTAAGGGCCGATATGCAAAAAACCCGCTTTAGCGATGCACCTTGCCCCGTCGCACGTTCATTAGATCGTGTCGGAGAATGGTGGAGCATCCTGATCCTGCGTGATGCCTTTCAGGGGTTATCCAAATTCGACGAATTCCAACAAAGTCTGGGGATGTCACCGACTCTCCTGGCCCGGCGACTAAAGGATTTGGTAGCCCACGGCATTCTGCATAAGCAACGTTATCAAACGCGGCCGGTTCGCTATCAGTATCTGCTCACCGAACGCGGCAACGATTTTCTCCCCGTGCTGGCAGCTCTCTCAGAATGGGGCAATCGCCATTTGCTCGACGGTGACATTAGCGCCTTGTTAGTCGACGGCCGCACCGATCGGCCGATCCAGGTCCAATTGGTCAATGTCGATACCCAACAGCAGGTGCCGCCGCAGTTTATTACGTTGGCACCAGGGCCTGCGGCAAATGAAGGCATACATCAACGCGCCGCACTGATGCGGCAACGGCGCCTCGCCGATTTATCCGAACTTACCAAGGAGTCGTCATGAGCAATCGTCGTATCGTTATTACCGGCATGGGCGCCGTTTCACCGTTAGGGTGCGGCGTGGAGACCATCTGGCAACGTTTGTTAAAAGGAGAGTCCGGCATTCGGGCTTTGCCTGACGAGATCGTTGCAGATTTACCGATCAAGGTCGGAGGTCAGGTTCCGGCGCTGGCGCAGGATGCTGAAGCGGGCTTCAACCCCGACGCTGCCGTCGCCCCCAAGGAGCAAAAGAAAATGGATCGCTTTATCCTGTTTGCCATGGCGGCGGCGGATGAAGCCGTTCGTCAGGCCGGCTGGATAGCCGATACGGAGGAAAAACAAGAGCGCACCGCCACCGTCATCGCCTCGGGCATTGGTGGCTTCCCGGCGATTGCCCAGGCGGTACGCACCACCGACAACCGCGGCGCCAAGCGCCTGTCGCCCTTCACCATCCCCTCTTTCCTGGTCAATCTGGCGGCCGGCCATGTTTCCATCAAGCATCACTTCAAAGGCCCGATTGGCGCACCGGTCACCGCCTGTGCGGCCGGCGTGCAAGCCATTGGCGACGCTGTGCGTCTGATCCGCAATGATGAGGCCGATATCGCGCTGTGCGGCGGTACCGAAGCCGCTATCGACACCGTCAGCCTGGGCGGATTCGCCGCCGCGCGCGCTATGTCCACCGCACCGGCCGAGTTGGCAAGGCAGGCTTCCCGGCCTTTCGACAGTGCACGGGACGGATTTGTCATGGGGGAAGGTGCCGGCATGCTAGTGATTGAAACGCTGGAACACGCGCGGGCGCGCGGTGCCACACCGCTCGCGGAAATCGTCGGTTATGGCACCAGCGCCGACGCCTACCACATGACCTCCGGTGCCGAAGACGGCAACGGTGCTTATCGGGCGATGAAAATCGCGTTGAGGCAGGCGAACGTCGCCCCAGAAGAGGTCCAGCATTTAAACGCACACGCGACCTCAACGCCTGTGGGCGATCTGGGCGAAATCAATGCCATCAAACACCTGTTTGGCACGACAGGGAGCATCGCGGTAACCTCGACAAAATCCGCCACCGGGCACCTGCTCGGCGCCGCCGGGGGGCTGGAAACCATCTTTACCACCTTGGCGCTGCGCGATCAGATCGCCCCCGCGACGCTGAATCTGGACAATCCCGATCCGGCGGCGGCAGGTTTACACCTGGTCGCGAAACGGGCTGAATCGATGAATATGACCTACGCCTTATCGAACGGCTTCGGCTTTGGCGGCGTGAATGCGAGTATTCTACTGAAACGCTGGCAGGACGAGTAAACGGCACAAACAAAAACCTCCGCCAAGGGCGGAGGTTATTCCTTTTATTTGACAGGGAGCCGCTTAAGCGGTCACAGCCCTGTCTTCCATGGCTTCTCGCCAACCTCCCAGCCATTGAGACCGGGCGTCCACCGATGATTGGTAGGGACAATGTTCCCTGGAACGCCCTAAAATACCTGCCTGATACCCTCTCGAATGCGCCCTTTCCAGACGATCGCGTTTCTGTCTCTTCATGCCTCGTTTCCCTCATTTTGGTCTGGTGGAAAGAAAACAATGGCTGCTTTTTGCGCAGCCACGAGTAATCAATAGCGCTAAAAGAAGAGAAGATCAATGCGCAAAATTCACGCCAATGTCATATTTGTGAGCTACGCCCGAGGAAAGTGCTAAGTGGCTGATCTGCTGGGAAAGGGGTTAACTGTTTGAAATGAAATATAAATCCCTGCCAGCGAGAAAAAACGGATTTTCACGCCGACAGGAATTAGACGATTTTAGACCAAATTATGACTAAATGCCGCCCATCTGTGCTGCGATAGCCTGAGCTTCCTGCTGCCATCCCTGCGCCAGAGTGCGCACCAGGGCATCATAGCCGTCTTCACCCTGTTTCAATTCCAGGCTGAAAGGCCGTTTGATCAAGCGCCCCTGACGATTCAGCACCCACTCGCCGCGAATGATCGCCTTGCCGTCAAAACGGCCGTGGAAGCCGCTGATGGTCACATTCAGCACATCCTGATCGCTGCTCATCGGCTGCGAAGAGACCACCCAGCCCGGCAGCGCGCTGCTCAGGTTGGTGACCAGCGTTTGCTGCAGCTGCTGGTCGAGCGGGCTGGCCCACAGGTTGTTCTGGGCTATCACATACTGTACGTCGTTGGTCTGATACACCACGCCGCTCTGCGCCAGATAATCCGCCACGCTCACGTGTTCCAGCCACAGCTGGCGCGTGGACGCGCCGCTGCTGCTGGCCGCAGCAGGCGCACCCAGCGCCGGCAACTGATAGTAAGTCTTCTGTGGCGAACTGCTGCAGGCGCTGAGCAACAGCGCCAGGGCTACCGGGATCCATTTCATCATTTCGTGGCCTTCTTCGGCTGAGGGTCAGTGCTGCCGGCGGCTTCAAACACCAGCGCGTTGCTCTTCTCATTCAGGGTGCGCAGCACCGGTTGCAGCTCACGCAATACCTGATCGAGGCGCTGCATGTCGCCCACCATCTTGTTGTAAGCCGGTGAACCAGGCTGGAGCCCTTTCATGCTGCGGTTCAGCTCCAGCAGCGTTTTCTGCATGTCCTGCGGCAGCGCCTGCATCTCTTTGCTGGCGATGATGTCGTTCAGCGACTTCATGGTCTGCTGCGTCGACTTCATGGTTTTCTGACTTTCCGCCAGCGTCTTGGTCGCTTCGTTGATCATCGGATTGATCGGCATCGAATTAATCTTATCCAACGTCTGCATCAATTTCTGCTGGATCTGCGCCAGACCGCCGCTGGTGGTCGGCATCAGCGGATAACCGAACAGCTCGCGCGGCCCTTTCCACGGTTTTTCCTGCGGATAGAAGTCGAGATCGATGTACAGAGAACCGGTCAGCAGGTTGGCGGACTTCATCGAGGCGCGCATGCCGCGAGACTCCGCATCTTTCAGGTGCCCTTCAATATCGAAGTTGCCGCCCAGCTGTTTCTGGAAGCGATCCGGCTCGATGCGGATCAGCACCGGAATGCGGTAATCGTTATCCAGACGCTGCGCCATGCCGTCTTTATAGAACGGCACCTGCGCCACCGTACCCAAACGGATGCCGCGGAACTCGACCGGCGCGCCCGGCTGCAGGCCGCGTACCGAGTCGGAGAAGAACAGCAGGTAATCCTTATGCACGGTATACAGCGAATCCTGCGTGCTACGCTGGTTGTCGAACAGCTGATATTCCGCCTTCTCTTTCGCCTGATCGCCGCGATCCCAACCGTCCGGCACGTCAAAACTGACCCCGCCGCTGAACAGCGTGGTCAACGAGCCCATCTCCACCCGCATGCCCTGCGCCGACATGTCAAACGCCACGCCGCTGTCTTTCCAGAAGCGCACGTTGGTGGTGACCAACTGATCGTAAGGCGCGGTGATGAACAGCTGATAGCGCATAGCGCGCTCTTTAGGATCGAAGTAGCTGGTTTCCACCGACCCGACGCGATAACCGCGGAACAGCACCGGATCGCCGGCGTTGAGCTGGCCTGATTTCTCGCTGTCCAGCACGATGCGCAACCCTTTGGCGTCCGGGGAAGCCAGCGGCGGCGCATCGAGCAGCTGATAGTTGTCTTTGCCGTCTTTGCCTTTGTTGCCCGGCTGCAGTTCGATATAGGCGCCGGAGAGCAGCGTGCCCAGCCCGGAGACGCCTTCACGGCCGATCTGCGGCTTCACCACCCAGAAAGCGGAATCCTGGCGCAGCAATTTTTCCATGCCGGAATTGAGGCGAGCCTGCACCATCACCTTGCTCAGGTCATCGCTCAACGTGACGGTTTCCACCACGCCGACGTCAACGCTGCGGCTTTTGATTTTGGTTTTACCCGCTTCCAGCCCTTCCGCCGTCGAGGTCACCAGCGTCACCACCGGCCCCTGATGGCTGAAGTGGTAAAACAGGATCCAGGCGCCGATCAGCGCGGTCACGATGGGAATGATCCACACCGGCGACCAGCGTTTGATCTTCTCAACGTCTGCGACGCTATGATTATTTTCCGTCACCTTGCGGCTCCTTGTTGATTGTTTCACTTGCGCGATCCCAGGTCAGCCGGGGATCAAATGTCATGGCGGCGAACATGGTGAGGATCACCACCAGCGCGAACAGCACGGCGCCCGTCGCGGGATAAATGCTCATCAACTGCCCCATTCGCACCAGCGCCGACAGCACGGCGATCACAAACACGTCGATCATTGACCAACGGCCAACGAATTCGACCACTTCATAAATCAGATGCATACGCTCGCTGTCGGCGCGCGGTTTCTTCCTGCCGTTCGCATCCCAGCACAGCCAGCCGATCGCCAACATTTTCAGCGACGGCACCATGATACTGGCGATGAAAATCACCATCGCCACCGGATAAGAGCCGTCCCCCCACAGCAGGATCACCCCCGCCATGATGGTGGAGTTCATCTTGTTGCCCAGCGCCTCGGTCACCATGATCGGCATCAGGTTGGCCGGAATATACAGCATGACAGAGGTCACCAGCAGCGCCAGCGTCCACTGCAGGCTGTGACGACGCCGCACGTAGCCCTTGGTGTGACAGCGCGGACAGCGCACCTGATCGGCCGGCAGGATCGCCGTGCAGCACGCGCAAGAGCGCACGCCCTGGCGCATGCCGGTGCGCCCCACCGTCAGCGGGCGATGCAGTCGCGGCGCCGGTTCGATATCCTGCCACAGCCAGCGCCGATCCACGCACTGGAAGGCGCGCACCTGCAGCAGGCAGAACAGGCAGTAAGGCACGAAGCTACTGCCGATGCCGATATCGCCGTAGGCCATCAGCTTGACGAAGCTGACCAGCACCCCGGCGAGGAAAATTTCCACCATGCACCAGGTCTTGAACTGGAATAGCACCCGAGCCATCCACTCTTTGAGCCCCAGCGGCAAGCGCACTCTGGCGCACAGCAGGATAATCGCCACCATGCAAAACGCCGGGATCAGCTGCACGAACACCATAAACAAGGTGGCCATGCTGGCGTAGTCTTCTGCCACCATCACTTCCGGGATTTGGATCAGCCGGATTTCGTTGCCGAGGCCGGCGACGCGCATGTTGATAAACGGGAAAATGTTGGCCAGCACCAGCATGAACAAGGCGCTGAGCGCGTAACCGATCGGCCGCTTGCGCGGCTCGTCCCAGCGGGCGCTGAGCGTGGTTTTGCAGCGCGGGCATACCGCTTTGCTGCCATAGGCCAGCGGCGGCAGCGCCACCAGCATGTCGCACTGCGGACACAGCATCAGGTTATCCTGCTGCGCCGCCGAGGGTGCGGAATGACTATGCTGCTGATGATTGTTGTGGGAACACACCATATTCCTCCTAAATAACGTCGCTCACCGGCACGTCGATGCCGCCCGCAGCAGCGCGCGGGCGGCATCGCAACGGTCAGCCGTTTTTCATCGCTTCCAGCTCTTCCCAACGGGCGAAAGCCTGTTCCAGCGTTTGCTCGGCATCAGCCAGCGCCGTCAGCACTTCTTGCGTTTCGCTATGCGGCCGCGTGAAGAAGTCGGCGTCGCTCATCTGCGCCTGCAGCGCTTCGATTTCCGCTTCCAGCTGTTCGAGCCGCTGCGGCAACTGTTCCAGTTCGCGCAGCAGGTTGTAACTCAGCTTGGCCGCCGTTTTCTTCGGCTGTTCGGCCTTTTTCTCCGCCGCCGGTTTGCTCGCGCTCGGCGCCGCCTGACGAATCGGTTTCGCCGTCGCGCGCTGATGATGCGCATCGTAGTAACCGCCGACGAAGGCATTGATCACGCCGTTGCCTTCGAAGATCCAGCACTCGGTCACCGAGTTGTCAACGAACTGACGATCGTGGCTGACCAGCAGCACGGTGCCCTGATAGCCGTCGATCAGCTCTTCCAGCAGCTCCAGCGTTTCGACGTCGAGATCGTTAGTTGGTTCATCGAGGATCAGCAGATTGCTCGGTTTCAGAAACAGCTTAGCCAACAGCAAGCGGTTACGCTCACCGCCCGACAGCGCCTTCACCGGCGTCATCGCGCGTTTCGGGTGGAACAGGAAGTCCTGCAGATAGCCCAATACGTGGCGAGGACGGCCGTTGACCATCACTTCCTGCTTGCCTTCCGCCAGGTTGTCCATCACCGTGCGCTCAGGATCGAGATCGGCGCGGTGCTGGTCGAAATAGGCCACTTCCAGCTTGGTGCCGCAGTGCACGCGGCCGCTGTCGGCTTTCAGCTGACCGAGCATCAGTTTCAGCAGCGTGGTTTTGCCGCAGCCGTTCGGCCCCACCAGCGCAATCTTGTCGCCGCGCTGCACCTGGGCGGAGAAACCGCGCACCAGCACCTTTTCGCCAACCTGATAATTGACGTCTTCCAGCTCGAACACGATTTTGCCGGAGCGGGTCGCCTCTTCCACCTGCATCTTGGCGGTGCCCATCACTTCGCGGCGCTGCGAGCGCTCGACGCGCAGCGCCTTCAGCGCGCGCACGCGGCCTTCATTGCGGGTGCGGCGCGCCTTGATGCCCTGACGGATCCAGACCTCTTCCTGCGCCAGCTTGCGGTCGAACTCGGCGTTTTGCAGCTCTTCCACCCGCAGCGCTTCTTCTTTGCTCTGCAGATAGAGATCGTAGTTGCCCGGCCAGGAAACCAGCTTGCCGCGATCCAGATCGACGATGCGCGTCGCCATATTGCGGATAAACGAACGGTCGTGCGAGATGAAGACGATGCTGCCGTCGAACTCTTTCAGGAAACCTTCCAGCCAGTCGATGGTTTCGATATCCAGGTGGTTGGTCGGTTCGTCGAGCAACAACACGCGCGGCGAGCTCACCAGCGCGCGGCCCAGCGCCGCTTTGCGCAGCCAGCCGCCGGACAGTGAGGAAAGCTCGGCGTCGCCGTTCAGCCCCAGCTGCAGCAGCACTTCGCTGATGCGGCTGTCGAGCTGCCACAGCCCCTGGTGATCGAGGATCTCCATGATTTGCGCCATGCGCGCCAAGTTTTTCTCGCTCGGATCGCTTTCCACCAGGTGGGAGATCGCGTGATAGGCCTTCAGGTGTTCTGCCTGCTCCGCAACGCCTTCCGCCACGAAGTCGAACACGCTGCCGCCGATATTGCGCGGCGGATCCTGTTGCAAACGCGCCACGATCAGATCCTGTTCGTAGATCACCCGGCCGTCGTCCAGCGGGATCTCTTTGCCGAGGATCTTCAGCAGCGTGGATTTGCCGGCGCCGTTGCGCCCGACCAGACACACGCGCTCGTTGTCTTCAATATGAATTTCGGTGTTGTCTAACAGTGGCGCATCGCTGAAAGAGAGCCAGGCGCCGGACATGCTGATTAACGACATAGTAATTATTTTCCTTCGCCGGCGTGAGTCACCAGCCAGCAGTTGTGGATCTGACGGTTACGGGCAAAATCCTGCGACAGCGTCTTGGCGGTGATCTCTTTCGCCTCCAGACCCAACGCGCTCAGCCCTGCCATATCCATTTGGAAACCGCGCTTGTTGTTCGAGAACATGATGGTCCCGTTGCGGCGCAGCAACCGTTTCAAATCTTTCATCAGCGCCAGATGATCGCGCTGCACGTCAAAGGTGTTCTCCATCCGCTTGGAGTTGGAGAACGTCGGCGGATCGATGAAGATCACGTCGAACTGTTCATTGGCGTTGCTCAGCCAAGACAGGCAATCGGCCTGGATCAGCCGATGCTGACGGCCGGTCAGGCCGTTGGCGCGCAGGTTCTTCTCCGCCCATTCCAGGTAGGTGCGCGACATGTCCACCGTGGTGGTGCTGCGCGCGCCGCCCAGCCCGGCGTGCACGCTGGCGGTGCCGGTATAGGCGAACAGGTTGAGGAAATCCTTGCCGCCGCTCATCTCGCCCAGCATACGCCGCGCGATGCGGTGATCGAGGAACAGGCCGGTATCGAGATAGTCGGTCAGGTTGACCCACAGCTTGGCGTTATACTCTTCCACCAGCAAGAACTCGCCCTTCTGCGCCAGCTTCTCGTACTGGTTTTTGCCCTTCTGCCGCTCGCGGGTTTTCAGGATCAGCTGATTCGACGGCAATTCCAGCACCGCCAGCGTCGCGTTGATCACATCGAACAGGCGCTGACGCGCCTTCTGCGCATCGACGGTTTTCGGCGGCGCATACTCCTGCACCACCACCTTGCTGCCGTAACGGTCCACCGCGACGTTGTATTCTGGCAGATCGGCATCGTACAGGCGGTAGCATTCAATGCCCTGCTGCTTCGCCCACTTGTCGAGCTTCTTCAAATTCTTGCGCAGACGGTTGGCGAAATCTTCCGCCACCTGCACGCCGCCGGTAGCGGTGCCGGTCGGGCTTGCCGCCAGCTGATAGTTTTTCTGCACGCACTCCAGCGGGCCGTTCTTCGCCTTGAACTGGCGCTCGGCGCGCAGCTGCAGGCAGCTCAACAGCTCCGGCGAGGCGCTGAACAGCGAAAGCTGCCAGCCGCCGAAGGCGCTTTTCATCACGCGGCCCAGCATGTTGTGCAGCGCGATCAGCGCCGGTTCGCTTTCCAGACGCTCACCGTACGGCGGGTTGCTGATCACGGTGCCGTGCGGGCCTTCCGGCAGCGGGTTGGTCAAGCGCGCCACGTCGCCGACGTTGAAGGTGATCAGCTCGGCGACGCCGGCACGGCGGGCGTTGCCGCGCGCCATTTCAATCACCCGGCGATCGATATCGGAGCCGAAGAAGCGAGAGGCGGTTTCCTGCAGGCCTCGGCGTGCGCGCACCTGCGCTTCGGTGGTGACTTCACGCCACAGTTCGGCGTTGTGGCCGTTCCAGGCGCTGAAGCCCCAGTGTTGGCGGTGCAGGCCCGGCGCGCGATCGGCGGCGATCATCGCCGCTTCGATCAAGAGCGTGCCGGAGCCGCACATCGGATCGAGCATCGGTGTGCCCGGCTGCCAGCCGGAACGCAACACGATGGCGGCCGCCAGGTTTTCCTTCAGCGGCGCCTGGCCGGTGAGATCGCGGTAGCCGCGCTGGTGCAGGCCTTCGCCGCTCAGATCGAGCGCCACGCTGGCCATATCGCGTTGCAGGAAGACGTTAACGCGAATATCCGGCTGCTGCTTGGCGACCGTCGGGCGTTGGTCTAGTTTACGGGTGAAGCTGTCAACGATGGCGTCTTTCACCTTCAGCGCGCCATACTGGCTGTTGCGGATCTCTTCGTTCACGCCGCTGAAATGCACGGCAAAGGTTTTATCCACGCCAAAAATGCTCGGCCAGTCGATCGCCTGCACCCCGAGGTACAGATCCAGATCGCTGTGCACGCGGAATTCGTTCAGCGGCAACAGAATGCGTGAAGCCAGGCGGCTCCACAGCAGGCTTTGGTACAGAAGACGATCGTCACCCTGAAAATGTACCCCGCCCTGCACCACTTTGCAGTCGTGAGCGCCAAGCGCTTCCAGCTCGCTTTTTAACAGTTCTTCCAATCCACGCGCCGTGCTGGCAAACAGAGAGTTCATATCGTACTTATCACCAAAAAGAAAATTGTTGCGCATTATAGCTAATCCGCACCGCTTGTCATAAAGTTGCTCCCTTCTATTTAATCATCGCACGGAGATAAGGGTGATCACGCTTTCCAGACTCTACGTCCATCCGGTTAAATCACTGCGCGGCCTGCAGCTTTCCTACGCCCAGGTCGGCAGCAGCGGTCTGGCCTTCGACCGCAACTTTATGATCACCGAACCGGACGGCACCTTTATTACCGCGCGCCAATATCCGCAGATGGTGTTGTTCACGCCGGCGCTGTTGCCGGACGGGCTGTTTCTGACCGCGCCGGACGGTGAAAGCGCCGCCATTCGCTTCAGCGACTTCGCCGCCGCGCCGCAGCCGACCGAGGTGTGGGGCAACCATTTCACCGCGCTGACCGCGCCAGATGAGATCAACCGCTGGCTGAGCGGCTATTTCCAGCGCGACGTGCAGCTGCGCTGGCTGGGGTCGGAGCTGACCCGCCGGGTGAAGAAGCACCCCGAAATCCCGCTGACGTTTGCCGACGGCTATCCTTATCTGCTGATTAACCAGGCTTCGTTTAACGATCTGCAGCAGCGTTGCCCCGGCAGCATCAAGCTGGAGCAGTTCCGCCCCAATCTGGTGGTGAGTGGCGCCACGGCCTGGGCCGAGGACGGCTGGCAGGTGATCCGCGTCGGCGACGTGATGTTCGATCTGGTGAAACCCTGCAGCCGCTGCGTGCTCACCACCGTCAGCACCGAGCGCGGCCGCAAGCACCCGAGCGGCGAACCGCTCAGCACGCTGCAAAAATTCCGCTCCGCCGACAACGGCGATATCGATTTCGGCCAGAATATGATCGCCCGCAACAGCGGCATCATCCGCGTGGGCGATACGGTGGAAGTGCTGTCGACCAAGCCGCCGCGCCCTTATGGCGCAGGCAAAGTGGTGGAGAGCGTGCAAGCGCCGCAAGACAGCGCACATAGCGTCACGATCGAATATGAAGGAAAGGTGTTTACCGGCAACAACCAGCAGATCTTGCTCGAACAGTTGGAACAGCAAGGCATTCGCGTGCCTTACTCCTGCCGCGCCGGGATTTGCGGCAGTTGCCGCATTACGTTGCTGAGCGGTGAAGTCGCACCCCTGAAGAAAAGCGCGCTGGGCGACAACGGCACCATCCTGTGCTGCAGCTGCATCCCGAAAAGTGATTTGACCCTGGCGTAAACCGCCTTATACCGCCCTGTCGTAAGCCGGGGCGGCGCTTTCATCCTGTGCGCAGGGCTTCAGCCGATCGTGCATCACCTTGATGGCGTCGCCCAAGACCATGGTACGGCCAGCGACCGTCAGCTGATTTTGCGCCAGCAGGCACAGGCTGGCGTTATCCCCTGCCTCCACCACCAGCAAGCGCGCTTCCGCGCCGCTCTCCATCACTTTCACCGCCGCCAGCTCGCCGTTTTTCGGCTGCAGCGGGTAATGCTGCTGCGAGAAATGCCAGCTCTTTGGCATCAGCGGTTTCAGGAAGCGATAGGCGACCAGCGCATTCAGCACCAGCTCGGCGCGCTGTTCATGGCTAAGCTTGACCTGCTTGCACTGTTCTTCATAGGTGAAATAAAGGGCGGCGTCATCCACGCAAAAAGCACATTCATCAAAGGCGTCCGGCGTTAACATTTTGGCCGGGAAACGTGAACGAAAGATCATACCATTAGCTAAATCCAGCATTAGCCGATCGTGTTCGGCATCAAAATACCAACGCCAATTATCGTCAGGTTTTATCTTCATTTCGTATCCTTCTCGCTGCCTATGCCAACGCCGCACTCACCCTAAAAGGCGATTTTATCACCGATGAAATCGCTTAAACATCGGATAATTCCGCGAACGATATTTAAGCTAACGAACAAAATATAGACGAGCCGGGGGCAGAAATAAACCCCCGGAATAAAATGAGAGGAAAAATATTAGATATGGGTAACGATATCTTTAATCAAACGCGGGCCGTGATAGATAAATCCGGAATAAATTTGCAGCAGGCTCGCGCCGGCCTCCATTTTTTCGCGCGCCGCCGTCAGCGAATCGATGCCGCCTACGCCGATAATCGGCAGGCGCCCCTGCAGTTCGGTGGAGAGACGACGGATAACTTCGGTGCTGCGTGATTGCAACGGACGCCCGCTTAACCCGCCCGCTTGTTCGCAGTAATTCAACCCCTGGATCAATTTTCGATCCAACGTGGTATTGGTGGCGATCACGCCATCGATATTATGCCGCACCAGGCTATCGGCAATTTGGATCAATTCTTCTTCTGAAAGATCCGGCGCGATCTTTACCGCCACCGGCACATATTTGTGATGACGCGCATGTAATTCCTGCTGCTTATTTTTAATCGCAGCCAAAAGATCGTCCAGCGCTTCGCCATACTGTAAGGATCGTAACCCCGGCGTATTCGGTGAAGAGATGTTAATCGCGATATATCCGGCATACGGATAAACTTTATCCATGCAGATCAAATAATCGTCTTTGCCCTGCTCGACCGGCGTGTCTTTATTCTTGCCGATATTGATCCCAAGAATGCCGCCGAAATGGGATTTCTTAACGTTTTCAACCAGATTGTCCACGCCATGGTTATTGAACCCCATGCGGTTAATCAGGCCTTCCGCCTCAATCACGCGGAACAAGCGCGGCTTGTCGTTGCCCGGTTGCGGACGCGGCGTCACGGTGCCGACTTCCACATGGCCGAAGCCCATCGCGCCGAACGCATCGATGCATTCGCCGTTTTTATCCAGACCGGCGGCCAATCCCAGCGGGTTTTTAAACGACAGCCCCATGCAGTTGACCGGTTTGGTCGGCACGGACTGACGGACAAGAAACGCTAATGGGGTGCCGGTAATACGGCTGAGCTGACGAAAGGTCACTTCGTGCGCGCGCTCCGGATCGAGCTGGAACAACGCTTTCCTGATGAGGGGGTAGTACATGGACTCTCCTGATTTCCCGGTTGCAAACCGGGGGCGTATTATCCGGTATCCCCCGCCTAATTGGAATTGATTAAAGGCAAAAAAAGCCGTTTTTACGCAATCGTTTTCTCTCTTCACCGCCAAATCGGCGCTAATCCGCTTTTGCGCATATCCAAATCAAAAAATGAGATTTAAAAAACGCGCCCGGTTGCTGGTAGGTTTAAAACACTTCCCATTGATTTTCTAATTAAACCTAACTTTTAGTTATAAGGAGTGGCAATGCGCGTTATATCACTGGCCGGTAGCCCACGCATCCCATCACGTTCCGCCGCGCTGCTCTCGCTGAGTCAGAACTGGCTGCGGCAGCAAGGGGTGGAAGTGACGGCCTATACCCTGCACGACTTTGACGCCGAAGATCTGCTGTACGCCAACTTCAACAGTCCGGCGATCAAGGCGTTTGCCGAACAGCTGGCGCAGGCCGACGGCCTGCTGATTTCCACGCCGGTTTATAAAGCGTCGTTCTCCGGCGCGCTGAAAACCCTGCTGGATCTGCTGCCGGAACGCGCTCTGGATCATAAGGTGGTGTTGCCGCTGGCGACCGGTGGTTCGATCGGCCACATGCTGGCGGTGGACTATGCGTTGAAACCGGTACTGGCGGCGCTGAAAGCGCAAGAGGTGTTGCACGGCGTGTTCGCCGACGACAGCCAGATCCAGCTGACCGACGAAGGCGCCACGCTCACCGACGCCGTGGCCGCCCGGCTGGAAGAGGCACTGGCCAGTTTCTATCTGGCGCTTGGCCGCCGCAAACCGCCGGCGCTGCGCGTCGCCTCGCCACTGGCGGCGCGTCAAACCGCCTGAAACGCCTGGAAAAGGAGAGCCTGAATGAAACAACGCATCGCTTTGCGGCGTTGGCTGAGCGCCGCCGCCTTCACCGGCCTGCTGTCGCTGGTTTGGGCCAACGCCGCCGTCGCTCAGGATCCGGCGCAGTTCCGCATCGGCTACCAAAAAGGATCGGTCAGTCTGGTGCTGGCGAAGAGCCACCGGCTGCTGGAGGAACGTTTCCCCGCCACCCGCATCAGTTGGATCGAGTTTCCCGCCGGCCCGCAAATGCTGGAGGCCTTGAACGTCGGCAGCATCGATCTGGGCAGCACCGGCGATATTCCGCCGATCTTCGCGCAGGCCGCCGGGGCCGATCTGCTGTATGTCGGCGTTGAGCCGCCCAAACCGAAGGCGGAAGTGATCCTGGTGCCGGAAAACAGCCCGATCAAAACCGTCGCCGATCTGAAAGGCCATAAGGTCGCGTTCCAGAAAGGATCCAGCTCACATAACCTGCTGCTGCGATCGCTGCAAAAAGCCGGACTGAAATTTACGGATATCCAGCCCGCCTATCTGACGCCCGCCGATGCGCGCGCCGCATTCCAACAGGGCAACGTCGATGCCTGGGCGATCTGGGATCCTTATTATTCCGCCGCGCTTCTGCAGGGCGGCGTGCGGGTGCTCGGCGACGGCACCGATCTGAACCAGACCGGCTCCTTCTATCTGGCGGCGCGCCCTTATGTCGAAGCCAACGGCGCCTTTATCAGCCAGGTCCTGACGGTGCTGACCCAGGCCGATGCGCTCACCCGCAGCGACCGGGCGCAAAGCGTGACCTTGCTGGCCAACGCCATGGGGCTGCCGGAACCGGTGATCGCCAGCTATCTGGATCACCGCCCGCCGACCGCCATCACACCGCTCGATGCGCATACGATCGCCGCACAGCAGCAAACCGCCGACCTGTTTTACGCCAACCGGCTGGTGCCGGTGAAGGTCGACATCTCGCAACGCATCTGGCGCCCAAGCGCGCAATAAATACGGGAGAGCATTGACGATGAGCCTGAACGTTTTCTGGTTTTTACCCACCCACGGCGACGGCCACTATCTTGGCAGCGCACAGGGTGCTCGCAGCGTCGATCACGGTTACTTGCAGCAGATCGCCCAGGCGGCGGATCGGCTGGGATTCGGCGGCGTGCTGATCCCCACCGGCCGCTCCTGCGAAGACTCCTGGCTGGTGGCCGCCTCGCTGATCCCGGTCACCCAACGGCTGAAATTTTTGGTCGCGCTGCGGCCGGGCATCATCTCCCCTACGCTGGCGGCGCGCCAGGCGGCGACGCTGGATCGCCTGTCCAACGGGCGCGCCCTGTTCAATCTGGTCACCGGCGGCGATCCGGAAGAGCTGGCGGCCGAGGGGCTGCACCTTAGCCATGAAGAACGCTACGAAGCCTCAACCGAGTTCACCCACATCTGGCGCCGGGTGCTGGAAGGGGAAACCGTCGATTTCCACGGCAAGCATATTCAGGTGAAAGGCGCCAAACTGCTGTTCCCGCCGGTGCAACAGCCGCGCCCGCCGCTCTATTTCGGCGGATCCTCCGCCGCCGCGCAGGATCTGGCCGCCGAGCAGGTAGAAATGTATCTCACCTGGGGAGAGCCGCCGGCGCAGGTTAAGGCGAAGATCGAAGAGGTGCGCGCTAAAGCGGCGGCGAAAGGCCGCCAGGTGCGTTTCGGCATCCGGCTGCACGTCATCGTGCGGGAAACCACCGAAGAAGCCTGGCGCGCCGCTGACCGGCTGATCGCCCACCTCGATAAGGAAACCATCGCCAACGCGCAGCAGGCCTTTGCGCGCTTCGACTCCGTCGGCCAACGGCGCATGGCGGCGCTGCACGGCGGCAAAAAGGATAACCTGGAGATCAGCCCGAACCTGTGGGCCGGCATCGGCCTGGTGCGCGGCGGCGCCGGCACCGCGCTGGTGGGCGATGGCCCGACGGTCGCGGCGCGCATGCAGGAATATGCCGATCTGGGCATCGACACCTTTATTCTCTCCGGCTATCCGCATCTGGAAGAGGCCTACCGCGTCGGCGAACTGCTGTTCCCGCACCTCGATCTGGCGCAGGAGGAAACGCCCGCTCGCCTTCAGCCGGTGCGTCCGCAGGGCGAAGTGGTGGCCAACATCTATGTTCCGCAAAAAGTATCGCAGAGCTGAGGAGCGCCCCGATGGCAAATAACGTACAACGCATCCTGTATCGGCTGGCTCCCTGGGCGCTGCCGTTGGCGCTGGTGATCATCTGGCAGATCGCCGTCGAAACCGGCTGGCTCTCCAACCGCATTTTGCCGGCGCCGAGTGCGGTGCTGGCCGCCTTCTGGCGCCTGAGCCAAAGCGGCGAACTGTGGCAGCACCTGAGCATCAGCAGCCAGCGCGCGTTGTTAGGCTTTGGCATCGGCGGCAGCATCGGACTGATACTCGGCTTTATTACCGGGCTGTCGCGCTGGGGCGAACGCCTGCTGGACAGCTCGGTGCAAATGATCCGCAACGTGCCGCATCTGGCGCTGATCCCGTTGGTGATCCTGTGGTTCGGCATCGATGAATCCGCCAAGATCTTTCTGGTGGCGCTCGGTACGCTGTTCCCGATTTATCTCAATACCTATCACGGCATCAAAAACATCGATCGCGGTCTGTTGGAGATGGCCCGCAGCTACGGCCTGAGCGGTTTTCGCCTGTTTACACAGGTGGTGCTGCCGGGCGCGCTGCCGTCGATTATGGTCGGCGTGCGTTTCGCTCTCGGCTTCATGTGGCTGACGCTGATCGTCGCCGAAACCATCTCGGCCAATTCGGGCATCGGCTACCTGGCGATGAACGCGCGTGAATTTCTGCAAACCGACGTGGTGGTGGTGGCGATCGTGCTGTACGCCCTGCTCGGCAAGCTGGCGGACGTGGGTGCGCAGCTGCTGGAGCGCGTCTGGTTGCGCTGGCATCCGGCCCATCAACTGAAACAGGGAGAAGCGCTATGATCCTTCCCGCTCGCCTTGCGCAAGGCACGCCGGTGACGCTGGAGTCCATCGGCAAACGTTACGGCAACCGCACGGTGCTGGACAATATTCAGCTGCGCATTTCCGCCGGGCAGTTCGTGGCGGTGGTTGGCCGCAGCGGCTGCGGCAAGAGCACCCTGCTGCGCCTGTTGGCCGGCCTGGAACAGGCCAGCAGCGGCGCGCTGCTCAGCGGCAACGCGCCGCTCGCCGCCGCTAAAGAGGATACCCGGTTGATGTTTCAGGATGCGCGCCTGTTGCCGTGGAAAACGGTGATCGACAATGTGGGTCTGGGGCTGCGCGGCCAGTGGCGCGACGCGGCGTTGCAAGCCCTGGAAGCGGTCGGTTTGGCGGATCGCGCCCGCGATTGGCCGGCGGCGCTGTCCGGCGGACAAAAGCAGCGGGTCGCCCTGGCGCGCGCGCTGATCCACCGCCCCCGCCTGCTGCTGCTGGATGAACCGCTCGGAGCGCTGGATGCCCTGACGCGCATCGAGATGCAAGGGCTGATAGAGACGCTGTGGCAACAGCACGGTTTTACCGTACTGCTGGTCACGCACGACGTCAGCGAAGCCATCGCGCTGGCGGATCGGGTGATCCTGATCGAAGAGGGGCGTATCGGGCTGGATCTGAGCATCGATCTGCCGCGGCCGCGCCGCAAAGGCTCGGCCAGGCTGGCGGAACTGGAGGCCGAAGTGCTGGAACGGGTGTTATCGCCGCCTGCCGCGACGGACGCCGCGCGCCGGGCGGCGAATTGAATGAATGAAAAAGGGACGGCCCAGGCCGTCCCTTGATGTCTCTAGCGCGAAAAAATCAGGCGTCGAGCGCCTTGCTGATCTTCTCGTACAGATCGCCGGACAGGTTTTCCAACCCTTTCAGCTGTTCCAACGCCTTGCGCATCAGGGCCTGACGACCGGCGTCGTAACGCTTCAGGCGAATCAGCGGTTCAATCAGGCGCGCGGCGATCTGCGGGTTGCGCTGGTTGAGATCGCTCAGGATCTCCGCCAGGAACTGATAGCCGCTGCCGTCCGCGGCATGGAACGCCGCCGGGTTGCCGGAAGCGAAGCCGCCGATCAGCGAACGGGTGCGGTTCGGGTTACTCAGGCTGAACGAACGGTGATGCAACAGCGCGCGCACCTTGCTCAACACGTCTGCCGCCGGGCTGCTGCCCTGCAGCACGAACCATTTGTCCATCACCAGACCATCCTGATGCCAGCGTTCGTCGAACGCCGCCAGCAGCGCATCGCGGCACGGCAGCTGGGCCGCGACCGCAGCAGACAGCGCCGCCAGCGAGTCGGTCATGTTGTCCGCCTGGCGATACTGTTCGTTCACCAGCTGGTCCGCCAGCGCCACATCTTCGCCGAACGCCAGATAGCCCAGGCACACATTGCGCAAGGCGCGCTTGGCGATCTCGGCATGCTCCACGCGGTAGCCGTCGGTCTTGTTGGCGTGATACACCGCCAGCCACTCATCGGCCAACTCCCGCGCCAGGCAGCGTACGATCGCTTCGTGCACCGCGGCGATCGCTTCCGGATCGATAGTGGCGAACAGCTCGGCGATTTCGTTCTCCGACGGCAGCGTCAGGATCTGCGCCGCCAGCGCCGGATCCAGTTTTTCGTCCAGCAGCACCGCACGGAACGCATCGGCCACGTGCAGCGGCAGCGACAGTGGCTGCTTCTGCTGGTGCCGCGCCACGTTCAGCTTGATATAGGTCGCCAGCAGGCTCTGTGCCGCATCCCAACGTGCAAATTCATTGCGTGCGTGCTGCATCAGGAAGGTCAGTTGCTGATCGCTGTACGGATAGTCCAGTTTCACAGGCGCGGAGAATTCGCGCAGCAGCGACGGTACCGGCTTGTGCGCCACGCCGTCGAACACGAAGGTCTGCTCCGCTTCGGTGACGTTCAGCACGTTGTTGACCGGCAGGCCGCCTTTTTGCAATGGAATGACATTGCCTTCGCTGTCGTACAGTTCGATATCCAGCGGAATATGCAGCGGCAACTTCTCCGGCTGATCGGCGGTCGGCGCAGTTTTCTGGCTGACATGCAGGCGATATTGCTGAGTTTCCGCATCGTACTCGTCGCGCACCGTCAACAGCGGCGTACCGGACTGGCTATACCAACGGCGGAAGCGCGACAGATCGACGTTAGACGCATCCTCCATCGCCTGCACGAAATCGTCGCAGGTAGCGGCGCTGCCGTCGTGGCGTTCGAAATAGAGCTGCATCCCTTTCTGGAAGTTCTCCTCCCCCAACAGGGTATGCATCATGCGGATCACCTCGGAACCCTTTTCATACACCGTGAGGGTGTAGAAGTTGTTCATCTCGATGACTTTGTCCGGGCGGATGGCGTGCGCCATCGGGCTGGCGTCTTCGGCAAACTGCGCGCCGCGCATCACGCGCACATTGTCGATGCGGTTGACCGAACGCGATCCCAGATCGGAGCTGAATTCCTGATCGCGGAACACCGTCAGCCCCTCTTTCAGACTGAGCTGGAACCAGTCGCGGCAGGTCACGCGGTTACCGGTCCAGTTGTGGAAGTATTCGTGGCCGATCACCGCTTCGATGTTCAGGTAATCCTTGTCGGTCGCGGTTTCCGCCTTCGCCAGCACATATTTGGAGTTAAAGATATTTAACCCTTTGTTCTCCATCGCGCCCATATTGAAGAAATCGACCGCCACAATCATATAAATGTCGAGATCATATTCCAGGCCGAAGCGGGTCTCGTCCCACTTCATCGAGTTCTTCAACGAAGTCATCGCCCAGTCGGCGCGATCCAGGTTGCCGCGATCGACGAACAGCTCCAGTGCGACCTTACGGCCGGAACGGGTGGTGAAGCTGTCGCGCAGCACGTCGAAATCCCCCGCCACCAGCGCGAACAGGTAGCAAGGTTTCGGGAACGGATCCTGCCATTGCACCCAGTGGCGGCCATCGGCCAATTCGCCCTGGCCGATGCGGTTGCCGTTCGACAGCAGGAACGGATAGCGCGTCTTGTCGGCCACGATGCGGGTGGTAAAGCGCGCCAGCACGTCCGGGCGATCCTGGTAATAGGTAATGTGGTGGAAGCCTTCGGCTTCGCATTGCGTGCACAGCGCATCGCCGGACAGGTACAGCCCTTCCAGCGCGGTGTTCTTCGCCGGGTGAATATCGTTGACAATGGTAAGAGTGAATTGTGCCGGCAACTCTTCGATGATCAGCTGGTTATCCTGCTGACGGTAGGCGCTCCACGGTTGGCCGTCCACCTGAATGCTCACCAGCGTCAAATCTTCGCCATCCAGCACCAGCGGTGCGCCGGCCGCACCCTGACGTTTGATTTTACTGACGGCGGTCACGCGCGTGGTTTCCGCGTCCAGACTGAAGTCCAAATCGATATCGGTCGTGGTGTAATCGGGCGCGCGATAATCGTGGCGGTATTTTGCCTGTGGCTGTTGTGTCATAAAAACCCTTAAACGTCTCAGTGAGTTATAGGTGCCAGGCCGCTCTTCTCCTTCGTACCGCAGCCGGTATGTTCCCCTGCGGCGCGCGGTGAGCCTGAATTGTGAATAAACTGTATCACAGCTGGCCGAAAAGCCCAGAGCCGCAGGGCGACCAGGAGAGAGAAATCAGAGGCAAATCATAAATCGCCCGGCAGGCGGCAGTTCGGGTGACCAATGGCCAAATAAAAATCAGCATTTAATGCTAAAAAACCGCCATCGCGGCGCGCCGGCATAGTTGAGGCGACACCGGCGGCATGGTGGTATAATTGCCGAATCAGGTTCAGGGATGGCTCGCATTATGAAGATTAAATACGCAATCTATTTTTTCACCCTGTGCCTGATGACTTCCTTCTCTCTGTTCATCGTCGATGAGCTGCTCGAAGCCCATACCGACTACCGCGACAACCAGCTAAACCTGTACAAAATTGATCGCGCCAAAGAAATTTCCGAAGCTTTTCAGGCTGCGTTGCTGGCTCATCGCCTCAAACGATTGAGCCTGATCGATCCACAAATCACCCGTGCGCAATGTTTGGCCGCCGATCGGGTGGCGCGTGAGAGAATCACCCGGATCCGCGAACATCTGGACGATGAGGTCGCCAAACAGCTCGGGGTGCGGCAAAAAATCGCCGCGCTGTCGATGATCGCTTTGATGGAACAGCTGCTGGATAATGACAACCTGCAGCTTTCGCAGGTCAATAACACCAACGCCAATCTGTTCAACATCAACAGCGCCTATTACATCTCACAAACCAGCAAGAGTTATTACCGTTACACCTACGATACCCGGATGGTGGATACCGACTCCTTTATGTTTCTCGAGGCCATCCGCCTCAATAACCGGCTAAATATGTCATTGACGGAATTGAGCGATCAGATTATCGACGTCAACGTCAGCCAGCTCGTTCGCAAAGACGCCTATCTGAAGTCCATTCAGCTAACCGGCGTGCTGAACGCGCTGAGCACCCGATTGATCTTCATGAAGATCAACTACGACGACGTGCAAACCACCGAGCTCGTCAATCAGTTGCTCACCCTAGTGTCGGCCGAACGTCTCAAGCAGATCACCGATGGGTTATACACCGCCATCAATACCCAAAAACCCTATCCCGCAGCGCTTATTTCGCGCTATGTCGACGAGCTGAGCGGGCTTTCGCAGGCGCTGTATCAACGCAGCTTCGAGCTGGAAACCGTCGCCTCGCGCCACAAGATTTACGACAGCCAGACGACCATTTACGGCATGATAGCACTCGCCGGCCTGGTGGTTTTGCTGTTCATTTTGCCGGCGTTGGTGTTCTGCACCAGCATCAACCGCTGGCTGACCAAGACCCACAACAATATCGTGCGGCTGTCGCGCGGTGAGATGAATATCGATCGCAACGACGCCTTCTACAGCCAGGAATTGATCGCCATCAGCGACGCCATTCAGCAACTCAGGCAATACCAGCTGGACAAGGTCTCGCTGGAGAGCGAGAAACAACTGCTGATTAAAGAGCTCGAGGCCTCTTCCTTCCTCGATCCGCTCACCAATATCTACAACCGCCGTAAATTCTTCCTTGAATGTCAACTGCTGGGCAACGCCAGCTACCCACAGGCCTTTTGCCTGATCGACATCGATAATTTCAAACAACTCAACGACAGCTACGGCCACGACGTGGGTGACCGGGCGCTGGTGGCCTTCGGCCACCTGCTGCAACGCGCGTTCCGCGCCAGCGACATCTTCTGCCGCTATGGCGGTGAAGAGTTTGCGGTGCTGCTGGGCAGTTGTTCGTTGGACAATGCGCGGGACATCATGGAACAGTTGCGCACGCGCACCCATGGCCTGACGTTAAATCTGGCCGACGGACGGCAGGTGCGTTTCACCACCAGCTGCGGCATTGCGCCGGTCAGCGCGTTCAGCGCGCTGCAGGCGGCGATCAAGCAGGCGGACGAAGCGCTCTACTTTTGCAAAAAGAACGGCAAGGATCGGGTCAGCGTGCATACCCTGGCCGGGTTTATCTGATTTGCTGTTTAAAATAATTAACATTATAATTTTTATGACTAATTAGGCTAAGTCATTCACCTTACAGGCATATCTGGCTTTTTTTCCTCCCCGCCGCTATCCGGCTGCCATAAAGGCACGTTTAATCCTCGACCCGCTTCGGTGATTTATGGTGTGATGCAGCTTCAATAACAGGATAATCCGGGTATACTCCACCCCCACTTTTATGATTATCCGGATTTGGACACGCGCCTGACGAGGATGCTGTAACGCGCTATGACTCAATACGCTTCCCCGATTTTGACATCACTGCTTGATACCGATGCTTATAAGCTTCATATGCAGCAAGCAGTGTTCCATCGCTATCCCGCGATCAGCGTGGCGGCGGAATTCCGCTGCCGCGGCGACGAACTGCTGGGCGAATATGCCGACGAGATCCGCGCGCAGGTGGCGCTGATGAGCCGGCTGGCGCTAACCGACGCCGAATTCGCTTATCTTTCGGGCCTGCCCTTCTTCCGTCAAGATTACCTGAACTGGCTGCGAACGTTCCGCTACGATCCGCAGCAGGTCACCATCGACAACCGCGACGGCAAGCTGCAAATCCGCATCGCCGGCCCCTGGCGTGAAGTGATCATGTGGGAAGTCCCATTGCTGGCGGTGATCAGCGAAGTGGTGCACCGCCGGCGCTCGCCGCTGGCGACGCCGGAACAGGCGGTGGCGCATCTGCAAACCAAGCTGGCGCAGTTCAAGACGTTGGCGGGCGATCTGGATCTTTCGCGCTTCAAGTTGATGGACTTCGGCACCCGCCGCCGTTTCTCTCAGGGCGTGCAACAGGCCATCGTCAGCACCTTGCAGGCCGAATTCCCGTACCTGTCGGGCACCAGCAATTACGATCTGGCGCACCAGCTGGGTCTGGCGCCGGTCGGCACGCAGGCGCATGAGTGGTTCCAGGCGCATCAGCAGATAAGCCCGGTGCTGGCCAACAGCCAGCGCGCCGCATTGCAGGCCTGGCTGGATGAATATCCGGACCAGCTTGGCATCGCGCTCACCGACTGCATCACCATGGATGCCTTCCTGCGCGACTTCGGCCCGCAGTTCGCCGAGCGTTATCAGGGGCTTCGCCACGATTCGGGCGATCCCGTCGAGTGGGGTGAAAAGGCCATTGCCCATTATCAGAAACTGGGCATCGACCCACTGAGCAAAACGCTGGTGTTCTCGGACAATCTGGATCTGGAAAAAGCGCTGGCGCTCTATCGCCATTTCTATCAGCGCATTAATCTCGGCTTCGGCATCGGCACGCGCCTGACCTGCGATATTCCCGGCGTTAAGCCGTTAAATATCGTGATCAAGCTGGTCGAGTGCAAAGGCAAGCCGGTGGCCAAACTCTCCGACAGCCCCGGCAAGACCATCTGCCAGGACCAGGCGTTCGTCAGGGCTCTGCGCAAGGCCTTCGATCTGCCGCTGGTGAAGAAAGCCAGCTGAGCCTTCTTTATATAAAGAGAGAAAGCCGGCCCGGTTCACGCGCCGGCTTTTTTGTTTTTATCCCGAACGCCCTCTTTTCAGTCAGCCGCGATAAATGTTGCGCCAATCCGATGATTTCTGCTTGTGCTCTGCACCGCGGCAAGTAACATAGCCATTACCCCCATATTCTTGGGTTGTAAGCTATTTCTAAACCAAATTATTAAAGAGAGAAATCTATGAGCGTAGTGCCTGTAGTCGACGTACTGCAAGGTCGTGCTGCGGTTGACAGTGAAGTCACCGTACGCGGCTGGGTACGTACCCGGAGAGATTCAAAAGCTGGTATCTCCTTCCTGGCCGTCTATGACGGTTCCTGCTTTGATCCGTTACAGGCCGTCGTTAATAATTCTCTGCCGAATTATCAAGATGAAGTGCTGCACCTGACCACCGGCTGTTCGGTTGAAGTTACCGGCAAGGTCGTCGCCTCACCGGGCGAAGGCCAGAGCTTCGAGCTGCAGGCCACCGCGATCAAAGTGGTCGGCTGGGTCGACGATCCGGATACTTACCCGATGGCGGCCAAACGTCACAGCATCGAATACCTGCGCGAAGTGGCCCACCTGCGCCCGCGCACCAACCTGATCGGCGCCGTGGCGCGCGTGCGTCATACCCTGGCGCAGGCGATCCACCGCTTCTTCCATGAAAATGGCTATTTCTGGGTATCTACCCCGCTGATCACCGCCTCCGACACCGAAGGCGCCGGCGAGATGTTCCGCGTGTCCACGCTGGATCTGGAAAACCTGCCGCGCACCGACAAGGGCGCCGTCGATTTCAGCCAGGACTTCTTCGGTAAGGAAGCCTTCCTCACCGTTTCCGGCCAGCTGAACGGCGAAACCTACGCCTGTGCGCTGTCCAAGGTATACACCTTCGGCCCAACTTTCCGCGCTGAAAACTCCAACACCAGCCGCCATCTGGCTGAATTCTGGATGATCGAGCCGGAAGTGGCCTTCGCGACGCTGGACGATGTCGCCGGCTTGGCCGAAAGCATGCTGAAGTATGTGTTCCAGGCGGTGCTGGATGAACGTGCAGACGATCTGAAATTCTTCGCCGAGCGCGTGGATAAAGACGCTATCGCGCGTCTGGAGCGCTTCGTCTCTTCCGATTTCGCCCAGGTAGACTACACCGACGCCATTGAGATCCTGCTGGCCTCTGGCCAAACCTTCGAAAACCCGGTCTCCTGGGGTATCGATCTCTCTTCCGAACATGAGCGTTATCTGGCGGAGAAACACTTCCAGGCGCCGGTAGTGGTGAAAAACTACCCGAAAGACATCAAAGCGTTCTATATGCGCATGAACGAAGACGGCAAAACCGTCGCGGCCATGGACGTGCTGGCGCCGGGCATCGGTGAAATCATCGGGGGCTCTCAGCGTGAAGAACGTCTCGACGTGCTCGATCAGCGTCTGGAAGAGATGGGTCTGAATAAAGAAGACTACTGGTGGTATCGCGATCTGCGTCGTTACGGCACCGTGCCGCACTCCGGTTTCGGCCTGGGCTTTGAACGTTTAATCGCCTATGTCACCGGCGTGCAAAACGTGCGCGATGTGATCCCGTTCCCACGCACCCCACGTAACGCAAGCTTCTAATTTATACGATCACACGTTTTTTAAACGATTTCGTTACAAAACAAAGGCCAGCCTCGCTGGCCTTTCGCATTTTTTAATATTGACGCACGTCACAAAGTTCCCGAAAAATTACATTTCGTTACACATACTTTCTTTTTGCAACCTCATTGCGACATTGGTATCATTTTCGTCCTAGATTAACCCGCCTGTGAATGGAACACTGCGTTCAGACACAGGACGACACCAATCTATCAACAATAGTTCCCAAGGAATTATTGGCGGCAGTGGCAAAGGTGTCCGAATAACACCAATGAGGGTAATAATGATGAAGCGCAACATTCTTGCAGTGGTTATCCCGGCTCTGTTGGCTGCTGGTGCAGCAAACGCAGCTGAAATCTACAACAAAGACGGCAACAAGCTGGATCTGTACGGCAAAGTTGACGGTCTGCACTACTTCTCCGACAACAAAGGTGATGACGGCGATCAGACCTATGTTCGTTTCGGCTTCAAAGGTGAAACTCAGATTACTGACCAACTGACCGGTTACGGCCAGTGGGAATACAACGTCCAGGCTAACCACTCCGAATCTCAGGGCACCGAAGGCACCAAAACCCGTCTGGGCTTCGCGGGTCTGAAATTCGCTGACTACGGCTCCTTCGACTACGGCCGTAACTACGGCGTACTGTACGACGTGGAAGGCTGGACCGATATGCTGCCAGAGTTCGGTGGCGATACCTACACCTACTCCGACAACTTCATGACCGGCCGTACCAACGGCGTTGCGACCTATCGTAACAACAACTTCTTTGGTCTGGTTGACGGTCTGAACTTCGCCGTTCAGTATCAGGGTAAAAACGAGAACGACAGCCGCGCGCTGAAGAAACAAAACGGCGACGGCTGGGGCATCTCCTCTACTTATGACATCGGCGAAGGCGTAAGCTTCGGCGCTGCATACGCCTCTTCTGACCGTACCGACGATCAGCAGTACCGTTCTACCGCCGAAGGCGACAAGGCTGATGCATGGACCGTGGGCGCGAAATACGACGCCAACAACGTTTACCTGGCAGCAATGTATGCGGAAACCCGCAACATGACTCCTTACGGTGAAGCGGATAACACCATCGCAAACAAAACCCAGAACTTCGAAGTAACTGCTCAGTACCAGTTCGACTTTGGTCTGCGTCCAGAAGTGTCTTACCTGCAGTCTAAAGGTAAAAACCTGCGCGGTCGTTCAGCAAACAACGCAACCTTCACCGGCGGCGATGCTGACCTGGTTAAATATGTTTCTGTTGGTACCACCTACTACTTCAACAAAAACATGTCCACCTACGTTGATTACAAAATCAACCTGCTGGATGACAACGAGTTCACCAAAGCTAACGGCGTCGCAACCGACGATACTGTTGCAGTTGGCCTGGTATACCAGTTCTAAGTTGTCTCGCTTAACGGCGGTTCACCGTCGGCTAAGTTAAAAAAACAGGGCTTCGGCCCTGTTTTTATTTGTGTCTTCCGGTAACGTTTTATCCTGCAGATTTCCCCTTATCCCTCATTTTTTCTGTCGAATCCTTCCCGTTCACAAGATCGCGGTGTTTTTATCGCAAACGGTTGGCAAAGCCGATAACTGGCGCTACCCTGATGCTTCTGTCTGCTTAACTCCGAGATTTGGAAGCACCTGACATGTTTGAAAAAATCACCGCCGCACCCGCCGACCCGATCCTGGGCCTGACCGACATTTTCCGCGCCGACGCCCGCCCGAATAAAATCAATTTAGGCATTGGCGTTTATAAAGATGAAACCGGCAAAACCCCGGTGCTGACCAGCGTAAAAAAAGCTGAACAGTATCTGCTGGAAAACGAGACCACCAAAAACTATCTCGGCATTGAAGGCATCCCGGCGTTTGCCAGCTGCACGCAAGAGCTGCTGTTCGGTAAAGAGAGCCCGATCGTCACCGATCGTCGCGCGCGCACCGCACAGACGCCAGGCGGCACCGGCGGCCTGCGCGTGGCGGCAGACTTTATCGCCAACCAGACCAGCGCCAAGCGCATCTGGATCAGCAACCCAAGCTGGCCGAACCACAAGAACGTCTTTAGCGCCGTTGGTCTGGAAGTGCTGGAGTACGCCTACTACGACGCTGCCAACCACGCGCTGGATTTTGACGGCCTGCTGAACAGCCTGAAACAGGCTCAGGCCGGTGATGTTGTGCTGTTCCACGGCTGCTGCCATAACCCGACCGGTATCGATCCAACGGCGGAACAGTGGGCACAGCTGGCTGAGCTTTCCGCCGCCAATGGCTGGCTGCCGCTGTTCGACTTCGCCTACCAGGGCTTCGCCAACGGTCTGGAAGAGGATGCGCAGGGTCTGCGTATTTTCGCCGCCAAACATCAAGAGCTGATCGTCGCCAGCTCCTACTCGAAAAACTTCGGCCTGTACAATGAGCGCGTCGGCGCTTGCACCATTGTAGCTGCCGATGCCGAAACCGCCGATCGCGCCTTCAGCCAGGTGAAGGCGGCCATTCGTGCCAACTACTCTAACCCGCCGTCGCACGGCGCGGCCGTTGTCGCCACCATTCTGGGCAACGACGCCCTGCGCGCGATGTGGGAGCAGGAGCTGACCGACATGCGCCAGCGCATTCACCGCATGCGTCAGCTGTTCGTGAACACCCTGCAGGAGAAAGGCGCACAACAGGACTTCAGCTTTATCATCCAGCAGAACGGCATGTTCTCATTCAGCGGCCTGACCAAAGAACAGGTGCTGCGTCTGCGTGAAGAGTTCGGCGTATACGCCGTGAACTCGGGCCGGGTGAACGTAGCCGGCATGACGCCGGACAACATGGCACCGCTGTGTGAAGCCATCGTCGCCGTGCTCTAAAAGCATCGACGCAGGTCATAAATCATAAAAAAAGGGCGCTCTATGCGCCCTTGATTATTTCGGCCGGGAAATAATCGTTACCACACCGCCGGCTCTTCGCGCAGGAACGGATTGGTCTGGCGCTCGTGGCCAAAGGTCGACATCGGGCCGTGGCCGGGAATAAAGCGCATATCGTCGCCCAATGGCAGCAGCTTGGTGCGAATAGAGGCGATCAGAGCCTGATGATCACCGCGCGGGAAGTCGCTGCGCCCCACGCCGCCGTTAAACAGCACGTCACCCACCAGCGCCAAACGCGCCTGCTCATTGATAAAGACGATGTGGCCCGGTGTGTGCCCAGGGCAATGCAACACCTTGAGCGTCATCTCGCCCACCTGCATCTCATCGCCTTCCGACAACCAACGGGTCGGGGTCAGCGGCGCACACTCTTCCAGCCCGAACATCCGGCTCTGCGCCGGCAAACCATCCAGCCAAAAAGCGTCCTCTTTATCCGGGCCGTAAATCGGCACCTGATAATGTTCCGCCAGCTCCGCCGCCGCGCCGACGTGATCCAAATGGCCGTGCGTCAGCAAAATCTGCGTGATTGTCACACCCTGTTTCGCCACTTCCGCTTTGATTTTTTCCGCTTCGCCGCCGGGATCGACCAACGCCGCCTGCTGCGTGTTTTCACACCAGATCAGGCTGCAATTCTGGCTAAAGGCGGTAACGGGAATAAGATGGTATTTCATAAGGCTCCAACGACAATAACACCGCCTCCGCAAGGAGCGGCGTTATTCACTGAGGGCACCGCGATTACCAGCTCCGAACCGGGCCGGTATCGATGTGCACGAAGTTGCTACGTGGGTAATATCCTACACCACCGGCGCGCATTTTTAACGCCGCTTTACGGATATTACTCAATTGGATACCTTCAATATGGAAATCCATCGCCTGGCCCTTGGTATGGTAGCTGTGCTTGGCCACACCACGGCTGTGCGCGCGCAATTCGTTATTGGTATCTACGGAACGGTAACCGGAGATCAGCTGCACCGGCTTGCTGGTACCCAGCAGCCCCTGCAGGCGATAGAGGTGATCAAACAAGCTGGGATCGATCGATTTAACCTTGTTGGCGCGATAATCGCGGAACAGATGATTTAGCCGAACCAACTCTTCTTTATTGTAGCCTTTGCCGTCAAAGAACTCGGCTTTAATAGATTCACCGGTATTCAGGTTATTCAGCACTAAAATACGCGGTCGAGCGGTGGAAAGACTGGCAAATGCCTGCCCTGGAAGCAGCGCTATGCCCATAGCGGCGCCACCTAGCGCCAGCCATTTACGGCGATGATGATCAATTTTGTCCATGACTCTGTTAAACCCGGCAAGAATGTCAAAATAAATGCACAAAGCAGCGCACTGTCCGAACCATAACCGCCTGCGTATGCTGAGTCAACCCGCGATACGCCTAGGTTTACAGGCCCCCGGCTACGAGGGCCTGCGGTATAGCCAAACATTCTGACCGTTATTTATTTATAATTACTGCATTTACTGCATTAATTTTTTGGCCTGAGCCAAAATTTGTGCGCCCGATCTCACCGTATTATCATAATTGTAAATATCTGTACGGAATTGCGGTTGGCCATCATCCGAAACCCAGGCGGTCAGATAATACAGTTTTACGGGAATACGCTGGCGAATATTCACATAAGTGGTATTGCCTTCTTTCAGCGTGGAGGAAACGCGGCTATTGTTCCAGCCGGCATCCTGCAGCAGCATATTCGCCAAATCGGAAGCCTTGTTCACCCGCACGCAGCCGGAGCTGAGCGCGCGGATGTCTTTCTGGAACAGGCTGTGGTTCGGGGTATCGTGCAGGTAGATAGCATCCGAGCTCGGCATATTGAACTTGAAACGCCCCAGCGAGTTGGTGGCCCCCGGCGCCTGACGGACGCGATACGGGAAGTTGCGCGCAGAAACCATGCTCCAGTCGATCATCGCCGGGTTGATCACTTCCGCATCGTTGCTCCAGCCTGACAGCACGGTATAGCCGTGTTTCTGGAAATAGTTACCGTCGCGCATCGCCTTCGGCACGATATCCTCACGCACCAGCGTGGTCGGCACGTTCCAAGGCGGGTTGACCACCACGTTATTCAACGCGCTGCTCATCAACGGCGTCTTGCGGCTTGGCCGCCCGACGATAACGCGGGAGGACAACACTTCGTTGCCGTTCTGATAGTAGGTCAGCGAGTAGTTGGGAATGTTCACCATAATGCCGGTGCCGACATGCCCCGGCAAGATGCGCAAGCGCTGGATATTCAGCGCCAACAGCGCGGCGCGGGTTTTCGGTGACACGTTGAGCCACTCGCGGGTGCGGACGCCGATCACGCCGTCCGCCGTCAACCCCTGCCATTTCTGGAAACGCTTGACGCCCTCCACCAGCTCATTGGTATAGAGGTTGTCGCTCACCACGCTGCCGATCTGCGGCGGCGTCTGTTCCGCGGTCAACTCCGTCACCGGCGCCGCCGATGGGCTGACCGTCACACGCCCCTTCTCTTCGTCTACCGTCAGCCCGCCGTCGTCGGGTTCATTGATCTTCGCCGAGACCACCGCCGGTTCCGGCTCCGCTTCCGGCGCCGAGGCGGCCAGCATGCCGGTGCGCGTCAGGATCTCACGCAGCGCCGGGATATCGTTGCTCATTTGGCCTGGGCGCAGGCTCGGGCCACTGCCCACCTGCGGCCAGGGGCGGTTATCCGCCAGCATGTCACGCAGCGCCTGATGCATCTTGGCGTATTGCGGATGCTGCGGCGCAAGCGAATTCACGTAGCTCAGGGTTCGCGCCTGGCGCACCGCCAGCTGCCATTGATTGATCACCGCCGTGGGCGGCAAACCAAGCTTGTAAGGAATATTGCTGTACAGCCAGTTGTTGCCGTTGGCGCCGATGGCGGATACAAACTGCAAATAGCCCAGCATCGCATCGGACAACACCGCATCGCGGCCCGCTTCACTGAGCGCCGGATCGGTCAACATCTTCACCCACTGGGTGAACTGCGGCTGTACGCCGGACATCGCCAGTTCGGCCAGCTGCTGTTGAAATTGCTGAACGGCCTCGCGATCCTGCCACATCGGCTGCATATGATTCGCCGCATACAGCGGCGCCAGCGTGGAAAGGTAGTGCAGATCCATACTGCGCGGCAACGCGGCCAGCAGTTCAGAACGACTCTGCGCAACGGACATGCCTGCTGTTGCCACCGGTAACGCCGTTACGGTGGCCAAGGCGGAAAACGACGACACAAGACTACAGGCGATAGCGCCACTCAGCGCCAAACGTCGTAGAGAGTTTCCCTTTTTAAGCAACATCCCTTGCCCCCTGTATGCTCACAAAAAAAAACGTCAAAAACTGCATATAGTTTCAGTATACAAACAGAAAGGCCGTTTCGCCCTGCGGGCGTCGAATAACTGTTTATGTGATTAAACTAACCGCTTTTCAACGGATAAAAAAGCAGGACTATCATCCACGCGCACAAAAAAATAGCCACCCTGCGGCGGCTATTTTCGGATTTTTAGGGCGTTTTTCTGCGTTACGGCGTCTCAACCGGCGCAGTGCCCAGCGCCGGCGGCTCGCCGGCGAAACCGCGCAGCCCCACCACGTGCACATGCTCGTGGTTCTGGAACACCTTACGCACCAGTTTATAGGTGGTGCCCTTCTCCGGACTGATGTTTTCCGGCGCCGCGATGATCAGCTGCATCTCCAGACGATCGCACAGTTCGAACAGCGTGGCGATCGACTTGGCATCCAGACGCGCCGCTTCATCGAGGAACAGCAGGCGACACGGCGAGATATCTTTACCGCGCAGGCGGCGGGACTCTTCTTCCCAGCTCTGCACCACCATCACCAGGATTGACATCCCGGTACCGATGGCTTCACCGGTAGACAACGCGCCGCTTTCCGCACGCAGCCAGCCGTCGGAACCACGGTACACCTCAACTTCCATTTCCAGGTAGTTGCGGTAGTCCAGCAACTCCTCGCCAATGGTCTGTGGCGTACGCTGCCCCATGTCGATCTGCGGATTCAGGCGCTGATACAGCTTGGCCAGCGCTTCGGAGAAGGTCAGGCGGTTGCTGTTGAACAGATCCTGATGCTGTTCCTGCTGCTCGGAGAGCACGTCCAGCAGAGTGGCATGCGCTTCGCGCACATTGACGTTCAGACGGACGCTCTTCACCTGGCCGAAGGCAACGGCCTGCAGACCCTGGTTCAGCATGCGAATACGGTTCTGCTCACGCTGAATGGTTTTGCGAATGATGTTGGCCACGCTTTTCGAACTGATCGCCAGCTTCTGCTCGCGCGCGGTCAGTTCTTCGGTCAGACGGCCCAGCTCAATCTCCATCTGCTCGATGGCCTCGACCGGATCGTCGGTACGGATGATGTCCTGGCGGATACGCTCGCGCAGGTGTTGGTACACCGCGATATAGAACTGAATCTTACGCTCCGGCCGCTTCGGATCTTCCGACAGACGCAGCACGTCGCGCAGGTGTTCGTTGTCCGCCACCGCCAGACGCAGCGCGCCGAGCGCCTTATCCGACATCGAGCGCAGCTCGTCGCCATCCATATACGCCAGCTCGCGGCGATGCAGACGGCGTTCCACGCCGTTGTCTTTCACCAGACGCATCACCGCGCACCAGCCCGCCTTGGCGGTCACCACCTGCTCGCGCAGCTGATGGTAGTCGCGTTCCAGCTTGCGCAGTTTCTTCTGCAGGCCGTCCATTTCGGCTTCGCAGAAGGTCAGCTGTTTCTCCAGCTGATTGCGGCGAGCGCGGTTGTTGCTCAGCGCCGCATGCAGCTCGTCGCGACGCGCGCGCGCGCGCGCTTCGGCGTTGGCGTCGGCCTGCACGCCGATATCCACCAGCTCCTGGCTCAGCTCTTTCAGCATGTCGCGCTTGGCATCATACGAGCTTTTCAGCGAGGCCAGTACCTGGCTGTATTGGGTGAACTGAGTTTGATACTGACGCAGCTGCTCACGGGCGCGGGTGCGTTCGGCTTCCGCCTGCTCCAGACGCTGACGCAGCTTATCGTTCAGATCGTTGTTGGCATTCTGCATGCCGGCGGAGTCGGTATAGCTGAAGTGTGCGCGACGCTGCACCACTTCTGTCAACGCGAACGCCTGCTGTTTGGCCTGACGCTGCACGCTTTGCGCCTGCGCGTAGTCCTGCTGCAGCTGTTCATGCTGCTGCGGATCGCTCTGCAGCACCGACAGCAGCGGCTCCAGCTTGGTCAGTGACAGCCCGTGCTGTTGAATGTGGCGCGCGGCGTCCTGCGCTTCTTCCAGCTCTTCACGGATCTCGTCGACGCGATCCTGCAACGTTTCATCGTTCAGCAACGACACCAGCGGCATCAGGCGGTTGAGCGCGGAAATGCCCTCTTTGGCCTGATCGTACTGCTGGCGCTGCTGCTGATTCTGCGCTTCGTGATTGTTCAGCGCACGCTCGATCTCGCCGCGACGGGCGTTCAGATTGCGGATCTCCGCTTCCGGGTCAGCGTCGAACGCCACCGCCAGATGAGTGCCGATAAAGCGGCTGAAGGCCTGATGCGAACGCTGGGTTTTCTGCACGTCGAACGACAGCGTGGCATAGCGCTCCGCCAGCGTTTCACGCTCGGCATGCAGCACTTCCAGGCGGTTTTCGCGCGCCGCGCGGCCGAACAACGGCACTTCCGGGTAACGGGAATAACGCCACTGGCGATCGGCGATCTTCACCACCACCGCTTTGTCCTGCTCTTCGACGGCGAATACGCTGTCATCGAACGACTGCGGATCCCCTTCGATCAGGTAGAGATCTTCCGGGCAATCTTCCAGCCCTTCCAGCATCTCGCGCACCAGCGACAGATCCGGCACCACGATAGCGTGGCGCGAAGGGCCATACAGCGCCGAGAAGTAAGGCGCGTCGTCGATGGTAACGTCATCGTAAATTTCCGACAGCAACACGCCGCCGAAACGTTCGGCCAAGGTGACCAGGCGTTGATCTTCCGCGCCGCCCGGCTGGCTGAGACGTTCGATCTGCGCTTCCACTTCGCGCTTGCGGGCCGCCACCTCGTCGCGCTCGACGGTGGTTTCACGCTCGCGCTCCAGCAGCTGCTGCATGTATTCGGTCACCTGCTGGCTGTTTTCCAGCGGCTCTCCGCTCTGATCGCTGAGCTGGCTCAGGGCGTCCTGCGCCGCCAGCCACACCGGGGCGCGCGCCGTCAGCTCACGGATGCGCTGCTGGATCTGCTCCAGCTCCTGGCGCATCTCCATGCGGCGTTCGCCGGCTTCGCTGACGTTCTGCGACAGCGCTTCCAGGCGCTCTTCCAGCTCCTGCTGCAGCATGTCGAGATCGTCCGGCTGGTACTCCTGACCATGGCGTTTGCAAAATTCTTGCAGCAGGCGCTCGGCGTCCTGCTGCGAGCGCAGGCGCTGTTCCAGTTCGCTCAGGCGCAGGCGCAGCGGCTGAACGCGCTCGGCGAGGTGTTGCTGCGAAGGCCAGTCGCGCAGCAATTCGCGCGCGCACTGCCAGGCTTCGCTGCGGCTGACCTGACCGGCGATTTTACCCACCAGCTGATAGGCCTGCTCGAACTGGCCGTGCGCGGCGTCGGCCACGCTCAGCTTCTGTTCCAGCATCAGCAGCGCTTCGGTCGCCTCCTGCTCGCGGGCCTGGAAGGTATCCAGCCACTGTTCGGCATTATCGGCGGTCAGGTCCGGCAGTTGGCACAGCGCGCGTGCGCGCTCCAACGCCTGCAGCGCCTGCTGGTACTGAATGGCGCGGGTCTGCTGCACATCGAGCGCCTGCTGGTAGTCGGCCAGCTGGCTCTTCAGCTCATCCACTTCCAGCTCGGCCGCTTCGGCGCGCGCTTCGTTTTCGGCCTGCTGCTCACTCGCCTCGGCCACCACTTCGTTCTGCTCTTCCAGACGGTAGGTCAGCTCTTCCAGATCGGCTTCATAGCGTTCGATCTTCTCCTGCTGACGCATGGCCGTCTGCACCAGATTCAGGTGGTCACTGGCGGCCTGGTAATCGGTTTCCAGATCGGATTCGGCACCGCTCTGTTCGCTCAGCTCGCGCGCCATTTCCACATGGCGATACTGTTCGGCGGCCAGCTGCTTGCGGCTGCCCAACAGATCGTTGCGCAGCACCAGCGCGCCGTCCAGATGGATGCGGCGTTCGTTGGCGTGGCGCATATAGTCCGCCGCCACATAGGAGGTGGCCTCGGAGATCAGATGTTTGAACAGGTCGCGATCCGACTGGGTGACGCGGATCGCTTCCAGCGTCATGCGGTTTTCGCGCAGCGCCGCTTCCATGTCCTGGAACGCCTTGCGTACGCCGCTGTTTTCCGGCAGCAGGTAATCACGCAGCGAGCGGGTGATGGCGCTGGAGATACCGCCGTACAGCGACGCTTCGATCAGACGGTAGAACTTGCTGCGATCGGCGGACGAACGCAGGCGTTTCGGGATCACGCCCAGATCGAACATCAGCGAGTGGTAATCGGTGATGGAGTTGAACTGCTTGAACTGCACGCCCTCCATCTCTTCCACGCGCTCTTTCAACTCTTGCAGCGACAGCACGCGCGCCTGGCGCTCACCCACGGTCTGGGTCAGCAATTCAGTCGGCTGTACCGCGGTCGGCAGCCCCTGAATGGTGAACGGTTTGATATCGACCTTGCGGTCGCGCCCTGCCACCTGCTGCAGACGCACGCCAACCACCACGCGCTGGTGGCGTGAATTGACGACGTCAAGGGTGGAGTAACACACGCCGGCGCGCAGCTTGCCGTGCAGGCCCTTGTCGCGCGAGCCGCTGGTGGCGCCCGCTTCGGTGGTGTTACGGAAGTGCAGCAGCGTCAGGTCGGGGATCAGTGCGGTGACGAAGGCCGCCATGGTGGTGGATTTCCCCGCCCCGTTACCGCCGGACAGCGTGGTCACCAGCTCATCCAGATCAAAGGTGCGGGCGAAGAAGCCGTTCCAGTTAACCAGCGTCAACGAGCGAAATTTACCGCGTTCAATCATTCCTGTTCATCCTCTGCACCGTCAGGAGCGTTATCAACCTGCTGATCCTCAGCGTCATTCTCATCGTTCAGCGACAGGCTGGTTTCAACCGGCATCGCCTCGCCGTCGCGAATCATGCGCAGCTGCGCTTCACGCGGATCGTCGCCGCTGCGCACGTCGGCGCCGAAGCGGAACACCGCCTCGGTAATGCGGAACTTGCTGCTGTCATTGCCCATGAAATAGACCATGCCGAGGCGGCGCAGACGGTTCAGCGAGGTGCGCACCTTTTCGTGCAGCTTCTGCCGATCGAGATCCGAACCGGTAGAGCGCTGGTTGACGAACTTCAGCAGCTTGTTCTCATCGGCCAGGCTCAGCAGCTCGTCGTACAGCTCCTGATGGCTGAAAATGCCCTCGTGCGCCAGGCGCTCGGGGCTGAGATACAGGTAGCACAAGATCTTACCCACCATCATATCCAGCTCGGACAGCACCGAACGCGGGATCAGCGTGGTGGAGCGCGGGCGCAAATAGAAGAAACCTTCCGGCGCCCGAATCAGCTCGACGCTGTAACGGTTGTAAAACTCTTCCAGCTCATCCTGGAAATCCATTAAAAAGGCGTGGTTGTCCAGCTCATCGATACCGATGTGACGACCCGCGCGCAGTTGGCTGTCCAATGCCGGGAACAGCGAGTTGGACAACGCTTTGGCCAGCTTGACTGGCATTACTTGTTCAATATTTGTCGATGACATGGGCCTGGACCTTGGCTCCGTAATCATTGATTGCCTGCCATTCCGCCGGCAACCCTGAGAAATCTGCTTCAGCCACACCGAGGCGCACTGCCTGGTCGACCACTAAACGTGCCACGTCGAAATGACGCGCACGCGGATATTGCGCCAGATAATCGCGCATCACCGCTGCAAGGTTGAGCGGCATCTGCTGTTCCTGGTACACCTTCAGCGCCTCTTCGATCATCGCCGCCAGCTGTTCGCGAATCTCGCTGAACTCTTCGAACTCCAGATCCGGCGGCAGTTCCCCGGTCACTTCCTCGCTGCGCAGCGCCAGTTCTTCGTCGCGCATGTCCAGCAGACGATCGGCATTGGCATGGGTCAGCGCCCACGGGTGGTCGAAATAGGTTTGCACCGACTGGCGCAGGCGCTGGGCGAACACGCGGTTTTTGTCCATATCGATAGCGGTACGGATAAATTTATGCACGTGGCGATCGTAGCCGATCCACAGGTCGATCGCCTGCTGACCCCAGCTGATGATGCGATCCAGCTTGCTTTGCAGATCGAACACCAGCTTGTCAACGAAACCCAGCTCCACGTTGCCGAGGGTTGCGTCCTGGATGCGCAGCAAGTTGGCCTGCAGCTTATCGCCCGCCGCATCCAGCGTATCCTGCAGCTCGCGCAGGGTGCCCGAGGTTTCCGACAGCAGCATCTCGCAGCTGGAGATCGCCGCCCGCCAATCTTTGCTCAGCAGCGCCGCGATGTCGTTCTTCACGCTCTGCTGCTGCTCATCCATCACGCGTTGGGTCATGTCGATGCTGTCGAAGATTTCCGCCACCGAATATTTCAACGGCGCGAACACGTTGCGGTGCCAATGGAAATCGTCGCCGCCCTCGTCGGCGGCATCGGCGGCGCGTTTGAGTTCCTGCGCCACGATCGACAGCTGCATCGACAAACGCAGCGTGGAGAATTCGCGTTGGCGAATATAGTAATCGGTAATGCCGATACCCAGCGGCGTCAGGCGGTAAATCGCGTTGCCGTCCGCCAGCTCGCTGGTAAAGCGGTTCAACAGGCGCTGGCGCACCATGTCGTTAATCGCATTGTTGGCGCGCATCGCCACCGTTTCATGCGTCTGTTCAAAACCCTTGCTGACATGGCGAAATGCATCAACCAGCTCACCTTCGCTCATCTCGCCGTCCAGTCGTTCGCCGTTCAGGGTGGCGATGGCGAGCAGAAATGCGAGACGCTCCGTAGGGAGCGAAATAGAGAAATCATTTTTCCGTGCCCAGGCGACCAGTTCGGGTACTGTCTGGGAAAATTCACTCATAGTTCGTCCTTCAGGTTTGGTTTATGCGCCATGACGTGAATATAGCGCCCCAAACTCACGTACGGCTCCTGCCGGCAATAGTGCTGTTCAAGCGCCAGTAACTCTTCAAATTTTTGTGTTTGCAGCTGTCTGCTCTGCAGATAGTCGTGGAACACCCGCACGCCGGTTTTGCCGCCGATGCGCATGCCCAGCTGTTCCAACCAACCGTAGACCAATAGCGGATCGTGCGGATATTGCGGCGACAGCGAACGCTTGCGGCGCCGTCTGACCTCGGGATCCACCAGTTGGAAATTACCCAACACCACGTTGCGCATCAAGAGGCCGTTGGCGTTGAAGAACATCAGCGACAGTGCGCCGCCCGGCGTCAGGCAGTCATACAACGCCTGCAGCGCCGCTTCGGGCTCGGCGATCCATTCAAGCACTGCATGAAACAATATCAGATCAACCGGCTGTTCCAAATGTTGAGCGATATCCTGCGCAGAACTTTGTACAAATTGCATGTTCTGGCTCACACCTTTCTGCTCCGCCAGCTGCGCGGCGCGCTGGATCATCTCACCAGAAAGATCGCACAACAACACCTGATGTCCTAATTCTGCCAGTTGGCAGGCCATATGGCCTTCACCGCCCCCGGCGTCGAGAATGCGCAGCGGCCGCTGCGGCAACTGCGCCAGCAGCCCGGTCAGATCCTGCCAAACCACCGCCTGGCGGATTTTTCCTTTCGTGGTGCCGTAAATATTACGCGCAAATTTTTCAGCAATATCGTCAAAATTGCGATCCTGCATGGACAACGGCTCCGCTGATCTCATTCTTGTCGGCGGCAAAGCGCACGCCCATTCAAACCTGCTATTTTGGCACAGACTGACTTAGAATGTATCTTCTTGCGGCCTGTTTATACCTGGATGCCGCTTTTTCACCCAAAAGGATCTGATTTTCGATGCTGTTCAACCTGAAAAAGTTCTTTGGCGCCCTGCTGATGCCACTGCCGCTGTTGATGCTGCTGATGGGGCTGGCGCTGCTGCTGCTGTGGTTCACCCGCTGGCAAAAAAGCGGTAAGACGATTTTCACGCTGAGCTGGCTGTTTTTACTGCTTTTCAGCCTGCAACCGGTGGCCGACCGGCTGCTGCGGCCGATCGAAGCCGAATACCAGACTTATCGCGGTAACGATCCGGTCAGCTACATCGTCGTGTTGGGTGGGGGCTATACCTACAATCCCGATTGGGCGCCCAGTTCAAACCTGCTCGGCAACAGTCTGCCGCGCGTGACGGAAGGCGTGCGGCTCTACCTTGCACATCCCGGCGCCAGGATGGTGTTCACCGGCGCGTCCGCCGGCCCCATGCAAAGCAACGCCGCCACTGCGGCGCTGGTGGCCGAAAGCCTGGGCGTGCCGCGCAGTGATATGGTGATCTTGGGGGAACCGCGCGATACCGAGCAAGAGGCCGCTCAGGTCGCCAAATTGGTCGGCGAGCAACCGTTCATTCTGGTGACCTCCGCCAACCATCTGCCGCGCGCCATGCGTTTCTTCAAGGCTAAGGGGCTGCACCCGATCCCGGCGCCGGCCAACCAGTTGGCGATCGACTCGCCGCTGAATATCTGGGATCGCGCCACACCGTCGTCAATGTTCCTCGGCCATACCGAGCGCGCCTGGTATGAAACGCTGGGTAGTCTGTGGCAATGGCTGAAGGGTGCAGATAGCGCCGGCGCAGAGTAAAGCTCGTTCAACCGGCCAGCCAGGGCAGCAGCTGTTGCGATGCATAGTCGAACGGCCGCCGCTCCAGCTTGCCGGTATGGATCAAACGCCCTACCGCTTCCCACACCACATATAGCCAGCGCCGCGCCAGGAAAGCGTCGGCGACAGGCGCCCGCTGCAGATAGCTGAACAACAGCTGGCTGGGCATGCCCGCCTCGCAGAGGCGGAAAAGATCGTATTCGCGCGGCGCCCACAGCACTACGCCGGGATTGAGCATCGCCAGCAGTTGATCGCTTTTGGGATCTTTCAGCATGCTGCGCAGCGATAAGTTACCGTGCACCAGAACACAGGGATCATCGAAGCCGACGAAGAAATGGGTCAGCGCTTCGCGCGTGCGGTACAGCAAACGCCGATCCGCCATAGTCAACTGCGGGGTGGTGAGATTGACCACCGTCGCCCACAGCACTTCGACCCGCTGTTGATACCAGCAAAACCAGTCATTCTCCTGCGTGCTGTCAACGCTGCCGACGCTGCCGTGGCTGTCGATGCGGTGCCAGGCCAATATCCCGTCAACGATCTGCTCCATCAGCATATTCCAGCGATCCGGCGAGCGCGTCGGCGCCTCAGCCGACACGCCGCGCAGGCGCTCGATCAGCAGGATTTCCGTATACGGCGCCTGGTGGGTACGCACCACGCCATACACCGTAGGCAGGCGAATATCCCCGTCGCGCGCCAGCATCGACAGCTTGTACGCCTCCTGCTGGGCGATGCCCCGACAGATAAAGCTTTTCGCCATCAGCGGGATCGCGTTGCCCTGCCGATCGTACAGCGAATACATATGCGCATAAGGCTGTTCGCTCACCCGCTCCAGCCGGCTGATGGACTCACCCAGCACAATGCTCAGTTCGGCGCGTAACTGCTCCATAAGGCATTCACCTCAGGCTAATTAGGGGGGATGCGTAACATCATCGAACGGCGAGCGGAAAAATTCTTCAACGCAGATCAACAAAACGGGGATCAATAATGGGGGTATTGCATCGTCGGCGCGTTGCGCGGCGCGCCGACGAAATCAGGCTCAGGGTTGAATGCTGTCGCGCACGCGCTGGAGGTCTTCCGGCGTATCGACCCCCACGCTCGGGATCGCTTTCGCGACCGCCACGTGGATCTTTTCACCGTACCACAGCACGCGCAGCTGTTCCAACAGCTCGATCTGCTCCAGTTGGCTCGGCGCCCAGCTGACGTAGCGGCGCACGAAGCCCGCGCGGTATGCGTAGATGCCGATATGACGCAGCAGGCTGTCGCCGATGCTCTCTTTCGACGCGGCGAAACGCTCGCGATCCCACGGAATGGTGGCGCGTGAGAAATAGAGCGCGTAGCCCTGCGCGTCCATCACCACCTTCACCGCATTGGGGTTGAAAGCCTCTTCGGCGCTCTCGATCGGCACCGCCAACGTCGCCATGCCGGCCTGGCTGCCCGCCAGGTTTTCCGCCACCTGCCGCACGATAACGGGTGGGATCAGCGGTTCGTCGCCCTGCACGTTAACGATGATCTGGTCGTCGGCAAAGCCGTAGTGCGCGATCACTTCCGCCAGACGCTCGGTGCCGGAATGGTGATCCGGGCTGGTCATACACACTTCGCCGCCGGCGGCTTCCACCGCTTTGGCGACTTCAGGATGATCGGTCGCCACAATGACGCGGCTGGCGCCGGACTCACGGGCGCGCTCCATCACATGCACCACCATCGGCTTGCCGTGAATATCGGCCAGCGGTTTGCCCGGCAAACGGGTTGAGGCGTAGCGGGCGGGAATAATAGCGATAAAACTCATGCGTGCTTCTCATCCAGCGACAGCGCACGCGCTTCATTTTCCAACAGCACCGGAATGCCGTCACGCAGCGGGTAAGCCAACCCATCCGCTTTGCACACCAGTTCCTGGTTTTCTTTATTGAAATAGAGTTTGCCGTTGCATACCGGGCAGGCAACGATTTCGAGTAAACGGTGGTCCATGCATCCTCCGCTAGGGGATAGGTCATCTGGGAAAGGCAGTGAGGATAGCATAACGCCCGGCCTCAGGTTAATCATCGGCGGCGCCAAGCCGCCGATATTTCCTCACTGCGTCGGCGCGACAGCTTGAACTGCGGCGCATCCCGGCGTAGAATTTTGTGACACAAATCACAAAAGAAAGCCGTGATACATGATCAAACGTCTGCATAAAATCATCGCTCTGTTCGCTAACTTCAGCCACTGAGCCCCTTTGTAACGAGCGACGCTTCACTTCGTTTTACCCCACCGACGGCGTCGCTCGTTATCCCACTTCCCAGCCGGCACCCCATTCCGCGGCCAACGCGGCCGGAATGTCGCCCAGCGCGACGCGTTGCGCACCGTGCCATTTGGCCGTGCGCGCGATGGCCTGCCGGATATCCTGCGTTCGCTGTTTGCCGAAGCGCACCTGCGGCTCCGTATGGAAACTGATGATCTCGAAGATGCCCTGGCGACGGTGCGCCTTGGCGTCAATCCGCCCCACCAGTTCGCCCCGATGCAGCACCGGCAACGTGAAGTAACCATAGCGACGTTTTTCTTTCGGCGTGTAACACTCCAGCCGATAGTCAAAGTTGAACAGTTCGAGCGCCCGGCGGCGATCCCACACCACCGGATCAAAAGGCGACAGCAGGCTGGTGACCGTCGATTTCAGTTTGCCCTGCTCCGCCAGCGGCAGCAGTTCCGCCAGTGATTCATGCACATAGAACTGCCCTTCCAGCCCCTCTACCTGCACCGGCGAAATTTCCCCCTGCGCCTGCAGCTCTGCCAGCAAGGCTTTTGGCGCCACGCGTTTCAGCCGATAATAATCCGCCAACCACTCGGCGCGGAAAATGCCCAGATAGCGGCAGGTGCGATGCAACATCTGCCGGCGCGCCCGCTCCGCAGGCAGCGCATGACGCGCATCGTCCCAGGCCGGCAGCAGCCTTTCGGTCAGATCGTAAACCCGGTGGAAGTTGCGACGCTCGGCCACCATCAGCTTGCCGGCGGTAAACAGGATCTCCAGGTGCCGTTTCTCCGGTTTCCAGTCCCACCACCCGCTGTTGCCTTTCTTCTCGGCGCTGAAATCGGCGGAACGCACCGGCCCCTGTTGTTCGATGTGCCGCAGCAGGTTGTCCATCGCCGCCTGGTGCTGCTGCACCCAGTCGGCGGAGTATTTCCAGCCCATATCATGCGGCGCCAGCATGCGATGCCGCAGCAGACCAAAATCTTCGATCGGCAGGAAACAGGCCTCGTGCGCCCAATACTCGAACAACTTGCGGCCGGCGAGCGCCTGCTCCAGCCACTCCGGCTGATAGGCCCCCAAACGGCTGAACAGCACCAGATACGGGCTGCGGGCGACGACGCTAATGGTATCGATTTGTAACAGCCCCATGCGCTGGATCGCGCTCACGACATCATCGGGCCGAGCCTGGCGTTTAAGCGGAGAAAGCAGCCCCTGGGCGGCAAGGTGCAGCGCGCGAGCGGCGGTAAGGGAAATGGTCGGGGTGGTCATCCTGATATCCGTGGCGAGTAGGCAATGGCCTGATAATAGTGGATATCGCGGGATTTATCTTCGCCAGTGCTTGCGGGTGGCGACACCGGCACTGGCGAGGAAGGAGGATGCGATCAGAACGCGATAACGTCTGCCGCGGACAGCCCATGCGAGCTGCGATAGATCGAGAACTCAACGTTCTGACCTTCGTTCAACGACTTATTTTTGGTGTTGGCGATAGCGTTGCGGTTGACATAGATTTCGTCGCTGCCATCTACCGGTGAAATAAAACCATAGCCTTCGGCCTGATTAAACCATTTCACACGGCCCATTTTTAACACAGTATTTTTAAACATAACTTATATCCTTTTACTTGAGCATCCTTGACAACGTCATTTTTTATATTGTCTGGACGCTACCAGCCCATCCTAAAGTTTTTCGTAACAAACCTCTCGTGAGCAAAAAAATAAAAAACCCGCACTAAGGCGGGCTTGTTGAACTTAATATCTTCCGCATGACTCAGCGCTGAAGCGTCACCATGGTTGTATTAAGATCTCTTTATACGCGTTCCCTGTCTTCTTACAGAGCAACTACGTTGGCGGCAGCCGGCCCGCGCGGGCTGTCCTGGATGGTGTACTCGACGCGCTGGCCTTCAGCCAGGGTCTTGAAACCGTCGGTCATGATTGCGGAGAAGTGTACGAATACATCTTTGCCGCCGTCGTGCTGCTCAATGAAACCAAAACCTTTGCTTTCGTTGAACCACTTAACTTGACCAGTCTTCTTAGACATTACTTTTACCTTTAAATATATTTACAAAACCTGCCATAAGAGGCAATTGCGGCCATTTCAGAAACATTACTTATGGGAGGTACTTAGAAGGTTCGTCTTTGAAGCGGAATCGGATGATAACGTTTTTGGAGGAACTGCTTAACTCTAAACTCGAACATAAATAGGTCTGGATTACAGGCCGACTTGCATTTACTCATAAAAATGGTGAATGCACAAGAGGTTTATTGCAATAAATTCATCATTACGCCGAATTTATTTTTATCCCCATGAATATACATGACTTAATTTAACGCTCGCCGCAGCCGATCCAGCGCGTTCCTCTTCTCACCGGGGTATCATTTGCCCGTCTGAGCGCTGCAAATGAGAGCTAACGCATAAAACTCTAATATGCTTGACGCCGCTATAACAAATCCCAAATCAGATGGCTAAACTTGAGGGGAAAACAAGGCAGACGGCTTTTTCGCCAGCACTTTTGCCGCTAAAAACACGATTTTTCAGATTATGCTGAATCAAGGAGCTATGCGCATGACCGCCCAGCAGTTCGTTTCACCTAATGAAATCCGCGCCAGATTCTCTCACGCGATGTCGGACATGTATCAAAAAGAGGTACCGCTGTACGGCGATCTGCTGGAGCTGGTGGCGGAAACCAACCGGCAGGTTCTACGCGAAGATGCCGCACTGGCTCATCAACTGCAAATCACCGGCGAGATCGAACGCCTGGCCATGGAGCGCCACGGCGCGATCCGGGTCGGCACGGCGGACGAACTGGCCACCCTGCGCCGCCTGTTCCGGGTGATGGGCATGGCGCCGGTCGGTTACTATGACCTGTCGGTGGCGGGCGTTCCGGTGCACTCCACCGCTTTTCGCGCCATACACGAAGACGCGCTGCAGATCAGTCCTTTCCGCGTGTTCACCTCCCTGCTGCGCCTGGAACTGATAGAAGATCCCGCGCTGCGTGCGCTGGCCGAGCGCTTGCTGGCGCGCCGCCGTATCTTTACCGATCGCGCGCTGGAGCTGATGGCGCTGCAGGAAGCGCAAGGCGGGCTGAATGAAGTGCAGGCGCAAGAATTTGTCGAACAAGCGCTGGAAACCTTCCGCTGGCATAACCAGGCGACGGTCAGCGCCGAAGAATACCGGCAGCTGCACGATCAGCATCGCCTGATCGCCGACGTGGTGGCGTTTAAAGGGCCGCATATCAACCATCTGACACCACGTACGCTGGATATCGATCGCGTTCAGCAAGCGATGCCCGGCCGCGGTATTACGCCCAAAGCGGTCATCGAGGGCCCGCCGCGCCGCCGCCGCGCGATCCTGCTGCGCCAAACCAGCTTCAAAGCGTTGGAAGAAAGCGTCGATTTCGTTGAGCACGACGGCCACGCCATCGCCGGTCACCATACCGCGCGCTTCGGCGAGATCGAACAACGCGGCGTGGCGCTAACGCCTAAAGGACGCGAACTTTACGACCGTTTGCTGCAGGCGACCAACGATGCGTTGCAGGCGCCGCCGAGCGAGAAGAATGCCGAGCGCTACTATCAACTGCTGGAGGAAAACTTCCGGGCGTTTCCGGATGATTACGCCACGCTGCGTGAGCAACAGCTGGCCTGGTTCCGCTATTTCCCGACCGAATGCGGCCTGGCGGCCAAAGAGTCGCTGGACAAGCACAGCACCTTGGAACAATTGATCGAGAAAGAACACGTTCGCTTCCAGCCTCTGGTATATGAAGATTTTCTGCCGGTCAGCGCGGCGGGGATTTTCCAGTCGAATCTGGGGGACAGCCGCCACGCGCAGTACAACGCGGTTTCCAGCCGGGCAGCGTTTGAACAAGCGTTGGGCAGTGAGGTGATCGACGAACTGGCGCTGTATCAGCAAACCCAGCAGCGTTCGCTGGAAGCCTGCGCGCAAGCCCTGGGGCTTGCCACGCTGGCATCCTGAGATTACTTAGTCAGCAGAGATTCGATATCCTGCAGCAGTTGCTCAGCCTGAGCGGACGGTAGCACCGCATCAACCGGCAAATACCACCAATTGGGCTGGGCAAAGGCGCGACACTTCACCGCGTCCTTCTCCGTCATCAACAGCGTTTGATCGGCTGCAACCAGCGCCGCCAGCGGTTCCTGCTGATATTCCTGATGATCGGCAAACGCCACTTCCTGTACGACTTCGACGTTCAACTTTTCCAACGTCGCGAAGAAACGCGGCGGATGGCCGATGCCCGCCATCGCCACCACGCGCGGCAGCTCAGCCGCCGGGCGACGTTCACCGCTCAGCAGGTTCACCGCATCACGCGCCTGCAGGCGCATGGCAATTTCCCCGGCCTGCGCCACGCCGCCATTGGCGACGCGCGCATCGACGCTGCCAAGCCGCGCGGCACGCTCGCGCATCGGCCCGGCCGGCAACCACCAGCCGTTGCCGAAACGACGCACGCCGTCGATGACTACCAGCTCGAAGTCACGCTGTAAAGCGTAGTGCTGCAAGCCGTCGTCGGTGATGATCACATCCAGCGGCTGTTGTTGCAGCAGGGCCTGCACCGCCTCGGCTCGCTTGGGCGCGATCGCCACAGGCGCACCGGTACGTTGATAAATCAGCACCGGCTCATCGCCCGCCTCGCGGGTCGACGTATTCTGACCGAGCACCAGCGGATAAACCGCCGACTTGCCGCCGTAGCCGCGTGACACCACGCCAACGCGATAGCCCCGTTGCTGCAGGTGTTCCACCAGCCAAATCACCATCGGCGTTTTGCCGTTGCCGCCGGCGGTGAGGTTACCCACCACTACTACCGGCACCGGCGAACGCCAACTTTTACGCAGGCCGCAGCGGTAACTGAGACGGATCAGCCAACTGAACAAGCCATAGAGCCACGAGAGCGGCAATAGCGCCAGATAAAGCAACGAACCGCCGGACCAGATGCGCTCAATCATTATTGACCAAACTGCATGCGGTGCAGCTGCGCATAGGCGCCCTGCCGCTCAAGCAACTCGGCGTGTTCACCGCGTTCGACGATGCGGCCGTCCTCCACCACCAGGATCTCGTCCGCCTTCTCAATGGTCGACAGACGGTGCGCGATCACCAGCGAAGTGCGGTCTTTCTGCAGCTCGTCCAGCGCGGCCTGAATGGCACGCTCGGATTCGGTATCCAGCGCAGACGTCGCCTCATCCAGGATCAGGATCGGGCAATCGCGCAGCAAAGCACGCGCGATGGCAATGCGCTGGCGTTGGCCGCCGGACAGCATCACGCCGTTTTCACCGATCACCGTATCCAGACCATTTTCCATCTTGTTGATGAAGTCCATCGCGTACGCCATTTCCGCCGCTTTCTCAATCTGCTCGCGGCTGTATTCGCTCTCACGCGCATAGGCGATGTTGTTGGCGATGGTGTCGTTGAACAGGTGCACGTTTTGCGAAACCAGGGCCACCTGATTGCGCAGCGAGGCCAGGGTATATTCACGCAGATCGTGGCCATCCATCAGGATTTCGCCTTCCTGAATATCGTAGAAGCGCGTCAGCAGGTTGGCGATGGTGGATTTACCCGAACCGGAACGGCCCACCAACGCGACGGTTTTGCCTTCGGCGATTTTCAGGTTGATATCACGCAGCGCCGGCGTTTCTTTGGCCGGGTAGTAGAAGGTGACGTTGCGGAATTCGATATCGCCTTTCGCACGCTTCACTTCGCGGGTGCCGGTGTCTTTTTCCTGTTCCATATCCAAAATGGAGAACAGCGTCTGACAGGCCGCCATCCCTCGCTGGAACTGGGCATTGACGTTGGTCAGCGACTTCAGCGGACGCATCAGCGCGATCATCGACGAGAACACCACGGTAATGGTGCCGGCGGTCAGGGTTTCCATCACGCTTGGGAAGCTGGCGGCAAACAGCACGAACGCCAGGGCCAGCGAAGCGATCAGCTGAATGATCGGATCGGAAATGGAAGACGCGGAGACCAGTTTCATGCCCTGTTGGCGCATGCGGTTGCTCACCGAGTTAAAACGCTCGGTTTCCACCTGCTGGCCGCCGAAGATCAGCACTTCTTTATGGCCTTTCAGCATCTGTTCGGCGCTGGTGGTCACCTGCCCCATGGTGTTCTGCATGTTCTTGCTGATGTTGCGGAAACGCTTGGACACCAGGCGAATGGCGATGGAGACGATCGGTGCCAGCACGATCAGGATCACCGACAGCTGCCAGCTGTAGTAGAACATCATGATGAACAGGCCAATGATCGAGGCTCCTTCACGCACCACGGTCACCAGCGCGCTGGAAGAGGAGGAAGCTACCTGCTCGGAATCATAGGTAATGCGCGACAGCAAAGTCCCGGTGGACTGCTGATCGAAGAAGGCCACCGGCATTCTCATCATGTGGCCAAACAGGCGGCGGCGCATTTGCATCACCACCATGCCGGAAACCCAGGAAATGCAGTAGCTTGAAACAAAACTGGTCACGCCGCGCATCAACATCAGCGCAATCACCGCCAACGGCATCCATACCAGCACGCTGCTGTCGGTTTTTCCAAACCCATCGTCCAATAACGGTTTAAGCAGAGACAGCATCAGCGTGTCCCCCGCTGCGTTCATAATCAACGCAATGGCGGCCACAATCAGCCCGGTCTTAAAAGGAGTGATCATCGGCCAGAGTCGACGGAACGTCTGCCAGGTCGAGAGATCTTTATCATTCATCATGCAAATACCAGCATCGGAAGAAATAGCGGCCTATTTTACTCATTATCACCCTCTACGCCAAACCGCTGATGGTACCAACGGGGCATTAATTGTTCGCGAAAGCCTTTAATTTGCCAATCGTTGTCGAAAAAAAGTACCGATAACTGACCGGAGCGCGTCGTATCGCGCCATTGGATGCCATTTGCCCGGTATCTGGCGACCACTTTCCGCGCCGGCAATCGCCATTTGTTGTAACGCGATGCGGAGGCCAGCGCCACTTCGGGATTGACCGCGCGCAGAAACGGCGGCGTCGAGGACGTCTTGCTGCCGTGATGCCCCACCTGCAACACCGTAGCCGCCAAGCGATCGCGCCGCAACCGTAACAGCTGCGCCTCCGCCTGCTTTTCCGCATCGCCGGTGAGCAGCAAACTGAATTGCCCATCGTCGATGCGGATCACGCAGGAGTCGTCATTGACCGGCCTTTTGCGCGTTTTCGGTGGCCACAGCACCTCGAATTGCAGCGATTGCCAGCGCCAACGCTCCCCGGCGATGCAGGGCAAGTGCCCTTCCCCGCGTATCGGGCTGCGCACCGTCGCCTGCGGAAACGCCCGCCGCATCACCGGCAGCCCGCCGATATGATCGAGGTGAATATGGCTGATAATGATCTGCTCCAGTTCAATATTCCGCCAGTTCAACATCGGTAAGATATGCCGTTCGGCGGCGCTGCCCGTGGGCCAACGATCGCCGGTATCGTACAGTATCCCCTTGCCGTTTTGCTCGATAACCACCGCCAACCCGTGCCCGACATCAAGCATATCGACGCGCCAGCGATAGTCCGGCGCTTTGCCACGCCACAACACGCAGCATATCGCCACCGCCGCCAGCCCCGGCGCATAGCGCCACCACCAATGAAAGCGCCAGCAGATAACGATAAGCCATCCCGCTATGCTGGCCAGCAGCGAGGCGGCCCCCAAATCCACCCAACCGCGTTGCAGGTAATGCAGCGGCACAAACACCCCGCTCAACGTGAAATCGGCCAACCACCAAAGCCCGTAACTTAGCGAGGGGAAGACGCCGCCGATCACCGCCAGCAAAATCAACGGCACCGTCACCAATGAGACGATGGGCACAGCCCAAAGATTGGCAGGCAGCGAGCTCAGCGTCAGACCTAAAAACAGCGCGACCTGCATCGGCACCAGCAACAGCGTCATGCCCAGCTGAATATGCAGCCAGCGTACCGGCGCCCAATACCAGGCCGAGCGAAATCGCTCGCTGAGCGGTGCCCATTCAAACCAAAAAATCAAACACCCCACCGCCAGCACCGACAGCCAAAAACTGTCTGACAAAACCGCCAGCGAATCGCACAGCAAAATCAGCCCGATACACCACAGCCACACTTGCCAGGAAGAACAATGAACGCCGCGCAAGCGCAGCAGCATCCACAGCGTCATCGCCAACGCGGTACGCACCGCCGGTGGTTGGGCGCCCACCAACCAAACATAGATCAGCGTCGCCACCCAGCCTGCGACCAATGGAAAGCGATAGCCAATCAAATGGGCGGGAAGAAAAAACTGCAGCGCTCGCAACGCGGCCCAGAACAAAATGGCGACCATCGCCACATGAAGCCCTGAAATGGCCATTAAATGCGCAATGCCGGTTTTCAGCATCAGCGTGCGCAAAGCCTGCTCCAGCGCGGTTCGTTCCCCAAACGCCAGCGCCAGCAATACCGCCTTGTAACGCAATTCACCGATGTTAGTTTCCGCATGGCTGATGATGCGCTGACGCAGCCCGCAATCGCCATCCAGCAAACGAGCCTGCCTGACCAGCCCCGTCAACGGCTGGCGCTGGGCGATCGCCCAACGTTGGCTGTCAAATCCGCCTTCATTGAGCTTGCCATGTACCGGCCGCAGGCGCAGTTTCAATTGCCAACGCTGCCCGGCGCACAGCCGCTGCCGTTCGGGAGCCCACGTCGTGGTAAACGCCAGCGCAGGCGCTAACCAATGACCGTCGACCCGCTCGATGCGCATCAGCGTCTGTTTACTGGCGGCGGGCTCCAGCGCGACGCTACTCACCTGCACCACCGCCGTCACGTCCGGCATGCGAGTTAAGCGCTCCATTTGCCCGAGCAGGCTTCCGGCGTTGAAAACCGCCCATGTGAATCCCAATCCCAGGCAGGCCAAATAGCGGCAGAACGGCCAACGCGCGCGCAACAGCAAGCAGCCGACAAAAAGCATCGGCCACAGCAGCCATAGTTCTGGCAACTGCGGTAAAATCAGCAGCGGCAGGATGCCGCAGATAACGGCGAATATCGCCAGATCCAGCGAAATTTTGATCGCTTTTCTCCCATCGGCTCCGCCATGAGCAAAAACGCGTCACGGCAAGCAAGCAGGATCATTCAGGCGACACGTCGCCGCCAGCGGGCTTTAACGAAGATGCGCTGAACATGGCAGGATAAGAGAGATCTATGCAGGAGCCACATCGTAAATGCGGCGCAGTACGCAACTCGCGAGCGTATCGCGGAGAATTGCAGACGAAAAAAAACGGCGCCTTACAGGCACCGTTTTATATTCTTTACAAGCAACAACGCTATGAGCAGTCAGCGACTAGCCATAGATATTGGCGCGGTCACGCAACTCTTTGCCTGGTTTGAAGTGAGGAACGTACTTGCCGTCCAGCTCAACTTTGTCACCGGTTTTCGGATTGCGGCCTACACGCGGGGCACGGTAGTGAAGAGAAAAACTGCCGAATCCGCGGATCTCAATGCGTTCGCCCTCGGCCAGCGTAGCGGCCATGTGCTCAAGCATCTCTTTCACTGCATCCTCAACGGCCTTCGCCGGAATATGAGATTGCTGGCCAGCAAGTCTTTCAATAAGTTCAGACTTGGTCATAGTACCTCCAAGCTTTGCAGCTAAACTACCGTATTGGGGCGGTCAGCGACCGCCCCCCGTCATTACTCGCCTTTAGCCGCTTTGAAAGCTTCAGCCATTGCGTTAGAGAAGTTGCCTTCTTCCTGTTTGTTGTTAACAGTTGCGATGGCGTCTTTCTCGTCAGCTTCGTCCTTAGCACGTACGGACAGGCTTACAACGCGGTTCTTACGGTCAACGCCGGTGAATTTAGCTTCAACTTCGTCACCTACGTTCAGAACCAGAGTTGCATCTTCAATGCGGTCGCGAGAGGCTTCAGATGCACGCAGGTAACCTTCTACGCCGCCTGCCAATTCAACTGTAGCACCTTTGGCGTCAACTGCAGTGACTTTACCAGTAACAATAGCACCTTTCTTGTTCATAGACAGGTAGTTATTGAACGGGTCTTCAGCCAGTTGCTTCACGCCCAGGGAGATACGCTCGCGCTCTGCGTCAACTTGCAGAACAACCGCAGCGATTTCGTCGCCTTTCTTGTATTCACGTACTGCTTCTTCGCCTGCAACGTTCCAGGAGATGTCAGACAGGTGAACCAGGCCGTCGATGCCGCCGTCCAGGCCGATGAAGATACCGAAGTCAGTGATAGACTTGATTTTACCTTCAACGCGGTCGCCCTTGTTGTGGGTTTCTGCGAACTGCTGCCATGGGTTGGATTTGCACTGCTTCAGGCCCAGGGAGATACGACGACGTTCTTCATCGATGTCCAGAACCATCACTTCCACTACGTCGCCCACGTTAACAACTTTGGACGGATGGATGTTTTTGTTGGTCCAATCCATTTCAGAAACGTGTACCAGACCTTCAACGCCTTCTTCGATTTCTACGAAGCAGCCGTAATCAGTCAGGTTGGTTACACGGCCAGTCAGCTTGGTGCCTTCTGGGTAACGTTTCGCGATAGCAACCCATGGATCTTCGCCCAGCTGTTTCAGGCCCAGGGATACACGAGTACGCTCGCGGTCGAACTTCAGCACTTTAACAGTGATTTCATCGCCAACATTGACAATTTCGCTTGGGTGCTTAACGCGTTTCCAAGCCATGTCAGTGATGTGCAGCAGGCCGTCTACGCCGCCCAGATCAACGAATGCACCGTAGTCAGTGAGGTTCTTAACGATACCTTTAACTTCCATGCCTTCCTGCAGGTTTTCCAGCAGTTGATCGCGCTCAGCGCTGTTCTCGGATTCGATAACCGCACGGCGAGAAACGACAACGTTGTTGCGCTTCTGATCCAGCTTGATGACTTTGAACTCAAGCTCTTTGCCTTCCAGGTGCAGAGTGTCACGTACCGGACGCACGTCAACCAGGGAACCTGGCAGGAACGCGCGGATGCCGTTCAGCTCGACGGTGAAGCCACCCTTCACTTTTCCGTTGATAACACCGGTTACAGTCTCAGCTTCTTCGTAGGCTTTTTCCAGTGTGATCCAAGCTTCGTGACGCTTAGCTTTCTCACGGGACAGCAGGGTTTCACCGAAGCCGTCTTCAACAGCATCCAGAGCAACGTCAACTTCGTCACCAACCTGGATTTCCAGCTCGCCCTGGGCGTTTTTGAATTGCTCAGCCGGGATGGCAGACTCAGATTTCAGACCGGCGTCAACCAGTACGATATCTTTGTCGATAGCAACAACGACGCCACGAACGATGGAACCCGGGCGGGTTTCGATTTCTTTTAAGGATTCTTCAAAGAGTTGAGCGAAAGATTCAGTCATGTTGTTAATCTTCAGGGTTCTTTAGTTTAACGTCCATTTAGCGTCCCGCCGAATGGGGTTGTTTCACATACCCCGCCATTGGCTCCATGCCGACAGGGTTTAAGGTTACAGGGGTAAAATTTTACCCGATATATTGCGATACCGCTATGACAAATATGACAAAAAGCCAATAGCGCCGCCGCGCTTATTGCTGCGGCAACGCCAACACTTTCTGTGCATACGTCAACGCCTGCCTGATCACTTCTTCGATCGACATGCTGGTAGAATCCAGCACGAGGGCGTCAGAAGCGGGCACCAGAGGCGCGATAGGCCGATTACGGTCACGGTCGTCCCGTTCCTTTATCTCGGCTAAAAGACGTTCAAAGTTAACATTAAAGCCTTTCTCCTGCAACTGCAGCATGCGGCGGTGCGCGCGCTCCTCCGAGCTGGCGTCGAGGAAAATCTTGACCGGCGCGTCAGGGAACACCACCGTGCCCATGTCGCGGCCATCGGCAATCAGGCCGGGCGCCTCGCGGAATGCGCGCTGGCGGCGCAGCAACGCCTCGCGCACGCGCGGAAACGCAGCCGCTTGCGACGCGGTGTTGCCGACGGTTTCGGTGCGGATCTCATTACTGACGTCCTCACCTTCCAAAATCACCTGCAGCTTGCCGTCCTGGGCAACGAAGCGAACATCGAGATGTGCGGCCAGCGGAACCAGCGCTTCCTCAGAAGTGATATCCACCTGATGATGCAACGCCGCCAGCGCCAGCACGCGATAGATCGCGCCGGAGTCCAGCAAACGCCAACCAAGGGACTCGGCCAACGCTTTACACAGCGTGCCTTTGCCCGCGCCACTTGGTCCATCAACGGTTATCACCGGGGCTGTAGCCGTCATTTCTCTCTCCTTCAGGTAGAAAACCTCACAGAGACACGGCGTGCTTCGACTCGAAGCCCGTGAGCTCTGTCACCTGCCCAATCAGGGGCAAATACGGTGGCGTATTATACGCTGCCCTACGGCGATCTGTTACCCTGGAACTATCCGGTTGTTGAAAATAAGCGCATAACCGCGAAAAAGTATAGAAGAAACGCCGGTCGCCAAAGGTTAAAAACGATAAAGGCCCGCAAAGGGACCTTAAAATAAACGATTTGACGGGTTACGCCGGCTGGCTGATGCGCGCCAGCTGTTCGAAATAATCCGGGAAGGTCTTCGCGGTGCATTTCGGATCGAGAATGGTGACCGGCGTATCCGACAGCGCCACCAGCGAGAAGCACATTGCCATGCGGTGATCGTTGTAGGTGCCGATCTCGGCGAACTGCAGTTTGGCCGGCGGCACGACGTGAATGTAGTCTTCGCCTTCGTCCACTTCCGCCCCCACTTTACGCAGCTCGGTGGCCATCGCCGCCAGACGGTCGGTCTCCTTCACCCGCCAGTTGTAGATATTGCGGATGGTGGTCGGCCCCTCGGCGAACAGCGCTGCGGTGGCGATGGTCATCGCCGCGTCGGGAATGTGGTTCATGTCCATGTCGATGCCGCGCAGTTCACCGCGGCTGCACTCGATGAAATCGTCACCCCAGGTGATGCGCGCGCCCATTTTCTCCAGCACGTCGGCAAACTTGGTGTCGCCCTGCACGCTTTTGCGACCGATGCCGGTCACGCGCACGGTGCCGCCTTTGATCGCTGCCGCCGCCAGGAAGTAAGAGGCGGAAGAAGCGTCGCCCTCAACCAGGTAATCGCCCGGCGCGATATACGTCTGGCGCCCCTGAATGTGGAACACCCGGTAATTGTCGTGGCTCACCGATACGCCGAAGGTACGCATCAGGTGCAGCGTGATATCAATGTACGGCTTGGAAACCAGCTCGCCTTTGATGTGGATTTGCGTATCCTGCGGCGCCAGGGGCGCGGTCATCAGCAACGCGGTCAGGAACTGGCTGGAGACGCTGCCGTCAACGGTGACGTCGCCGCCCTGGAAACCGCCGCGCAGGCGAATCGGCGGGTAATCGGTCTGTTCGAGGTAATCAATCTGCGCCCCGCCCTGGCGCAACGCGTCCACCAGATGGCCGATCGGGCGTTCTTTCATGCGGGGTTCCCCGGTCAACACCACGTCGCCTTCACCGAGGCACAGCGCCGCCGCCAGTGGGCGCATCGCGGTGCCGGCATTGCCGAGGAACAGTTCCAGCGGTTGGTTGGCCACCAACGGCCCGGCCACGCCGGTCACTTCACATACGGTGCGATCGGCGGAAAGCTGATAGTTCACGCCCAACGCCTGCAGCGCATTCAGCATATGACGCACGTCGTCGCTGTCCAGCAGGTTGGTCAGCCGGGTCGTTCCCTCCGCCAGCGCCGCCAGCAGCAGAGCGCGGTTAGAAACGCTCTTCGAGCCGGGTAAGTTGACGGTGCCATTGACCAGGGCGACCGGTTGTAACGTCAGGGAATCCACCATGTGAACAAAACTCTCCAATTCTGATAAACGAAACGGCTCCGGAATAATGCCGGAGCCGCTTTAATGCAAAAGGACAACAGCCTGAGGCAGCCCGCGCCTGGCGGGCTGCCGGAATCAACCGTGACGACGTTCGAAGTCGGCCATGAAGTCGGTCAGCGCCTGGACGCCGGCCAGCGGCATGGCATTGTAAATAGAAGCGCGCATGCCGCCAACTACCCGGTGGCCTTTCAGCGCCTGCAGGCCGATGGCCTCGGCTTCGCTGAGGAACACCTTGTCCAGCGCCGCATCGGCCAGCTGGAACGGCACGTTCATCCAGGAACGGTTGGCGATCGCCACCTGGCTGCGGTAGAAGTCAGATTTATCGATAGTCGCGTACAGCAGCTCGGCCTTGGCCTGATTGCGTTTTTGCATCTCCACCAGGCCGCCCTGCTCTTTCAGCCATTTGAACACCAGCCCGGACAAGTACCAGGCGAAGGTCGGCGGGGTGTTGAACATCGAGCCGTTCTCGGCCAGCACGGTGTAGTCAAGGATAGACGGCACTTCTTTGCGCGCCTTGCCCAGCAGATCGTCGCGCACGATCACCAGCGTCAGACCGGCCGGACCGATATTTTTCTGCGCGCCGGCGTAAATCACGCCGAAGCGGCTGACGTCGAGCGGGCGGGACAGGATGGTCGAGGAGTAATCGCCGATCACCACTTTGTCGCCGAAGTCCGGCGTTTCATCGATGGCCACGCCGTCGATGGTCTCATTCGGGCAATAATGCACGTAAGCCGCGTCGTTGCTCAGTTGCCACTCTTTCATCGGCGTGATGCCGCTCAGGCCGTCGATGCGGGTCTTCACGTCGATGACGTTCGGGGCGCAATACTTTTCCGCTTCCTTGATGGCGCTGTGCGCCCAATAGCCGCCGTCGATATAGTCGGCGGTGGCCTTGTCGCCCAGCAGGTTCAGCGGCAGCGCGGCGAACTGCGCGCGGGCGCCGCCGTGGCAAAACAGCACTTTATAGTTGGAGGGGACTTTCAGCAGATCGCGCAGATCCTGTTCCGCCTGCTCGGCAACGGCGATGAATTCTTTGCTGCGGTGACTGATCTCCATCACAGACGTTCCCAGGCCGTGCCAGTTGCACAGTTCCTGTTCCGCACGACGCAACACTTCCACCGGCAGCATCGCCGGGCCAGAGCTAAAATTATAAACCTGAGTCATTTCCCCTCACCACATTCACTGTTCGCCGCAGAAAAGCGACCTGTCGAAAAGACGCCCGAAGTTAACGCTCGCGTTAACCAACCCATCGGTTTTATCACTCACGCCCCATGGCTGCAACGCTTATTCGCCCGTCGGCGGCAAACGGCCGTGCCGGGTGATGACAGGCTCTGCGGCCGTCGCGATTGTTTGGACGATAAAACCCTGTGACATGGGGAAATTCAGCGGGTTAACGCGGTGTTTTATGCTGTATTCAGCCAAGATGGCTGCGGGAGCCCGGATGGCCCCCGCAGGAGAGGAAACGATCAGTACTGATTAAACATCTGCTGGATCTGCTTCGCGTCTTTGGTTTGCGTCAGCGCCAGCTGCAGCAGAATGCGCGCCTTTTGCGGATTCAGCGTGCCGGCGGCCACGAAGCCGTACTTGGCGTCGTCCACTTCCGCATCCTCGGTGGTGGCGCCGGTCGGCACGCGCGAAGAACGCACCACCGCCACGCCGTTGTGCGCCGCCGTCGCCAGGGTGTCGAACACGGTTTTATACAGGTTGCCGTTGCCGACCCCGGCGCTGACGATGCCCTGATAGCCTTCGGCGATCAGCGCCTTGGCCGGCGCATCGGAGGCGTTGGCATAGTTGTAGACGATGCCGACCTTCGGCAGCTCGTTCAGCTTGCTGACGTCGAACGGCGTCTCCCGGGTATGCTTACGCTGCGGCGAGCGCTGGTAATCGATCTTGCCGTTGTGGATATACCCCAGCGGGCCGTAGTTTGGCGACTGGAAGGTCTGCACGGCGGTGGTATTGGTCTTGGTGACGTCACGCGCGTCCAGCACGGTGTCGTTCATCGCCACCAGCACCCCGCGGTTGGCCGATTGCGGATCCGCCGCCGTCACCACCGCGTTATACAGGTTGAACGGGCCGTCGGCGCTCATCGCCGTCGCCGGTCGCATCGCCCCCACCAACACCACCGGCTTGTCGCATTTCACCGTCAAATCAAGGAAATAGGCCGTCTCTTCCAGCGTATCGGTGCCGTGGGTGATGACGAAGCCGTCGGTTTTGCCGCAGTCGGCGTCAATTTTCTTCGCCAGCGTCAGCCAGACCTGATCGTTCATGTCCTGCGAGCCGATGTTCACCACCTGTTCCCCCTGCACGTCGGCGATATCTTTCAGCGCCGGCACCGCATCGACCAACGCCTCGACGCCCAGTTTGCCCGCGGTATAGTTGGATTTCGTCGCCGAATCGCCGCCGCCGGCGATAGTGCCGCCGGTCGCCAGCAAGGTGATGTTGGGCAGCGCCAGCGCCGAGGCGCTGACGCCGGTCAACAAGAGGGTTAACACGCTGAGTTTCACTGATTTCATTAGATTTCTCCGTGACAGATAACTCGCTGAATTATGGCCTTTATCCTTAAAAAAACTGTGACTTTGCCACCGCTTTAGGAATACGTGGAGCTCCAGCGTAAAACCCCGTATCATTGCGCGTTTTTAGTACGCGCAAAAAGTGAAGACAATGACGCAAACTTTTATCCCCGGTAAAGACGCCGCCCTGGAAGACTCCATCTCCCGTTTCCAGCAGAAACTGAGCGATCTCGGTTTCAACATCGAAGAAGCCTCCTGGCTGAACCCGGTGCCGCACGTGTGGTCGGTGCACATCCGCGATCGCGATTGCCCGCTGTGCTTCACCAACGGCAAAGGCGCCAGCAAAAAAGCCGCGCTGGCCTCCGCGCTGGGTGAATATTTCGAGCGCCTGTCCACCAACTACTTCTTCGCCGATTTCTATCTGGGCAAACAGATCGCCGAAGGCGACTTCGTGCACTATCCGAATGAGAAATGGTTCCCGATCCCTGAAGACGACGCGCTGCCGGCCGGCATCCTCGACGAACGTCTGCACGCCTTCTACGATCCGCAGCAAGAGCTGAGCGCCAGCGATCTGGTCGATCTGCAGTCCGGCAACGCCGATCGCGGCGTGTGTGCACTGCCGTTTACCCGTCAGTCCGACCAGCAAACCGTGTACATCCCGATGAATATCATCGGCAACCTGTATGTTTCCAACGGCATGTCCGCCGGCAACACCGCCAACGAAGCGCGCGTGCAGGGCCTGTCGGAAGTGTTCGAGCGTTATGTGAAAAACCGCATCATCGCCGAATCCATCAGCCTGCCGGCGATCCCGGACGAGGTGCTGAACCGCTACCCGGGCGTGGTGGAAGCTATCGCCAAGCTGGAAGAGGAAGGTTTCCCGATCCTCCCCTATGACGCCTCGCTGGGCGGCAACTACCCGGTGATCTGCGTGGTGCTGTTCAACCCGACCAACGGCACCTGTTTCGCTTCATTCGGCGCGCATCCGGACTTCGGCGTGGCGCTGGAGCGCACGGTAACCGAACTGCTGCAGGGCCGCAGCCTGAAAGATCTCGACGTGTTCACCGCGCCGACCTTCGATGACGAAGAAGTGGCGGAACACACCAACCTGGAAACGCACTTCATCGACTCCAGCGGCCTGATCTCCTGGGATCTGTTCAAGCAGGACGCGGACTATCCGTTCGTTGACTGGAACTTCAGCGGCAGCACGCAGGAAGAGTTCGCCACCCTGATGAGCATCTTCGACAAGGAAGACGCGGAAGTGTACATCGCCGACTATGAGCACCTGGGCGTCTACGCTTGCCGCATCATCGTGCCGGGCATGTCCGATATCTACCCGGCGGAAGACCTGCTGCTGGCTAACAACAGCATGGGCGCGCACCTGCGCGATACGCTGCTGGCGCTGCCGGGCAGCGAGTGGGAGCCGGAAGAATACCTGGCGCTGATCGAGCAGTTGGACGACGAAGGGCTGGACGATTTTACCCGCGTACGCGAACTGCTGGGCATTGCCAGCGGCAAAGACAACGCCTGGTATACCCTGCGCGTGGGCGAGCTGAAATCGATGCTGGCGCTGGCGGGCGGCGATCTGGATCAGGCGCTGATCTGGACCGAATGGACGCAGGACTTCAACGCCTCGGTGCTGAGCCCGGCGCGCAGCAACTACTACCGCTGCCTGCAAACGCTGCTGCTGCTGGCGCAGGAGCCTGAACGCGAAGCGGCGCAGTACTATACCGCGTTCGTGAAGATGTACGGCCAGGAAGCGGTCGACGCCGCCTCCGCCGCCATCAGCGGTGAAGAGCGCTTCAACGGGCTGTTCGCCGTCGATGCCGATCTGAAGGCGCTGCCGGCCCATCAGGCGCTGCTGGCGGCTTACGAGAAGCTGCAGGCGGCCAAACGCCGCCACTGGGCCAAGGCCTAAGCATCATCAGGGGATACTGCCACTTTGGGAGTACCCCTGTTGCCAAACGCCGCACTCCGTTGCGGCGTTTTCAATTTTGCGGTTTATTTCAACGCATTCGGTTTTATTTTTTCGCCGGGAAATAGGTGGTTAAACGACCATAAAAATAAATAAACCGTCAATTGTTGCCGGACGGTGAAATAATAATTAACCGATAATTAAACTTTCAGCGCCGCGCGGCGACAAAACGCCTAAAAATTTAACTTTACTCCACGCCGACCACTCGGTGGATTCAAAAAAATTTGCAAACATTAAAAAATTGTTTTTTATTAAAAATCAATAAATTAAACATAAAAACCACACAAAAAACACGTCATTTCACCGCTCTACTTCCCCGCCTTATGATCCAAATCAAATTTTCCCCTATACTGCTTTGCTAGTATCTCATTGCGTTGTTTTAACCCTTAAGAGCGAGAGTTAGTTTGAAAACTGACAGCCCCTTCGATCTGATTTTACCTGCGGCAACGGCGAAAATCGCTGAAGATGCCGGCGTGTATAAAGCCACCAAACATCCGCTGAAAACGTTTTATTTGGCGATCACCGCCGGTGTCTTCATTTCCATCGCCTTCGTCTTCTACATCACGGCGACCACCGGCACCGCCGGCGTGCCTTTCGGGCTGGCGAAACTGGTCGGCGGCATCTGCTTCTCTCTCGGGTTAATGCTGGTGGTGGTGTCGGGCGCCGACCTGTTCACCTCTACCGTGCTTATCGTCATCGCCAAGGCCAGCGGCCGCATCAGCTGGGGCCAGCTGGGCGCCAACTGGCTGAACGTTTATCTCGGCAATCTGGTCGGCGCGCTGTTCTTCGTGGCGCTGATCTGGTTCTCCGGCGAGTATATGGTCGCCAACGGCCAGTGGGGCCTGAATGTCCTGCAAACCGCAGACCACAAGCTGCATCACACCTTCATCGAAGCCGTGTGCCTCGGCATTCTGGCCAACCTGATGGTCTGCCTGGCGGTCTGGATGAGCTACTCCGGCCGCACCCTGACCGACAAGATGCTCGCCATGGTGCTGCCGGTCGGGATGTTTGTCGCCAGCGGCTTCGAACACAGCATCGCCAACATGTTTATGATCCCTATGGGCATCGTGGTCAAACACTTCGCCACGCCGGAATTCTGGCAAGCCGTAGGGGCGGTACCTGAGCAATTCGCTCATCTGACAGTAAGCAACTTCATCATCGACAACCTGATTCCGGTCACCCTCGGTAACATCATCGGCGGTGGTCTGCTGGTTGGGTTGACTTACTGGGTAATTTATCTGCGCGGGGGCCGCGAGCAGCACTAAGCTGTGAGTAACCGCGCGCAGAGTTAGAAATCCACAATCAAAGGTAGGTGTACAATGACCGAACTTAACGAGAAATTAGCCAACGCTTGGGAAGGTTTCAGCAAGGGTGACTGGCAGAATGAAGTCAACGTTCGTGACTTCATCCAGAAAAACTACACGCCTTATGAGGGTGACGAATCCTTCCTGGCTGGCGCTACTCAAGCCACCACCACCTTGTGGGACAAGGTTATGGAAGGGATCAAACTGGAAAACCGCACTCATGCGCCGGTTGATTTCGACACCAACGTTGCTTCAACCATCGTTTCTCACGACGCGGGTTACATCGCCAAAGAGCTGGAAACCATCGTGGGTCTGCAGACCGACGCCCCTCTGAAACGCGCGCTGATCCCGTTCGGCGGCATCAAAATGGTCGAAGGTTCGTGCAAAGTGTACGGCCGCGAACTGGATCCGCAGCTGAAAAAAGTGTTCACCGAATACCGCAAAACCCACAACCAGGGCGTATTCGACGTTTACACCAAAGACATCCTGAACTGCCGTAAATCCGGCGTGCTGACCGGTCTGCCGGACGCCTACGGCCGTGGCCGCATCATCGGCGACTACCGCCGCGTGGCGCTGTACGGCATCGACTTCCTGATGGCCGACAAGCTGAACCAGTTCAAATCGCTGCAGGAAAAACTGGAAAACGGCGAAGATCTGGAAATGACCATCCAGCTGCGTGAAGAGATCGCTGAACAGCATCGCGCTCTGGCTCAGATCAAAGAGATGGCCGCCAAATACGGTTACGACATCTCCGGCCCAGCCACCAGCGCGCAAGAAGCGGTGCAGTGGACCTACTTCGGCTACCTGGCCGCGGTGAAATCCCAGAACGGCGCCGCCATGTCCTTCGGCCGCGTGTCCACCTTCCTCGACGTGTTCATCGAGCGCGACATCAAGGCGGGCAAACTGACCGAAGAGCAAGCGCAGGAACTGATCGACCACCTGGTGATGAAACTGCGTATGGTGCGCTTCCTGCGTACCCCTGAGTACGATGAACTGTTCTCCGGCGACCCAATCTGGGCGACTGAGTCCCTGGCCGGTATGGGCGTCGACGGCCGTACCCTGGTCACCAAAAACAGCTTCCGCTTCCTGAACACCCTGTACACCATGGGGCCGTCTCCGGAACCGAACATGACCATCCTGTGGTCTGAGAAGCTGCCGCTGAACTTCAAGAAATTCGCGGCGAAAGTGTCCATCGACACCTCTTCCGTACAGTACGAAAACGACGACCTGATGCGTCCTGACTTCAACAACGATGACTACGCCATCGCCTGTTGCGTCAGCCCGATGATCGTCGGTAAGCAAATGCAGTTCTTCGGCGCCCGCGCCAACCTGGCGAAAACCATGCTGTACGCCATCAACGGCGGCGTTGACGAAAAACTGAAAATGCAGGTCGGCCCGAAAGAAGCGCCGATGATGGACGAAGTGCTGGACTATGACAAAGTCATGGCCCGCATGGACCACTTTATGGATTGGCTGGCCAAGCAGTACGTGACCGCGCTGAACATCATTCACTACATGCACGACAAGTACAGCTACGAAGCTGCGCTGATGGCGCTGCATGACCGTGACGTTTATCGCACCATGGCTTGCGGCATCGCCGGTCTGTCCGTGGCGGCCGACTCCCTGTCCGCCATCAAGTACGCGAAAGTCACCACCATTCGCGACGAAGACGGCCTGGCTATCGACTTCAAAGTGGAAGGCGAGTATCCGCAGTTCGGTAACAACGACGCCCGCGTCGATGACATCGCCTGCGACCTGGTTGAGCGTTTCATGAAGAAAATTCAGAAACTGCGCACCTACCGCAACGCGGTACCGACCCAGTCCGTACTGACCATCACCTCCAACGTGGTGTACGGTAAGAAAACCGGTAACACTCCGGATGGCCGCCGCGCCGGTGCACCATTCGGCCCAGGTGCCAACCCGATGCACGGCCGCGACCAGAAAGGCGCAGTAGCCTCCCTGACTTCGGTAGCCAAACTGCCGTTTGCCTACGCGAAAGACGGGATCTCCTACACCTTCTCCATCGTGCCTAACGCGCTGGGTAAAGACGACGACGTGCGTAAAGCCAACCTGGCGGGCCTGATGGATGGTTACTTCCACCATGAAGCCTCCATCGAAGGCGGCCAGCACCTGAACGTCAACGTAATGAACCGCGAAATGCTGCTGGACGCGATGGAAAACCCTGAGAAATACCCTCAGCTGACCATCCGCGTCTCCGGTTACGCCGTGCGCTTCAACTCGCTGACCAAAGAGCAACAGCAGGACGTCATTACTCGTACCTTCACTCAAACGATGTAATGCGCCAGCCGGGCGGGAAACCGCCCGGTAGCAACGTCAGGGCCGGTTCTGCCGGCCCTTTTCTCCCACCGCTCTCCCCTGACTCTGTACGAGTCTGTTTTGCCGGACATCTATACTGAATGGATAGCCGGCAAAACAGTTATCCGGCAACTGACCGGCCGACAGGCATCATTACCCCCGGTGGCGGGCTCACCCCGCCACTGCATCGCAGATACCTGGCCGGCGGCCACGCGCCTATTTTTAGACTGCGTTTGACAGTCAATATTGGAGAAAACCCCGCAATGTCAGTAACTGGTCGCATCCACTCCTTCGAATCCTGCGGCACCGTCGACGGGCCAGGGATCCGCTTTATCGTCTTCTTCCAGGGCTGCCTGATGCGCTGCCTCTATTGCCATAACCGCGACACCTGGGATACCCACGGCGGCAAAGAAGTGACCGTCGAAGAGCTGATGAAAGACGCGGTGGCCTACCGCCACTTCATGAATGCCTCTGGCGGCGGCGTGACCGCGTCCGGCGGCGAGGCGATCCTGCAGGCTGAATTCGTGCGCGACTGGTTCCGTGCCTGCCATGCCGAAGGCATCAATACCTGCCTGGATACCAACGGCTTCGTGCGCCGCTACGATCCGGTGATCGACGAGCTGCTGGACACCACCGATCTGGTGATGCTGGATCTGAAACAGATGAACGACGAGATCCATCAGAATCTGGTCGGCGTTTCCAACCACCGCACGCTGGAATTCGCCCGCTACCTGGCGAAACGCAACCAGCGCACCTGGATCCGCTACGTGGTGGTGCCGGGTTGGTCAGACGACGATAAGTCGGCACATCTGTTGGGCGAGTTTACCAAAGACATGAGCAACATCGAGAAAATCGAGCTGCTGCCCTACCACGAACTGGGCAAGCACAAATGGGTGGCGATGGGGGAAGAGTACAAGCTGGACGGCGTACATCCGCCGAAGGCCGAGACCATGGATCGCGTCAAAGGCATCCTGGAAAGCTACGGCCACAAAGTGATTTACTGATTGGCGCAGCGCCAAAGAAAAACCGGCTCATAGCCGGTTTTTTTATGCTCAGGCGGCGGCGAACGGCGTGTGATGGTGATCCGGCTTCTGCTTCTTCAGCAGCATCAGCAGGTAAACCAGCGCCACGGCGGCGATCATCACGAACAGCACGCGATCGGAGTAGTTTTGCATCAGCAGCGCCGTCATCGACGGGCCCAGCAGGCTGCCTATCGTGTAACTCATCAGCAGCGCCTGGTTCATCGCCACCAACTCGTGCGGCAGCGCCTTCTCGCAGGCCCAGGACATCGCCACCGGGTACAGGGTAAAGCCGGCGCAGCCGAGGATGAACAGCGAAGGCGCCATGGCGTAGTTGCCAAGCATCGCCACGCTGGCCAGAATCACCACGAACACCTGAATGCGCAGCACCAGCAGGCGCCCGTAACGATCGGCCAGGCGCCCGACCGGCCATTGGCCGACGATGCCGGAGCTGACCAACAGCGCCATCCAGTAGCCGACGTTAGCGTCGCTCATGCCCTGATGAGAGAGGTACAGCGGCATCAGGCCATACAGCGAACCGAGCACGATGCCGGAGATGATGCAGCCGTTGATGCCCAGGCGCGCGCTGCGGCGTCTCAACATTGTCCACACCGCCGCCTGCTGCGGCTCGTCTTCATGGCGGTTGACCCGCGCGAACAGCATCGGCAGCATGGCGCTGATCACAATCGCGGTCACCCACGGCACCACGTGCAGCAATTCGGTCGAGGTCATGCTCAACAGCAATTGGCCGGTCACCGTCCCGAGGTAATAGACAATCATATAGGCCGCCAGCAGCTGGCCACGGTTGCTCAAATTGCCGCTGCGCAAAAGCGCGCTCTCCACGATCACCCAGATCCAGGCGCAACCGACGCCGGCGAAGAAGCGCCAGCCCAGCCAGCTCCAGAAATCGATCGACAGCACCATGCCGGCGGTCGCGGCGGCGAACAGCAAACAAGAGAGATGATAGCTGCGGGTGAAGCCAACGCGCTGGATCAGTTTACCCGCTACCAACGTGCCCAACAGGTTGCCGCTGAAATAAGAGGAGCTGACCATACCCACTTGCCAGGTCGACAGCTGAGCATGGGTTAACCAAAGCGGCACTAACGTATTCAAAACGGCAATGGATACCGTGAGCAGCAAGAGGCCGCAGAGCAATAAGAGCACCGGGCGGGAGTAAGCGGACATAGTGAAATTGTGACCGAACGCGCAATGAGAGTGCGCGCATCATGCCACTGGCGATAAAAAAGTCAATTGCCTCTTATCATTCCAGCGCACGATTTGTTTCCGGCTAAGCGGCTGAAAAAGCGCTATGCTCAGCGCAGAGCGGATTTAACGACGGAGAAGCGAGATGAGTCAGGCAAATAATGCGGCGGTCGAGACCTTGCTGGCGGACATCGGCAGCACGCACGGCGAGCTGCTGGAGATCGTACAACAGGTGCGCCGGGTCGCTGCGGCGAGCGGCAGTGGCGTCACCGAATCGGTCAAATACGGCGGCATCATGTTCTCGCATACTCAATTTTTCTGCGGCGTTTTCGCCTACCGCAGCCACGTCACGGTAGAGTTCGGCCAGGGCTACCGCCTGGAAGATCGTTATCACCAGCTCGAGGGCAGCGGCCAGTATCGGCGGCACATCAAGCTTCACTCGCCCGACGAGGTTAAAAGCAAGCATCTGGCAGACTACATTAAACAAGCTTATACGCTGGCGAAAGGCTGAATTCTCGACATAAAAAAAGCGCCCGCAGGCGCTTTTTCTAGTGATTGACTGTTCAGCCGATATATTCCAGGCCGCCCATGTAAGGACGCAGTACCTCAGGCACCTGAATGCGGCCGTCGGCCTGCTGGTAGTTTTCCAGCACCGCCACCAGCGTGCGGCCGACCGCCAGGCCGGAGCCGTTCAGCGTGTGAACCAGACGCGGTTTCTTGTCGGCCTTGCTGCGGCAGCGCGCCTGCATGCGACGCGCCTGGAAGTCCCACATGTTGGAGCAGGACGAGATCTCGCGGTAGGTGTTCTGCGCCGGCAGCCACACTTCCAGATCGTAAGTCTTGCAGGCGCCGAAGCCCATGTCGCCGGTGCACAGCAGCACCTTGCGGTAAGGCAGGTTCAGCAGCTGCAGCACTTTTTCCGCGTGACCGGTCAGCTCTTCCAGGGCATCCATCGAATCTTCCGGACGGACGATCTGCACCATTTCAACCTTGTCGAACTGGTGCATGCGGATCAAACCACGGGTGTCGCGGCCGTAAGAACCGGCTTCCGCACGGAAGCATGGCGTGTGTGCGGTCATCTTCAGCGGCAGAGATTCCTCTTCCACGATCTCGTCGCGCACCAAGTTGGTCAGCGGCACTTCCGCCGTTGGGATCAGCGCGTAGTTGCTGCTGTCGGCTTCTTCTTCCAGCGGGCGGGTATGGAACAGATCTTCGCCGAACTTCGGCAGCTGGCCGGTACCGTACAGCGTGGCGTGGTTGACCAGGTAAGGCACGTAGGCCTCCAGGTAGCCGTGCTGCTCGGTGTGCAGATCCAGCATGAACTGGGACAGCGCGCGGTGCATGCGGGCGATTTGCCCTTTCATCACCACGAAGCGCGAACCGGTCAGCTTAACCGCGGCGGCAAAATCCAGCCCGCCGGCCATTTCGCCCAGATCGACGTGATCGCGCACCGCGAAGTCGTACTGACGCGGTTCGCCCCAGCGGGTGACTTCCAGGTTTTCGCTGTCGTCTTTACCATCCGGCACCGCGTCGTCCGGCAGGTTAGGCAGCGTCAGGGCATAATCGCGGATCTCGCTTTGCAGCGCATCCAGCGCCGCCTTGGCGGCATCCAGCTTGTCACCCAGCTCGTTCACTTCGCGACGCAGCGGCTCGATGTCTTCCCCACGCGCTTTGGCCGCGCCGATGGATTTCGATCGGGAGTTGCGTTCCGCTTGCAGCGTTTCAGTTTCTACCTGCAGAACTTTGCGGCGTTCTTCCTGCGAACGCAGCAGATCCAGATCGAGTTTAAAGCCTCGGCGAGCCAGTTTGACGGCGACTGCGTCTAGCTCATTACGCAGCAGATTGGGATCGAGCATGCTAATCCTGTGCTTGTTGTTATTGAAAGAAGTGTTGTTGTTCTATGCGGCTGATTTATAGCCGCATAAAAGAAGAGTGATACCCGCTAACCTTACCGCAACGGCCACGCTAGCGGTAGCGTTTTGTCGGGCTATTTTGATCCTGCTCAGCCAGCCATGCCAACTTTTCGCCGATTTTCCCTTCTAGCCCGCGCGAGGTCGGTTGGTAGTAGCGCGTATGGGCCATTTCGGGCGGGAAGTAGTTCTCGCCGGCGGCGTAGGCGTTGGGTTCGTCGTGGGCGTAACGGTACTCCGCCCCCAGCCCCATCTCCTTCATCAGCTTGGTCGGCGCGTTGCGCAAGTGCTCAGGTACGTCATAATCGGCCTGCTCCCTGGCGTCGCGCATGGCGGCCTTGAACGCGGTGTAAACCGCGTTGCTCTTCGGCGCGCAGGCCAGATAGACGATCGCCTGCGCGATGGCGCGCTCGCCCTCCGCCGGCCCCACGCGGGTGAAGCAATCCCAGGCGGCGATCGCCACCTGCATGCCGCGCGGATCGGCGTTGCCCACGTCTTCAGAGGCAATCGCCAACAGACGGCGCGCCACATAGAGCGGATCGCCGCCGGCGGTAATGATGCGCGCATACCAATACAGCGCGGCGTCCGGCGCCGAACCGCGCACCGATTTATGCAGCGCGGAAATCAGGTCGTAATAACGGTCGCCCTTGTTGTCGAAGCGCGCGCTGCGCTCGCCCGACACCTCTTTCAGCAGCTGCGGCGTCAGCACCCGCACGCCTTTGGCGTCGATCTCCGCCATGTCCGCCATCATTTCCAGGCTGTTCAACGCCCGGCGCGCATCGCCGCCCACCAACTCCGACAGCAGGTGGCGCGTTTCCGCGGGCAGCTCGACGTTCTGATCGCCAAAGCCGCGCGCCTTGTCGCTCATCGCCTGATCCAGCACCTGGCCGATATCTTCGGCGGTCAGTGCCTTAAGCAGATAAACGCGGGCGCGGGACAGCAGCGCCGAGTTCAGTTCGAACGACGGGTTTTCGGTGGTGGCACCGATAAAGGTGATGGTGCCGTCTTCGATGTGCGGCAGGAAAGCGTCCTGCTGGCTTTTGTTAAAGCGGTGCACTTCGTCGACGAACAGGATGGTGCGGCGGCCGGCGTCGCGGTTTTGCCGCGCCCGCTCGATCGCTTCGCGGATCTCCTTGATGCCGGAGGTCACGGCGGAGATCCGTTCGACATCCGCCTGGCCATAACGGCCGATCAGCTCTGCCAACGTCGTCTTCCCGGTACCCGGCGGCCCCCATAAAATCATCGAGTGCAGTTGCCCGGCCTCAATGGCGCGCGGCAGCGGCTTGCCGGCGGCCAGCAGGTGTTGCTGGCCGATATACTGCGCCAGCGTGGTCGGCCGCATGCGCGCGGCCAACGGCTGGAACTCGTTCTGGGAAAAATCGAGCGACAGATTATTACTCACTTGCACCTCACTGGCGCTGGTCGTCCAGCGTCACCCCCTTCGGCGGGGTAAATTTGAATTTGGCCGGATCGGCGGCAACGTTCTGCTGGCTTTTCAGCGTATAAGAACTACGTTGGCCATCCTGTTCCACCGCGGCGAAGCTGCGGATGGTGCCGCTGTTGGTCACGCTGATGGCGAATTGCTTCAGGTTGCCGCTGGCGGATTTTGGCGTTAATTCGAAATCATCGCCCTTTTGCTTCACGTTGTACTGTTTCCAGTCGCTGGCATTATTGCGGGTGATCAGCATAAACGGCGTATTGCCGGTGGCGTTCTTCAACCAGGTCGCCGTCACCTGCTCGACGAACGGGTTGTAAAACCACAGGGTTTGGCCATCGGAGACCAGCACGCTCTCATCGGGTGAGGTCATGTGCCAGTTGAACAGGTTCGGCCGCTTCACCCACAGCTCGCCTTCACCCTGTTGCACCGCGGCGCCTTCAGCGCTGGTCACGGTTTGCGAGAAGCTGGCGTGGAAACTGTTCACCTTCGCCAGGCGACTTTGCAGATCCTGTGCGGCATCGGCCAGCACGGAGGTAGAAGCGAATCCCGAAAGCAGACAGCAGGCAACTAACAGTTTTTTCATTATTCCAGATACCTTATGAAATGCGTTAACCGCAGGGCGACGCCGTGCGGGTCAATCAACCCGTTACTCCCGTTACTTTACCTGAAGCCGGCGATCGGCCGGTAGGCCAATGTTCCGAGAAGAAACGGGTTTACGCTTCTTTGCACAAGGGCCGCTTAAGCGGCCCTTTCTTATTGAATTGCAATGGCTAAACGACCATCAATCGTGCCGCGGCGGCGCCAGCACCTCGCGGTTGCCGTTATGCCCCTGCTCACTGACGATGCCCTGCGCCTCCATCTGTTCGATGATGCGCGCCGCGCGGTTGTAGCCGATACGGAACTGGCGCTGTACGCCGGAGATGGAGGCGCGGCGTTTATCCACCACGAAATCCACCGCCTGGTCAAACAGCGGATCCAGCTCTTCGTCGCCCTCCATGCCGCCGCCGGCACCGCCCTCGCCATCTTCACCGCCGCTGAGAATGCCCTCTTTATATTGGGGCCGCTCGCGCGCTTTCCAATCCTTGACCACCGCGTGCACTTCCTGATCGCGCACAAATGCGCCATGTACGCGCACCGGGATCGAGGAGTTCGGCGCCAGATAGAGCATATCACCCATGCCCAGCAAGGACTCGGCGCCCCCCTGATCGAGGATGGTACGAGAGTCGATCTTGCTCGACACGGTAAAGGCGATACGCGTCGGGATGTTGGCCTTGATCAGGCCGGTGATCACATCCACCGACGGACGCTGAGTCGCCAGCACCAGGTGGATACCCGCCGCACGCGCTTTCTGCGCCAGGCGAGCGATCAACTCTTCGACCTTCTTGCCCACCGTCATGATCAGATCGGCGAATTCGTCGACCATCACCACGATGTAAGGCTCTTTCTCCAGCACCGGCGGCGTGATGTCCATGCTGTCGGTCGGCTTCCAGAATGGATCCGGGATCGGACGCCCCATCGCTTCGGCCTGATCGACGCGCTCGTTGTAGCCGGCCAGGTTACGCACGCCCAGAGCTGACATCAGCTTGTAGCGGCGTTCCATTTCACCCACGCACCAGCGCAGCGCGTTGGCGGCGTCTTTCATGTCGGTGACCACGTCGGTCAACAGGTGTGGAATGCCTTCGTAAACCGACAGCTCCAGCATTTTCGGGTCGATCATGATAAAGCGCACTTCTTTCGGCGTGGCCTTATACAAGATGCTCAGGATCATGGCGTTGACCCCGACCGACTTACCGGAACCGGTGGTACCGGCGACCAGCAAGTGCGGCATTTTGCCCAGATCGGCCACTACCGGTTCGCCGGAGATGTCTTTACCCAATACGATGGACAGCGGCGACGGATTGTCACGGAAAGCCGGGCAATCCAGCACTTCGCGCAGATACACCGTTTGCCGTTTGGCGTTCGGCAGCTCCAGACCGACATAAGGCTTGCCGGGGATCACTTCCACCACGCGCACCGCCGAAGTCGACAGCGAGCGCGCCAGATCGCGCGACAGGTTGGAAATGCGCGCCGCTTTAACGCCCGGCGCCAGATCCAGCTCGAAGCGGGTGATGACCGGCCCCGGCAGGATGTCCACCACGTCGGCTTTCACGCGGTAATCGGCCAGGCTGGCCTCCACCAGACGCGCCTTCTGTTCCAGCGCGAAGGAATCGACCGGCTCCACTTCTTTCGGCGCTTCGGTCAACAGATCCAGCGTCGGCAGCGGCGTGGTCGGCTTCTGCAGCGGCTGATCGTTGCGCATCAGGAACGGGTGAATCAGGCTGTCCATCGCCGGATGTTGCTCGGCCTGAGCTTGCTGAGGCTGCTGCTGCGCCGGTTGCTGCGGCTGCTGATATTGCGGCTGCGACGGCTGTTGATACTGCTGTTGCGGCTGCTGGTATTGCTGCGGCTGTTGGTATTGTTGAGGCGGCTGATGCGATTGCTGAGGTTGAGCCGCAGGCGCCACAGGCTCAAACTGACCGAACGGCACATCGTCCTCTTGCTCGCTTTGCTGTTCAATGCGCTCTTCAAGCTGCGGGGATAGCGTGAACATCGGCTCGCTCGGGCCATCGTCCACCAGATCCGCCATCGGCGAGAAGCTGAAAGCATTGCGGGTATCGATCGGGCTGGCGGCCGGTGCCTGCGGAGCAGGTGCTTGCTGGCCGTAGCGCGCCTGCTGCTGCTCGGCGAACGCCTGGCGCAGCGCGGCCTCTTGCTGCGCCTCTTCGTCGTCCTGTTGATAGCCTTCGCCGTAGCGTTGGTGCTGCTGCTCGGCAAACGCCTTGCTCAGCTCGGCTTCCTGCAATGCGCTCTCGTCATCTTGTTGCTCAGGCGCGTAGCTTTCGCCATAGCGCTGGCTTTGCTGCTCGGCAAACGCCTGACGCAGCGCGGCTTCCTGTAGCGCCTCTGCTTCCTGCGGGTTCACCGTCGCCGGCTGCTGAGGCTCCGCCTCTGTCTGGCGCTGTTCCTGTTCAGCCGCACGCTGCGAAGGCAGCTTGATGCCGTAGGAAGCCAGTTCGCGACGGGTCGGGATGCGCACCGGATTCGGCCGCGGCAGTTCAGGGCCGATGCCCTGCTTAACCTGCGGATTGTCGTCGCTGGTCGCCGTAAAGGCCGGCATAAAGGTCGCCGCCGCGGCACCTGCAGCAGCAGCGGCTGCCGCCGTATCCGGCTGCGGTTTGGCGCCGGTGGCGCTGAAACCGCTCGAACTGCCGATGTCGACGCTGTCACGCTGTGCGGCGGTAAAATCAAAGGGAGAACGCGCCGGCGGCTGCGGCGCGGCCGGCTCTTGCCAGTTGCCGAGGCGCGGCTCATCGTCATCCTGATAAGGATCGACAGGACGCGTCGCCTTAGGCGCGGGCGTTTCTTCCGGGATCTCGAAGGAATACAGCGGCGGCGTAGCGTCTTGCGCCGGGGCGCTCACCGGGTGCTGATTGACAGAGGCCGGCGCGGCCGGCGCCACCGTCACCGACGGCGCCTGTGTGGCGATCGGCGCGGCAACGGGCTCGTGGATCTCTGCCTTCACCGCCGGTGCAGGCGAAGCCGCCGGCGCGATGGATGCGGCTTCTGCTTCAAGCTCGCCATCGTCGGCGCGCAGGCCGCTGAGCAACGGATCGGCGGCGTCTTCCGCCGCCGCTTTGGCGCTTTCGGTGACCGAAGGCGCGGAGAACAGCACGTCGTCATCGGCGGCCGCGGCTCCGGCGGCGGTCGCGGCAACCGCTGCGGCGGCGCCCTTCCCTGCCTGCTCAGGCTCGTCGTCGACGTAACGCTCGTCATCCTCAAAATAACGCTCTTCGCGACGTGAGCGATTGGTCATCACCGTCGCGACGCCCAGCACCGCCCCGCCGATCTTCTCGGCGATCACCAGCCAGGACCAGCCGGTAAACAGCGTCAACCCCGCCGCCCATACGCACAGCAGCGCCAGCGTAGCGCCGATGCCGTTGAACCACGGCAACATGGCGTTGCTCAGCAGGCTGCCGATCACGCCGCCGGAAGCGAAGTAATAGAGATCGTCGACGTTCAGCGCCGCCAGCCCGCAGGAGGTGAGCACTAACGCCAGGGTGCCGATCAGGCGCAGGGAAAGCGCGAAATAGTCGATGTAGTCTCTGTTGCTGCGTTGGCGATAAGCCGCCCAGCACAGGACCAGCATGATCGGCGGTATCGCGTAGGCGAGCACCCCGAAGGTGAAGAACAGCGTATCGGCCAACCAGGCCCCGACACCGCCGCCCAGATTGTGAATCGGCTCATGCCACGCGGTCTGCGACCAGCTTGGGTCAGACGGATTGAAACTGACCAACGCAGCCATGAGGTAAACGGCAAAAATCGCTACCACAATAAGCACAGCTTCCAGCAAACGCCGGCCACTGCTGAGTCTTTTCAGGGTAACTTCTTTATCTTCTGTATATTCCTGGCTCAAGAAAGGCTCTCCAGGTTCCTGTTAGCTGACATAGCAACAGCGCCGAGAAACTGCCCCGGCGCCGAAACTGTATGAATAAACAGGAGTGTAACCAATTTAATCAGGTTTTGCACCTGCACCTTACCGTGTTTTGATAACCAGACGGTTACTCTGTTTCACTTCTTCCATCACTACGTAGGTACGGGTGTCGTTAACCCCCGGCAAACGCAGCAAGGTTTCGCCCAGCAATTTGCGGTAAGCCGACATGTCCGGTACGCGGGTTTTCAACAGGTAGTCGAAATCGCCGGAAACCAGATGACACTCCTGAATCTCTTCAAGCTTCTGCACTGCCGAGTTGAATTGCTCAAACACATCCGGCGCACCGCGGTTCAGCGTGATCTCCACGAAAACCAGCAGGGACGCATCCAGATAATGCGGGTTAAGCAATGCGGTATAGCCATGAATGAAACCCTGGCGCTCGAGACGGCGCACGCGTTCCAAACATGGTGTCGGGGATAACCCCACGCGCTTCGAAAGCTCGACGTTCGAAATACGCCCATCCTTCTGCAGCTCATTCAGGATGTTGCGGTCGATACGGTCAAGATCTTTACCCGGGCGTTTCTTGTTGTCTGCCATTATTATTGTCTCTCTTATTTTCTTCCGTGCACTTGCCACACCCTAGCCAACGTCAATGTGTAAGGGTTCGTTCCAAGCGAAGACCCGATGCCTGTCATATGCTTCTTCACTACCATCATTCCACGCCGCGCAGCCTGTCTGTCCAACCCCGCGCGATGCAGGTAACGACGTTTAGGTCGAGAAAAAATCAGCAAACGCTTGCGCGCTCTGCTCCGCACACCCATCGCGCATTGCCGCCTCGCGGCGCAAATACGTACGATTTGCTGGTGTTACGGGGATAATTTCTTCTTCCTATGATGTTTTCGCAAATGCGCAGCGGATTGTCAAAGTAAAAGAAGCAAAATCAGAACAACGTACCGTCACGAAAAGTCTGCATCCCATTTTTGGTTATGAATCGCTGGCAGATAAACCCCGGCGGGGAGCGGCTGAAGTCGCAGAATGCGCCGTTTTTGCGCGGTTGGCGATTCAGCGGCCGAATGCGGCTTTGATAAGGTAAATTTCTGCGTTCGGCGTACGATTTGCCGACAGCGGGTGCATTAATAGGCGACAACTATCATACAAATCGTTAACAACGTCGCCCGGCGCTTTTTTTACTGCGCCATTTTCCCTACAATCGGCTTCATTGTCCGCCATTGTGGAATAAAGAGGTTATTCATGGGCACGGCTAAACATAGCAAATTACTGATTCTGGGCTCCGGCCCGGCCGGTTACACCGCCGCCGTCTACGCGGCGCGCGCCAACCTGAATCCGGTGCTGATCACCGGTCTGGAGCAAGGCGGCCAGCTGACCACCACCACCGAAGTGGAAAACTGGCCGGGCGACGCCGAAGGCCTGACCGGCCCGGCGCTGATGGAGCGCATGCGCGAGCACGCGGAGAAGTTCCAGACTGAAATTGTCTTCGATCATATCAACAGCGTCGATCTGCAGCAGCGTCCGTTCCGCCTGTTCGGCGACAGTGGCGAATACAGCTGCGACGCGCTGATCATCGCGACCGGCGCCTCCGCCCGCTACCTTGGCCTGCCTTCCGAAGACGCCTTCAAGGGCAAAGGCGTTTCCGCCTGCGCGACCTGCGACGGTTTCTTCTACCGCAACCAGAAAGTCGCGGTGGTCGGCGGCGGCAACACCGCCGTTGAAGAAGCGCTGTACCTGTCCAACATCGCCGCCGAGGTTCACCTGATCCACCGTCGCGACAGCTTCCGCTCGGAGAAGATTCTGATCGACCGGCTGATGGAAAAAGTGAAAAGCGGCAACATCGTGCTGCACACCGACCATACGCTGGACGAAGTGCTGGGCGATGAAATGGGCGTGACCGGCGTGCGCATCCGCAGCACCAAAGCGGAAAACGAAACCCGTGAACTGGAACTGGCCGGCGTGTTCATCGCTATCGGCCACAGCCCGAACACCGGCATCTTCGGCGGCCAGCTAGAGCTGGAAAACGGCTACATCAAGGTACAGTCCGGCATTCACGGCAATGCGACCCAAACCACTATCCCCGGCGTCTTCGCCGCAGGCGACGTAATGGATCACGTCTACCGCCAGGCGATCACTTCCGCCGGCACCGGCTGTATGGCGGCGCTGGACGCAGAACGTTACCTGGACGGCATCGCCGGCGCAGAAGTCTGCTGAGACTTTCTCGTCATCAGCAAAAAGCGGCTCTCGGGCCGCTTTTTTTGTCTTCGCTCCTCAAGAGGATGCACGCCGATGCATAATCTTCTTCACTGGCGCCTGCTGGTTGCCGTCGCCGACAGCGGCACCATCACTCAGGCTGCCGCGCTCTGCGGTATGACGCAGTCTGCCGCCAGCCAGGCCATCGCTCAACTGGAGACAATGCTGAGCACCCGGCTTTTGGTTCGCCAACCGCACAATGTCGTCTTGACCCAAAGCGGCCTACAGATCGTCGCCCATGCCCGCACGATGTTGGAAGCACTGCGAGCCATTCAGCAGTGCGCGCAACAAGCCGGCAACGCGCACGCGGGCAAAATACGCCTGGCCAGTTTCCCGTCGGCATTCAGCAAGCTGTTGCCGCCGCTGCTGCGCAAATTTCGCCGTCTGTACCCCAACATTGAGTTGATTACGCTCGAGGGCACCGACCACGAAGTGGAGAGCTGGTTAACATCGGCAACGGCAGACATCGGCGTAGTGCTCAATCCGGCGCCGGAGCGGCTGTGCTTCCCTTTGGGAGAGGATGCCTGGCTGGCGGTCGTGCCCAGCGCGCACTCGCTGGCGCGAGCGCGGCGGCCGGTGGCGCTGGATGCCCTGTTCCGGCTGCCTTTTATCCTGGCGACCGGCGGGTGTGATGTGAATGCGCAACGATTAGCGCAGCAGTCAGGTTTGGCGCTGGCCGATATCCGTGCCACCGTCAGCGATTGGCAAACGGCGTTGACGCTGGTCAGGGAGGGCACGGGCGTTGCGCTGATGCCCGCGTCCGTGATCCCGCCCGACGCGCTCGGGGTTTGCGCTCTGCCGCTCGTTGCGCCGATTTATCGCCGTTTCGGCCTCGCGTGCTCATCCGATGCGGCGGCCCGGCCCCCCGTCCAAACCCTGCTGAGTTACCTGCGAGAACAGGAGCAAGCTCTGGCCAGTCGCTGAGCTAATAGCGGCTTTCTGAAATTTCCATTTTCCCGCCGGTGCCCGCGTCGGCATGCTGTGGCAAGCGTTCTCATTGACCCACAAGGAAATAGCATGAAGCTGTATTTTGCTCCCGATGCCTGCTCGCTTGCACCACATATCGTCCTGCGCGAATTAGCGCTCCCCTTCACCCTGATCAGGGTGAACAATCGCAGCAAGCGCTGCGCCGACGGTGAGGATTTCTATTGCATCAACCCCAAAGGTTATGTCGCCGCCCTGCTGCTGGACAATGGCAATGTGATCACCGAAGGCCCCGCCATCGTTCAATACCTCGCCGACCTGCGCCCAGAGTGCCGGCTGGCGCCGCTACCGACGGCCTTTGAGCGAGTACGGCTGCAGGAATGGCTTAATTTCATCACCAGCGAGATCCATGCCGGCGCCGCCCCTTTATTCAATGACGCCCTGCCCGACGGCGCCAAGACATTGCTGCGCGACAAGTTGAGGCGGCGATTGGGTTATATCGCGCAAGCTTTGGCATCACAAACTTATCTGCTGGGAACGCATTTCAGCGTCGCAGACGCTTATCTGTTTACCGTGTTGCGCTGGATGGCGCGCTTCGAGATTTCGCTGAGCGAGTGGCCGCCGCTCCAGCATTATGTGGCGCGGATCGCGGAGCGAGCGTCGGTGCGCGCCGCTCTGGAGGCCGAGGCCGCGAGTGAGGAAGTCAAATAGTCGGTAACGCGTCTGTTATAGCCACATTTGGCCGCTTTATTATTTTCAGTCTGCCGGGTGACGAGGTAACATGGGGCCTCGCTTGTTTGTCGCCGATTGCGCCAAACACTATTATTTAACAGTACGTTAACCCAGCCTGTAACAAACGGGCACCGGCGACGCAGACGCATATCTGATGAAAAAAACCAGACAGCAACAGTTAACCCGTTGGCTTAAAACCCAGAGTTCGTTGGCGCAGCGTTGGCTGCGCCTTTCCATGCTGTTGGGGCTGTTCAGCGGCCTGCTGATCGTGGCGCAGGCGTGGCTGCTGGCCAGCCTGCTGCACGCCCTGATCATCGAACATACCCCACGCGAACAGCTGCTCCCTTCGTTTATCTGGCTGGCCGCCGCGTTCGCATTGCGGGCGCTATTGAGCTGGCTGCGGGAGCGGGTCGGTTTCCTGTGTGGCCAGGTGATCCGTCAGCGCATGCGCCAGCAGGTGCTGGATAAGCTGCAGCAGCTCGGCCCGGCCTGGATCCAGGGCAAACCGGCGGGCAGTTGGGCCAGCATCATCGTCGAGCAGATCGAGGATATGCAGGACTATTACTCGCGCTATCTGCCGCAGATGTATCTGGCGGTCTTCATCCCGCTGCTGATCCTGATCGCCGTTTTCCCGATCAATTGGGCCGCCGGTTTGATTCTGTTGGCGACCGCGCCGCTGATCCCGCTGTTCATGGCGCTGGTCGGTATGGGGGCCGCCGACGCCAACCGCCGCAACTTCGTGGCACTGGCGCGATTGAGCGGTAACTTCCTCGACCGCCTGCGCGGCCTGGACACCCTGCGGCTGTTCGACCGCGCGCAGGCCGAAACCGCGCAGATCGCCAAATCCTCCGAAGACTTCCGCAGCCGCACCATGGAAGTGCTGCGCATGGCCTTCCTCTCCTCCGGCGTGCTGGAGTTCTTCGCGTCGATCTCCATCGCCGTAGTGGCGGTGTATTTCGGCTTTTCTTACCTCGGCGAACTCAACTTCGGCAGCTATGGCCTCGGCGTAACGCTGTTTTCCGGTTTTCTGGTGCTGATTCTGGCGCCGGAGTTCTTCCAACCGCTGCGCGATCTCGGCACCTTCTATCATGCCAAGGCGCAGGCGGTCGGCGCGGCGGAAGCGCTGGAAACCTTCCTCAGCGCCGAAGGCGAGCAGATGGGCAACGGCACGCGGCAGCTGCCCGCCGATCAGCCGCTGACGCTACAGGCGAACGAGTTGGAAATCCTGTCGCCGAACGGCGTGCTGCTGGCCGGGCCGCTCAATTTCACTCTGCAGCCGCGGCAGCGCGTGGCGCTGGTCGGGCTGAGCGGCGCCGGTAAAAGCTCGCTGCTCAATCTGCTGCTCGGCTTCCTGCCCTACCGTGGGTCGTTGACCGTCAACGGCGTCGAGCTGCGAGAACTGTCCGCAGAAAACTGGCGTCAACAGCTCAGCTGGGTCGGGCAGAACCCGCACCTGCCGGCGCAAACCTTGCGCGCCAATATCCTGTTGGGCTGCCCGCAGGCCGACGAAGCGCAGCTGCAGCAGGCGGTGGAACACGCCTACGTCAGCGAACTGTTACCGTATCTGCCGCAGGGGCTCGACACCGAAGTGGGCGACAACGCCGCCCGCCTGTCGGTCGGCCAGGCGCAGCGCGTGGCGGTCGCCCGGGCGCTGATCGGCCCGCGCCGCCTGCTGCTGCTGGATGAACCGGCCGCCAGCCTCGATGCCCATAGCGAACAACGGGTGATGCAGGCGTTGAATGCCGCTTCGCATCAGCAAACCACCCTGCTGGTGACGCACCAGTTGGAAGACACTGAAGACTACGATCAGATTTGGGTGATGGATAACGGGCGCATCGTGCAGCAGGGCGATTATGCCACCCTCAGCGCCCAGCCGGGCCTGTTCGCCACTCTGATCGCCCATCGCCGCGGGGAGCTTTAATCATGCGCGTTTTGCTACCGTTTTTGGCGTTGTATCGCCGCCATAGCCTGCTGATTAGCCTGGGCATCCTTTTGGCGATCGTCACCCTGCTGGCCAGCATCGGCCTGCTGGCGCTCTCCGGCTGGTTCCTGGCCGCCTCTTCGCTGGCCGGATTGGCGGGCCTGCTGACCTTCAACTATATGTTGCCGGCCGCCGGCGTGCGCGGCGCGGCGATCTTCCGCACCGCCGGGCGCTACGCCGAGCGTGTGGTCAGCCACGACGCCACCTTCCGCGTGCTGTCGCACCTGCGGGTGTTCACCTTCAGCAAGATCCTGCCGCTGACGCCGGGCGGCATCGCCCGTTTCCGCCAGGCCGACCTGCTCAATCGCCTGGTGGCGGACGTGGACACGCTGGATCACCTTTATCTGCGGGTGATCTCGCCGCTGATCAGCGCGGCGGTGGTGATCCTGGTGGTCACCTACGGCCTGAGCTGGCTGGATCCTGCGCTCGCCCTGACGCTGGGCGGCATACTGTTGCTGCTGTTGCTGCTGGTGCCGCCGGTGTTCTATCGCGCCGGCAAACCGATCGGCGGGCAACTCACCGCCCTGCGCGGCCAATACCGCACCGACCTGACCGCCTGGCTGCAGGGGCAGGCGGAGCTGGTGGTGTTCGGCGCCGTCAACGACTTCCGCCAGACGCTGACCGCCACTGAGCAGCTGTGGCAACGCCGCCAGTGGCAGCAGGCCTCGCTGAGCGGCAAGGCGCAGGCGCTGATGATCCTCGCCAGTGGGCTGACGGTGACGCTGCTGCTGTGGCTGACCGCCGCCGGCATCGGCGGCGATACCCAACCCGGCGCGCTGATCGCGCTGTTTGTCTTCGCCGCGCTGGCGTCGTTCGAAGCGCTGATGCCGGTGGCCGGCGCCTTCCAGCACCTCGGCCAGGTGATCGCCTCCGCCACGCGGGTCAAACAGATCATCGATCGCCAACCGGAAGTCTCCTTCCCGGCCGTCGGCCCGGCCGCCGCCGACCGGGCTCAGCTTAGCCTGCGGCAGTTGAGTTTCACCTACCCCGATCAGCCGCAGCCGGTGCTGCGCGACGTCACGCTCGAGGTGGCAGCCGGCGAACACATCGCCTTGCTCGGCCGCACCGGCTGCGGCAAGTCCACCCTGCTGCAGCTGCTGACCCGCGCCTGGCGCACCGACGGCGGAAAAATTCTGCTCAACGGCGAACCGCTGGAAGATTATGATGAAACCACGCTACGTCGAATGACCACGGTCGTCAGCCAGCGAGTGCATATCTTCAGCGATACGCTGCGGGAAAACCTGCGGCTGGCCGCACCGGATGCCGGCGACGCTCGCCTGAGCGAGGTGTTGCAGCAGGTGGGGCTCGGCAAATTGCTGGACAGCGACGGCGGGCTGAACGCCTGGCTGGGCGAAGGCGGCCGGCAGCTGTCCGGCGGTGAACAGCGCCGGCTGGGCATCGCCCGCGCGCTGCTGCACCCTGCCCCGCTGCTGTTGCTTGACGAACCGACCGAAGGGCTGGACGCCGAGACCGAGCAGCAGATCCTGGCGCTGCTGCGCCGGCATTGTCAGGGCAAGACGCTGATCCTGGTGACGCACCGCCTGTACGGCCTGGAGCATCTCGATCGCATTTGCGTAATGGATGACGGCCAAATTGTCGAACAGGGCGATCATGCCGCCCTAATGCGCCAGCAGGGCCGCTATGCCCGCTTTCGCAACCGTATCAGCAACCTGGCGCCGTAATCGGCCCGTAGAGGACGCAGAAACCCTGTATGCGCATCGTTAAGCTTTCCCCTCAGTCGCTGGCGTTTCCCTCGCCTGAGGGCGCCCTGCGCGATCCCAACGGCCTGCTGGCGATCGGCGGCGACCTGACGGCGCCACGGCTGCTGGCGGCCTACGAGCGCGGCATCTTCCCCTGGTACTCGCCGGGGGAAGCGATTCTGTGGTGGTCACCCGATCCGCGTGCGGTGCTGTTCCCGGCCGAGTTTCATCTCAACCGCAGCCTGAAACGCTTTCTGCGCCACGATCCGTTTCGCATCACGCTTAATCACGACTTCGCCTCAGTGATCGCCGCCTGCGCCCACCGGCCGGATGAAGGCACCTGGATCGGCCCGGAGGTACAGCGCGCCTATCAACATCTTCATCGCCTCGGCTACGCGCACTCGGTGGAGGTATGGCAGGATGATCAACTGGTCGGCGGCATGTACGGCGTGGCGCAAGGCGCGTTATTCTGCGGCGAATCGATGTTCAGCCGCGTCACCAACGCCTCAAAATGCGCATTGATGGCCTTTTGCCGCCATTTTGCCGCTTATGGCGGGGAATTGATTGACTGCCAGGTGCTGAACGCTCACACTGCCCGCCTTGGCGCGCGTGAAATTCCGCGCCGTCAATTTTTGCAGCAGCTCAGCACCCTTCAACGGCGGCCTTTGGCACCGGCGTGCTGGGCGCCGCAAGTCATATCCCCACAGACGGTTGAACCGCCCTGCCCAGCAAACTAATTGGTGGAAACGGTGCAATGTTCACCGACACATCTTTACATAATGGGGGTTTTTCGGCATTATCTTGCCGGTTAAAAACTAAGGTAGTTAGACCTAGAGGATTCGATGGCCAAAGAAGACAATATTGAAATGCAGGGCACCGTTCTTGATACGCTGCCGAACACCATGTTCCGCGTTGAATTGGAAAACGGGCACGTGGTAACCGCACACATCTCCGGTAAAATGCGTAAAAACTATATCCGCATCCTGACGGGCGACAAAGTCACTGTAGAGCTGACCCCGTACGACCTGAGCAAAGGCCGCATTGTCTTCCGTAGCCGTTAATCGGCTCACCGCGCGCCACACGCTGGCGGCATCGAGGATGTAATATCCCTCGGGAGCCCTTTCCGTTTACCCCCGCAGCGACGTTACACAACGGGTTGCAGGTGCGCAGGTAAACTGAGAGGGCTCACTCGTTTCTGTTGTACGGTGAATCTCACCCATAAAAAAGCGATGCCGAAGCATCGCTTTTTCTTTGCCTGAAGGCAGCCTTAGTGCACCGCGCCCTCGTCCGCTTTGCGCTTGGCGGCGCTGAGGAAGTGGTAGGTCAGCTGTTTCTTGTCCTTGTCCAGCTCGACCTTCACGGAACCGCCGTCCACCAGTGAGCCGAACAGCAACTCGTTGGCCAGCGGTTTCTTCAGGTTCTCCTGCATGACGCGCGCCATCGGGCGAGCACCCATCGCACGGTCGTAACCCTTCACCGACAGCCAATCGCGCGCTTCGTCGCTCACTTCCAGCGAGACGCCCTTCGCATCCAGCTGCGCCTGCAGTTCGACGATAAACTTGTCGACCACCTGCTGGATCACCTCGGTAGACAGATGGTTGAACCAGATGATGTTGTCCAGACGGTTGCGGAACTCTGGCGTAAACACCTTCTTGATCTCTTCCATCGCGTCGGTGCTGTTGTCCTGCTGCACCAGACCGATCGACTTGCGTTCGGTTTCCCGCACCCCAGCGTTGGTGGTCATCACCAGGATCACATTGCGGAAATCCGCCTTGCGGCCGTTGTTGTCGGTCAGCGTGCCGTTGTCCATCACCTGCAGCAGCAGGTTGAACACGTCCGGGTGCGCCTTCTCGATCTCATCGAGCAGCACCACCGCATGCGGATGCTTGATCACCGCATCGGTCAGCAGCCCGCCCTGATCGTAACCGACGTAGCCCGGAGGCGCGCCGATCAGGCGGCTGACGGTATGCCGCTCCATGTACTCGGACATGTCGAAACGCAGCAGCTCGATATCCATCGCCTTGGCCAACTGTACGGTGACCTCGGTTTTGCCGACCCCGGTCGGTCCGGCGAACAGGAAGGAACCGACCGGCTTGCGCTCGTGGCCCAGACCGGCGCGGCTCATCTTGATCGCTTCGGTCAGCGCCTCGATCGCCTGATCCTGGCCGAATACCAGCATCTTCAAGCGATCGCCCAGATTTCTCAGCACGTCGCGATCGCTGGCCGACACGGTTTTCTCCGGGATGCGCGCAATGCGCGCCACCACGGATTCGATATCGGCCACGTTGACGGTTTTCTTGCGCTTGCTGGCCGGCATCAACCGGCTGCGGGCGCCCGCCTCGTCGATCACGTCGATCGCCTTGTCCGGCAGATGACGATCGTTGATGTATTTCACCGACAGCTCCACCGCGGCGCGGATCGCTTTGGCGGTATAACGCACGTCGTGGTGCGCTTCATACTTGGCCTTCAGGCCGTTGATGATCTGAACGGTCTCTTCCGCCGTCGGTTCGGTGATATCGATCTTCTGGAAGCGGCGCGCCAAAGCGCGATCCTTTTCGAAGATGTTGCTGAACTCCTGGTAGGTGGTCGAGCCGATCACCCGGATCTTGCCGCTCGACAGCAGCGGTTTGATCAGGTTGGCGGCATCCACTTGCCCACCGGAAGCCGCACCGGCGCCGATGATGGTGTGAATTTCATCGATGAACAGGATGCTGTTCTGATCCTGTTCCAGCTGCTTGAGCAGCGCCTTGAAGCGCTTCTCGAAGTCGCCGCGGTATTTGGTGCCGGCCAGCAGTGAACCGATATCCAGCGAATACAGCGTGCAGTCCGCCATCACTTCCGGCACGTCGCCCTGCACGATACGCCAGGCCAGGCCTTCGGCAATGGCGGTCTTGCCCACGCCGGATTCGCCGACCAGCAGCGGGTTGTTTTTACGACGGCGGCACAGCACCTGAATCGCGCGCTCCAGCTCACGATCGCGGCCGATCAACGGATCGATGCCGCCCACACGGGCCAACTGATTGAGGTTGGTGGTGAAGTTTTCCATACGGTCTTCCCCTCCGGACTGCTCTTCGTTCACCGGGTTTTCCGCATTCGGCGCTTGGCCCGGCTCGTCTTTACGCGTGCCATGTGAAATGAAGTTCACCACGTCGAGACGGCTGACGTCGTGCTTGCGCAGCAGATAGGCCGCCTGCGACTCCTGCTCGCTGAAGATGGCCACCAACACGTTGGCGCCGGACACTTCGCTGCGGCCGGAAGATTGCACATGGAAGACCGCGCGCTGCAACACGCGCTGGAAGCTGAGCGTCGGCTGAGTGTCGCGCTCTTCTTCGCCGGCGGGCAGCGTCGGTGTGGTTTGTTCGATGAAGGCTTCCAGCTCCTGGCGCAACGCGGCCAGATCCACCGTACATGCCTCGAGCGCTTCTCGCGCGGCAGGGTTGCTCAGCAACGCCAGCAACAGGTGCTCCACGGTCATAAACTCGTGTCTGTGCTCACGCGCCCTGGCGAAAGCCATGTTGAGACTGAGTTCCAGTTCTTGATTGAGCATAAGCACCTCCCCAATAGATTGCCTTATTCAGGCTTTTTCCAGCGTACAAAGCAACGGATGCTCGTTCTCCCTTGCGTACCGGTTCACATGGACGACTTTGGTTTCCGCCACCTCGGCGGTGAAAACACCACAGATCGCCTTGCCTTGATAGTGGACCGTGAGCATCAGTTGCGTTGCGCGTTCAATATCATAAGAAAAGAACTTTTGCAGAACGTCAATCACAAATTCCATCGGTGTGTAATCGTCGTTGTTAAGTATAACTTTATACATAGACGGCGGTTTTACCGCATCGATTTGTTTTTCTTCGGCCAAGTGTTCAAAGTTTAGCCAGTCGTTGTTATTGCCCATCGCTGCTCATCTTCTCTGCTCTGCCCTCTGATATGGGGACAGGTTTCGGTTATTCAAAGTGGGGATAGTTACTATTTTATCATCTTCGCCATCGTCCCGCCGCACTGTAACGTGCGCAAAAAAACGGGCCAATTGTGACTGAATCGTGGCAATAGCGTTACCTGCTTCAAACTTTGGTGAACTGCTCCCCGCCGACAAAAGCCGATCCCTTGACGCCCCGATCATTTGCTCTAGAGTGTAAATTCGTGGCTGGTGGTCTTTTAACCACCCCTTGTCCACCCTGCTACCCGCCCACGGCGGGTGCGAATTCAGTTATTCATCTCACTTAAAATAGCGTTGCGAGGGATGTAAAAGCATGGAGACGGGTACTGTTAAATGGTTTAACAACGCCAAAGGCTTTGGCTTCATCTGCCCAGCCGGCGGTGGCGAAGATATTTTCGCGCATTATTCCACCATCAAGATGGATGGTTACAGAACGTTGAAGGCAGGCCAGCAGGTCAGCTTCGACGTGCATCAAGGGCCAAAAGGGAACCATGCCAGTCTGATTGTGCCGGTGGAAAGCGAGGCGCTGTCCTGAACGCCTCCAGCAGCGTCGCGCTGCATTGACCCTGACTGCGATAAAAATGCCAGCCGCCGTGTGACTGGCATTTTTTATGCCTTTTACTTACTCGCGCGCCAGCGCATCGATCGGATTCAGCCGCGCGGCATTGCGCGCCGGCAGATAGCCGAACACCACGCCGATACCGGTGGAACAGAGGAACGCGCTCAGCAACGCCGCCGGCGGGAAGCTGATCTGCCAGCCTGGCAATACCAACTGCACCGCCAGGCCGATGGCGAACGACAGCGTAATCCCCAGCGCGCCCCCCACCAGGCAGACCAACACCGCCTCGATCAAGAACTGCTGCAACACGTCGCCGGAACGAGCACCCACCGCCATGCGGATGCCGATCTCGCGCGTGCGCTCGGTCACCGACACCAGCATGATGTTCATCACGCCGATGCCGCCGACCACCAGCGAAATCACCGCCACCAGCGTCAGGAACAGCTGCAGCGTGCGGGTGGTTTTCTCCGCGGTTTGCACCAGGCTGTCCATGTTATAGGTGAAAAAGTCCTTCTTGCCGTGGCGCAGCGTCAACAGGCGCGACAGTTGCTGCTCCGCTTCCTTGCTGTCGTAACCGTCGCGGATGCGCACGGTGATCGAATCGAAATAGCTGTTGCCCATCAGCCGGTTGGCCATGGTGCTGTACGGCACCCACACGTTCAGCGTCTTGCTGCTGCCGAACATCGACTGCTTCTCCTTGGCCACGCCGACCACCGTCGCCGGCATGTTGCCCACCAGGATCACTTCCCCCACCACGTTCTTCTGGTGCGGGAACAGCCGCCGTTGGGTATTGGCGTCAATCACCACCGTCTGCGCCTGCGACTGTACCTGCATCGGATCGATGCCGACGCCCTGGGTAAAGCTCATGCCGTACACGCGGAAGAACTGCTCGCTGACGCCGTTGACGTTGGCCGCCGCATCAACGTTGCCCAAGCGCAGCCGCATGCTGCTGCTGATGCTCGGCGACAGCGCACTGATGTAAGACTGTTCGCGCAGCGCATCGAGATCGCCGTATTTCAACGATTGCCGGTAGGTCGGATCGTCGTCGCCGAAATCCTTGCCGGGATAGATATCGACAGTATTGGTGCCGATGGATTTGATGTCCGCCAGCACCATCTGCTTGGCGGCGTCGCCGATCACCAGGATCGACACCACCGAGGCGATGCCGATAATGATGCCGAGCATGGTCAGCGCGGTGCGCATCTTGTTGGCCGCCATCGCACGCCAGGCCATGATCAGCGCCTCGCGGAAACGGCCGCCCATCTGCCGCCAGGAAGGCGCCGCGGCGGCCAGCGCCAGCGGCTTGGCCTGCGCATTCTCCTGCGGTGCCGGCCGCGAGTCGGCGATAATCTCGCCGTCGCGGATTTCGATGATCCGTTCAGCCTGGCGCGCCACCGCCGGATCGTGAGTCACCAGGATCACCGTGTGCCCCTGGGCGCACAACTGTTTAAGGATCGCCATCACCTCTTCGCCGGAATGGCTGTCGAGCGCGCCGGTCGGCTCATCCGCCAGGATCACCTGCCCGCCGTTCATCAACGCGCGGGCGATACTGACGCGCTGCTGCTGGCCGCCGGAAAGCTGGCTCGGCCGATAGTTGACTCGCTCCCCCAGCCCCAGACGGCGCAACAGCGCTTCCGCCCGTTCGCGCCGCGCCGCTTTGCCCAGCCCGGCATACACCGCCGGCACCTCGACGTTGTGCGCCGCGCTCAGGTGCGGCAGCAGATGATAGCGTTGAAAGATAAAGCCGAAATGCTCGCGCCGCAGCTGCGCCAGCGCATCGTCGCTCAGCGTCGCCACATCTTGCCCGGCTACCCGATACACGCCGGCGCTCGGCTTGTCCAAGCAGCCGAGAATGTTCATCAGCGTCGATTTGCCGGAGCCGGAGGCCCCCATGATCGCCACCATTTCACCGGCGTCGATGCTCAGGCTGATCCCCTTCAGCACCTCCACCGTCTGCTCGCCGGAACGGTAGCTGCGGCGAATGCCGTTCAGCTGCAACAGCGCCGCCATCAGCCGGCCTCCACGCCGCCGCGGCTGACGATCACCTCATCGCCCGCCTCAAGCCCGCGGAGGATCTGCACGTCGATATTATTGCGCAGGCCGATGGCCACCTCGCGCTTCTCTTCCTTGCCCTGTTTCAACACCGAGACGTGGTAGCGATTGTCGGCGATCTGATCGCCCAGCGCCGCCAGCGGGATCACCAGCGCCTGCTGAACGCCGGCCAGCTGAATGTGCACCTGCGCCGTCATTTGCAAGCGCAGCAACCTTTCCGGGTTGGGCACTTCGAAACGCGCGTAATAGAAGATGGCGTTGTTGACCTTTTCCGGCGTCGGCTGGATGTCTTTCAGCACGCCGTCGAAGCGCCGGGTCGGATCGCCCAGCACCGTGAACCAGGCCTTCTGACCCGGCTTGAGGTTAATGACGTCGGCCTCCGAGACCTGCGCCTTCACCAGCATGGTGCCGAGATCCGCCAACGTCAGAATGTTCGGCGCCTGCTGCGCCGCGATCACCGTCTGGCCCTGCAGCGTGGTGATCTGCACCACGTCGCCATCCATCGGCGCTTCGATGCGGGTGTAGGCCAGGTTGATCTTGGCAGTGTCCAGGCTGGCCTGATTCCGCGCGATCTGCGCATTGATGGTGCCCACCTGCGCCTTCTTCACCGCCAGCTGCGTCGCCGCCTGATCCAAATCCTGACGCGACACCGCCTGCAGCCTGGCCAGCGCCTGGTTGCGCTGCAGCGTGACCGCCGCCAGCTGCTGTTCCGCCTGCGCCTGCAACAGTTGCGCATGCAGCTCGCGCAGCGTCGCCTCGCCTTCGCGGATGCTGTTCTGCGCCTGTTGCGGATCGATAACCCCCAGCAACTGGCCTTTTTTCACCTTGTCGCCGATCTCGACATACAGTTTTTCCAACTGTCCGCTGACCTGCGCGCCGACGTCAACCTTGCGCACCGCGTCCAGCTGGCCGGTCGCCAACACGTTCTGCTGCAGATCGCGCTGGGTGACCTTCACCGTTTTGAAATCGGTTGGCGCCGGATGGCGAAAGTGCCAAACGGCCGCCGCGGCAAGCGCCGCAATCACCGCCAGAACGAGTATCCAGCGGCGTTTATGTTCTTTAAACCCTGTCAAAATGGACCTGCCTGTGCTTGTGAATATCCACCGCCCATTGCGGCGGCGGAGCTAAATTAGCATGCAACGTAGGGAATAACTAAACCTTAGCTCAACACAATGTGGAGACACGCCTGGTTACAGTTCAGCATTGAACTCCCGTTTAGTGAAACCTTGATGAAATACCGCCATTCAACACAGCCAAGGATTTCATCATGTCACAGCTCAGCTACCCACTCGCCTCCCCCCGGCCGCTTAACGGCTGGCAACTGATGACGGCGCTGATCAATGGCGAAAAGGCGCCAAGCAACGCCTGGAAAAAAACCTCGTTTCGCCTGAAGTTTCTCGGCCGTTCGCTGCTCAACTGGCGCACCACCAGCGGCCTGCTCAGCACCCTGGCCAGCAACCCGCTGCTGGAAGAGATCCTGAACGCGCAGCCGAACCTGCCGTGCAAGCTGCATCGCCCCTACCTGGCGGCCAACATGAGCAAGATCGAATGCTTGTTCGCCCTGCGCGATCATTACGATCTCATCGTGCAACGCATGCCGCTGAAGATGCGTCTCGGCCACCTCGGCCCACAGCCTTTCGTGCTGGCCCGCGCGATGGGCAAAAACGAAGCGCCGATCTCGCTGGAACTGGCGGCGATCGACAAACTGAATAAGGAAGGGGAAGCCACGCTGCTGCTGCGCAACGCCAACGGCGTGATGCTGGCGGAAATCACCTTTGCGCTGATGCATTATCAGCAGCAGCCGACGCTGTTCATCGGCGGCCTGCAGGGCGCGAACCATGAGGTGCCGCACGCCGAGATCCAGCACACCACCAAGGAGTGTCACGGTCTGTTCCCTAAACGTCTGGTGCTGGAAGGCGTTTGCACGCTGGCTCGGCATCTCGGCATCCGCCGGATCGTAGCCGTCGGCAACGCCACCCATATCTATCAAAACTGGCGTTACCAGAGTAAGAAGAAGGACCAACTGCACGCCGATTACGATCAGTTCTGGCTGTCGATGGGCGCCAAACCGCTCGACAGCGGCTATTTCCTGCTGCCCGAGCGCATCGCCCGCAAGCCGATCGAAGAGATTGCCAGCAAGAAGCGCGCCGAGTATCGCCGCCGCTATCAGTTGCTGGACGAACTGGAACAGCGATTGGCGGCGCATTTCTGCGCCCGATAACGCCCGGCGGGCCGTCAGTCCGCCCGGCCGCGCGCCAGCCAGATTACCCGTGAGAACATTTTCTTCAGCAGCGGCGGCACCGAGTCCGTGCCCCATTCGCCGGCCTGCATCGCGACCTCAATCGCCAGATCCGGCTTCGACGAGTGGTGAACCGCTTTCAGGATCACCTTGCGCACCGGCATCTGCGCGTTGAGCGGCACCGACGCCATTCGGTGATAGACCGGGCCAAACCCTTCGCGGAACATGAAGTGCTCCATGTCCGGCGCCGGCAGCGCGGTCAGCCGATCGCGCTCGTTGTCTTCATGATTGTCCAGCAGGCTGCGCACGGTATTGGCGTACTTTTTGCCCGCCTCGTCGCCGTCCACCAGCGCATGCCACTCGATACCCATACGGCGGGCGAAGCGCAGCAGCGGCTTCAGACCGCACTGGGCGAATTCGATGACCCTCACCCCTTCCGCCTCGAAATGGTAGCCGCACTGGCGCGCCAGCTCGTTCAGCAGCCACACTTCGGTCTCGCCTTCCACCAGCAGCCAGCAGCGGGCAAACAGCGACGACGGCCGGTTGAAACGGATGTGAAACGCGATGCGCCGCCCGTCTTCGGCGCTCAGCCCGCGCGGCCCGAGACGGTAGGTCGCAACCCGCCCCGACTCGCGCACCAGCCGGCAGACGTGCTCCACCGGCACCAGCGACACCAGTTCGCTGGAGTTGGTGGTGGTGATACGCTGCAACGGCAGCTGATTGAGCAGCCCCCAGGCCACCGACAGCATGATCGGATGCAGGCGAGTTTCCGGGTCCTCCACCAGCAGCAGCGGCCGGGCATGGGGATCCAGCTTGACGTCACCCTTGGCCTGCAGCAGGGTGGAAAACATCCCCAGCAGGATCAGGCGCATGCTGCGGCTGTTCGGCTCGGCCACCATGCGGTTGATGCCGTCCAGCGCGCGCCAGGCGTCCTGCTCCGGTTCACCGCCGCGGCGGCGCGGCCGCGTCACCTGTGAACTCTGCTCAGCGAAATAGTGCTCCAGCAGCTGCTGCATCGCCGCCAGCCCCTGACGCAGCTCACCGTTGGTCAACTTCTGCGGATTGCGCACCAGCTCGCGCGTCAGCTGATCCAACTGCTGCGCCAGCGCCTGGGTATCGGGTTTGCGTTCATCGCCGAGGCTGCTGGGGCGCAGGCGACGAATAAAGCGCGCGTCGCGCAGGCGCAATACCGGATGGATGCGGATAATGGCGTGGGCCAGTTGTTCGATATGGTGCAGTTGAAAGGCGTTGCCGTCGGCGTCGAGAAAACCACGCCAGGTGCACACCGTGCCGTCGTCGGCCAGCTCGCCCTCGCAGCGGTAATGAATGCGGCTCAGGCCATCTTCGCCCTTGACCCACAGCGGCGTCAGGTGGCGATAGCGCGGCAGGTGCGCATGGCCGATGTCTTTTTCGCAGAAGGTGAACACCACCTGCAGGTGGCGCTCTTTGGCCGCCTCCTCACCGGGAGGGAAATGGAAGTCGTGCGCTTCAAACCGATACAGTTTCTGCTCCGGCGCCAGCAGCAGCGTCAGCGCATCCAGCAGGCTGGATTTACCCCAGGCGTTTTCGCCGAGCAACAGCGTGTTGTCGTCCAGCATCAGCGACAGCCGGTTAATGCCGCGAAAACCTACAATTTCGATACGCTCCAAGAACATCCGCCGCCTCCCGTGCGCGCCGTCGCCTCTTCAATGAGGTGACCTTCACAGAGCATGGTCAAAAAACCCCTTGCAGGTCAAGCGGCCAACGTCAAATCTGCCGCTTTACTCCGGCCGGGCTTTTGGTTAGCGTGTGCTCCTCGTCGGCGTTCGGCGCGCTTCAAAACTCAAGGACACAAGCTGCACCATGTACTCAGGACTGTTGATTATTCTGTTACCGCTGATTGTCGGTTACCTCATTCCCTTACGCCATCGCCCGCTGCTGGTGCTGATCAACCGGCTGCTCAGCTGGATGGTGTACGTGATCCTGTTTTTCATGGGTATCAGCCTGGCATTCATGGAAGATCTCAGCAGCAACCTGGTGCTGATCTTCCAGTACAGTGCAGTGTTCTTCTTCTGCATTCTCTGCGCCAACCTGCTGTTGCTGGCGCTGCTGGAGCGGCGCATGCCGTGGCGCAGCAGCCATAAACAGGAAAAGCTGCCTTCGCGCGTGCACATGGCGCTGGAGTCGCTCAAGCTGTGCGGCGTGGTGCTCGGCGGCTTCCTGCTCGGCCTGACGCAGTGGCAATGGCTGCAGTTCGCCCATAAAGGCAGCGAATATGCGCTGATCTTCCTGCTGTTGCTGGTCGGCGTTCAGCTGCGCAACAGCGGCATGACGCTGCGCCAGATCGTGCTCAACCGCCGCGGCACGCTGGTGGCATTGGTGGTGACCGTCGCGTCGCTGGCCGGCGGCGCGCTGGCGGCGCAGCTGCTGGGGTTGCCGGTCAAGGCCGGGCTGGCGATGGCCTCCGGCTTCGGCTGGTACTCGCTGTCCGGCATTCTGATCACCGACGCCTACGGCCCGGTGATGGGCAGCGCCGCGTTCTTCAACGATCTGGCGCGCGAGCTGGTGGCGATCATGCTGATCCCGACTCTGGTGCGCCGCAGCCGCTCCACCGCCCTCGGCCTGTGCGGCGCCACCTCGATGGACTTCACCCTGCCGGTGCTGCAGCGCAGCGGCGGGCTGGACATGGTGCCGCCCGCTATCGTGCACGGCTTCCTGCTGAGCCTGCTGGCGCCGGTGCTGATCGCCCTGTTCTCCTGATCCTTTCCCCCTGGGGGCCGCCTGGCCCCCAAAGCGTAATCATTCCCATCCGCACGGCAAAATTGCGCTAAATCAAACTTGCCCGCAGTAGTCGCACAAAAGCCTTTTGCAACCCCGATCGCCGATCTATGCTTTTAAACAAGCATTATAAATGCAACTTTAAAAATAAAAGGAAGCGACTATGTTCTGTGTGCAATGTGAACAAACCATTCGAACCCCGGCAGGCAACGGCTGCGCGTATGCTCAGGGCATGTGCGGCAAAACGGCGGAAACCTCCGATCTGCAGGATCTGCTGGTGGCGGCGCTGCAGGGCCTCTCCGCCTGGGCGCTGCAGGCGCGTTCGCTGGGCATCGTCGACCACGAAATCGACAGCTTCGCCCCGCGCGCCTTCTTCGCTACCCTGACCAACGTTAACTTCGATTCCCAGCGCATCATCGGCTACGCGCGCGAAACCCTGCTGCTGCGCGACTCGCTGGCCGCCCGTTGCCGGCTGCTGGACGCCGGTGTGCGCGTCGATCACCCGATGGCGGCGCTGCAGCTGGCCGGCGACGATATGCCTGCGCTGCTGCAACAGGCGGCGCAGTTTGCCCTCAACAGCGACAAGGCTGAGGTCGGCGACGACATACACGGTTTGCGCCTGCTGTGCCTGTACGGCCTGAAAGGCGCGGCGGCCTATATGGAACACGCGCACGTGCTCGGCCAGTTCGACGCGCAACTCTATGCCGACTACCACGCCTTTATGGCCTGGCTCGGCACCCGGCCGCGCGACGTCGACACCCTGCTGAACAACGCCATGGGCATCGGCAAGATGAACTTCAGCGTGATGGCGATCCTCGATCGCGGCGAAACCCAGGCCTACGGCGATCCGCAGCCCAGCGCGGTCAACGTGCGCCCGGTGGCCGGGAAAGCCATTCTGATTTCTGGCCACGATCTGAAAGATCTGCGCATGCTGCTCGAACAAACCGAAGGGCAAAACGTCAACGTCTACACCCACGGCGAAATGCTGCCGGCGCACGGCTATCCGGAACTGAAAAAATTCAAGCACCTGGTGGGCAACTACGGAAGCGGCTGGCAAAACCAGCAGACGGAATTCGCCAAATTCCCCGGCCCGATCGTGATGACCTCCAACTGCATCATCGATCCTAACGTCGGCAACTACGGCGATCGTATCTGGACCCGCAGCATCGTCGGCTGGCCGGGCGTCAACCATCTGGAAGGCGACGACTTCGGCGCCGTGATCCGCCAGGCACAGGGCATGAACGGCTTCCCTTACACCGAGATCGAACACCTGATCACCGTCGGCTTCGGCCGCCAGACGTTGCTTAACGCCGCCGACACGGTCATCGACCTGGTGTCGCAGAAAAAACTGCGCCACGTCTTCCTGGTCGGCGGCTGCGACGGCAGCCGCGACGAGCGCAGCTACTTCACCGACTTCGCCCGCAGCGTGCCGCAAGACTGCCTGATCATGACGCTGGCCTGCGGCAAGTACCGCTTCAACAAACTGGATTTCGGCACGCTGGAAGGGTTGCCGCGCCTGCTGGACGTCGGCCAGTGCAACGACGCCTACTCCGCCATCATGCTGGCGGTCAAGCTGGCGGACACGCTCGGCTGCAGCGTCAACGAGCTGCCGCTCAGTCTGGTGCTGTCGTGGTTTGAACAGAAGGCGATCGTCATTCTGCTGACGCTGCTGTCGCTGGGGGTGAAAAACATCGTCACCGGCCCGACCGCGCCGGGCTTCCTGACCGACAACCTGATGGCGATCCTCAACGAGAAATTCGGCCTGCGCCCGATCACTACCGTCGAGCAGGATATCACCGCGCTGCTCGCCTGATGCCGTTACGTTATGGGGCCGCCTGCGCCGGCCCCTTTGCTTTTTGAGGTGCCCGATGACTCAACCCACTCCGCTTTGCCCGAACCGCATGCAGGTGCATTCCATCCAGCGTGAAACCGCCGACGTCTGGACGCTGAACCTGATCTGCGACGTTTTCTATCCTTACCAGGCCGGCCAGTTTGCGCTGGTCAGCATCCGCAACAGCGAGGAGACGCTGCGCGCCTATACGCTCTCCTCCTCGCCTGGCCAGAGCCGCTTTCTCAGCATCAGCGTGCGCTGCCTGCCGGACGGCGTCGGATCGCGCTGGCTGACGCAAGAGGTCAAGCCCGGCAACACGCTGTGGCTGTCCGACGCGCAGGGCGAGTTCAGCTGCGAGCGCCACCCGGCCGATCGTTATCTGATGCTGGCCGCCGGCTGCGGCGTGACGCCGATCGTCTCGATGTGCCGCTGGCTGACCGCCAACCGTCCGGCCTGCGATATCGCCGCGATCGTTAACGTGCGCACCCCCGCCGACACGATTTTCGCCGATCAGTGGCGCGCACTGTGCGCCGCCCATCCGCAGCTGCGCCTGACGCTGATGGCCGAGCGGGATCTGCAGCCCGGCTACCTCAGCGGCCGCATCGATGAACAGACGCTGCGGCAGGCGGCGCCGGATATCGCCGAACGCACGGTGATGACCTGCGGCCCCGCGCCCTACATGGATCAGGTGGAGCAGCTGTGCCGCCGGCTCGGCGTGCCGGCCGAGCGTTTCCATAAAGAGCAGTTCCACACGCCGGCGGCGCAGGCCGACGCCACCGAAGGGCTGACGCTGCGCGCCGCGCGCCCGCTGCGCGAATTCCGCGTACCGGTTGGCAGCACGCTGCTGGCGGCGATGGAGGCCCATGCCCTGCCGGTCAACGCCGCCTGCCGCGCCGGGGTGTGCGGCTCGTGCAAAACCCGCATCCTCGAGGGCGACTACACCACCACCAGCGCCATGACGCTGAGCGCGGAAGAGATAGCGCAAGGCTACGTGCTCGCCTGCAGTTGCCAGCTGCAGGGTGACGTCACGCTGGCGTGATCCCCTGGCCCCATCGCCGCGATGGGGCATTTATCGGCAAGCTCCCCGCGGCCAGCCCGGTTACACTTTTCCCCGTCCTACGCTCTTTACCCTTCCTGACCGCATCTCGTCCACAGCCGGTAAGCTATGCTTGCAGTTGTTCTGCTGCCACTCACCGGATCGAGTCCACATCGTTTTTCAAACCTTGTTTGGGGGAACCATGAAGCAAACCGTAGCCACACTGATCGCCAAAACGCTGGATCAAGCCGGCGTAAAACGCATTTGGGGCGTGACCGGCGATTCGCTCAACGGCCTTAGCGACAGCCTGCACCGCATGGGCACCATCGAATGGCTGGGCACCCGCCATGAAGAGGTGGCCGCCTTCGCCGCCGGCGCCGAAGCCCAGCTTACCGGCCAGTTGGCGGTGTGCGCCGGTTCCTGCGGCCCCGGCAACCTGCACCTGATCAACGGCCTGTTCGACTGCCACCGCAACCATGTGCCGGTGCTGGCGATCGCCGCGCATATCCCTTCCAGCGAAATCGGCAGCGGCTACTTCCAGGAAACCCATCCGCAGGAGCTGTTCCGCGAATGCAGCCACTATTGCGAGCTGGTTTCCAACCCGGAACAGCTGCCGCGCGTGCTGGAGATCGCCATGCGCAAGGCGATCCTCAATCGCGGCGTCTCGGTGGTCGTCTTGCCGGGCGACGTGGCGCTGCGCATGGCGCCGGAAGACGCGCCCCTGACCTGGCATACCCCGGCGCTGCCGCTGGTGCAGCCGCCGATGAGCGAGCTGAACAAGCTGGCGGAAACGCTGAACAAAGCGAAGAACATCACCCTGATGTGCGGCAGCGGCTGCGCCGGCGCGCACGATGAAGTGGTCAAGCTGGCCGAACTGCTGCAGGCGCCGGTGGTCCACGCGCTGCGCGGCAAAGAACATATCGAATGGGATAACCCGTACAGCGTCGGCATGACCGGACTGATCGGTTTCTCCTCCGGCTACCATGCGATGATGAACGCCGACACGCTGGTGCTGCTCGGCACCCAGTTCCCCTATCGCGCGTTCTACCCCACCAACGCCAACATCATTCAGATCGACATCAACCCCGGCAGCATCGGCGCGCACTGTCCGGTCAACATGGCGCTGGTGGGCGATATCCACACCACCCTCACCGCCCTGCTGCCGCAGCTAGAGCCGAAGCGCGACCGGGCGTTCCTCGACAAGGCGCTGGAGCATTACCGCAACGCGCGCAAGGATCTCGACGGGCTGGCGACCGCCAACGACGACCAGCCGATCCACCCGCAGTATCTGGCGCAGCAGCTCAGCCACTATGCCAGCGACGACGCCATCTTCACCTGCGACGTCGGCACGCCGACGGTATGGGCCGCCCGCTACGTGAAAATGAACGGCAAGCGCCGCCTGCTCGGTTCGTTCAACCACGGTTCGATGGCCAACGCCATGCCGCAGGCGATCGGCGCTCAGGCCACCGCGCCGGATAAACAGGTGATCGCCATGTGCGGCGACGGCGGCTTCACCATGCTGATGGGGGATTTCCTGTCGCTGGCGCAGCTCAAGCTGCCGGTGAAAATCGTGGTGTTCAACAACAGCGTGCTGGGGTTCGTGGCGATGGAGATGAAGGCCGGCGGCTACCTGACCGACGGTACCGATCTGCATAACCCGGACTTCGCGGCGATCGCCAACGCCGCCGGCATCAAGGGCATCCGCGTGGAAAAAGCCTCCGATCTGGACGGCGCGCTGCAGGAGATGTTGGCGCATCCCGGCCCGGCGCTGCTGGACGTGGTCACCGCCAAGCAAGAGCTGGCGATGCCGCCGCAGATCAAGTTCGAACAGGCGAAAGGCTTCAGCCTGTACATGCTGCGCGCCATCATCAACGGCCGCGGCGACGAAGTGGTTGAACTGGCGAAAACCAACTGGCTGCGCTAAGCAAGCTGCCCCGATAAAATAAAGGGTATATGATGCCATGTACCCTTTTTTCCTCTCCCTTACATTCCAGGAACCCTATGCTTATCGATCTACGCAGCGACACCGTTACCCGCCCCAGCGCCGCCATGCGCCAGGCGATGGCTCAGGCAGAGGTCGGCGACGACGTCTATGGCGATGACCCGACGGTCAACGCGCTGGAGGCCGAGGCGGTGCGCCTGTCAGGCAAAGAAGCGGCATTGTTTCTGCCCAGCGGCACCCAGGCCAACCTGGTGGCGCTGCTGAGCCACTGCCAGCGCGGCGATGAATACCTGGTCGGCCAGCAGGCGCACAACTACAAATACGAAGCCGGCGGCGCAGCGGTGCTGGGCAGCATCCAGCCGCAGCCGATCGAGGCCGACGCCGACGGCACGCTGCCGCTGGACAAGCTCGCCGCCGCCATCAAACCCGACGATATCCACTTCGCCCGCACCCGGCTTTTGAGCCTGGAAAACACCATCAGCGGCAGAGTCTTGCCGCAGGCCTACCTGCAGCAGGCGTGGCAGTTTACCCGCGAGCGCCAGCTGGCGCTGCATATCGACGGCGCGCGCATCTTCAACGCCGCCGTGGCGCTGAACCTGCCGCTAAAAGAGATCGTGCAGTACTGCGACACCTTCACCATTTGCCTGTCGAAAGGGTTGGGCGCGCCGGTCGGCTCGCTGCTGTGCGGCAGCGAGGCTTTCATCCAACGCGCGCTGCGCTGGCGCAAGATGACCGGCGGCGGGCTGCGCCAGGCCGGCATTTTGGCGGCGGCCGGCCTTTACGCGCTGGAGCATAACGTCGCGCGGCTGCGCGAAGACCATGACAACGCGGTCTGGCTGGAGCAACAGCTGCGGCAGATCGGCGTGGAGATCGCCGAACCCGGCGCGCAGACCAACGTGCTGTACCTGCGCCAAACGCCGGCGCTGGCGGCCAAATTCGGCCCGTGGATGCGCGAACGCGGCGTGCTGATCAGCAGCGGCCCGCTGACGCGCATTCTGACCCACCTCGACGTCAGCCGTCAGGATCTGCAGCGGGTGGTCGAACTGTGGCGGGAATTTCTTCAGCAGCACGCCTGATTTCCCCTCCCGGTGCGCCGGGAAGTCTCTTATCGCCCGCCGATGGCGTCGACAAAGCGGCGGGTGATCTGTTGCGGGCGGGTAATGGCGCCCCCTACCACCACCGCATGCGCCCCCAGCGACAGACAGCGCGCGGCCATCGCCGGCGTTTCGACATTGCCTTCAGCGATGACCGGCACCGATACCGCCGCCAGCACCGCACGCAGAAAGCCGAAATCGTTATCCGCCAGTCGGGCGCCCCGGCTTTCGGCGGTATAACCGTACAGCGTGGTGCCCACACAGTCGAAACCCAACCTGGCGGCCTCTTGCGCCTCCTCCAGGGTGGCGATGTCCGCCATCAGCAACATCCGGGGATACCTGGCGCGGATCGCGGCGACCAACGCCGCCAGCTGCAACTCCCCCGGCCGCGGGTGGCCGGTGGCGTCCAGCGCGATCATCTGCGGCGCCGCCGCCATCAACTCATCGATTTCACGCAGGGTCGGCGTAATGTAGACGTCGCTGCCCGCATAATCGCGCTTTATGATGCCGATGACCGGCAGCGCCACCGTGCGCATAATAGCGTTGACGTCTTCGACGCCGTTGGCGCGGATCGCCGCCGCGCCGCCTTGCTCGGCCGCCAGCGCCATGCGCGACATGATAAAATCGCTGTGCAGCGGCTCGTCGTCCAGCGCCTGGCAAGACACCACCAGTCGCCCCTCAATCTGCTGCAAAATGGAAAGCGTCATAAATCCAACAACTCCTCGACTTCGTTTTTAATGATGGTGACGTGCGGGCCGTAGATCACCTGAACACCGTTGCCGCGAACGATAACCGCCCGTGCGCCGCTGGCCTTCAGCCCGCTTTCGTCCAGTAACCGGCTCTGTTTCACCGTCACGCGCAACCGCGTGGCGCAACAATCCAGTTCGACGATATTCTCTTTGCCGCCCAGCGCCGCCAGCACCTGCTGCGAGCGTTCGGTGCCCGTCATCACCGCTTCCGGCGCGGTTTCCGCCTCGCGCCCCGGCGTTTTAAAGTTGAAGCGCAGGATCAGGAAACGGAACGTGAAGTAGTACAGGAAGAACCAAGGCACCCCCGCCAGCGGGACGTACATCCAGTGGGTTTTCGCTTCACCCTGCAGCACGCCGAACAGCATGAAATCGATAAAGCCGCCGGAGAACGTCTGGCCGATGGTGATATGCAGGATGTGAGCGATCATGAACGCCAGGCCGTCGAACAGCGCGTGCACCACGTACAGCGCCGGCGCGACAAACAGGAACGAGAATTCGATAGGTTCGGTGATGCCGGTCAGAAACGAAGTCAGCGCCGCCGACAGCAACAGTCCGCCGACGCGTTTGCGGTTCTCGGGACGCGCACTCTGGTACATCGCCAGGCAGGCACCGACCAGGCCGAACATCATGGTGATAAAACGGCCGGACATGAAACGCGCCGTGCCGATATAGAACTGCTGAGTATTCGGGTCGGCCAACTGGGCGAAGAAAATGCGCTGTGTGCCTTCCACCAGCTGTCCGTTGATCACTTCGCTGCCGCCAAGCGCGGTGGTCCAAAACGGTAGATAGAAGATGTGATGCAGGCCGAACGGCCCGAGCATGCGCAATACGAAGCCGTAGATAAAGGTACCGAGATAGCCGCTGGCGTCTACCAGCCCGCCCATGCCGAAGATCAACTGTTGGAAATGCGGCCACACCACCGTCATCAGGGCACCGACCGCCATCGCCGCCAGCGAGCTGACGATCGGCACAAAGCGCGAGCCGCCGAAGAAACCCAGGAACGGCGGCAGCGCTATCTTGTTGTAGCGGCCATGCAGATACCAGGTCACCAAACCGATGACCACCCCGCCGAACACCCCGGTCTCCAGCGTCTGGATCCCGAGAATCGTTCCCTGCCCCACCGCGCCCGCGTTCTGCGTGGCCAGCGTGCCGTTGATTTTCAACAGCGCATTGATGGTGGCGTTCATCACCAGATAGGCGATCAGCGAGGCCAGCCCCGCCGTGCCCTTGTCGCTTTTGGCCAGCCCCACCGCCACGCCGACCGCGAACAACACCGCCAGGTTGGCGAACACGATAGCACCGGCACTGGCCATCACGGTAAATATGCTTTGCAACCAGCCGACGTCGAGGAAGGGATACGCCTCGACGGTATTGGGATTGGACAGCGCACCGCCGATCCCCAACAGCAGGCCGGCCGCCGGCAGCACGGCGATCGGCAGCATGAACGACTTGCCGAACCGCTGGGCTTTTTCGAACCAGCCGCCGGAGCGCGGCAATTCTGGTGTTGACATAAATTTTCCCCCGATATCATTTTTATGATGAAAATTTTTACCACATTAAAATTGTTTTAATGAAAAATTTATTCATAACGATGATCGGCTTCACAATCCGTCGATTTCACTGGCGAGCCGCGGCGTCTTTCCGCCACAATAGAAAAGGGAATACTCAGAAAGGTAACGTGATGAATACAGGCAACTTGTTATTGCGGCTGCGGCAGAATTTGGCGGGGTACAGCCCCACGCTGCAAAAGCTCGGCAACTATCTTCTTGCGGAGCCCTCCCGCGCCGTTTACCTGACCATCACCGAACTGGCGCGTGAAAGCGCCACCAGCGAAGCCAGCGTCACGCGGCTGTGCCGCCATCTCGGCTGCAAAGGCTATACCGAATTTAAAATGGCGCTGGCCCTCAGCTTGCAACAAAGCCAGCCGGAAGCGGCGACGCGCCAAAGCGCGGCGGAAAATTTGGTGGAAGAGAGCGTACAGGCGCTGCGGGATACCGGCGCGCTGTTGGATCCGCAGGCGCTGCAACAGGCGGCGGACAGCTTGCAACGTTGCGCTTCGGTACAGATTTACGGCGTCGCCGCCAGCGCCATCATCGGCGACTTCCTGCACTACAAGCTGTTGCGCCTCGGCAAACCGGCGCAGCTGTTCAGCGACATGCACCGGGCGGCGATGAATGCAGCCTCGCTGAGTGAGCGGGATCTGCTGATCGTCATCTCCAGCTCCGGCTCAACCAAGGACGTGCTGCATGCGGTGACGTTGGCCAAAGGACGCGGCGCACGCGTGATCGCCGTCAGCAATACCCAACGCAGCCCGCTGGCCAAGATGGCGGATACGCTGCTGGTGGCGGCCAAACCGGAAGGGCCGCTGACCGCTGGCGCCCTGCCGGCCAAGGTCGGCGCCATGCTGCTGGTGGAGTTGATGATCGCCGAACTGACTCAGCGCGATCCCGCCTACGCTCAGGCGATGCAGACCACCGCCAGCGCGACTCTATCGCTGCTGCTGTAATCAGAAGATCCAGCGGCCGTAAACCCAGTACCACAGCCCCAGCACCGCCGCCAGGTTGAGCGCCACGCTGAGGATGAACCAGGTTTTAAACGGCTGCTTCTGGGTCTTGTGGCGAAACAGCTGCTGCGCCAGCAACGCGCCCAACCAGCCGCCCAACGCGCCGAACAGCAACAGCGTCGCCTCCGGCACCCGTCGCCATCCCTTACGGGCCGCCAGCTTATCGCCGCCATAGATCAGAAACGTCAGCAGGTTGGCCGACAGCAGCCACATCCACACCGGATGCGGCGAGAACAGGCTGGCGATCAGCGCCAGGCCCAGCAGGGCGTAACAAATCACATTGAGTTTCATGACATCCGGTCTTCGTTCGATAAGGGGCGCGTAGTGTGAACCTGCGCCGCGGCGGATGCAACCGGCTTATACCCATACAAAAAGTGCATTTAAACCCTGAATTTGGCATCCTGTCGTTCTGCGATTCTTTCACCGCACAAGGCGGCACGATGACACCCCAACGCGTACTGGTTCTTGGAGCCAGCGGCTATATAGGCCAGAACCTGATCCCGCACCTGATCGAACAAGGGCACCAGATTACCGCCGCCGCGCGGCGCATCGAGTGGCTGCAGGAGCAAAACTGGCCACAGGTCAACTGCCTGTATGCCGATCTGTACCGCCCGGAAACCCTGAGCGCGGCGCTGTGGGAGATAGATACGCTGTACTATCTGGTGCACGCGATGGGCGACGGCGACGACTTTATCGAAAAGGAGCGCCAGGCGGCGGAAAATCTGCGCGACGCACTGCGCAATGCCGGCGTCAGGCAGGTGATCTTCCTTGGCGCGCTGCAGCCGAACGACGACAGTTCGCCGCACCTGGCGGCCCGCCGCCTGACCGGCGAGATCCTGCGCCAGAGCGGCGTGCCGGTCACCGAGCTGCGCGCCGGCATCATCGTCGGCCCCGGCTCGGCGGCGTTCGAAGTGATGCGCGACATGGTCTATAACCTGCCGGTGCTGACGCCGCCGCGCTGGGTGCGCTCGAAGTCGTCGCCGGTGGCGCTGGAGAACCTGCTGGTTTATCTGGCCGATCTGCTGGCGCACCCGGCGCAGGAACACCGCATCTTCGATGTCGCCGGGCCGGAATACCTCAGCTATCAGGATATGTTCAAACGCTTTATCGCCATCAGCGGTAAACGGCGCTGGCTGATCCCGATCCCCTTGCCGACGCGGCTGATTTCAGTGTGGTTCATCAGCCTGATCACCTCGGTGCCGACGCCGATCGCGCGCGCGCTGATCCAGGGACTGAAGCACGATCTGCCCGCCGACGGCCGGCCATTGCAGGCCCTGATCCCACAACGGCTGCACACCTTTGATCAGGCGGTCACCACCACGCTGCAGCGCGAGCTGGAAGTGGTCGATTCCGCCGACTGGGGCTACGATCCGGCGGCGCGGGCCCGCTGGCGCCCCGGCTACGGCTATTACCCGAAACAGGCCGGTTGCGCGCTGGACACCGCCGCCTCCAGCCAGGCGCTGTGGCAAACGGTGCAGCAGCTGGGAGGCGAAGAAGGCTATTTCTACGCCAATATCCTGTGGCGGATCCGCGCCCGCATGGACGACATGATCGGCAACGGCGTGGTCTATGGCCGCCCGGCGCGCGCGGCCCTGGCGCTGGGCGACGAGATCGACGGCTGGAAAGTCATCACGCTGAAGCCGCTGCGGCAGCTGGCGCTGCTGTTCGGCATGAAGGCGCCCGGCCTGGGGCGGCTGAGCTTCACCATCACCGATCACGGCGATCGCCGCACGCTGGACGTGCGCGCCTGGTGGCACCCGGCCGGCTTCAGCGGGCTGCTGTATTGGTTCGCCATGATGCCCGCGCATCTGTTTATTTTTCGCGGCATGGCGAAGCGCATCGCCGAGCTTGCCGAGAACCTGGACCGCCAACAGCGCTGAACGGCGCTCATTTGTCGATCAACCGCACAGTTTGCCGCTGTGCTTCGGGGCTTTCCGATTGCATAGCGCACGAAATCACGGAAGAATGGCATCTTATTTGCTGGGAGCGCCGCAAGCGCCCGCCGGTATTCCGATTTTGGGTGAGAATAGAGTCCGTTATGAAGGTATTGGTCACCGGTGCCACCAGTGGGTTAGGCCGTAACGCCGTTGAATATCTGCGCCGCCAGGGCATCAAAGTGCGCGCCACCGGTCGCAACCAGGCGATGGGCGGCCTGCTGGAAAAAATGGGCGCGGAGTTCATTCATGCCGATCTCACCAACCTGATCTCTTCGCAGGCCAAAGCGATGCTGGCGGACGTCGATGTGCTGTGGCACTGCTCCAGCTTTACCTCGCCCTGGGGCACCGAAGAAGCCTTCGAACTGGCCAACGTCCGCGCTACCCGCCGCCTCGGTGAATGGGCGGCGGCCTATGGCGTGGCGCAGTTCATTCACATCTCCTCCCCGGCGATCTATTTCGATTACCACCATCACCGCAACGTAACCGAAGACTTCCGCCCGCAGCGCTACGCCAACGAATTCGCGCGCAGCAAGGCCGCCGGCGAGCAGGTGATCCAGCAACTGGCGCTGTCCAATCCGCAGACCCATTTCACCATTCTGCGCCCGCAGGGCCTGTTCGGGCCGCACGACAAGGTGATGCTGCCGCGGCTGCTGCAGATGATCAAACGCTACGGCAACCTGCTGCTGCCGCGCGGCGGCGCGGCGATGGTGGACATGACTTACCTGGAGAATGCGGTGCACGCCATGTGGCTGGCGACGCTAAAAGAAGACACGCCGTCCGGCCGCGCCTACAACATCACCAACCAGCAGCCGCGCCCGCTTCGCACCGTGGTGCAGCAGCTGATCGACGATCTGGGCATGAAGTGCCGCATCCGCTCCGTCCCCTATCCGATGCTCGACATGATGGCGCGCGGCATGGAGCGCCTGGGCAGCAAAAGCGAAAAGGAGCCGGTGTTGACCCACTACGGCGTCGCCAAACTCAACTTCGACCTCACGCTCGATACCACCCGCGCGCAGCAAGAGCTGGGCTATCAGCCGATCGTCTCGCTGGAAGAAGGCATCGCGCGCACCGCCCGCTGGCTGAAAGATCACGGCAAACTGCACGGCCTGTAATCAACGCCACGCGCCGTACTTCACCAGCAGCGCATCGATAATCGCCTCACTCTCTGCATCCGGCTCGCCGCGAACATCGTCGGGCCGGAAATGCATCTGAAACGCCGCCAGCACATTGCGCTGCTGCCGCGCATCCCACGACGGGTCGATCGCGTAGCCGTAACGCGCCAGCTTTTCGAGCAGCGATGCCATCGGCACCGGCGCCTGTCTGTCTCGCCCCGCCAGCAGTCGCTGCACGTCTGCCTCGTCCGGCCAGGCACCGATGCCGGCCTGCGCCAGTTGCCGCCAGGGGAACAGCGGGCCGGGATCCTGTTTGCGCTGCGGCGCGATGTCGCTGTGCCCCACCACGTCCTGCGGCTGGATGCCATAGCGTTGGATGATGTCACGGCTCAGCGGGATCAGCACGGCGATCTGCTCCGCCGTATAAGGCTGCCAGTGGGTGAACAGCATGCTGCGGGTGAACCCCTTGTTGACGATTTCGATGCCGATCGAGGTGTCGTTGAGGTTGCTGCGGCCGCGCCAGGCGCTGGCGCCGGCATGCCAGGCGCGCATCGCCTCCGGCACCAACCGGTACACCGTCGGTTTGCCGTGTTCGCGCTGCGGGTGCGCCGGCAACAGGTAGTGCGCGCTGACATGTTCGTCGGTCAGCGTTTTCAGCGATGAATGGAAATCTTCCGCCGTATAGTGCATCACCAGAAAGCGAATGCGCTGATCGGCGCCCTGCGCCTGGTGCAGCGTCTCGAGCTGGTAAGCGCCGCGATCGACGAGCGTGTCCTGCTGCGGATTTTGGCACCCCGCCAACAGCGCGGCGGCGATGATCCCTGGCCAAATTTTCACTTATCCTCCTGATTGACGTCCGTGAAAGATGTAACGCGACGCGATTGACCTGTATCCAATCATCACGCTCATCGAGAAATAATGACAGATAGCGCCGATGTGCAAGCGAGTGTTGCTCCCGGCTGGCGGCCTTTCCCGCCCATGATAGTCTCAAAGTATCATCTGCGCTGAAAGAGCGGAGTCGAACATGTTCACGCCACGCTATCTGTCCTGGTTGCTCTGTGCCGCCATGTTGCCGCTCAGCGGCTGCGATCGGCAAAAAGTCGCTGACGCGATGGGCGGGAGCGCCCCGCCCTCGGTCGCGCCCGCCGCGAGTATCAGTGCGCCGGCCTATGCGCCGCTGAGCGCCGATCAGCTGTACCAGTTGGTCAGCCCGGTGGCGCTGTTCCCCGACAAGCTGCTGGCGCAGGTGTTGGCCGGCGCGGGCTATCCCGACCAAATCAGCGCTGCGGATGCCTGGCTGGCGCAAAACCGCGGGCTGCAACCGGCGGCGCTCAGCTCGGCGGCGGATGCGCAACCCTGGGATCCCAGCGTGCGCGGCCTGGTGCAATTCCCCGACGTGCTCGATCAAATGGCGAAAAACATCCCCTGGACCACCGCTCTGGGCAGCGCCTACCTCAACGATCCTACGGACGTGATGAACGCCATTCAGGTGATGCGTCAACGAGCGGCCAGCCAGGGCACGTTGAAAAACACCCCGCAGCAGCGCATCGTCGTAGCGCCGACGACCCGTTACGTTGAGCAGCAGCCCTATCGCCAGCGCGTAGTGGCGGCGCCGGGCGAAACCATCGTCATCGAGCCCAGCCAGCCGGATACGATTTACGTTCCGCATTACGATCCCTGGGAGGCCTACGGCACGCCGATCCAGGCTTATCCAAGCTATCAATATCAGCCTTCCGGCTACAGCGGCGGCGACATGCTGGCGGCCGGCGTGATCAGCTTCGGCGTCGGCATCGCGGTGGCCTCTTTACTCAACCAGCACAACAGCGGCTGGCACAACTGGGATATGCGCTGGGACGATCGGCGCCAGCCGGTGGTCTACCGCAATGCGCCCTACGTGTCGCATTCCACCACCGTGGTGAATCGCGTCACCAACATCAACCAATATCACAACGTAAACAATGTGAATCGCAGCACCACCAGCACGGTGAACAACTACAATACCGCCGCCGCACCAACGCCGCGTTTCAGCCAACCGGTGCCTAACGCTGCGCTGCAACAGCCGCGCGTCGCGCCTGCGGCCCACGCGCCGATGACCATGCCGCACTTTGCGCATACTCAGCCGGTGGCGCCTCACGTACAGCAGCCGGTAGCGGCCGTCCCGCACGTGCAACAACCGGTCAACGCGCCCCATGTGCAGCAACCGATGAGCATGCCGACGTTCACGCATGCCGCGCCGGCAGCGCCTCACGCGCAGCAACCGATGGCCGTGCATTCAGCGCCGCTACAGACACATTTGCTGCAGACCGCCGCACCAGTGCATCAATCCACCGTGCGGCCACAGGTTCAGGCGGCATCGCACGTTGTACAGCCGGCAGTGCATGAGCCGGCCGCAACGCTGCATTCGACGGTGGTTCGCCCAGCGGCTGTGCCGCAAGAGCGTATCATGCCGCATGCGGCCCCGGCGCCGCAGCTCCATCAGACGTCCGTTCAGCCTGTGCCGCATCGCCAGGAGCCGGCGCCCACGAAGCCGCAGGAACACCGCCCAATCGTCGAGCAGCACAAGGTGGGATAAATCAAGAGGATGTCGCCCCGGCGGAATGGCCGGGGCGAAAAGAAAGCATGGCGTTAACGGCTGACTTTCACCGCGGTGCCGCTGACGGTCACCATCAGCATGCTGCCGTCTTTGCCAACGGTTTCATAATCGATATCAATACCCACCACCGCGTTGGCGCCCAGCTCTTTCGCCTGGTCTTCCAGCTCTTCGAACGCGATCAGGCGCGCCTTGCGCAGCTCTTTCTCGTAAGCGCCCGAACGGCCGCCGACGATATCGCGCACGCCGGCGAAGAAATCACGAAAAATGTTGGCGCCGAGGATCGCTTCGCCGGTGACGACGCCGCAGTATTCGGTGATGGTAAACCCTTCCAGGGTCGGGGTAGTTGAAAGCTGCATCAGAACTCCTTGTTTGATTAATTCAACGTATCTATGACCAGAAGATTGGCATTATGTTCGCTTAATCAATGGCACGCAGTACGAATGCAAGGCCAAAAAACGCATTTATACTGTAAGCTATCGGTCTTCATGGTAGAGACTTTCACATAAGGTAATAAGATGAAAACAAAAACGATTGCGGCTGTTTTACCCTTAGCGCTGTTGCTGAGTGCCTGTACCACGGTGGAACCGGCATACAAGGATATCGGCACCCGCAGCGGCAGCTGTGTGGAAGGCGGCCCGGATACGGTCGCGCAAAAGTTCTATGACCTGCGCATCCAGCAGGGCGCCGGCCTGCCGGACAGCAACCGCCTGGCGCAGCTGCAGCCTTATCTGAGCAAAGTGCTGTATCAGGATCTGGTCAGCACCGCTCAAAACCCGGGCAAGCATCAGATTACCGGCGATCTGTTCTCCGGCAATGCGCAGGGGCCAAGCAGCGCATCCGTCGCCAGCGCCTCGACCATTCCTAACACCGATGCGAAGAACATCCCGCTGCGCGTTGACCTGAGCTACCAGAAAGACGCCAACAGCACCGTGAACTGGCAGGACGAAGTGCTGATGGTGCGCGAAGGCACCTGCTGGGTGGTTGATGATATTCGCTACCTGAATGTTCCAGCGCACGCCACCAACGGCAGCGTACGCCAGGTGCTGGAAAACCAGTAACCCGCCTCCCCCGGCCGACGCGGGCTTGCCGCGTCGGTCATCCCGCCGCCCGTCTACCGCTCGAATTTCGTCCAATAGAAAAAATTTCGCTACCGATCTCACAGCCTGCGCCACAAATCCCCTCCCTCGGCTTGAGTCGCGGTATCTTGTGCTAATCTTTTACTGTCCCGCCGCACACTCATAAATTTTAACGCACAAAGATTGCATAAGTATTCTGCGGAAGTTAACATTTGCGGCATCAATGTCTATTCAATTCTGGCGCATGAGTATTCAACTTAACGGTATCAATTGCTATTACGGCGCTCACCAGGCGCTGTTTGACATCACGCTGGAATGTCCAGCCGGGGAAACCCTGGTGCTGCTTGGCCCAAGCGGCGCCGGGAAAAGTTCATTGCTGCGGGTGCTGAACCTGCTGGAAATGCCGCGTTCGGGCCAACTGCAGATCGCCGGCAACCAATTCGACTTCAGGCAGGCGCCGGGCGAGAAAGCCATTCGCGAACTGCGCCAAAACGTCGGCATGGTGTTCCAGCAATACAACCTGTGGCCTCACCTCACCGTGGTTCAGAACCTGATCGAGGCACCTTGCCGCGTGCTGGGTCTGACCAAGGCTCAGGCGATGGAGCGCGCCGACAAGCTGCTCAAGCGTCTGCGCCTGACCGACTTCGCCGATCGCTTCCCGCTGCACCTTTCCGGTGGCCAGCAGCAGCGCGTGGCGATCGCCCGCGCCCTGATGATGGAGCCGCAGGTGTTGCTGTTCGATGAACCGACCGCAGCGCTGGATCCGGAAATCACCGCCCAGATCGTCAGCATCATTCGCGAACTGGCCGGCACCGGCATCACGCAGGTAATCGTCACCCACGAAGTGGAAGTGGCGCGCAAAACCGCCAGCCGCGTGGTGTACATGGAAAACGGCCACGTAGTGGAGCAAGGCGACAGCAGCCACTTCACGCAGCCGCGGACCACCGAGTTTGCTAATTACTTATCACACTAACAATTAACTTGCTGTAATTTGGGGAGTTTGCGATGAAAAAACTAATAATCGCCGCCGTTCTGGCCGGCATCAGCGTTTCCGCCTCCGCAGCCGAAACCATCCGTTTCGCTACCGAAGCCTCCTATCCTCCGTTTGAATTTATTGACGCCGGCAACAAGATTCAGGGTTTTGATGTCGATCTGGCCAACGCGCTGTGCAAAGAAATGCAGGCCGAGTGTACCTTCACCAACCAGGCGTTCGACAGCCTGATCCCGAGCCTGAAGTTCAAGCGTTTCGATGCGGTGATGGCGGGTATGGACATTACGCCGGAGCGTGAGAAGCAGGTGCTGTTCACCAAGCCTTACTACGATAACTCGGCGCTGTTCATCGCGCAGAAAGGCAAAATCGCCGACGTGGCGGCGCTGAAAGGCAAGAAAGTCGGCGTGCAAAACGGCACCACCCACCAGAAATACCTGACCGACAAGCACCCGGAAATCACCACCGTGCCTTACGACAGCTACCAGAACGCCATTTTGGATCTGAAGAACGGCCGCGTTGATGCGGTGTTCGGCGATACCGCGGTGGTCAATGAGTGGCTGAAGCAGAATAACGCGCTGGCGGCAGTGGGCGCCAAAGTGACCGACAAAGACTACTTCGGCACCGGCCTTGGCATCGCGGTGCGCCAGAAGAACACCGATCTGCAGGGCAAGTTCAACGCCGCTCTGGACAAGATCAAGCAGGATGGGACCTATGAAACCATCTACAAAAAATGGTTCCAGCAGTAATACGCCCAAATGAATGAATTACAACCTTTAGCAAGCGCCGCCGGCATGACCGTCGGCCTTGCCGTTTGCGCCCTGATCCTCGGGCTGATTCTGGCGATGCTGTTCGCCGTATGGGAATCGTCCCGCTGGAAAGCGGTCAGCTGGCTCGGCACCGCCTGGGTGACCGTGTTGCGCGGCCTGCCGGAAATCCTGGTGGTGCTGTTTATCTATTTCGGCTCGTCGCAGCTGCTGCTGATGCTCTCCGACGGCTTTACCCTCAACCTCGGTCTGTTCCAGCTGCCGATTCAGTTGGCGATCGACAATTTCGAAGTCAGCCCGTTCCTGTGCGGGGTGATCGCTCTGGCCCTGCTCTATTCCGCCTACGCCTCGCAGACGCTGCGCGGCGCGCTCAAAGCGGTGCCGCAGGGGCAGTGGGAATCCGGCCAGGCGCTTGGACTGAGTAAGGCGGCGATCTTCTTTCGCCTGATCATGCCGCAGATGTGGCGCCACGCCCTGCCCGGCCTCGGCAATCAGTGGCTGGTGCTGTTGAAAGACACCGCGCTGGTGTCGCTGATCAGCGTGAACGATCTGATGCTGCAAACCAAGAGCATCGCCACCCGCACCCAGGAGCCTTTTACCTGGTATGTGATCGCCGCGGCCATCTACCTGCTGGTGACGCTGTTCAGCCAATACGTCATCAAACGCATTGAGCTGCGCGCCACGCGCTTTGAGCGGGGGCCGGCCTGATGATTGAGTATTTACCGGAGATCCTCAAAGGGTTGCACACCAGCCTGACGCTGACCGTCGCCGCGCTGATCGTCGCGCTGGTGCTGTCGCTGCTGCTGACGGTGATCCTGACGCTGAAAACGCCGATCCTGACGCCGTTGGTCAAGGTTTATGTGACGCTGTTCACCGGCACGCCGCTGCTGGTGCAGATCTTCCTGATCTACTACGGCCCCGGCCAGTTCCCGGCGATCCGCGACTACCCTTGGCTGTGGAACCTGCTATCGCAGCCCTGGCTGTGCGCGATGATAGCGCTGGCGCTGAACAGCGCGGCCTACACCACGCAGTTGTTCTACGGCGCGGTGCGCGCCATTCCCGCCGGGCAGTGGCAATCGTGCGAAGCGCTTGGCATGTCGCGCCGGCAGACGCTGCGCATTCTGCTGCCGTTCGCCTTCAAGCGCGCGCTGTCGTCTTACTCCAACGAAGTGGTGCTGGTGTTCAAAAGCACCTCGCTGGCCTATACCATCACGCTGATGGAAGTGATGGGCTACAGCCAGCTGATGTACGGCCGCACCTACGACGTGATGGTGTTCGGCGCCGCCGGCCTGGTGTACCTGTGCGTCAACGGCCTGCTGACGCTGCTGATGCGCTTGGTGGAGCGCCGCGCGCTGGCGTTTGAACGCCGCAACTGAGGCCGCCGCCCCCATGAGCCCCGCCATTGTGCGGGGCTTTTTTTACCCTCAATGCAATATTTAATCATTTATATTGCATTTTAATTCACTCAATGGCAGGGTTAACAACAGGCATTCGCGCAAAAACCTCTGGCGATTACCAGTAAAAACAAACGATAGCGAATAATCACTTTCAGGATCCAGACAGGAGCTCTACGCATGAAAAAACTGCTGCTTGCCGCGACGATGTTGGCCGGGATGACCTTTAACGCCACCGCGGCCGAAACCATCCGCTTCGCCGCCTCCGCCACCTACCCACCGTTCGAATCGCTCGACGCCAACAACCAGATCGTCGGCTTCGATATCGATCTGGCCAACGCGCTGTGCAAGCAGATGCAGGCGCAGTGCACCTTCACCAACCAGGCGTTCGACAGCCTGATCGCCGCGCTGAAATTCAAGAAATACGATGCGGTGATTTCCGGCATGGACATCACGCCGGAGCGCAGCAAACAGGTCGCTTTCACCCAGCCTTACTACGCCAACTCGGCGATCGTGATCGCGCAAAAAGGCAAGTTCAGCTCGCTGGCGGATCTGAAAGGCAAAAAGCTCGGCATGGAAAACGGCACCACCCACCAGAAATACATGCAGGACAAGCACCCGGAGATTCACACCGTTTCTTACGACAGCTACCAGAACGCCATTCTGGAGCTGAAAAACGGCCGCATCGACGGCGTGTTCGGCGACACCGCCGTGGTGAACGAGTGGCTGAAAACCAACCCGCAGCTGGCGCCGGTAGGCGAGCATATCACCGATGCACAATACTTCGGCACCGGTCTCGGCATCGCGGTGCGCCCGGACAACCAGGCGCTGCTGGCCAAGCTGAACGCCGCGCTGGACGCCATCAAGGCCGACGGCACCTACAAGGCCATCAACGACAAGTGGTTCCCGCAGTAAGCAATAAGGCCCGGATAACCGGGCCTTATGTTTTATAAACGCCGCACCAGCAGCGTCAGCACTTCGTAGTGCGAGGTATGCGGGAACATGTCGAACAGCTGCACCCGTTCGATGCGGTATCCCGGCAACATCTCGATATCTTTCGCCATGCTCTCGGCGTTGCAGCTCGAATAAAGAATATAGTCCGGCGCCATCCGGCTCAAATAGCCGCACAGCGCCTGACCGATGCCGCGCCGCGGCGGATTGACCAGCACCAGCTGCGGCACCTGGCCTTCGGCGGTGGCGAAGCGGGTGGAATCGAGCGCCTGAAAATCTACCTGCAACAACCCTAACCGCTGCGCCGACTGGCGCGCGCAGGCGATCGCCTCCGCGCTGATTTCGATGCCGGTCAACCGCGTCTGCGGCTGCGCGCAGTGCAAGCCGAAACCGCCGACGCCGCAGAACAGATCCCACATGCTGTCGATACCCAGCGCGCGCACCCAGTCGCGGGCGGTGGCATACAGATCGGCGGCCACCTGCGGGTTGGTCTGAAAGAAGCTTTGCGGGCGGATGAACAGCGGCACCTGATTGAACTGTTCCTCCAGCGCCTGCTGTTCGGTCAGCGCGATCTCGCGCTCCCCTTCCATGATCGCCATATGCACCGGTTGAATATTGGCGGAGATCACCCTGAGCTGCGGAAGCTGCTGCTGCAGCCACGGCAGCGCGGCGCGCAGCTGTGTCAGTTTGGTTTCCGAGCGCAGCACGAAACGCAGCATCACGCCGCCGTCGAGCGTGCTTTCGGTCAGCAGCAGGTATTTCAGCTCGCCGCGTTTGCGCGCCACGTTATACGGCGTCAGGCCGGCGCGGGCGATAAAGCTTTTCAGCACCGCAAACATCGGCGCAAAACCGGCGGGGTACAGCGGGCAGTCGCTCAGATCGACCGGCGTGCCGTCGCGGTGCAGCATGCCGAGCAGCGGTCGCTCCACGCTGCCGCTGACCACCATCTTGGCTTTATTGCGAAATGCGCTCAGTTCCCCCGCCACCGGCTGCAGCCACTGCGCGACGTCGCGCCCGGCCAGCAGCGATTGCAGGTGATGCTGTTTGTCGGCCAGTTGCTGCGGATAGGGCTTTTCCAGCCACTGACAGGAACGGCAGGTGCCCGCCGTATACAAAGCGCAATGCATGAAGATTACCGTGAAGTTCAGGATGACGAATTAAGGGCGCAGAGTTTACCACTCCGCGCGCCTAAAATCTCACTTGCGCGCGGTGAAGAAACGGCGGCTGGCGGCAGGAACGAACAGCAACGCCAGGATCACCACGTCGGGGATCTTTTGCAGGATCAGAACGTGCAGGATTTGGCCGCTGGTTTCCCCCTCTACGGTGAACACCTCGGGGAAGACGCTGCCGATGGTGGCCAACAGCAGGTAAAGCACCACGATACACTGGCAGACCACATAGCCCCAGCGCCCCCAATTGCGGCCGCGCATCACCGCAAAGCCGCAGCTGATTTGCAGGCACAGCAGCATCAGGCCGGCCAGAAAGATAAAGGTGGAATCCCACGCCTGCGCGCTGGTGTTGACGAACTCCTGCGCGCCGTCGACGCCCAGCTCACCCAGCAGCAGCACCACGCTGATACACTTGATCGCCACCATGGCGGTGCCCGCCACCATCACCGGCACCGGCGCATCCGAAGTCGATCCCATTCCCTGCCCGCTTTTCAGCATGTCTGACATATCCGTGTTCCGCTACGACGCGCCACCTATACAGGCGGCGCATGTAAAGTCAGGTAGTTAGTTGCAATACTTATTGATTGCAAAAATAGCAGGTTTGTTACGATTCAGCTACGGGCCGCCCGCTGCAATTCACGCGATCGTTGTTTTTCCGAGCGCGCCATAAACCACCAGGCGATCAGGCCGAGGATGCCCACCACCAGCAGGATCAGGCTGGCCAACGCGTTAATTTCCGGGTTCACCCCCATGCGCACGCTGGAGAACACCAGCATCGGCAGCGTGGTGGCACCCGGGCCGGAGACGAAGCTGGCGATCACCAGGTCATCCAGCGACAGGGTAAACGCCAGCATCCAGCCGGAGATCAGCGCCGGCGCAATCATCGGCAAGGTGATGACGAAGAACACCTTCAGCGGCGGCGCCCCCAGATCCATTGCCGCCTCTTCAATCGAGCGATCCACCTCGCGCAGACGCGAGCTGATGACCACCGCCACATAAGCGGTACAGAAGGTGACATGCGCCAGCCAGATGGTAAACATGCCACGTTCCGACGGCCAGCCGAAGGCATGTCCCATCGCCACGAACAGCAGCAGCAGCGACAGGCCGGTGATCACGTCCGGCATCACCAGCGGCGCGGTCAGCATAAACGCGAAGCCGGTCGAACCGCGAAAGCGGCCGAATCGCACCATCACCACGGCGGCGATGGCCCCCAGTACCACCGCGGCGGTGGCGGAGGCGGCGGCGATGGTCAGGCTGAGCCCCACCGCGCTGATCATCGCCGAATCGTGGAACAGTTCGCTATACCAGCGCGTGGACCAGCCGGCCCACACCGTCACCAGCTTGGAGCTGTTGAAGGAGTAGATCACCAGCATCAGCATCGGCGCATACAGGAAGGTAAAGCCGACAGTCAGGATGGCGATGCGCCACGGTGAACGCACTACCGGCAAGTTGTTCATTCCTGCCCCCCTATTTCCTTGTTCTGGTGTTTGTGGAACCACAAAATTGGCACGATCAGCAACAGCAGCATGATGGTGGCGACCGCAGAGGCCACCGGCCAGTCGCGGTTATTGAAGAACTCCTGCCACAGCACGCGGCCGATCATGATGCTGTCCGGCCCACCGAGCAGTTCCGGGATCACGAACTCCCCCACTGCCGGAATGAACACCAGCATCGAACCGGCGATGATGCCGCCGCGCGTCAGCGGCACGATCACGCTGAAGAAGGTTTTCAGCGGCCGGGCGCCCAGATCCAGCGACGCCTCCACCAGCGAGTAATCCAGCCGGATCAGCGCCGTGTAAATCGGCAGCACCATAAACGGCAGATAGGAATAAACGATGCCGATATACACCGCCAGGTTGGTGTGCAAGATCACCAGCGGTTGATCGATCACCCCTAGCCACATCAGAAAGTTATTCAGCGTGCCGTTGTTTTTCAGGATCCCCATCCAGGCGTAGACGCGGATCAGGAACGAAGTCCAGGAAGGCAGGATCACCAGCAACAGCAGAATGTTGCGGGTCGACGCCTTGCTGTGCGCCACCGCCCAGGCCAACGGATAGCCGATGATCAGGCAACACAGCGTCGAGACCGCCGCCACGCGCAGCGACTGCAGGTAGGCATCGATATACAACGGATCGTCGGTCAGCTGCAGGTAGTTGGCGAAGTTGAGCGCAATGTTCAGCTTGCCGTCCACCCAGCTCATCAGCTCGGTGTAGGGCGGCACCGCCAACGCCAGCTCCGCCAGGCTGATCTTGAACACGATCAGGAACGGCAGCATAAACAGCAGCGTCAGCCATAAATACGGCAATGCGATCACCAGCTTGCGGCCGTGAGCCATCAGCAGGCGATGGAACAGGGCCTTGAGGGTGGAGGGCGTTTTGGCCGGCGGTTCCGGCGTGCGTTCAGAAAGCAGGGTCATACGGGTTACTCCTCACCGGCTCTACTACACCGTCAACACGACGCAGCTGTCGGTTTCCCAACACAGACGCACTTCATCGCCCCAGGTGGGCATCCCCTTGCGGAAACGATGGCCGTTTTGCAGCTGGGCGCTGATAATCTGCCCGCTGTGCAGCTTCACGTGGTAGATAGACAGATCGCCCAGGTAGGAAATGTGCGCCACTTCCCCCACCGCGAAGTTGCAGCCGTCTTCCGGCACTTGTTCGCACAGCAGGATCTTTTCCGGCCTCAGCGCCACCTGGATCGGCACACCGTCCACCACCGAGGCATCCGGATCCACCTTGATCGCATGACGCAGCCCAGGGCTTTGCAGGATCAGCGCATCGTCGTGGCGCTCTTGCAGCACGCAGTCGAAGACGTTGACCGAACCGATAAACTCGGCGCTGAAGCGGCTATTCGGATGCTCGTAGATCTCTTCCGGCTCGCCGATCTGCACGAACTTGCCGCGGTTCATGATGGCGATGCGCCCCGCCATGGTCATCGCTTCTTCCTGATCGTGCGTCACCATCACGCAGGTCACGCCGACGCGCTCGAGAATGTCGGTCACTTCCAGCTGCATGCGATCGCGCAGCTTCTTGTCCAGCGCGCCCATCGGTTCATCCAGCAGCAGCAACTTCGGCCGCTTGGCCAGGCTGCGTGCCAATGCCACCCGCTGCCGCTGGCCGCCGGAAAGCTGGTGCGGTTTGCGTTTGGCGTACTCCTGCATGTGCACCAGCGCCAGCATTTCGGCCACCCGCTCGGCGATCTCCGCCCGCGGCATTTTGTCCTGCTTCAGGCCAAACGCGATGTTCTGCTCCACGGTCATGTGCGGAAACAGCGCGTACGACTGAAACATCATATTGATCGGCCGCTGGTACGGCGGCACATGCGACATATCCTGCCCGTCGAGCACGATCTGCCCTTCCGTCGGCTGTTCAAAGCCGGCCAGCATGCGCAGCAAGGTGGACTTGCCGCAGCCGGACGGGCCAAGCAGCGCAAAGATCTCGCCCTTGTAGATGGTGAGGCTGACGTCTTCGACCGCATTCTGCCCGTCGAAGGTTTTGGTGAGGTTACGGATTTCCAGCAGAGGGGTGAAGACCTTCTGCGACTTGGCTTGAGGACGAGGGATGGCGTCGTTCAATCGGGGTGCTCTCCGGCGTAAAGCGGCACAAAACCACGGCGAGCGCCGTGGCCCAAAACGGCAATGCAGGCGGGGAGCGCCCGCCTGCCGGTTTACCGACGATGGGGGGATCCCCCCCATCATCACTTCCCGCTTTTAACTTTAGTCCATGCGCGGGTAATGACACGGTCCAGCTTCGGCGACTGCACGTTGAGCGTGAACAGCTTGGCGCGCAGATCGGCCGGCGGATAGACGTTCGGGTTCTCGCGCACTTCGGCGTTCACCAGCGGCGTGGAGTCTTTCACCGCATTGGCGTAATAGACATAGTTGCTGATGCCCGCCATCACGTCAGGTTTCATCAGGAAGTTCAGGAACTGGTACGCGGCGTCTTTGTTCTTGGCGTCCGCCGGCATGGCGAACATGTCAAAGTAGGTCAGCGCTCCCTCTTTCGGGATCGCGTAGGCCACGTTCACGCCGTTCTTCGCCTCTTTGGCGCGGTTGGCCGCCTGCATCACGTCGCCGGACCAGCCGATCGCCACGCAGATATCACCGTTAGCCAGATCGTTGATGTACTGAGAAGAGTGGAAGTAACGAATGTTCGGCCGCAGTTTCAGCAGCAGATCGTTGGCCGCGCCGGTGTAGTCCGCCGCATTGGTGCTGTTGGGATCCTTGCCCAGGTAGTGCAGCACGGTGGCGTAAACCTCGCTCGGCGCATCGAGGAAGGAGACGCCGCAGCTTTTCAGCTTCTCGAGGTTTTCCGGCTTGAGGATCAGATCCCAACTGTCGACAGGCGCGTCTTTGCCCAATGCCGCCTTCACCTTGTCGACGTTATAGCCGATGCCGGTGGTCACCATCAGGTATGGGATGCCGTATTTGTTGTCTTTGTCGTTGTGTGCAACCAGCTTCAGCATCTCGGGATCGAGATTCTTGTAGTTGGGCATTTTGCTCTTGTCGAGCGGTTCGAAGATGCCGGCCTGCGACTGGCGTTCGAGGAAGTTGGATGAAGGAACCACCAGATCATAACCGGTGCTGCCCGCCATCAGTTTGCCTTCCAACACTTCGTTGGAGTCAAAGACGTCGTACACCACTTTGATGCCGGTTTCTTTCTGGAAATTAGCCAAAGTGTCCGGCGCGATATAATCGGACCAGTTATACACGTGCAGCGTTTTCTCTTCGGCTGACGCATTGACGGACGCGGCCATCAACAGGCCGGCAACCACACCCGATAACCACTTTTTACGTTGGGTGACCATCCGTAACTTCCTCCAAAACAGGGTGAATCATAGAATTGAACTTGTATCTGCAGCGATACAAAACCTTTCCTGATTGAGCGCAATCGTTGCAACCGCGAACTGAATGGCTATGCATATGATTGCATGCGCCTTTTTCACTGCCCTGCTCGCGTGGTCACAAGGGAAATCGCAAGCCCTTTGCAGAATCAGCAGCATAGCCGCTGCCATCGCAACCCGCCAGCCCCCAGGGTAAAAAACGCCATTTATCGATTTTTTATGCAGTTTTCTCTATGTGATACGCCATTAACGGCACAAAAGGCGATAAAGATCGGGCGGCAAAGGCCAAAGTGCAGAATATTTTATTGTGGAGGGGAGTCACGGCAGCATGCCGCCGAGCGACGGCATGCATAAGGTATGGCGAGGATCAGTGCAGCATCGGCTGACGCACGGCGCCAGCGGGGATCTCTTCTTCGTCCCCCATAAACAGCAGATCGTTCGCCCGCGCCTCGAGGATCACCATCGAGACCTGCTCTTCACCCTGCTGCATGAAGTGGGTGAACTGCTCGTAGGTGATGCCGACCGCCACGCTCAGCGACTGGCAGACGATCAGCTTCGGCAGGTTGTCGTCCTGAATGTCGACAAACGCCTTGATGGTCAGCGAGCTGGCGTTGATCTGGCTCAGGTCAGCCACCAGCGGTATCAGCGCGGTCGGTTTCACCTCGGCCAGCGCGGAGAACAGAATGACGTTGTCCACCAGATCTATCTTGGCGTCGAACACGCCGTCGAAGTTCTGCATGTGCGGCAGGTGCAGTGCCTGGCAGGAATCGCACTCAAAGAAAGAAATGCCCGACTGATCCAGCCAGCGCCGCAACAGCGCCAAATCGGGGACAATGAGTGAATCCATAATAACCAGCCTCACAATATTCAATACGCGAAAAGGCGCATAGCTTACGGAATATTCACCCGATACGCCACGATCAATGCGGCTTAATTCACTAATTCAGATATTGCACGGCGGGAAAGGCGCACCGCCCGCCCCGTCAACCGCCGGATTTCAGGCGGAAGCCAGGCCGGCCGCGCTGCTCAATGTATTCGATCATCATGCCGGCGATGTCCAGCCCGGTGGTGGTTTCCACCCCTTCCAGCCCCGGCGACGCGTTGACCTCCATCACCAGCGGGCCGCGCTGGGCGCGCAGGATATCCACCCCGGCGACGTCCAGCCCCAGCGTGCTCGCCGCTTTCACCGCGATCGCCCGCTCCCTGGCGGTGATGGTCACCTTGCGGGCGGTGCCGCCGCGGTGCAGGTTGGAGCGAAACTCGCCGGGCTTGGCCTGCCGTTCGATGGCGGCCACCACCCGGCCACCCACCACCAGACAGCGCACGTCACACCCCTGCGCCTCGCGCACGTACTCCTGCACCAGGATGTGGGCATTCAGCCCGCGAAAGGCGTCGATCACGCTTTCCGCCGCCTGACGGGTTTCCGCCAGCACCACGCCGATGCCCTGCGTGCCTTCCACCAGTTTGACCACCAGCGGCGCGCCGCCGACCAGCTCGATCAGATCGCCAGTGTCGTCCGGCGAATGGGCAAAACCGGTGATCGGCAGATCGATGCCCTGCCGCGCCAGCAGCTGCAGCGAACGCAGCTTGTCGCGGGCGCGGGTAATGGCCACGGATTCGTTTAGCGGGTAGCTGCCGAGCAGCTCGAACTGGCGCAGCACCGCCGTGCCGTAAAAGGTAATGGCAGAGCCGATGCGCGGGATCACCGCATCGTAACGTTCCAGCTGACGGCCGCGATAGTGAATGGTCGGCGCCGCCGGATTGATGTTCATATAGCAGGAGAGCGGATCGATGATATCGATACTGTGCCCGCGATCTTCCGCCGCTTCACGCAGCCGCTTACATGAATAGAGCGATCCGTCGCGAGAAAGAATGGCAATTTTCACTCGTCACCCCAAAAGCCAACGCCTGCCCGGCAGGCGGGTTAGCGGCCGCGGCGCTCAGGCGCGCGGATCGCGATCCTGATGATTTTTCGATGCGTCCGTATCTTGCGGCTTGCGGCGATCGTTTTCCGGCGGCAGGCCGCCGCGCATCAGCGGCCCGAACCCCTGCACCACGCGCCATACCAGAAACGCCGCCGCCGGCACCATCAGCGCCACGCCGAGGAAAATCATGCCGACCGCCGCCTGTTGCGACGCCAGCCAGCCCGGCAGTTGCAGGTGCCCGTGAATGCTGAGGTAGGCCAATACCAGCATCACGATGCCCAGCCCTTCCAACACCAGCACCGGGCGCGGTAAGTCACCGAATGAACGCATATTTTTCCTCTCCAGAAGGTCTGCCCCCAGTGTAGTGAATTCCCGTCGACGGCGACAGCCCCAGCAGACTAATTGGTTACATGAATCAGATTAACAGGTAATTCCTGCTTTTTTTTCACCGCCTCAACGGGCATAGTAGGCGCCATCTGACGCAGGTAATGACTTTTTCGGTGACGGGATGTCGTTGCAATCGCGAATAATTTATCGAAAATCCAATTAAGGAGCGTTGCATGTTTGCAGTAATCTTCGGGCGTCCTGGCTGTCCTTATTGTGTCCGCGCTAAAGAACTGGCGGAAAAACTGACTGAAGAACGCGACGATTTCAACTTCCGTTACGTTGACATCCACGCGGAAGGCATCACCAAGGCCGATCTGGAAAAAACCGTCGGCAAACCGGTTGAAACCGTGCCGCAGATCTTCCTGGATGAGAAGCACATCGGTGGCTGCACCGATTTCGAAGCTTACGCCAAAGAACACCTGAACCTGTTCCAGTAAGTTTTTGAACGACAAAAAGGCGCTTAATGCGCCTTTTTTTATTGCCGCTGCCGCCGATGCAGCTGCTGGAGCGTGTGCAACAAACCGAGGGCGAACAGCATCAGCATCGCGCCGAACACGCACCAGAACACCGCGCTGGTGGCGTAAGCCAGTTCCTGCCAAAACGACGAGGACGGCGTCAGCCAGAAGTGGCGGATCAGCAGGCACAGCGGCAATGCATACAGCGCGCCAAGCAACGGGCAAAGCAGCCGCTTGCGGCTCGACAAATAGCTGGCGATCGCGCCGGGGATCACAAACAGCAGCAGGCCGGTTTCACCGTGGTGCTCATGATCCGTGCTGCCGAACAGGCCGGTTTGCTGGCCGAGAAACACCAGGCTGAACAACAGAAAACAGCTGAGAATGCCCAGCCAATATCTATAACTCGTCATGCAAATTCTCCCCCGCCCAATTACCGCATCAATAGAAATCGGCCCGGTCACCCGTGCGGTGACGCTGAACCGAATTTTTTCCTTGGTCAAAAGAGAGTTAAATGCGCACGGCGGCGCAGGAAATCAGCTTTCTGTGCTGGCTGTCATCGGTCATAGCGTCTAGAATGAACGCCGCCGAACGATGGTTCGCTTCGCCTTACGCTGGTGGTGATTTATGATGTCGTTTTAAGGCTGAATTTATCTCTTATAGTTATCTATATCAAGCACTTACTGGTAAACAATAAGTTATCCTCCGTGAACATAAACGTCGCTAGTTTGTTAAACGGTAACTACATTCTGTTACTGTTCGTGGTACTCGCACTGGGGCTGTGCCTCGGTAAACTCCGTCTGGGCTCCGTCCAACTCGGTAATTCCATTGGCGTTTTGGTGGTTTCTCTGCTGCTCGGCCAGCAACACTTCGCCATTAACACCGAGGCGCTGAATCTCGGCTTCATGCTGTTTATTTTCTGCGTCGGGGTGGAAGCCGGGCCTAACTTTTTCTCGATTTTCTTCCGCGACGGCAAGAATTACCTGATGCTGGCGCTGGTGATGGTCGGTTCGGCCATGGTGATCGCCATCGGCCTCGGCAAGCTGTTCCATTGGGACATCGGCCTGACCGCCGGCATGCTGGCCGGTTCGATGACCTCGACGCCGGTGCTGGTTGGGGCCGGCGATACGCTGCGCAACACCATCGTCAACGGCCCGGCTCTGCTGGCGGCGCAGGATCATCTGAGCCTCGGCTATGCCCTCACCTACCTGATCGGTCTGGTCAGCCTGATTTTTGGCGCGCGCTACCTGCCAAAACTGCAGCACCAGGATCTGTCCACCTCCGCCCAGCAGATCGCTCGCGAACGCGGCCTGGACACCGACAGCCAGCGCAAGGTCTACCTGCCGGTGATCCGCGCCTACCGCGTCGGCCCCGAGCTGGTGGCCTGGGCCGACGGCAAGAACCTGCGCGAACTGGGCATCTACCGCCAGACCGGCTGCTACATTGAACGCATCCGCCGCAACGGCATTCTGGCCAACCCGGACGGTGACGCGGTGCTGCAGGTGGGCGACGAGATCTCGCTGGTCGGTTATCCGGACGCCCACGCGCGGCTGGATCCGAGCTTCCGCAACGGTAAGGAAGTGTTCGACCGCGATCTGCTCGACATGCGCATCGTGACCGAAGAGATCGTAGTGAAGAACAGCAACGCGGTGAACAAACGCCTGAGCCAGCTGAAGCTGACCGACCACGGTTGCTTCCTCAACCGCGTGATCCGCAGCCAGATCGAAATGCCGATCGACGACAGCATCGTGCTCAACAAGGGCGACGTGCTGCAGGTGAGCGGCGACGCGCGCCGGGTGAAGAGCGTGGCGGAGAAGATTGGCTTTATCTCGATCCACAGCCAGGTGACCGATCTGCTGGCGTTCTGCGCCTTCTTCATCATCGGCCTGCTGATCGGCCAGATCACCATTCAGTTCAGCAACTTCTCGTTCGGCATCGGTAACGCCGCCGGCCTGCTGATGTCCGGCATCATGCTCGGCTTCCTGCGCGCCAACCACCCGACCTTCGGCTACATTCCGCAGGGCGCGCTGAACATGGTGAAAGAGTTCGGCCTGATGGTGTTTATGGCGGGCGTGGGTCTGAGCGCCGGCGCCGGCATCGGCCACAGCCTGGGCGCGGTCGGCGGCCAGATGCTGATCGCCGGGCTGATCGTCAGCCTGGTGCCGGTGATTATCTGCTTCCTGTTCGGCGCCTACGTGCTGCGCATGAACCGCGCCTTGCTGTTCGGCGCCATCATGGGCGCCCGCACCTGCGCGCCGGCGATGGAAATTATCAGCGATACCGCGCGCAGCAACATCCCGGCGTTGGGCTACGCCGGCACCTACGCCATCGCTAACGTGCTGTTAACGCTGGCGGGTTCGCTCATCGTAGTGCTATGGCCGGGCATACTCGGCTGATCGATTAGCGGGAGAGATGGATCGGCGATAAAAATATTTTGATTTTTTTGTCGCCGGCCAGAACTTTCGTTGGGGGCCGCAGTCTGAATTAGTGCCACTGCTTTTCTTTGATGTCCCCATTTTGTGGAGCCCGATAATCCCGCCTTTTAGGTTCAAGATTATCGGGTTTTTTGTTGCCTGAAACAGCCCACATACCTGCTGTCGCTGCCTCGTCGTCAGGCATAAAGCATCCCGCCTCTGGGTGTCGCTTACGCCAGCATCCCCATCAATGTGCAGGTTTCAACATAGAAACGCTGCTTGTGGGTTCGCCACTGTTCAAAGAGATGGCGTCACAAACGACACTTAACAACAGCTCTCTCGTCGCTGTCGGCTGGGTGCTCTTTGGTGGATCATCCCATCATCTTCCTGTATGCCATCACGTCATGTTACTGCACCGGGAGAAGACCAGCATTGTCCCCCATGAGAGCCGAGGCGAACTAATTCACCTGTTTTATTTTTTCTTTAATTTTAATTAGCTTTTTTATATACGCATTGCTCTTATCCCCTTTATCTATCTCCGCAGAAATCAGAGAAAGGAAGCTGTCATTAAAATCATCTTTGGCTAATGGGTTAGCTCCATGAGCCAAAAGAACCTCAATGTGTTCTGGGCAACTATTATACAACGCATTAATTAATGGCGTTCTGTTCATAGCACCTTTGATATTAACATCAACTTTGTAATCTATTAGAGTACTCAGCGTCTCTGTATTAACCGCTTGAAAGCTCTTGAAAATTATTGGTTGATTGTTTATTTCATCCCTTGCATTAGGCGATAGTCCGCCTTCAAGCATAGCCTGTATCCAGACGCCTTTATCCGCTTTCATAACATATTCAGCCGGGCTACTTCGCCCTTCCGGTCTTGGCTGCAGTGGATCTGCCCCCGCCTTGACCAAATCCGTAATGATCTTGAGCCGCTCTGGCGTACTCTTGTCAAAGATGGCGTTATTGATCGCCCAGAATAGCAACGTCATATCCGCCTTAGCCGGCCGATTTAACGTTTCTTTGCTTACCGTCGGTAAAACCTTATCCAGCTTTTGCCTGTCACCCTCGTAGATGATGTTGGCGATGTCCAGCTGCGTCCCTTCAAAATAATCCTGTGGTTGTAAATCCATACCTTGTTTGCACCCCTGCATGATGAGCGTAGACACTACCATCGTGATAATGAGTATGATTTTTTTCATATTCTTCCCTTGATTGTGGCAATGTCATCGTCTTTTTCATTTTCAATGCATTGTATCGCCTGGTCTATACCGTGCTTATCCAGCAGTGAACCTGTTCCACCAGGAAGCGTGTGTTTTACTCCCACGGCGTCAGGCGCCAACATGGACAGCCGTTCTTTCGCCATCACCGCAGGCGGATAAAACTTGAGGTCTTTGGCATCCTCCCACAAATCAACCTCCTGCAACTTGGTCAACAGTTCCCCTTTTACGCGATACGCCTGAATATTATCGGTACTGCCTATAATCGAACCGCCGTATTTTTTTACGGTTCCCGCATTCAGGCCTGCAGCATTAAACGTCCAAGCCGGTTTGCCACTGGCCATGGAGGCCGCAGACGCCATGCCACCGCCCAGCGAATGGCCAGATATCCCAGCACCACCTTTAATTGCTTTACCTATATTGACAGCTTTCTTGTAATATTCGGAGTTAAACCCCAACCCTTGAGCGCCATTATTTGACCAGTCACTCAGGTTTTTAATCCCTGACAAATCGCCGTTCAATAACGCTTTCTGGGCAGCCTTGCTTATCCCCTCCGGAAACTCGGGCGCACGCGATCCGCGGAACACTACCGTCGGATTCATCGCTTTACCAAAGACCCTCTCATCTGGCTGATAAACCCGAGCCAGAAAGCCCGGTGTATCCTCATCGTCATAGAGCATATCTTTGCTTAAACCGAGTTTACCCAGCGCCCCATCATTGTTACTGATATCCTTCCAGCCTTCAGGGATATCGATCGTGTCCTTGAGCGGGTTAGTGGTCTTGTAAACATTCTCAGCCAGCTTTGCCTTTTCGACCGCAACGTTGTTCTCTGCCAGGCGCTGCGCCGCCATGCGCGCATCCGGATAAATGCTGCGGTTGCCTCGCCCTATCAGATACTGGCGTTCTTGCCAGCGTTCTGCCTTGGTCATCGGACGGATAGCCTGCACCGTGGCGGCAACGGTTGCCACTGCGGTCGCGATGGCTTGTTGCAGAGGGGGATTGCGGGTCGTATTCTGCCTCGCCGGCAGTACCGTCGGTTTTGCCCGGTGGCCATAGCGGCTGACCATTTCTTCATAGCGGGCTATCACGCGCCCGGTAGGATAAAAGGCGGGAAGAGAGCTGCCTGGATAGCGCTGTAACCGGCCTTCCGCATCGACGTAAAAGGCATATTTCGTCGGCGTCCAAGCGCCCATTCCCTCATCAATCGCCAGCAAGCCGCCCCGGTTGATATCATCGAGAACGCTGCGCTTCACCGCCGCATCCTCACGATAACCGGTGACGCCAATACCGGATTGAGTATTGCGGGTAATCGGATACCGGCTGCTTATCGATATGCCGGCCGCGCCGCCGAACAGATAATGCCGTTCCAGCTCATGCCGCGCTGCTGTCGGGTTGAGTATCCGGCAAAAGCTTTCCGGCGCCGTGTGTTCAGAGGAGAAATGAATCAGTTTCATACGGTGCCTGCCCACTCGCAGGGTTCCGTAGCCGGCACCGGCGCCCCCTCATTGCGCAACTCGGCAGGTGTGCAGTTGTTACGGTGCTCGTCGAGCGTTAGCGAACGATAACGCATTGGATATCCTTATCTTCTGTGTCACTCCTGAATAGGGTATGGGCAAAATTATCACAATTCAGTAAAGATTTCTTTGCTCTATTTCTATACGCACGCATCCTCTCCCATCCGTGCAGCGGCGTGCTTCCAGCGCCCTTGTGAAGAGGTATTCACTTGCGTATTTCGTTGTCAGGTCGCGGCTAAAAGCCACGTCCGAAAGCAATCAGTCGAGTGTCAACGATGCGGGAATGATAAGGAGACAGGAAGGAGAAAGACTCCGCCAACCGGGGATGGTTAGCGGAGCGGCGTCAGGCGGCGGTTATTTCTGCTCAGCCTGGCTTACGGTATCTTCCGCTTTCCAGATACGGTATTTCACTTCCGCGTCTTTCGGCGCATACACCACGATCGGCAGGCGGCTGTTGTAACGCTGCATCGCGGCGTCGCCCAGGTTGGCGGCGATGAATTTCTTGGTCTTGGTGTTATCCGGGCAGGCCATCATGGTCGAGGCCGGTTCAGACAACTTCTCCAGCACCAGGTAGTCGTAGCCCCAGCCGGACAACGTTTTGGTCTCCAGGGTGCCGCCAATCATATGGCGGTTGCAGTCCACTTCCAGCGTCTTGCCGATCAGCAGCTCTACCTTATAGTTCTCTTCGTGCTCTTGCTTCGGCAGGTAGATCACCTGGCGGTTCATGCCCTTCTCGGCTTTCGGGTAAGGCGCGACCTTTTCCAGCGGCTGTTTGCTGATATCCGCGTCATCGCCAGAGGTAGCCGCCATGGCGCTGGCGGAAACGGCCATCAGCAGGCCGGAAAATACAACGGATGCCTTGTTCATGTTTATCCCTACACTTTTTGTTAAATAATCCGCCTATAAACTAATACACTACCGCCAAGCTCGCCACAGGTTTAATCTTCTTTACAATAGGCGATAAATAGTGACAATCGCCTGGTATCGTCGATTATCTGGAGCAATGGCTCAGTGTGTCTTCAGTTGGGCGATATAGGCCTTCACCACCTGATAGACGTAATCCTGGCACGCCAGCCCGGTTTGCGGATCGTATTTGCCCTGATTGGTGATGTTGTTGGACAACACGCGAATGCCGACGAACGGCACCTTGAACTCGGCGGCAATCTGCGCAGCGGAGGCGGTCTCCATCTCTTCGACCGACGTCCGGTAGCTGTCGTGGAAATAGCGAATGCGATCCAGCTCGCTGTTCCACACGTCGGCCGAACCGATCACCCCCTCCACTACTTTGCCCTGTCGGTAATCGCTCTTAACGCTTTGCGCAATCGCCAGCAGTTTGGGGTCGGCGGGAAACTGACGCAGGCTGTGCGCCTTTTGGTCCTCACCGGCGCTGCCCTTGGAAGCCAACAGATCCATCGGCTGCCACTGCCGCGAGTCGCTGCCTTCCCCCAACGCCTTGACCGGCGTTTTGAACGCCCCAAGATTGACCGAATATTTGCCCAGCACGATGTCATACACCTTAAGGGCCGGATCGTGACCGCCGGCAGTGCCCTGGTTGATGATCGCCACCGGATGGAACTGCGTGGCGGCGATCGCCGTGGCCGCCGCCGCATTGGACATGCCCTTCAGAGTCTCCGACACCACCACCGGGTAGCCGTCTACGGTGCCGTGCCAAAAGCGCCAGCCGCCGATCTGCTCCTCACGCGGGTTCTCCAGCCGCTGGGCGAAACGTTCCGCTTCCACCGGCATTGCGCCCTGCACCACGATCGGCCCAGTGGCCGCAGGTTGGCCAAAGCTCAGCGGAGAAAAGACCGCACCGGCGGCCGCCAACAGTAAGACACGCGCTTTATTCTTCATCACCACACTCTCATTCCGAAAAAAAGCAAACGATTACCTTAGCCGAAGGCGGTAGCGTCGGATAGGGTTTTCTTGCCGGCGGACTAAGGTTTTCTTAAGACAGAATTATTACAGTGGTGCTATTCAATACTGTCACCGAGCCTGCGCGTGAATCCAGAATCGTCATTAAATCAATCCTCAACGGCACAGCAAATTAAGACAACCGCCCTTTACTCCCTGCCGACATCCTTTTACCGTTGGCAAGTTTTTGGCCTGCTGATCAGCGGTTTGGTGTTCCTGTGGCTCTCCCGCAACGAACAGCTGGACTGGGCGATCAGCAACTATTGGTACGATGCCGCCAGCGGGCATTTCCCGTGGCAAAACAATTACTGGCTGGATCTGATCAATCACCGTCTGTTGAAGCAGATAGTGATCGTGGGCGCGGTGCTGACGCTGTTTTGGGGCATCTATCGCCGCAGCGCGCGCCTGATTGTCAGCATGCTGCTTCTCGGCATCGGCCCGCTGGTGGTGGGCATTCTCAAGGCCACCAGCGCGCACTCCTGTCCGTGGGATCTGATCGAGTACGGTGGCAAGGCGATGTCCTTCCCGTTGTTCGGCGCGGTACCGGCGCTGCCGGGCCCCGGTCGCTGTTTCCCCGGCGGGCACGCCTCGAGCGGTTTCGCGGTCATGGCGTTGTTTTTCCTGTTTTATCCGCAGCGCCCGCGCCTGGCCTGGTGCTGCTGGTGCGGCGGTATTGCGCTCGGCATGTTGATGGGCTTTGGTCAGATCATGCGCGGCGCACATTTTCTTACCCATAACCTGTGGGCAGGTTGGTGGGTTTGGTTAAGCCAGTTGGCAATTTATTGGATAGTTAGCGGCTATTGGCGCCGCAAGACGAGGTAACGGTTATGGAGCAGTTAAACCATGTTCTTTTCGCCTGGATCAATGCGACCCCGGCATCTCCCGAATGGATGATCGATTTCGCCACCTTTCTGGCGCGCGATCTTATCATTATCGTGCCGCTGCTGATCGTCGGCCTGTGGCTGTGGGGGCCGCGCAGCCAGCTGGTTTCGCAGCGCGAAGTGGTGGCGAAAACCACGATCGCGCTGCTGTTCGCCATGCTTGCCGCCTCCGCTATCGGCGCGCTGCTGCCGCATGAGCGCCCGTTCGTCGCCGGCGTGGGTTATACCTTCCTGGCGCACGTGCCGGACAGTTCGTTCCCCAGCGATCACGGCACCGCCATCTTTACCTTTGCGCTGGCGTTCCTGTTCTGGCACCGGGTCTGGTCCGGCGCGCTGCTGATGATTGTCGCCGTCGGCATCGCCTGGTCACGCGTTTACCTCGGCGTGCACTGGCCGTTGGATATGGTCGGCGGTTTCCTGCTCGGCCTGGTCGGCTGCCTGTTCGCTCAGCTGGTATGGAATCTGTTCGGCGATGTCATCGCCGACAGGCTGTCGCGTCTGTATCGCTTCCTGTTTGCCTTCGCCATTCGCCGCGGCTGGGTGAAAGAATAACCGCATAACATGACAGGGGCGTTACCGTCCCTGCTTTCACACCACGCCGGTGGTCACGCAAAATGCCCGCGTTTTTCCCGCTCCCAGCATCACTCCCTCACCCTCTGGCGCGTTCGGCCGACAGTTTGCCGGCTGGATAAAAGCAAGCAGCCGCCTGTTGCCCTGGACAGCGATGCGCCGCAGGCCATAGTTGAATTGCCCGGTGGCAAAACGCGTCACATAGCGGCGGCCTTGCGGCGCCAGCATAAAGAACTCGGCCTGATCCACGTAGCGCGTCAGATCGTCGGAGCACAGCAGTTCCTGCCCGAGCGCCTCTCCCAACAGCGCCGGCGTCGGCAGGTTCTGGCGGAACACCGCGTCGGGAATGCAATCGTAGTTGAGGCGGCACACATAGCGCAGCGGCTGCGGCCGATCGGCCAGGTTGGTAACCTTCATCTCTATGGCGAACTGCGCGCTCTGGGCCACCAGACGCAGCGCCGGGCCGATGCGCCAACGCCCGCCCAACCGCTCGCCTTCACCGTGCAACGTCAGCTCATCGCCCGCCAGCTGCAGCCACACGCGTTGCATCTGGAGCGGCGCGCTGTCGTGACTCGGCCAGGCGGGACAGAACGCGGCGTCATCAGCGCGCTTTCTTCCGGCGCCCCGCACGCTGCGGCGGCCCGATTTCAGCGAATGACCGTCAAATTCGGCGTCCCAGATCGCGAGGCCCTGATACGGCAAAACCGTCAGCGCGCCACGGCAGTTCGCCAGCGTCAGCATCGGCCCGCGTTCTGCGCAGCGATGCGCGCTCACCGCGAAATCCGCGTTGCGGAACAGTTCCTGCCGATACGTCCCGAAAGCTTCAGGAGCCAGGTCGATGTTGATCTTCATCTTTTTTCCCTCGACGTTTCGCCCGCGCAGGCCGCGAGCGGCCACTGAAAATGTTATTTAAATAACACCCTGCTCTCCTCTAAGTTATACATATAACAGTGAAGTAACTATGATCTCGTCGACATTTTTCAGATCCTGCTAGGTTTATCGACATTGCAATGTTATTATTTTCACATTACCTATCCATGCTCTTTTCTCAACTTCACTAAGGAACCGCGATGACCACCGAAAACATCGATTACGCCAGCTATGTTGACCACACCCTGCTGGCCATGGACGCCACCGAAATGCAGATCGCCAAACTGTGCGAAGAAGCGCAGCAGCACAACTTCTATGCGGTATGCGTCAACTCCGGCTACGTGCCGCTGGCGGCCCAGCTGCTGCAGGAAAGCACGGTGAAAGTCTGCTCGGTGATCGGTTTCCCGCTGGGCGCCGGCCTGACCGTCGCCAAAGCCTTTGAAGCCAAAGCGGCGATCGCCGCCGGCGCGCAAGAGATCGACATGGTGATCAACGTCGGCTGGCTGAAGAGCGGCCTGCTGGACGAAGTGAAAGCCGACATCGCCGCCGTGCGCGAGGTTTGCGCGGCGATCCCGTTGAAGGTAATATTGGAAACCTGCCTGCTCAGCGATGCGCAGATCGTCCAGGTTTGTGAAATGTGTCGCGAACTCGATGTCGCCTTCGTGAAAACCTCCACCGGCTTCAGCACCGGCGGCGCTCGGGAAGAGCACGTCAAACTGATGCGCGAGACCGTGGGCAGCGAAATGGGCGTGAAAGCTTCCGGCGCCGTGCGCGATCGCGCCACCGCCGAGAAGATGATCAACGCCGGCGCCACGCGTATCGGCACCAGCTCCGGCGTCGCCATCGTCTCCGGCGCTCAGGCGGCAGCGGGCAGCTACTGATCGTCGGTATGCCCTGAGGGGCATAGCCAATACACTCCGATGCGGGACAATACGGGCGGTTGATGCGGCCCGATATTGCCCCGCATCGTTCTGTTTAGCGCCGGAAATGCCGGCTCGCCTTTTATCTCTACTACCTGTGGGAAGACGGATCTATGGAAACGCGGCGCGAAGAACGTATCAACCGGTTAGTTCAGGCGTTAAAACGCGCTGACAAGATCCACCTGAAAGAAGCCGCCGTGCTGCTGGGGGTCTCGGAGATGACCATTCGCCGCGATCTGAGCGCCGAACCGGCGGCCGTGGTGTTACTCGGCGGCTATGTGGTGACCGATCCGCGCAGCAACGGCGTGACCAACTACTTCGTTTCCGATCAAAAAGCCAAACAGGTCACGGAGAAACGGCGCATCGGCCTGCTGGCGGCGCCGCTGATCAATGAAAACGACACGGTGTTTTTCGACTGCGGCACCACCACGCCGGCGATCATCGACGCCATCGCCGACGAGCTGGCTTTCACCGCCGTGTGTCATTCGCTGAACACCTTCCTGGCGCTGCAGGACAAACCGAACTGCAAGGTGGTGCTGTGCGGCGGCGAGTTCAAGCCGAACAACTACATCTTTTCCAGCGTCGGCGGCCGTAACGAGCTCGATCACATCTGCCCGAACATCGCCTTTATCTCCGCCGCCGGCCTCAGCCTGCAGCACGGCGCCACCTGCTTCAACTTCGACGAGCTGGAGATGAAGCATCGCGCCATGGCGATGGCGCAGCAAAAGATCCTGGTGGCAGACCACAGCAAGTTCGGCAAAACCAAACCGGCCTGCATCGGCCCGCTGACGCAGTTCGATCGGGTGATCACCGATCGCCAGCCGGACGCCGACTTCATGGCGTTCTTCAACGATAACGCCATCGCTATCCGCTATTAGTCCGCCTTCAGCGCCGTCATAACCGACGGCGCACCGCTTCGATATCCCTCTTTCCCCGCCGAAAAATGAACAAATAATGCGCAATCAATTCGCGTTTTTCGCTTATCCGCACGCAACATCAGGTTAATAAAATGCAACAGCTCACCCGCGTGATTATTTTTTCGCAGGCTAACCACGCGGTCGGTTGGGTGAATTAACGGCTATTTATGGCTTTTATATGATAAATCGAGCCAAAGGCCAGGAAGTTTAAATAAACGGCGGTTTACGCGATTGCAGCAAATCTCGCCAATACCTGTTAGGTATCTGTTATTTATATGATGAATGGTTACGCATTTTTATCCGCTAACCACGTAAGTAATTTCCCTTCGTTACTAGCGGTACTTTTCAACAAAAACAAAATAAAAACAAAAAGATAAACGTTATTTGCCTTAAAAACATAATGTGATCTACATCACTAAAACTGCTTAATCCGGGTTTTTCGCTAGATCCAAAACCACGCATAAAATATATTGCTCGGCTTGCTGCTGAGCACAGCGCTTTATCCGGCTAATTATTGTACAAGCCGCATAATCGCAGAAACTTTCATGAGAGCGTTCTCAGCACAAAATCTTACACAAATGTGCAACAAATGCGCGAAAAATCGATAAAAAAGCCTAGAACTGCACATATTGCGCATTTGAGAGCAGGATCACGGTTGTTTCTACTGTAAATCGTTATCTTGCCGCCAACAAAAATCGACAGGCAAAGACCTGTCGGCAGCGGTAACGACTTTTATCGTCCGCGACGGTGAAAAGTCTTTAGTGAATTACCCGGCGCTGTGCCTTGGTAATGAACGCAATAAACAACCAGGGGGACGCCAAAACATCCCCGCAAGCAACACCTGATTCTTACCGCAAGCGTTGCCTGAATAGGACGTTTGACGGTTTAACCTTAAGTTTTGCCTTTTAATTTTAAATTCGTGTTCACTTCGGAGATATTTATGGACACTACACAGACCGGCACAATTGCCTCTGCGGCCTCGGGCTCCAGCAGTACCTGGCGTAAAACGGATACCATGTGGATGTTGGGCCTGTACGGCACCGCCATCGGCGCAGGCGTCCTGTTCTTGCCCATCAACGCCGGCATCGGCGGTTTGATTCCTCTGATCATCATGGCCATCATCGCTTTCCCGATGACCTTCTTTGCCCACCGCGGTCTGTGCCGTTTCGTTCTGTCCGGCAAAAATCCCGGTGAAGACATCACCGCCGTGGTGGAGGAGCACTTCGGCATCACCGCCGGTAAGCTGATTACCCTGCTGTACTTCTTCGCCATCTACCCGATTCTGTTGGTTTACAGCGTGGCGATCACCAACACCGTCGACAGCTTCATTACCCACCAGTTGGGCATGACGTCGCCGCCGCGCGCCATCCTGTCGCTGATCCTGATCGTCGGCCTGATGACCATCGTGCGCTTCGGTGAGCAGGCCATCGTGAAAACCATGAGTATCCTGGTCTTCCCGTTCGTCGCAGTGCTGATGCTGCTGGCGGTGTATCTGATCCCTAACTGGACCGGCGCCATCTTCGAAAACGTGTCGCTGTCCGGCAGCGGTACCGGCATGGGTCACGGCCTGATCATGACCCTGTGGCTGGCGATCCCGGTGATGGTGTTCTCCTTCAACCACTCGCCGATCATCTCCGCCTTCGCCGTCGCCAAACGCGAAGAGTACGGCGCAGACGCCGAGAAGAAATGCTCCCGCATTCTGGCTTACGCACACATCATGATGGTGCTGACCGTGATGTTCTTCGTGTTCAGCTGCGTGCTGAGCCTGACGCCGGAAAACCTGGCGGAAGCCAAGGCGCAGAACATCTCGATTCTGTCTTACCTGGCTAACCACTTTAACAACCCGATGATCGAGTACATCGCGCCGGTTATCGCCTTCGTCGCCATCACCAAATCGTTCCTGGGCCACTACCTGGGCGCCCGTGAAGGCTTCAACGGCCTGGTCGCCAAGTCGATGAAGAGCCGCGGCAAAACCGTCAGCACCGCCAAGCTGAACCGCATGACCGCTATCTTCATGCTGGTGACCACCTGGATCGTCGCCACCCTGAACCCGAGCATCCTGGGCATGATCGAAACCCTGGGTGGCCCAATCATCGCCATGCTGCTGTTCCTGATGCCGATGTACGCCATCCGTAAAGTGCCTGCCATGCGCAAGTACAGCGGCCACATCAGCAACGTGTTTGTGGTTGTGATGGGTCTGATCGCCATCTCTGCTATCGTGTTCAGCCTGCTCGGCTAATCACGTCCGGCCGGCGCCGCTGCGCGCCGGCCCTCCCGCACTGCCCCCATTTCCCGTATTCACCGCCTGAAACCTGAAGAAGGAGGCGAGACCATGGTCAGCGTTTTCGATATTTTCAAAATTGGCATCGGACCATCCAGCTCCCACACCGTTGGCCCGATGAAGGCCGGCAAACAGTTCGTCGACGATCTGATCGCCCACCAGCAGCTGCAGGACACTACCCGCGTGGTGGTCGACGTGTACGGTTCGCTGTCGTTGACCGGTAAAGGCCACCACACCGACATCGCCATCATCATGGGCCTGGCCGGCAACCTGCCGCACGACGTGGACATCGACAGCATTCCGGGCTTTATCCGCGACGTCGAACAGCGCGGCCGCCTGCCGCTGGCCAACGGCCATCACGAGGTGGATTTCCCGCTGCACGGCGGCATGAACTTCCACAGCGATAACCTGCCGCTGCACGAAAACGGCATGCGCATCCGTGCCTTCGCCGGTGAACGCTTGCTGCACAGCAAAACCTATTACTCGATCGGCGGCGGTTTCATCGTCGACGAAGAGCACTTCGGCCAGTCCGCCGAGGGCGCAACGCCGGTGCCCTACCCGTTCAAATCGGCGCACGATCTGCAGCAGCATTGCAAAGAGACCGGGCTGTCGTTGTCCGGCCTGGTGATGCAGAACGAGCTGGCGCTGCGCAGCAAGGCGGATATCGACGCGCACTTCGCCGACGTCTGGCAGGTGATGAGCGCCGGTATCGAACGCGGCATCAACACCGAAGGTTTGCTGCCCGGCCCGATGAAAGTGCCGCGCCGCGCCGCCGCGCTGCGCCGCATTCTGGTGACCGGCGACAAGAACAATATCGACCCGATGAACGTGGTCGATTGGATCAACATGTTCGCGCTGGCGGTTAACGAAGAGAACGCCGCCGGTGGCCGCGTGGTCACCGCGCCGACCAACGGCGCCTGCGGCATCATCCCTGCGGTACTGGCTTACTACGACAAGTTCATCCGCCCGGTGAACGCCAATTCCTACACCCGCTACTTCCTGGCGTCCGGCGTGATTGGCGCGCTGTACAAGATGAACGCCTCGATCTCCGGCGCCGAAGTGGGCTGTCAGGGAGAAGTGGGCGTCGCCTGTTCGATGGCGGCGGCCGGGTTGACCGAGCTGCTGGGCGGCAGCCCGGCGCAGGTATGCATCGCGGCAGAGATCGCCATGGAGCACCATTTGGGGCTGACCTGCGATCCGCTCGCCGGCCAGGTACAGGTGCCCTGCATCGAACGCAACGCCATTTCCGCCGTCAAGGCAGTCAATGCCGCGCGCATGGCGATGCGCCGCACCAGCGAGCCGCGGGTTTGTCTGGATAAGGTGATCGAAACCATGTACGAAACCGGCAAAGACATGAACGCCAAATACCGCGAAACCTCACAGGGCGGGCTGGCGATCAAGGTCGTGGCCTGTAACTGATCGCCACGGCGAGGCACTAAAGGCGCCGGCCGGTCTGACTTGGCCGGCGCCGTTTCAATAGCGATCCTTTCCTGCCGCAACGCCCACCTGAATGCCTGCGCGAGGCCCCACTGCCCCGGGACGAGCGCTGTGCCGCAGCCAACCGTAAAGTTCGGCATTACGCCGGAATCCCATTTTGCGCATCACGCTCATCTTGTGGTTGCTGACGGTTTTCACGCTGATGTCCAGCATTCGGGCGATTTGCGTCACCCCCATCTCGCGCGTCATACAGCGCATGATCTCCTGTTCGCGCAGCGTCAGGCCACGGTGCTGGCATATGCAGTTCCTGCCACAACCCGGCCGGTTCGGCCATTTGCTGCGCCGCTCCAGTTCGGCGCTCACCTGATACAATGCCGATACCAGCGGCGTATCGTGGTAAATGACGCCGGCCTCCAGCGAGCAGCGGATGCCGACGGTGCGTTTATGCCGCCCCTCCGGCGTCCGCAACGAGAAATACAGCGTTTTGCGCCCTGCGGTCTGCGCCTCAAAGAAGTGACAAAAGCAGCTTTGCACGCCGGGAGGAAAATAGCAGAACACCAGATCGGCTTCGTGAACCTGCTGCGCGTCCAGTAACAGCGTACGCTTGCCGTAAGTGCTGAAATGCAGCGCCAGGGCCTCCTGCCAACCGGCGCTGAAGTAACGGTTTTCATCAAATAGCGCGATTTTTATCATCGTGTTCATCCCTGCCTCCCCGCCGTTCCGGTTTCCCATTTAACCGCCTGAGCACCCTTTGCCGGCGCCTGACTGTTGTCGATGCGTAATTCATAAATCATGGTGGCGTTGGGTGGCACTTTCGGCGGATAGCCGGTTTCGCCGTAGGCCAGCGCCGGCGGCACGACCATCGTCAGCGATCCGTGGTTGTGCAGGTGGCTTATCGCCTCCCGAAACAGCGGCGGATACTCGGACAACGGTTGCGACAGCACCTTGCCGCTCAGTTCCATATCCTGGATCACCGTGCCGTCGGTCAATTTCTCCTTCACGACCACATCGACCACCGCCGTTGGCGCCAGCGCGCCCTCTCCGGCGTAATCCACCCGATACCAAAAGCCCATCGCCGATTGTTTTACGCCCTTTTGTTGACTGAACTGCGCCAGATAATCTTCATCACGCCGCCGCTGTTCGTTAACGCGTTTCTCACGCGCGGCTACGGCGTTGGCATCCGCCTGCGCCGTCAGCGCATTCAGTTCATCCGGCGGCAGCCGCAAACGCCCCGAGACGCTATCGATGACGCCCGCCAACAGGCTGTCGCGATCCACCGGTACGCCCCAACTTTGACGCTCCGCCACTACCCCCTGAATGTCCCGCCCCAGCGCACTGCCCGCCGCATAGGACAGACGCTTGCGATCATCCTTCAACTGCTCCGGCGTCATCTCCCATTGCAGCCGCTTACGCAACGCCAGCAGGTCTTCGCGCGCCTGCTGAGTCGCCTTCTGCTCACCGGCCCGCTTCTGCTCGCTTTCTTCCAACGCGGCGCGCAGAGCGTGCAACGCCTCCTGGTGCTCGCGTTGGCGTTGTGCAAGCGTCTGTGCCGATGCCTGCGCGGCAGACTCAAGTTCGGTGACGCGCCGTTCGGCCTGCGCCGCCGTCGCTCTGCTTTGGGCGGTTTCCTGCGTCGCCTGACGCAGCAGCGCTTCGGCGCGCTGCGCATCGGGCGAACCGCGCCAGGCGGCGCCCAACCCGGCGATCCACTTTTGCAGCGTTGACGAATCGGGCAACGTCGCGACGGATGACGTCACTTTCTCCGCCCGTAGCGCGGCGAGTTCCTGGCGCAACATCGTCAGTTCCATTCGCTGGCGCGCCAGCTGTTGGTCACGCGCCAATAATTCCTGGGTCAGCGTAAAAGCTTTGGCCGGTGAGGCTGGCTTATTGTTGTCCGACGGGCGCTTCGCGGGTTCACGCTTTTTTTGCCCCGACTCGCGTTCGGCCGGCGCCGCTTTTTCGTTCGTCGGCACGATGTTTTGCCGTTGATACTGCTCGGCAAACTGCAGCAGCGCCGGCACGCCGTCGTCCGCCAGCGCGACGCCGGTGAACAGCAGAGCAACGCAGCCCAGCAGGCGTAGCCTCATTTAATCTGCTCCCCACGATCCGCCAAGCCGGTCAACACCGCCTGATTCACCCCGGCGCACAGATAGTTGACCTTGTAGCGATACAGCGCATCCACCGTCTCCTGCGTGTCGCCGTTTACCCTGGCGCGCAGGCTGGCGTACTGCGAGGCGCCGCTCATCAGGCTGTCGAAGGCCTGCTTATAGCGCTGATACTGTTTCTCGTCGATCGCGCGCAATGCGCCCAGTTGCTGCTGGCACTGCTGCAGCTGTTCGGCCTCACGCTGCTTGCGCAAAGCCTCTTCTGACGGAGGTTGCACAACCTGATTTTTAGTGTTCACGGCGGGCTTGCCCGACTTTTGGCTTTGGCAAGCGGCGGCGCTCAACGCCAACAGGCACAGCAGCCCCATGCGCAGGGCGTGATTGACGTGCTTTCTCATCATTGCGTTTCTTGTCCTTGTAGACGCTTATTCGTATTCCAACGTAAAAGTGGCCACCGCGCTGAAGGTGCCGCGGCCGATGGACTTTGTCTGGATAGCCTCCGGTTCCCCTTGCACATAGGCCTGCAGCGTAAGCGTGGTGTTGCCGGCACTCAGGCGGAATTTATCGCTGGCGCGATTGAGCGGCAGCGCCTTGCCGCTGCTGTCTTCCAGCCCGATGCCGATCCCCGACGCCAGGCTGCCGGCATCCAATGCCAACAGGCCGGGCAGTTTGGCGTTCTCGGTGCCGGTAAACGTGATAGCCACCGTATTGCCCAGGCTGAGATCGCACTCGGTCAGGTGCAATGCGAAGGTTTGACTGTGGGAGCGGGTGTTCAGATACAGGTATTTGTCGACGATGGTGCCGAAATCCAGCGGAATGTCCTCATCCCCTGGCTGAATGACGCATGGCTCGGCCACCAGCGTGCCGTGAAAGCGCATGTTTTCCGCCGCAGTCGCCGACTGCGCCATTATGCCGGCCGCCATGACCATGCCAGCCCCCAACAGCGCGCTCCGGCGCCGGTTCGTCTCTGTCGCGCGCATGACGCCACTCCCTTTGGTTGTGCTTGCGCCGACCGGGCGCAAGCGGCGTATTAGTCGTAGTAAAGCCGGAAATCGATCGCCGCACGGTAAACGCCGGCGCTCAGCGTCGCCGGGGTGCGCACCGGCGTCACCGTATACGTCAGGGTGTTTTGTCCCGGCGTCAGCAATACCGGTTTGTTACGCGCGCCGAGGCGCACCGGCAGGCCGCTGGCATCCGTCAGCTGCAACCCCAACCCGGTGACGCCGGCAACCCTGACCAACCCCGGCGCGTCGTCATCCGTCGGCGCGGCAAACGCCACGGACACCGCAGGCTGGCTGCCGCTCCAGGCCAGCACCCCGGTCCAGGCGTCGCGGCTGCTCGCCGGCGCCCGCAGACAGTCTTTCAGCGTCAGCTCGAACGCCACCGGCGTGCCGCGATCGCCCGGGCGCTGGAAGTGCGCAGTTCCCGTCTCACCCAACCACACTTCCTGACGAGCGGTGGTCATTTCCAGGCTGCAGGCGCTTTCCGTCAACGCGCCGTAGACGTGGAGCGTGCCGTTCGCCCCCTCCACGTCCCAGTTGTCCACCGCGCGGGCCGGCGGCATCAGCATCAGCATCGTGCCCGCCGTCAGCGGTACCATCAGCGCGGCCAACACCGTCAGGCCGATAGTGCGTCGCTGATGACGTTCATAGGCCTTTCCCAACAGCATGGGGATCTTTCGTTGCATGATTCGTTCACTCCGCTGTGTTCATGACTCGGTCTTCCCTGCTTGCGCGCGGCTCGTCATTTGGCGACCGGCACGACCTGGCAGGCACTGCCGGCGCAGCGGAAGTTCAACTGCGGCCGCCCGCCGTAATCGTTGATGTACGCCAGCGACGGACCGTTGCCGAGGCTCGCGGCGGGCACGTTCAGCGGGGCGCTGGCCTTCGGCGCCACCATCAACGGTTCAAAGCCGGCCGCCCCTTTGCCGCCCTTGCCGGCACTCGCCTCAACGATCGTCACGTAATAAGGGGTCGGGTTGTTCACCACATACTTGTCACCCTGCCGGGTCAGCGTCAGTTGCTCCTGCCACGGCGCCGCGTTCTTCTTCGGGGCGAGCGCCGCCGGGCGATAAAACATTTTGATGCGGGTCTGCAACGCTATCTGCAGCGTGTTCGGCTTATTGCTGCGCGGCGGGATTTCCCGCAGGTTGAAGTAATACAGCGTCTCCCGGTCCTGCGGCAGCTGACGCGCCGCCGGCAGCGACTGGATCTTCACCTGGCTCGGTTTGCCCGGCTCCACCCGCTGCACCGGCGGCAGCACGGTGAAGGGGCTTTGGATCTTGTTGCCGCGATCGTCTTCGATCCATCCCTGCGCCAAATACGGCAACTGTTTGTTCTGGTTACTGATGTTGAGACTGACCGTTTTCAGGTCGCCGTCGAAAATCACGCGCGTGCGATCCAGCGCGATAGCCGCCTGAGCGGGCAGGCCGACCGCGCCGAGCGTCAATGCGGCGGCGAGCGGGCCCACAAGGGAAACGGTCTTTCTGGTCATAGTCAGATTCATCATGTCTTCACGGTTCCAGTCGGCCGAAGGCGGGCAATCCCGCCCCGGCGGTTTAGCGGCGGAGCGCACTCCGCCGGGTGTAAGTCAGTTGGCGTCAGCCGCCGGCTTGTTGCCGGCAAGAGGACGGCAAGGCAGCAGCAGCGTGTTCATCAGCATTTCGGCCGGCAGCGGCGCCGGCAACTGGATTTCACACTGCGCCGCGCCGTTCCAATGCACGCGCATGCGCTCGCCGGGGTTGAGGCCGGACAGGTAAACGCTGCCGCCGTCATTGATGATGCCGGTCTCCTGTTTGCGGGCATTCAGCACCGTGGCGCCGAACGGCGGCTCGCTGCCGTCCGCCAGTTTGACGATCGCCATCGCCTTCTCGCCGGCTATCACCTCAAACTTGCGGTAGCCGATGGCGCCCTCGGTCAACGTGGCCTGCACCACGGAACGCGTCGCCTCGACGTTGTCGCTCAGGCTGTTGAGATCGATGCTGGCCTTATTGCGGTAGTAGCTGTTTACATCCGCCACCACCGCTTTGCCGTAACGGTTGGTCAGCACCGTACTGCCGTAGCCGCGCACCGGCACGCCGGCGACGCCTTCGGTATCCAGCAGCAAGCGCGTGCCGCCCGGCGTATTGACCCGGTGCAGCACCGCCCCTTCCGCCGCCATCGTCAGGCCGCCCTGCGCGCCGATGCCGACAGCGCTGTAACGGCCGGCCTGGTAGCTGGCGTTGGCGTTGATCTGCGCCATATCGCCCTGATGGCTGTAATAGCCGCTGGCCGTCGCCCCGCTGCGCGCTGCGCCGGCGCTGATCTGATAGTTGTTGTGTTCATCGACCCGGTTGTAGTAACCGACCCGATGGGCGTTCTCTTCGCGATCGAGCGTCATGTTGTAACTGAGCGTCCCGGCGCTGCCCCAGGGCAGCGACAGCGACAGGTACATCCCGTCGTCATTGCGCTCGTTGTAACGGTTGCGATAGGCCGACAGCGATACGCTGACGTTCTTGAAATCGCCGATATCGAAGTAGCGCGATACCATCAGGTTGTAACGATCGTTCGGCGCCCGATCCCAGTAGGTTTGGTGGCTGTAGTTGAGATAGGTGCTGAGCCCCAGATCGCGGAACTGTTTGTTGAAGGTGATGGTGTACATCTCCTTGCTCTTGCCGCTGCGTCCCCCTTCGTAACGCGCATCGAGGTAGTCCCCCATGCTCATGAAGTCCTCCTGGGAGAAGCGGTAGCCGGCGAAGGTGATCTGGCTGTCGTACTGGTCGAAGTTCTTCGAATAGCTCAACCGGTACGAACCACCGGTCAGAGCGCCCTCCTGCGGCAAGCGCGCACGCGACTGCGTGGCATCGAACGACAACGCCCCCAGCGCCATCAGATCGCGCCCGATCCCCAGCGACAGCGCGTTGTAATCGCCGCCGGCGATGCCCCCGCCGTACAGCGACCAGCCGTTGCTGATGCCCCAGGAGAACTCACCGGTGCCGAACATCGGCCCGCGCAGGTGATGCCCCCACTCCGACGGCTTGCCCGTCGCCAGCTTGTAACGCACCGTACCCGGTCGCGTCAGATAAGGGATGTTGGCGGTATTCATCTTGAACGTCTGCACGCTGCCGTCTTGCTCTTCGACGCGTACGTCCAGCTCGCCGGAAACCGCGTCGTTGATGTCCTGAATGCGGAATGGCCCCGCCGCCACCTGCGTCTCATACAGCACGCGCCCCTGTTGGCTGACCACCACCTTGGCGTTGGTTTTCGCCACGCCCGTCACTTCCGGCGCATAGCCGCGCAGGTTGGGCGGCAACATGCTGTCGTCGGATCGCAGACTGACGCCGGTAAAGCGCAGGCTGTCGAAAATGTCGGAGTTCAGATAATCCTCCCCCATCGTCAGCCGCGAGCGCAGCGCCGGAATAGCCCGGTAGGCGTAATAGCGGCTCCAGTCGAACTGTTTGTCGGTCGACTGAGAAGAACCGGTCTGATGGCTGAGATTAGCCTGCCAGTCGGCGCGTAGACGCCAGGCGCCCAGATTGGCGCCGCCGGTGCCGTTGCCGCTCAGGCTGTAACTGCTGCCGCCTTTCTGATGTTTTTGTGTTTGAGCATTGACGTTATAGTCAAACAGCAGCCCGGGAATACCGTCATCCCAGCGCGAAGGCGGGTCCCAGTTTTCCGAGCTGTATTCCAGATAGGCCTGAGGAATGTTGAGGTACAGCGAGGAGCTGGCAAGATCGCCGCGGGCTTCCATCCCTGCCAGGCTGGAGGCGTCAAGGCAACGGCCGCCGTGCGTCCAGTTCAGCGTACTTAACAGCTTTTCTTTCAGCCCCAGTTGGTTGACCAACTCCGGCGAAAGACAGGCTTCGCTGCCTTTAGGATCGTTCTCGGGCGCCATAAACGTCACCGGCTGTTCCGCCAGATCGTTCTTATTGACGTGCACCACCATGGTATAAACGCCCGGCATGATGTAGCCGCTGCGCGTAAATTGGCTCAGATCGATATTTTTACGATCGTTGATGTCCAAGACGTCAGTATTGAATTGAATAACGTCGGCGGCATAAACCAACGCGATCGGATTTCCCAGAGAAAGGGCGACACAGAGCCCCAAGGCCTGAAGACGAAATAACTTCCCTGCCGGTGAAAGCATAATAAAGTCCTTTCAATAACGAATTAACCGTCAGTACGAAAAAAAAATCAAAAATAATCCAGCTTAAAACGCACTGTGGAAAAATACGCTCCCACCTTCAACGGCTGGTGATTCGGCATTAACGTCATGGAATAATTCAGCACTCGGTTGCCCGGTATTATTCCCTCCATCGGCAACGGCTCCCCTGGAATAACCGGCCTGCCGCGGCTGTCTTTTATCTTCAATGCGATGCCGCGCGCATCGCCCTGTACGCCAAACAAAGCGCCTTCCGCCAAACCATCAAACGTGACCTGAAAGAATTTCCAATCAGGCTTGTTTTCCGGACGTTCCAAAATGCAATTAACCAATTCAATACTGAAAGGTTTAGTCATTCCCTGGCCGTCACGAATGATCTGTCCGATAGGAAGCGTGTCCATATCGATTGTCTGATCGCGGCTGCCGGCGGCAATGGCGCAGGCAGTGTCGATAATGGCGCCGTGCATACTGACTTTGCCCCACCCCTGTGCGGCGGAAATTGCACTGCCGGGCGCAAACGCCAACGACGCCAAAAGAACGGCACCCGCCCGATTCCTTGAAAAAAACATCGCGACATTCCTTTGACACAGAGAGTCACCAGGCATGCGGCGTGCCCCATGCCTGGTTGATTAAGCCTGCGGTCTCACTTACTGATAAGCCAGAGTGAAGTCGGCTACGGCGGTGAAATCGCCCGGAACGATGGCTGCGGAAGCGCCTTCACCCTGCAGGTAAGCGGCGAAGTTCAGGCTGTTGTTGCCAGTATTCAGCGTCTGTGCCGCAGTCGCCTGACCCAGTTTGATCGGCTGGCCGCCATAAGTGATTGCTACGCCGGCGCCGCTGGCGGTCCCCGCGATACCCAACAGATCTTTGTTGGTTGACGACGCAATGCCGCTGAAGGTGGTTTTAACGGTTTTCAGCGTAGTGGTATCACACTGCTCCAGCTTGATTTCAAACGGACGCGGGTTGGATTTGCCGCCGTTTTTCAACGCCACGTTAGAAACCTGGCCCAGATCTACGGTCTGATCGATCGACTCGGGTGCAATAGAGCATGGCGCATCAATAATAGAACCCGTGAAGGTCACTTTACCGTGTCCCTGATCGGCTGCCTGTGCAAAAGAACTTGCGCCAAATGCAATCACTGCAGCCATCATGATTTTGTTAAGTTTCATAGAACCTATATTCCTTATAAGAAAAAATGCATATTCCAATCAAGAAAAAGAGCAACAGGAAATCTGCTCGCGCTTATATATGCGCAGCCCTGATTCTTTAGCATCTTGCTGGTTGGTTAACTGCCAAAACCAAAGGAACCGACAATAAATACGTCGATAACGGCAAGTCTGCAGCGGTCTACCCATTAATGAATCCGTCATATAAAAATAAACGAAATCACAACAAGCAGAGACCAATACTTTCTAACCCGCCCTTCTTGTCTGGCGGTGAATATTCTGGCAAATGCCCACCAGCAAAAAAAGTCTTTTTTTGATCAAGACGAACATTCGCAATTTATTTCCTAATTAAAGTTAATTTAGTGTTATTTTTAGGCTCATAGATCGTAAAAAATACTTTTATAGTGCAATATCCTGTTTTTCTCTGTTTCACAATTAATCAGATCGCAAAGCTGCTCTTTGTGAATATAATAAACCAAAACTTTAGGTTTCTGCGTGACACTCCCCCAGCCTGCAAACAGGTAGAAACGGAGTGGGAAACCCCTTTTTTTCAATCCTGATAAATAGATAGGATTTTTCTTGATTCGCGATTTACCTCGTTATTGGTAGGCAGTGAAACTTTGTTTTTTCTTAGGAATACAGCAATCGAAATACAGAGGAAGTGCTATGGAAGCGTTATCTCCAAAACAAAAGGAAATACGGCAATTGCAGCACGATCTGCTGCAAACATTATTCGCGCAGTCGCCCCGTCAATGTCCCGACACCGGACTGCCACCTCAGCATCTGTGGTTGTCTACCCGGCAACTGGCCAACGCCGTCAACGTCGGCGTTTACCGCGCCCGGCTACTGCTGTTGGAACTCGTCGCCAAACAAGAAGTGCTCGTAACGGACGGTTCCATCAACAACTCGTTGAGGTGGTACCCCACCGCCCTACTGCCAACCGACAACAAGGAAATACCAGGAATAGATGCGCCTTATTCTCATTTAACGGAATAACGCCGGCACAGCCAGCCTAATTAGCCCTATTTCGTGGCGGCACCCAGCCAAATGACACTATATAATCGGGATATTATTGTGAGAAAAACAACCATCCTATTTTTACAACACTGCCTGGCATTATCTTTTTTCGTCCTCATTGGTAACGCCAATGCATTTACCTGTAAAACCTCCGACGGCGGGAACATTGGTCAGGGTGGTTCAATGACGCCGGTCGACGTCAGGGTAAAGATAGGCCCTGAATTGTCCATCGGGAAAAATGAAATCGTCAACGTCAGCCAGGTGACCTGTAAAAACGACGTCGCCAACTGGAAAGATATTTTACTCACCGGCAGCCCGGCGTTGACGATGAACACTGCCATTTTCGGTACGCTTGCCAACGGTATGACAATCAACGGCACCGACTACTTATCCCCGATCCAATCAGGTATCCAGGTGATGACGATTACCGGCCTAAACAGTGCCAGCATTTCCATCAGGGTTTACATCGTGCTCAACCGTTCGCCGACGCAGGATATCAAGGTGAACAAGGGCGACGTCATCGGCCAAATCAACTTTGAACAAAAAAATGACCAGTCAGGTTGCCCAAAATGTGGGCCTTACCGGTGGCGCCTGATCGCCGACAACGACGCCTACTTCGTCACCACCAGTTGCACTATCAACAACGGCCAGCAGATTAACGTCGACTTCGGTCAGATCCGCCAGGACTTTCTCACGCAGAGCGCCAGCGACGCCCAAATCAAACAGGACAAGGCGCTCAGCTACCGGTGTGACGATCAGAGCGCGACACAAGACATTTTGGTTCGCATGGTCAGCGATGCCAGCGGCTTCTCCAGCGATTTCATCAAGACCTCCAATCCTAATGTCGGCGTAGCCATGGTGCACAATGGCGCGGTGGTGAAACCCAACAATACGTTCAGAACGCGCATCGTCAACGGGCTGGGCAACGACACCGTCACCTTTGTGCCAGTGAAGAACAATGTGCCTTACACCAGCATCGCCACCGGTCCGATGTCAGGCTCGGCCACGCTGATCTTCAGCGCACCTTGAGACGGGAGCCAGAATGAACATGACGAGGAAAATGCGTTGCGCTCTGCTGTTTACGCTGGGTGTGATCAGCGCCGCCCCCCAGGCCGCCGACCAGGGCACCAAGGTCAGTATCACCGCCACCGTGGTGGCGCCTCCGCCTTGCGTGATCAACGACGGGCGCACTATCGATATCGACTTTGGCAAAGTCGGCATCAAACGTATCGACGGTAATCGCTATATGCAACGCATCGATTACAGCATCAAGTGTGAGTTTCTGGATAACAGCCGCCAGCTGAAAATGAAGATCATGGGCAGCGCGGCGGCCTTTGACAGCAGCGTGTTGAACAGCAGCGTCAATGGGCTGGGCATCAAACTGCTGGCCAACGGCAAGGCTTTCGCCATCAATACGCCGCTGAACATCGATTACGCCAATCCGCCGACGCTTGATGCGGTGCCGGTGAAAAACAGCGCCGTCACCCTGGCGGAAGGTGACTTCTCCAGCGGCGCCACCATGCTGGTGGACTATTTCTGAAACGCCACGGATGCTGAAAATGAAAAAGCCGCAACGGAAGGTTGCGGCTTTTTCAGGAACCGCATGCGACGATGCGGCAGCGGTGTCAGGGCATTCAGCCGAAGATCCCGCCGAACCACTGGCTCAGCTTCATCATCACCATATCCCAGATGCGGCTGAAGAAGTTGCCCTCTTTCACCTCTTGCATCGCCACCAGCGGGTGCTGCTCGATGGTTTTGCCGTCCAGCTGGAAATCGATGGTGCCGACCACCTGGTTTTTCGCCAGCGGCGCTTCCAGCGTCGGTTGGGTCAGCTTGTAGCTGGCCTTCAGGTTTTTCATCTGCCCTTTCGGAATGGTGACCGAGGCGTCTTTCGCCACGCCGAGCGGCACTTCGCTGACGTCGCCGAACCACACTTTCTGGGTGACGAACGGCTTATCGGCCTTGATCGGCGTCGCGGTTTCATAGAAGCGGAAGCCCCAGGTCAGCAGCTTTTCGCTTTCGCTAAAGCGCACGCGATCGCTCGGCGCGCCTAAGACCACCGAGATCAGACGCATCGAGCCGTCGGTGGCGGACGCCACCAGGTTGTGGCCGGCGCCGCTGGTGTAACCGGTCTTGATGCCGTCGACGTTCAGGTTGCTGCTCCACAGCAGACGGTTGCGGTTAATCTGGCGGATCTTGTTAAAGGTGAACTCTTTCTCTTTATGCAGCGCGTATTCGTCCGGCACGTCGCGGATCAACGCCTGGCTCAGCAGCGCCATGTCGCGCGCGGTGCTGTACTGCCCTTCCGCATCCAGACCGTGCACCGTCAGGAAGTGGGTATTCTGCAGCCCCAGAGATTTGGCGTAGTTGTTCATCAGGCCGACGAACGAATCCTGGCTGCCCGCCACGTAGTCCGCCAGCGCGATGCTGGCGTCGTTGCCGGACTGGATCACGATGCCTTTATTCAGTTCCAGCACCGGCACCTGATCGCCCGGCTTGATGAACATCAGCGAAGAGCCGCGCAGCGCCGGGTTACCGGGCGCCCAGGCGTCTTTGCCGACGGTGACCATGTCTTCCGGCTTGATTTTGCCGGCCTTGATCGCCTGGCCGATCACGTAGCTGGACATGATCTTGGTCAGGCTGGCGGGATCGAGACGCGTATCGGCATTGCCTTCGGTCAGCACCTTACCGCTGTTGTAATCCATCAGAATGAAGGCCTTGGCGTCTACCTGCGGCGGCGCCGGCGGCTCGGCCGCGTGCACGGCCGGGGCGGCCAGCAACAGGATGCCTACGCTGAAGGTCAGTTTTTTCAGGGAAGTGGATAAGTTTTTTTTCATCATGACGTCGCCAGAGTGTCCATTCAAAACCATTGAAATAGCGTTAACTTTCAAACATGTTCACGTTTTAAGCCAACCAGCGAGAGTGGCCCGGTGCGCGCGTGCCGGCCGCAACCCCCTGCGGCGCCCGTAATGGGTAACGCAACGCACCGAAAATGCCCTTGCTGTGAGTTTATGTGATTTATCTTATTTTTGCAGGGTTTAGCGTGAATTTTCAGCATTTTTACATAACTGTACGCAGGCACGCACTTATCGTTCAAAAAAGCATCGTGACGCGCATTTTCGCATCTACCCACGGCTACACGGCCAAGCATCTGCACCGCTAAACATCTGCGCATCCATACGTCCAAAAAAGATTAATATATTCCATAATGGCATATAGAACCGCTATTTGTTCTTTTTAAAGCGCTTATCCTCAGCGCTATCATCCGCACAACGACTTTTATACCGAATAATCCTGGAGATGAGTCATGGCGATCCCCCATTCCGTCATCGAGATGATTGGCAATACCCCGATGCTGGAACTGACCCAGTTCGATACCGGCCCATGCCGGCTGTTCGTCAAGCTGGAGAACCAAAATCCCGGCGGTTCGATCAAAGACCGCGTGGCGCTGTCGATGATCGAGCAGGCCGAGCGCGATGGCAAACTGCAGCCGGGCGGCACCATCATCGAAGCCACTGCCGGCAATACCGGCCTGGGGTTGGCGCTGGTGGCGGCATTGAAAGGCTATAAGCTGCTGCTGGTAGTGCCGGACAAGATGAGCCGCGAGAAGATCTTCCACCTGCGCGCGCTGGGGGTGGAAGTGCTGCTGACCCGTTCGGACGTCGGCAAAGGGCATCCGGCTTACTACCAGGATTACGCCAAACGCCTGGCGGAAGAGATCCCCGGCGCTTTTTATATCGACCAGTTCAATAATCCGGCCAACCCGGCGGCCCATACCACCACCACGGCGCCCGAACTGTGGCGGCAGATGGAGCATGACGTGGACGCCATCGTGGTCGGCGTCGGTTCCGGCGGCACGCTGGGCGGGCTGAGCCGCTATTTCGCCGAGGTTTCGCCGCAGACGGAATTCGTGCTGGCTGACCCTGCCGGCTCTATTCTGGCGGACTATCTCGACCACGGCCATATCGGCGAAGCCGGCAGTTGGCTGGTGGAAGGTATCGGCGAAGACTTCGTCCCGCCGCTCAGCGACTTTGACCAGGTGCGCAATGCTTACCGCATCGGCGACGCCGAAGCCTTCACCACCGCGCGCGAGCTGCTGCGCAAGGAAGGCGTACTGGCGGGATCGTCCACCGGCACCCTGCTGGCCGCCGCCCTGCGTTACTGCCGCGCGCAAACCGAACCCAAGCGGGTAGTGACCTTCGTCTGCGACAGCGGCAACAAATACCTGTCTAAAATGTATAACGACCACTGGATGCTGGAACAGGGCCTGCTGAGCAAGCCACAGCACGGCGATCTGCGCGATCTGATCGCCTACCGCCACGACGAGGGCGCCGCCGTTTCCGCAGCGCCGGACGACACGCTGGCGATCGTGCACGCCCGCATGCGGCTGTACGACATCTCGCAGCTACCGGTGCTGGAAGGCGATCGGGTGGTCGGTCTGATCGATGAGTGGGATCTGCTGAACGCCGTCCAGGCCGACGCCGCCCACTTCAGCCTGCCGGCCGGCAGCGCGATGACCAAACAGGTTCATACGCTGCAAAAGGAAGCCGGCTACGAGGAATTACAGGCCACCTTCAACCATGGCCACGTCGCGGTGGTGCTCGACGGCGAGCGCTTCCTCGGCCTGATTACCCGCACAGACGTGCTTAACGCCTGGCGCCAAAAATTACGTTAATAAGGACCCATTATGGCCAAGTTTGATACGTTGACCGTTCACGCCGGTTACACCCCGGACGCGACCGGCGCAGTGATGCCGGCGATTTACGCCACCTCCACCTACGCCCAACCGGCGCCGGGCGAACATACCGGCTATGAATACTCCCGCAGCGCCAACCCGACGCGCACCGCGCTGGAAAGCGCCATCGCCGAACTGGAAGGCGGCAGCCGCGGTTACGCCTTCGCCTCCGGCCTGGCGGCCTGCTCCACGGTGCTGGAGCTGCTCGATAAAGACAGCCACCTGATCGCGGTGGACGACCTGTACGGCGGCACCTATCGCCTGCTGGAAAAAGTGCGCAGCCGCACCGCCGGCCTGCGCGTCACCTACGTAGCGCCGGCGGATCTCGCCGGGCTGGAACAGGCGATCGAGCCGGACACCAAAATGATCTGGGTGGAAACGCCGACCAACCCGCTGCTTAAGCTGGCGGATCTGAGCGCCATCGCCGCGATCGCCAAAAAGCACCGGCTCATCAGCGTGGCGGACAACACCTTCGCCTCGCCGTATCTGCAACGCCCGCTGGATCTGGGCTTTGACGTGGTGGTGCACTCCGCCACCAAATACCTCAACGGCCACTCCGACGTGGTGGCCGGCGTCGCGGCGGTGGGCGATAACCCGGCGCTGGCGGAACAGCTCGGTTTCCTGCAAAACGCGGTCGGCGGCATTCTCGATCCGTTCAGCAGCTTCCTGACGCTGCGCGGCATCCGCACCCTGGCGCTGCGCATGCAGCGCCACAGCGACAGCGCGCTGCGCATCGCCCAGTGGCTGGAGAGCCAGCCGCAGGTGGAAAACGTCTACTATCCCGGCCTGCCGAGCCACCCGCAGCACGAGCTGGCGGCGCGCCAGATGACGCGCTTCGGCGGCATGATCTCGGTACGGCTGAAAGGCGACGACGCCTATGCGCGCCGGGTCATCCAGCGTTCGCGCCTGTTCACCCTGGCGGAAAGCCTGGGCGGCGTGGAAAGCCTGATCAGCCAGCCGTTCAGCATGACGCACGCCTCCATTCCGCTGGAACAGCGCCTGGCAACCGGCATCACGCCGCAGCTGGTGCGCCTGTCGGTGGGGATTGAGGATGTAGAAGATCTGATCGCCGATCTGCAGCAGGCGCTGGCGGAATAATCGCCGCATCAGCGCACGATCAGCCCGGCCGACGCGCCGGGCTTTTTTACGCCCGGCGTTCAGAGGCCGATGACGTCCTGATAAAAACGGTGTGCCACATCGGGGTGAGAGCGGATGCGGCCTTTCAGGTAGTTGTAACCGACATCGCGCAGCAGCGGATTGAGCGGATCGCTGGCCGGGCCGCGCGCCTGCGCCGCCAGCTGCGGCGGCAGTTGATACAGCGGCACCACCGCGTCCAGACGCGCGCCGAGGAAGAACGCGATCGATAATCTGTCACTCCCCGCCGGCGGCGTTTCCACCCGGTGCACCGTGGCGCGCAGATAACCGTTGGTCGCCAGCTCCAGCAGCTCGCCGATGTTCACTACGAAGGTATCTTCACGCGGCTGCGCGTCTATCCATTGCCCCTCGCTGACCTCCACCTGCAGCCCTTTTTGCGCGTCCTGCAGCAGGAAGCTGAGAAAACCGGAGTCCTTGTGCGCGCCGACGCCCTGTGCGCTGGCGGTGGCGTCCCGCCCCGGGTAGCGGATCAGTTTGATGTGCTCGTTGGGCTTCTCGCCGTATAAGCGATCGAAAGCCTGCTCCGGCAGCGAAAGTGCCAACGCGAAAGCGCGCAGCAGCCGCAGCGACATGGCGGTCATCGCCTGTTGCCACTCCAGCAGCAGCGGTTTCAGCGCCGGCAGCGCCGCCGGCCACTGGTTTGGCCCCTGCAGACGCGCCCAGCGCGGCGTGTCGTCAGCCAGCGTCAGCGCCGGGCGTTCGGCGCCGATATCGAACTGCTCGCGCCAGTCAGGCTGCCCGCGCGTGAGTTCCGCCGCCGCACGGTTGTAACCGCGAAAATGCGGCGAATGCACCATCTGCACCGCCAGCTTGTCGGCTTCCGGCAGGGCGAAAAATTGTCGCGCGGCGTGCTGCAACCGCGCATTCAACGCGCCGTCCACGCCGTGACCGCGCAGATAGAAGAAACCGACGTCGCGCGCCGCCGCGCGCAAATCGTCAAGAAAAGCGCGCCGCCGGCGCGCATCGCCGTCAAGCTGCGAAAGATCCAGCAGCGGCAACGTCTTCAGCGTCGTCAGGTGCGTCATCATGCGGTTCCTCTTCTTCCCCGATTACGATCGGGCTGCCGTACAGGCGAATAATCAACATTGACCCTCCCCAGCGGGTGGCTGCATTTGCCCCATAGTTACCACCGCGCTCGCCGGGACGGCCAATATTGTTGCGTTCTAAGATATGCAAACGTTCAACAAACTGTCGCAAAACCGTCATCAATGTTTCTTATGCTCTGCGCAATTTCGCCGACGCCGCTGGCTGGCGACGTGCGCTATCCGCTATCCTGTAAACGACCTCATACCCTGCCTGCCGGAGAAATACTGATGGATTTAGCCTTATTCGACCTGGATGAAACCCTGATTGACGATGACAGCGCCAGCCTGTGGATCCGCTGGCTGGTCGGCCAGGGATTCGCGCCGGCGGAGCTTGAACTGCAGGAGCAGCAGCTGATGCAGCTCTATTATCAGGGCAAGCTGTCGATGGAGGACTACATGCAGGCCACGCTGGCGCCGTTGACCGGCCTGAGCGTGCAAACCGTTGCCGGCTGGGTGCAGCGTTACATCCGGCGCGACATCCTGCCGCGCGTCTACCCCGCCGCCCGTGAACGCCTGCAGTGGCACCGCGAGCGCGGCGACTGCATTCTGGTGATCTCCGCCACCGGCGAACACCTGGTGGCGCCGATCGCCGAACAGCTCGGCGCCGACGATGCGCTGGCGATCGGCGTGGAAATCAGCGACGGCCGCTTCACCGGCAACACCTACGGCACCATGACCTATCAACAGGGCAAGGTGATCCGCCTGCAGCACTGGCTGGTGCAGCACCCGCACCTGAAGTTCGAGCACAGCCACGGCTACAGCGACTCTCTCAACGACAAGGCGATGCTGCAATTCGTCGACAGCGCCACGGTGATCAATCCCGACAGCGAACTGAGCGCGCTGGCGGCGGAGCACGGCTGGGAAGTGTGCCGCTGGGAGCGTTGAGCGGCAGACAAAAAATGCCCTGCGGTGTGACAAAAAGCGCATTGTGGCGTAGGTATTAAGGGTCTTTAATCCGCTAACGGAGTTATCCCATGCTGACCATTTGGGGTCGTGAGAATTCGAACAACGTCAGGAAGGTGCTGTGGTGCGCCGCCGAACTGGGGCTGAGCTATACCCACATCAACGCCGGCGGGGCGTTTGGCAAGGTCAACGAAGAGAGTTACCGCGCGCTGAACCCGAACGGCCTGGTGCCGTTACTGCAGGACGATGACTTCGTGCTGTGGGAGTCCAACACCATCGTGCGCTACCTGGCGGCGAAATTCGGCGACGCGACGTTCTATCCGCAAGATCTGCAGGCGCGCGCCGCCGCCGAGAAATGGATGGACTGGACCACTTCAACCATCGTTCCGGCCTTCACCATCGTCTTTTGGGGCCTGATCCGCACCGCGCCAGAGTTGCGCGACATGGCGAAAATCGAAGCGGCGATCGCCACGCTGGAAAAACACTTCGACGTCATTGAACAGACGCTGGCGCACCAGCCTTACCTCTCCGGCGACGCGTTCGGCTTCGGCGATATCCCGCTCGGCAGCTTCGCCTACGCCTGGTTCGAAATGCCGATCGCCCGCCGCCCGCGGCCGAACATGGAGCGCTGGTATCAGCAACTGCGCGCTCGCCCGGCCTACCAGCGCGGCGTAATGAGCGCGCTCACCTAATCGATGCGGGGCGCTACGACGCCCCGACCTTCAGCAGCTTGCCGTCCCGTTCGTCCGTCAGCAGATACAGGTAGCCGTCCGGCCCGCTGCGCACCTCGCGAATGCGTTCGCCGCGATCGCCCAGCAGCCGCTCTTCCGCCACCACTTTGTCCCCCTCCAGCGTCAGGCGAATCAGTGCCTTTTGCGCCAGTGCGCCGATGAACAGCGAGTGCCGCCAGGCGGGGAAACGCTGCCCGTCATAAAACGCCATGCCGCTGAGGCCGGGCGAAACCCGCCAATAGTGCAGCGGCTGTTCGGTGCCGGGCACCCGTTCTCCTTTGGCCTCCGGGATCGGCTGGCCGGAATAGTTGATGCCATAGGTGGCCAGCGGCCAGCCGTAGTTTTTACCCGGCAGCGGGATATTGAGCTCATCGCCGCCGCGCGGACCGTGTTCATGCTCCCAGATCGCGCCGCTCCACGGATTCAGCGCCAACCCTTGCGGATTGCGGTGGCCGTAAGACCAAACCTCCGGGCGTTTACCTGCCTGGCCGACCCAGGGGTTGTCCGGCGGTACCGCGCCCTCGGCGGTCAGCCGCACCAGCTTGCCCTGCAGTTTGTCAGTCTCCTGCGCCGTCGGCCGCTGGTTGTTTTCGCCCAGCGCGATAAACAGGTAGCCCTGCCGATCGAACGCCAGCTTGCCGCCAAAGTGATTGCCGACCGACAGCTTGGGTTGCTGACGGAAGATCACCTTAAAGTTTTCCAGCCGCGCGCCGTCGTCGCTCAGGCGGCCATAGCCGACCGCCGTGCCGGCTTTGCCGCCCTCGCCCGGTTCGGCGAAACTCAGGTACACCCGGCGGCTGGCGGCGAAGTCGGGGGCCGGCAACACCTCCAGCAGGCCGCCCTGCCCCTCGGCGTAGACCTGCGGCACGCCGGCGATGGGCGGCGACAGGCCCTTGCCCTGCAGCCACAGCCGCAGCCGGCCGGGCCGTTCGGTGATAAGCAGGCCTTGTTCCGCCGGCAAGAAGGCCAGCGACCATGGGTGTTCCAGGCCGTCCTGCAATTGGCTGACCGTCGGCGCGGCGTGCAGCAGGCCGCTGCACAGCAGCAAACCGGCAAGCAGAGTCAATCGGGGCATGGCGTCCTCCTGAAGATGAAATGACCCGTTTAGTGTAGCCCAGCCCGTCGTAATGGGTGTTTACATTACATTTCAACGGGTTGCCTTTTAGCCGCAGTGTGCTTAAGTTAATCCATAACCCAGGAGGAAAAATGGACATTACCGTTACCGACGCGATTGACGAACGTACCCTCGATGCGATCAGGCAAGGCCTGCGCGCTTACAACCTGCCGCATATCGACGCCAGCCACCGCAAGCCGCTCAGCGTCTATGCGCGCGACGAGGCCGGCACGGTGATCGGCGGGCTGACCGCCGAAACCTGGGGCAACTGGCTGAGCGTCGAGTGGCTGTGGGTGGCGGATACCCAGCGCGGCAGCGGCCTCGGCGGCCGGCTGATGCGCGCCGCCGAGCATGAGGCGCAGGCGCGCGGCTGCCGCTACGCCCGTCTCGACACCTTCAGCTTCCAGGCGCGACCGTTCTACGAAAAGCTCGGCTATCAGCTGCAAATGACGCTGAAAGCGTATCCGGTGGAACATGAGTGCTATTTTCTTACCAAAACCCTGACTGATTGATGGATGGACAGATGGACAGCAAAAGCATGGTGGTGAACTGTGTGGCGTACAAAGCCGGCCAACGGCTGGGCGAAGTGACCATCGACGATATCAGCGAGGTGGTCAAACAACCGGACACCTTCGTCTGGCTGGGGTTGCGGCAGCCGGAACCGGCGTTTATGCGCAAGGTGCAGGAGGAGTTCGGCCTGCACGATTTGGCGATCGAAGACGCGCTGTGTGCGCACCAGCGGCCGAAGCTGGAGACCTACGGCGACTCGCTGTTCATCGTGGTGAAAACCGCGCAGTGGGGCGAGCACGACGAAATCGAATACGGCGAAACCCACTTCTTCGTCGGCAAAAACTTTCTGGTGACGGTGCGCCACGGCGCCTCACCCAGCTACGCGCCGATCCGCGCCAAGGCGGAAGAGAACCACAAGCAGATGTGCCGCGGGCCGGGCTTCGCCCTCTATTCGGTGTTGGACTTCGTGGTGGATAACTACCGCAACGTGGTAACGCGCTTCGAGAGCACCATCGAGAACATCGAAGCCAACATGTTTCAGTCGGAGTTCGATCAGGCGGCGATCGAGAACGTCTATACTCTGCGCCGCCACCTGCTGGCGCTGCGCAACGCCGCGCTGCCGATGGATGAAATCTGCAACCAGCTGATCCGTCTGCACGAAGAAGTGATCCCGAAAGAGCTGCGCGCCTATGTGCGCGACGTGCAGGATCACGCGCATCAGGTGGTCAGCAACATCGACGACATGCGCGAAATGCTGACCAACGCCATGCACGTCAATCTGGCGCTGGTGACGGTCAAACAAAACGAAGTGGTGAAACGGCTGGCGGGTTGGGGGGCGATTTTGGCTATCCCGACGGTGATCTTCAGCCTGTACGGGATGAACTTCGCTGACATGCCGGAGTTGAAATTCCCGTGGGCCTATCACGCCACGCTGGGGGCGACCGCCGTCGGCTGTATTTTCCTGTATCAGAAGCTGAAGAAATCAGGCTGGCTGTAAGCGCCAAAACGGCGGATTTTCCCGCCGATTCAATACAGCATCGGCCGCCGATCGTGATGCACATGATTGTAGCGGCCGATGCGCTTGTCATCGGCCGCGCCGATATCCATCGATGCCAGCACCATGCCTTCGCCTGTCAGGCTCTGCGTCAACGGATAGCCATCAGCGTCGACGATCACCGATCCGCCGATCCACGCAACGCCGCGCTCCGTTTCACAGCGATCGCACACCGCGATGAACAGCCGATTGACGGCGGCGTTGGCCTGCGCCTTCACCATCTCCGCCGGCCGTTCGCCCTGCGGACGCGGCGCCTGCGGCCAGTTGACCGGTGCGCACAGCAGCTGAGCGCCGGCCAGCGCCGGCAGCCGCACCCATTCGGGGAATTCAAGATCGTAGCAGATCATCATCGCCAACCGGCCAAAGCGGGTCTCGACGACCGGTGGCGGCCGATCGCCGGGGGTAAAGATCGTGCTCTCCTCATGCCACAGGTGGGCCTTGCGATAAATCGCCCTCACGCCCTGCGCATCGATCAATGCCGCGCTGTTGGCCACCCCGCCATCGGGCAGCCGCTCGCAGAAACCGGCGACGATCGCCACATCCAACTCACGCGCCAGGGCCCCCCACAGGCTGAGGCTAGGCCCGTCTTCGGTCTCGGCCAACGCCCACGCCTCCGCCTTATCGCGCAACACATAGCCGCTGTTCACCAACTCCGGCAACACGATGACGTTGGCGCCGCGCTGCGCCGCATGACGGATCGCCTGAGCGGACAGCGCCCGATTATGCTCTGCTTCCCCTACCCGCAGCGCTAACTGGCAGCATGCGACGCTGATTTTACCCATGACTCACCTTCTCCTTACCCTCACCGTTAAACCGACAGGGCGGCGATGCGCCCTGCTCCTCAGTAAATCAGTAAAGGCGCCGTGATAAAAGCCCGGATCGCGCCTCAGCGTTCAGTTTGAGCCTGCAGCTGCGGCGCCGGGCGGCTCAGCAGGCTGCCCAGCACGAAGGCGACGCCGCCGCCCAGCAGACCGCCGTAGATCGGGCTGTTAGCGTCGATGCCGTGCCAGATCATCAGCCCCACCACACACAGGCTGCCGGTCAGCATGCTGGCGATGGCCCCAACGCTGGTGGCGCGCGGCCAGAAGATCGCCCCCACCAGCGGGATCAGCATGCCGCCCACCAGCAGGTTGTAAGCCAGCGTCAGCGCCGCCAGCACGTCGCGCACCACAAACGCCAGCCCCAGCATGACCGCGCCCATGAAAAGCGTGGTAAAGCGCCCGGCGGCCAGCCCGCCGGAAGGTTTACGGCGGATGGCCGGCAGCACGTCCTCCAGCGCGATGGTCGAAGACGCCAACAGGCAGGCGCTGGCGGTGGACATCAGCGCCGCCAGGGCCGCAGCGGCCACCAGCCCGCTGACGCCGACCGGCAACACCGCCTGCGCGATGGCGGCGAAGGCGCCGTCGGTGTTGCTGAGCGACGGCAGCACGATCTTGCCGGCCATGCCTATCAGCGCGCCGGTCACGCCGTACAGCACGCAATAGACGCCCGCCCCCAGCCCGGCGAAGCGCGCCACATTGGCGCTGCGGGCGGTGAACACCCGCTGCCAGATGTCCTGGCCGATCAGAATGCCGAAGAAGTAGATCAGGAAGAACACCAGAATGGTGTCCAGCCCGATCGACGACAGCTGGTAGTAACCGGCGGGCAGCATGCTGGTGAACGCCTCCCAGCCGCCGGCCTTGACGATGCTCATCGGCATCAGCACCAGCATCATGCCGACGGTCATGATGATGAACTGAATGATGTCGGTCAGCGTCAGCGACCACATGCCCCCCAGCGTCGAATACAGCACCACCAGCCCGCCGCCGAGCAGGATAGACGCGCTGAACGACAGACCGAACATCACCTGCATCACGCTGCCGATGGCGATGATCGAGGTCACCGCCACCATCAGGTCATACGCCAGCATGATCGCGCCGCTGGTGACCCGCGCCGCCGGGTGATAGCGCCGCGACAGCACCTGGCTGACGGTATACAGCTTCAGTTTGAGCAGCGGTTTGGCCAGCACCAGACTCAGCACCACAATGCCCAGCCCCAGCGCGCCGCACAGCCAGACGCCGGAGATGCCGTAGGTGTAGCCGAGCTTGACGCTGCCGATGGTCGACGCGCCGCCGAGCACTACCGCCGACAGCGTGCCCAGATACAGCCCCGGCCCCAGGTTGCGCCCGGCCACCAGATACGCCTCTTTGGAATTGGCGCGGCGAATGCCCATCCACCCCACCGCGCCTATCACCAGAAAGTAAAACACCACGACCAGCAGATCGAGATTCATGTGTACCTCCACTCCGTAGTTATTGTTATCAGGGGCCCCGACGCAACCGCTCCGCCGGTAGAGTCAGTGCGCCGGCCTCAACGGGCCGGCAGCACGCACAGCATTTCAAACAGCAGGTTGGCCGCCAGCAGCGCGGTGTTACCGGAGCGATCGTAAGGCGGCGACACCTCCACCACGTCGCCGCCGACCAGGTTCAGCCCATGACAGCCGCGCACGATCTCCAGCCCTTGCCAAACCGACAGCCCGCCGACCTCCGGCGTGCCGGTGCCCGGTGCGAAGGCCGGATCCAGCCCGTCGATATCAAAGCTGAGATAAACCGGCGCTTCGCCCATCTGTTCGCGGATCTCCGCCATCAGCGGCGTCAGCGACCGGTGCCAGCAGGCCTCGGCCGGCACCACACGAAAGCCCTGGCGGCGTGACCAGTCGAAGTCGTCCGCCGCATAGCCACTGCCGCGCAGGCCAATCTGCACCACCTTTTCCGGCGCCAGCAGCCCCTCCTCAAACGCGCGGCGGAAGGTGGTGCCGTGCGCCAGCTGTTCGCCGAACATATCCTCGTTGGTATCGGAATGCGCATCGACGTGGATCAGCCCGACCGGGCCATGGCGGCGGGCGACGGCGCGCAGCACCGGCAGCGTCAGGGTGTGATCGCCGCCGAGCGTCAACGGCGTGCAGCCGTGCGCCAGGATCTCGTGGTAAGCCGCCTCGATGCGCTGCACGCTGTCCGCCAGGCTGTAGGGGTTGATGGCGACATCCCCCAGATCGGCCACCTGCAGCCGTTCAAACGGCGCAGAACCGGTGCCCATGTTGTAGGGGCGGATCATCACCGATTCCTGGCGGATCTGGCGCGGGCCATAGCGGGTGCCACTGCGGTTGGAGGTGCCGATATCGAGCGGAATGCCGACAAAGGCGGCGTCCAGACCGTGCGCCTGTTCGGCGGCGGGCAGGCGCATCATGGTGGGAATACCGGCAAAGCGCGGCATGTCGTTACCGCTTTGGGGTTGGTTCAGCATGGCGTTTCCTTGTCGTTATCTGCGATGAATTGAAACATTTGAGCAACATTTGCAGGCTACCCCGTTGGCCACCTCGGCTACCATTCCCGCTTTTGCATGTAAACATCGGAAAACACGATGCAACTAACCTATTGAAGTATTGATTTTTATTTCAACTTCATGCCATAAGGAAGGCCATATCTTCAGCGCCGCACCTATTTCTTCGATGTTAAAAATGGGTTAACCGGCCGACGTTCTGCGGAGGGGGAATGCTCACCAACCTAAGCGATATCGATCTGAAACTGCTGCGGGTGTTCGTCGCGGTAGCGGAAGCCCAGGGCGTCAGCGCCGCGCAGGAAGCGCTGCTGATGAACCAATCCACCATCAGCACCCATCTGGCCTCGCTGGAAACCCGACTGGGTTTTCGCCTGTGCCAACGCGGGCGCTCCGGCTTCCGGCTGACGCCCAAGGGCGAACGCATGCTGATCGCCTGCCGTTCGCTGTTCAACGCCGCCCGCGACTTCACCCGGGTCAGCCAGTCGCTGAATGGCCTGCTGACCGGCGATCTGCAAATCGGTCTGGTGGACAATCTGGTTTCGCTGCCGGGCAATCCGTTCAGCCAGGCCATCAAGCACTTTCAGCGGCGCCATCAGGACGTGCAATTGCAGTGCCGCATCTGTTCGCCGAACGAGATTGAGCAAGGGCTGCTGCACCAGCAGCTCGATCTGGGCATCGGCTACTTCGGCCAACAGCTGGAGGAGTTACGTTATCAGCCGTGGCTGGAGGAAATACAGGCGATCTACTGCAGCACGGATCACCCGCTGTTCGCGGTGGAAGAACCCGAGCGCGAGCAGATTGAAAACGCGCGCTGGGTCAAGCGCGGCTACCTGCTGGCGCAGCAGCTGTGCCCGATCGCGCCGCCTCACTTGGCGGCGGTGGCTCACCATATGGAAAGCGTCGCCCATCTGGTGCTGAGCGGTACCTGTCTTGGCTATCTGCCCACCCATTACGCGGCGCGCTGGGTGGAACAGGGGCTGCTGCGGCAGTTGGGCGGCACGGCGCTCTCTTATCGCGCCACGCTTAGCCTGGTCAGCCGCCCCGTCCAGCCCGACGAGGCGTTGAACGCGCTGCTGGAGGATTTGGCGCGCGCCGCACGCCAATCACCTCATCGCTGAGAGGCCAGCGCCCGATTCATGGCAAACAGCGTGCCGGTTAAAGACAGGACGAGGAACCCGATGATGGCCCAGGCAAAAGAGGCCGCTCCGCCCTTGTCGAGCAACATGCCGCCGACCGCGCCACCGGCCGCCACGGCGATATTCCAGCCCGTCGTATACATGGACTGCGCAACGTCGGCCGCACGGCCGGAAAGCCGTGACAATGCCGTCTGCGTGAGGGTGGCGAAACCGCCGAAAGCCACGCCCCACAATGCAACGGAGAGATAGACAATCGGGGCCGCCCGTCCCCCACTCCCCAGCAGCACGGCGGCGAAGGAAAAGATAACGATACTCGTCACCGTAAGAGATTGGACTCGCCGATCGACCAACATCCCGGCAATGCCTAATCCGGCAATCGCGCCCAGCCCGAAGATAAACAGAACGATATCGACCCGCTCGGATAACCCCGACGACTTGAGGAAAGGCTCCAGGTAGATATACAGAATGTTGTGGGCAACGATGAAGGTGAACACCACGAACAGCACGGCGCGGATCCCGCACTGCAAGAAGACGCCGCTCAGAGACGGGCGATGCGCCTTAGCCTGGCCGGGGAAATCCGGCACGATGGCGACGATCCACGCCACGAGCGCCAGCGCCATCAACGTCATCAGGCCAAAGGCGCCCTGCCAACCGATGGCTCGACCAAGCAACGTGCCGAGCGGCACGCCGAGCACCAACGCCAGGGTGGCGCCGGCGCCGGAGATCGCAATAGCGCGGCCGCCAAGATGAGCCGGTGACATGCGCACGGCGTAACCGGCCAGCAAAGACCAAACGATGCCGCCGAAAACGCCGGCGAAGAAGCGCGTCGCCAATGAGACATGGTAATCATGCGACAGCGCCGTGACGAGGTTGACGATGGCAAAACCGCAGATCGCGCTCAACAGCAAGGGGCGGCGCCGCATGCCTTGCGTCAATGCGGTCAGCGGAATGGCGGCGACCAACGCGCCCACCGCATAGGCGGTGATGAATTGCCCCGCCAGGCTTTCAGACACGTTCAAATCGCCCGCGATCGAAGAAAGCACGCCCGCCGGCATGATCTCGGTCAGCAGCGTGATGAAAGCGGCCATTGCCAATGCCAGCAGGCCCCCCAGCGGCAACCGCTCGATGCTCCCGGCAGGCGCAGATATCGTCGTTTGATTCATCAATCACTCCCCATTCAAAGATGTTTCCGCTCATTGCGGATGACGGTTGCATCATGCTGCCCACTCGCTGATAAAAGAAAAATAGGCTAAAGTGAACAACACTCATGACACAAATGTCATTAATAGAATGGAAGCCTATGGAAAGTCTGGGTTCTCTCGACGTTTTCGTCCGGGTCAGTGAAAGCCGCAGTTTCACGGTGGCCGGGCAGCAGCTGGGGATCTCCGCGTCGGCGGTCAGCAAAACCATCGCCCGGCTGGAGGAGCGGCTCAGCGTGCGTTTGTTCCACCGTTCCACCCGCACGGTCAACCTGACGCCTGAAGGGGCCCTGTTCCTGGAAAGATGCCGACGCATTTTGAGTGAGGTGAAAGAGGCGGAAGCCGAGCTGTTGCAAACGCGGGGAACGCCTCAGGGCAAGCTGCGCATCAGCCTCCCGTCGCTGGGCACGCTCTTCATGCCAAAACTGGGGGACTTCAAGCGCCGCTATCCTGAGATAGAGCTGGATATTGATTATTCGGATCGGCTGGTTGACGTGATTGAGGAAGGTTTCGATGCCGTTATCCGCAGCGGAACCCCGAGTGACTCACGGCTGGTTGCCCGCCGGCTGGGTACCTGCCGCAAGGTTTTCGTTGGCGCGCCGGGTTATTTCAGCCAAGCGGGTATGCCGCGCAAGCCCGAGGATCTGACAAGCCATGCCCGTTTGCATTATCGCTTTCCCAGCACCGGCAAACTGGATATCTGGCCGCTGGGGGACAAGACGGATATGCTCCCCGAACGGCCGGCCAGCATGGTGACAAATACCCTCGATCCGCAGGTGTGCTTTGCGGAACAAGGGTTAGGCATCGCTTATTTGCCGGAAATCGCCGTGCGCAGACAGCTGGAACAGGGCAGCCTGGTGACGGTTCTGGATGAATACGACCGCGAGAACATGGTTTTTCATGTCCTCTGGCCGTCGGGCCGCCACCTGTCAGTCAAAATCAGGCTGTTCGTCGACTTTGTGACGAGCCACCTTTTCCCGCTTTAAACGACGTATGCTGCCTTAACTGACCGGCATACGCGCCGGATCGGGATACTGATACTCAAAACCCAGCTCGTTGCAGATGCGATTGCCGTCCACCAGCCGCTCGTCCTGCTCCGCCTCGTCGGCGAACTGCGGCGGCTCCAGGTGCAGCTGCTCGGCCAGCGCCGGATAAAATTCGCGCTTGGCCGGATGACGCGGCGCGCACAGGTTGTACACGTGGCCCCCCCTCGGCAGCTTCAGCAACAGTTGGATGGCGGCGATGACGTCGTCCTGGTGCACCAGATTCACCCCCTGCGAACCGCCCTTCACGTCGAGCTTGCCCGCCAGGAAGCGGCCGGGGTGACGATCGGCGCCCACCAGCCCCGCCAGGCGCAGAATGTCCACCGAGGTGTTCGGCAATTCATGCAGCCAACGTTCCAGCTCGGCCAACACCCGCCCTGACGGCGAGACCGGCCGCAACGGCGACTCTTCGCGCAGCGTGCCGGCGGTTTCGCCGTACACCGAGGTGGAACTGGTGAAGATCACCCGCGGCACGCCAAAGGCCATCGCGCTGTCCACCAGCATGCGCACCGCATTGAAATAGTTTTCGCTGCCTTCGACGGTGCGGCGAGCGGGCAGCGTGACCACCAACGCATCCACGCGCAGCAGCGATTCCAGATCGTCCGGATCGCACACCAGCTCCGGCGTCAGTTCCAGTTGGTAGCATTCGATGCCGCTCATGCGCGCGGCCTCGACGCCGTCCGGCGTGGTTTTGCTACCGACCACGTCATACCCGCGCCCCATCAGCGACAGCGCCAACGGCATGCCCAGCCAACCCAAACCAATAATGGCTACCTTTTTCATCCTCTTCCTCTCCTGAAGATCGCAGCGCCCTCCCCCTAAGGCTACGCCACTGCGCACGGCGATACAATCTGCCCGGCTTAAGGTCAGGTAAAGCTGTCTGTGGCTAATAACCTAACCTGTTTCAATAAATTAAATTTATGACGTTAAAAAAGGGTTGCGCGGTGGACAGCGGATAGTTTAGCTTAATTGGCATACGGTTTTTACCGGCTTTTGATTAGAGAAAAACACCATGACACGCGTTCAGTTCAACCACCATCATCACCATCACCCTGACTAGTCTTTCAGGCGATGAGTGCTGGAAGACGGTTTGTTAATCTTCCAGTGGCGCGCAGAACGCAAGAGAGAGCCCTCGGAAGATTTCTTCCGAGGGTTTTTTTTTGGCTCCGGACAGACAGAAAGAATAGTTTTTACAATAAATTCATAAAATTACAGATTAAACAGAGGTTACCATGCTGGACAAGACACGTTTACGGATCGCAATGCAGAAGTCGGGCCGCCTGAGCGATGAATCCCAGGAACTGCTGGCGCGCTGCGGCATCAAGATCAACCTGCAGCAGCAGCGTCTGATCGCCTTCGCCGAGAACATGCCGATCGATATCCTGCGCGTGCGCGACGACGATATTCCGGGCCTGGTGATGGACGGCGTGGTCGATCTCGGCATCATCGGCGAAAACGTGCTGGAAGAAGAGCTGCTCAGCCGCCGCGCCCAGGGCGAAGACCCGCGTTACTTCACGCTGCGCCGCCTCGATTTCGGCGGCTGCCGCCTGTCGCTGGCCACCCCGCTCGACGCCGAATACACCGGCCCGCAAAGCCTGCAGGACGCCCGCATCGCCACCTCTTACCCGCACCTGCTGAAGCAATACCTCGACAAGCAGGGCGTGCGCTTCAAATCTTGCCTGCTGAACGGCTCGGTGGAAGTGGCGCCGCGCGCCGGTCTGGCCGACGCCATCTGCGATCTGGTCTCTACCGGCGCAACGCTGGAGGCCAACGGCCTGCGCGAAGTGGAAGTGATCTACCGCTCCAAGGCTTGCCTGATCCAGCGCGACGGCGAAATGCCGGAAGCCAAACAGCAGCTGATCGATCGCCTGATGACCCGCATTCAGGGCGTGATCCAGGCGCGTGAATCCAAATACATCATGCTGCACGCGCCGAGCGAGAAACTGGACGAGATCGTCGCGCTGTTGCCGGGCGCCGAGCGCCCGACCATTCTGCCGCTGGCCGGCGCGCAGAACCGCGTGGCGATGCACATGGTGAGCAGCGAAACCCTGTTCTGGGAAACCATGGAAAAACTGAAAGCGCTCGGCGCCAGCTCGATTCTGGTGCTGCCGATTGAAAAGATGATGGAGTAACGCCATGTCGACCTTCAACACGCCGATCGATTGGGCGACCAGCAGCGCCGAACGCCAGGCCGAGCTGCTGATGCGCCCGGCCATCGCCGCCTCCGACAGCATCACCCGCACGGTGAGCGAGATCCTCGACAACGTGAAGGCCAACGGCGATCGGGCGCTGCGCGACTACAGCGCCCGTTTCGACAAGGCGGAAGTCTCGGCGCTGCGCGTCAGCGCCGAGCAGATCGCCGCCGCCGCCGCGCGGTTGGGCGACGACATCAAACAGGCGATGGCGGTGGCCGTCGCCAACGTGGAAACCTTCCACAACGCGCAGCGGCTGCCGCCGGTGGACGTCGAAACGCAGCCGGGCGTGCGCTGCCAACAGGTGACCCGCCCCATCGACTCGGTCGGCCTGTATATTCCCGGCGGATCGGCGCCGCTGTTCTCCACCGTGCTGATGCTGGCGACGCCGGCACGCATCGCCGGCTGCCGCCGGGTGGTGCTGTGCTCGCCGCCGCCGATCGCCGATGAGATCCTGTATGCGGCGCAGCTGTGCGGCGTGCAGGAAGTGTTTCAGGTCGGGGGCGCGCAGGCGATCGCCGCCCTGGCGTTCGGCACCGAGAGCGTGCCGCGCGTGGCGAAGATCTTCGGGCCGGGCAACGCCTTTGTGACCGAAGCCAAGCGGCAGGTCAGTCAGCGCCTCGACGGTGCGGCCATCGACATGCCGGCCGGCCCTTCGGAGGTGCTGGTGATCGCCGACGCCGGCGCCACTCCGGCGTTCGTCGCTTCCGATCTGCTGTCGCAGGCCGAACACGGCCCGGATTCGCAGGTGATCCTGCTGACGCCGGACGCGGCAATGGCGCAGGCGGTGGCCGAAGCAGTGGAAAGCCAGCTGGCCGAGCTGCCACGCGCCGAGACCGCCCGTCAGGCGCTGGCGAGCAGCCGCCTGATCGTAGCGCGCGATCTGGCTGAGTGCGTGGCGATCAGCAACCGCTACGGCCCGGAGCACCTGATTATTCAGACCCGCAATGCGCGCGAACTGGTGGACGGCATCACCAGCGCCGGTTCGGTGTTCCTCGGCGACTGGTCGCCGGAGTCCGCCGGCGATTACGCCTCCGGCACCAACCACGTGCTGCCGACCTACGGCTACACCGCCACCTGCTCCAGCCTGGGCCTGGCCGACTTTCAAAAACGCATGACGGTGCAGGAGCTGACGCCGCAGGGCTTCAGCAACCTGGCCGCCACCATCGAGACGCTGGCTGCCGCCGAGCAGCTGATCGCCCACAAGAACGCCGTGACCCTGCGCGTCGCCGCCCTGAAGGAGCAAGCATGAGCATCGAAAAACTGGCGCGCGCCAACGTTCGCGAGCTGACCCCTTATCAATCGGCGCGCCGCCTCGGCGGCAAGGGCGACGTATGGCTGAACGCCAACGAATACCCGATCGCCCCGGAATTCCAGCTGACCGCGCAAACCTTCAACCGCTATCCGGAGTGCCAGCCGGCGCAGGTGATCGAACGCTACGCCGCCTATGCCGGGGTGAAGAAAGAGCAGGTGCTGGTCAGCCGCGGCGCCGATGAAGGCATCGAGCTGCTGATCCGCGCCTTCTGCGAGCCGGGCAAAGACGCCATTCTGTTCTGCCCGCCGACCTACGGCATGTACGCCGTCAGCGCCGAAACCTTTGGCGTGGAGCGCCGCACCGTGGCCGCCAAAGAGGACTGGCAGCTGGATCTGCCGGCCATCGCGGACAGCCTGGACAACGTGAAGTTGATCTACGTCTGCAGCCCGAACAACCCGACCGGCAACCTGATCGACCCGGACTCTCTGCGCAGTCTGCTGGAGCTGGCCAAAGGTAAGGCGATCGTCGCGGTGGACGAAGCCTATATCGAGTTTTGCCCGCAGGCCTCGGTGGCCGGTTGGCTGAGCGACTACCCGCACCTGGCTATTCTGCGTACGCTGTCGAAGGCCTTTGCGCTGGCCGGACTGCGCTGCGGCTTTACGCTCGCCAATGAAGATCTGATTGCTCTGCTGCTGAAGGTGATCGCCCCTTACCCGCTCTCGACGCCGGTGGCGGATATCGCCGCGCAGGCGCTGAGCGAAGAAGGTATCCGCACCATGCGCCAGCGCGTCACCGACATCGCAGCCACCCGCAGCTGGCTGCAGCAACAGCTGGAGAAATGCGCCTGCGTCGAGCAGGTTTTCGCCAGCGACAGCAATTACCTGCTGGCTCGCTTCACCGCCTCAAGTAATGTGTTTAAAAGCTTGTGGGATCAGGGCATTATCTTACGAGACCAAAACAAACAGCCCGGGTTGTCCGGCTGCCTGCGCATCACCATAGGCACCCGCGACGAATGTCAACGCGTGGTGGACGCCTTGTCCGCCCTGCCCGGCGCCAACCAGACTCGCCAGGAGCCAATGTGAGCCAAAAAATCCTCTTTATCGATCGTGACGGCACGCTGATCGCCGAGCCACCGGAAGATTTCCAGGTTGACCGCCTGGACAAGCTGGCGCTTGAGCCGGACGTGATCCCTTCCCTGCTGGCGCTGCAACAGGCGGGGTATCAGCTGGTGATGATCACCAATCAGGATGGGCTCGGCACCGCCAGTTTCCCGCAGGAAACCTTCGATCCGCCGCACAACCTGATGATGCAGATCCTCAGCTCCCAGGGCATTCAGTTCGCCGATGTGCTGATCTGCCCGCACCTGCCGGCGGACAACTGTGACTGCCGCAAGCCGAAAACCGCGCTGGTGAAAGGCTACCTTGAACCCGGCGTGCTCGATACCGCGCACAGCTACGTGATCGGCGATCGGCCGACCGATGTGCAGCTGGCGGAAAACATGGGCATCCAGGGGCTGCGTTACCAGCGCGGCGTGCTGGGCTGGAAAGAGATCGTGCGCCAGCTGACCCTGCGTGACCGTCACGCGCGGGTTAATCGCGTGACCAAAGAGACGCAGATCGACGTCAACGTCTGGCTGGATCGCGAAGGCGGCAGCAAGATCAAAACCGGCGTCGGCTTCTTCGATCACATGCTGGATCAGATCGCCACCCACGGCGGCTTCCGCATGGAGATCGACGTCAAAGGCGACCTGTATATCGACGATCACCATACGGTAGAGGACACCGGCCTGGCGTTGGGTGAAGCGCTGAACAAGGCGCTCGGCGACAAGCGCGGCATCGCCCGCTTCGGCTTCGTGCTGCCGATGGACGAATGCCTGGCGCGCTGCGCGCTGGATATCTCCGGCCGCCCGCACCTGGAGTACAAGGCCGAGTTCAACTATCAGCGCGTCGGCGATCTCAGCACCGAAATGGTCGAGCACTTCTTCCGTTCGCTCTCTTACACCATGGGCTGCACGCTGCACCTGAAGACCAAGGGCAAAAACGACCACCACCGGGTCGAGAGCCTGTTCAAAGTGTTTGGCCGCACGCTGCGCCAGGCGATCCGCGTCGAGGGCAATACCCTGCCGAGTTCGAAAGGAGTGCTGTGATGAACGTGGTGATTTTGGATACCGGCTGCGCCAACCTGGCCTCCGTCACCTACGCGGTGCGGCGCCTGGGTTATCAGCCGGAGGTGAGCCGCGATCCGGAGATCGTGCTGCGCGCCGACAAGCTGTTCCTGCCGGGCGTCGGCACTGCGCAGGCGGCGATGGATCAGCTGCGCGAGCGCGATTTGATCGAACTGATCAGGGCCTGCACGCAGCCGGTGCTGGGCATTTGCCTCGGCATGCAGCTGCTGGCAGCCAGCAGCGAAGAGAACGGCGGCGTGATCACGCTCGGCCTCATCGATACGCCGGTGAAGCAGATGACCGACTTCGGCCTGCCGCTGCCGCACATGGGCTGGAACCAGGTGTCCGCGCAGGCGGGCCACCATCTGTTCCGCGGCATCGATGACGGCGCCTACTTCTATTTCGTACACAGCTATGCGATGCCGATATGCCCCAGCACCATCGCCCAGGCGAACTACGGCGAGCCCTTCACCGCCGCCGTGCAAAAAGACAACTTCTTCGGCGTGCAGTTTCATCCAGAACGTTCTGGAGCGGCCGGCGCGCAACTGTTGAAAAACTTTCTGGAGATGTAGGCAGCATGATTATTCCGGCTTTGGATTTGATCGACGGCAACGTGGTGCGTTTGCATCAGGGCGATTACGGTCAACAGCGCGACTACGGCAACGATCCGCTGCTGCGCCTGCAGGACTATCAACAACAGGGCGCCCAGGTGCTGCATCTGGTCGATTTGACCGGCGCCAAGGATCCGGCGGCGCGCCAGATCCCGCTGCTGCGCAAGCTGCTGGCGGGGGTTAACGTGCCGGTGCAGGTCGGCGGCGGCATCCGCAACGAACAAGACGTCAGCGCCCTGCTGGAAGCCGGCGCCACGCGCGTGGTGATCGGCTCCACCGCGGTGAAACAGCCGCAGTTGGTGCAAAGCTGGTTCGAGCGCTACGGCGCCGACGCGCTGGTGCTGGCGCTGGACGTGCGCATCGACGCGCAGGGCGTGAAGCGCGTGGCCATCAGCGGCTGGCAAGAAGACTCCGACGCCACGCTGGAACAGGTGGTGGAACAGTTCCTGCCCTACGGGCTCAAGCACGTGCTGTGCACCGATATTTCGCGCGACGGCACGCTGGCCGGTTCCAACGTGGCGCTGTATCAGGAGATCAGCCGCCGTTATCCGCAGGTGGCCTTCCAGGCCTCGGGCGGCATCGGCAATCTGGACGACATCGCCCAGCTGCGCGGCAGCGGCGTTGCCGGCGTGATCGTGGGGCGCGCCCTGCTGGAAGGTAAATTTAGCGTTGAGGAGGCGATCGCATGCTGGCAAAACGGATAATCCCGTGCCTGGATGTTAAAGACGGGCAAGTGGTGAAAGGCGTGCAGTTCCGCAACCACGAAATCATCGGCGACATCGTGCCGCTGGCGCAGCGCTATGCGCAAGAAGGTGCGGACGAGCTGGTATTTTACGATATCACCGCCTCGAGCGACGGCCGGGTGGTGGACAAAAGCTGGGTGTCGCGCGTGGCGGAGGTGATTGATATTCCGTTCTGCGTCGCCGGCGGCATTAAAAGCGCCGAGGACGCCAGCCAGATCCTGTCTTTCGGCGCCGACAAGATTTCGATCAATTCGCCGGCGCTGGCCGATCCCGATCTGATTAGCCGCCTGGCGGATCGCTTTGGCGTGCAGTGCATCGTGGTGGGCATCGACACCTGGTTCGACAGTGAAACCGGCAAGTATCACGTCAACCAATATACCGGCGACGAGAGCCGCACCCGCATCACCCAGTGGGAAACCCTCGACTGGGTGCAGGAAGTGCAGCGCCGCGGCGCCGGTGAGATCGTGCTGAACATGATGAACCAGGATGGCGTGCGCAACGGTTACGATCTGCAGCAACTGCGCCGAGTGCGCGAGGCCTGCAAGGTGCCGCTGATCGCCTCCGGCGGCGCGGGCACCATGGAACACTTCCTGGAAGCGTTCCGCGATGCGGACGTCGACGGCGCGCTGGCGGCATCGGTGTTCCACAAACAAATCATCAATATCGGCGAACTGAAAAGGTTCCTGGTCGAACAAGGCGTGGAGATTCGCGTGTGCTGACAGAACAACAGAGAAACCAGCTGGACTGGGAAAAAACCGACGGCCTGGTGCCGGCCATCGTGCAGCACGCCGTTTCCGGCGAAGTGCTGATGCTGGGTTACATGACGCCGGAAGCGCTGGCCACCACCGAGCAAAGCGGCAACGTCACCTTCTTCTCGCGCACCAAGCAGCGCCTGTGGACCAAGGGTGAAAGCTCCGGCCACTTCCTCAAAGTGGTCAGCATCACGCCGGACTGCGATAACGACACGCTGCTGGTATTGGCCAACCCGATCGGCCCAACCTGCCACCTCGGCAACAGCAGCTGCTTCCACCCGGCCGCCAGCGACTGGACGTTCCTCTATCAGCTGGAGCAGCTGTTGGCGGAGCGCAAGCACGCCAGCCCGGACAGCTCGTACACCGCCAGCCTGTATGCCAGCGGCACCAAGCGCATCGCGCAGAAGGTCGGGGAGGAAGGCGTGGAAACCGCGCTGGCCGCCACGGTCAACGATCGCGAAGAGCTGACCAACGAAGCTTCGGACCTGATCTATCACCTGCTGGTGCTGCTGCAGGACCAGGATCTGGATCTGAGCGCGGTGATCGGCCGGCTGCGCGAGCGGCATCAGAAAAAAGCATGACGTTAACTCGCACGCAATAAAAAAGCCGCCGGGCGTTAACCTCGGCGGCTTTTTTTATTTTATCGCTCAACGAGCGGGCTTATTCCATCCATTCGGTATGGAACACGCCTTCCTTGTCGATGCGTTTATAGGTGTGCGCACCGAAGTAGTCGCGCTGCGCCTGGATCAGGTTCGCCGGCAGCACCGCGGAACGGTAGCTGTCGTAGTAGGCGATCGCAGCGGAGAAGGTTGGCGTAGGGATACCGTTCTGCACGGCGTAGGCCACCACGTCACGCAGCGCCTGCTGGTATTCGTCGGCGATTTGCTTGAAGTATGGCGCCAGCAGCAGGTTGGCGATATCGGCATCCGCCGCGTAAGCGTCGGTGATCTTCTGCAGGAACTGAGCGCGGATGATGCAACCGGCGCGGAAGATCTTGGCGATTTCGCCGTAGTGCAGATCCCAGTTGTTTTCTTTAGACGCGGCTTTCAGCTGAGAGAAGCCCTGCGCGTAGGACACGATTTTGCCCAGATACAGCGCGCGGCGCACTTTCTCGATGAATTCAGCTTTGTCGCCGGTGAACGGCGCCACTTTCGGGCCGGTCAGCACTTTAGAGGCAGCAACGCGCTGATCTTTCAGCGAGGACAGGTAGCGTGCGAATACCGATTCGGTGATCAGCGACAGCGGTTCGCCCAGATCCAGCGAGCTCTGGCTGGTCCATTTGCCGGTGCCTTTGTTGGCGGCTTCGTCCAGGATCACATCGACCAGGTATTTACCCTCTTCGTCTTTCTTGGTGAAGATGTCTTTGGTGATGTCGATCAGGTAGCTGTTCAGTTCGCCCTTGTTCCACTCGGCGAAGGTTTCGGCCAGTTGCTCGTTGCTCAGATTCAGCGCCTGTTTCAGCAGAGAATAGGCTTCGGCAATCAGCTGCATGTCGCCGTATTCGATGCCGTTGTGCACCATCTTCACATAGTGGCCGGCACCGTCTGCGCCAATGTAGGTCACGCAAGGCTCGCCTTCCGCAACCGCAGCGATTTTCTCCAGGATTGGCGCCACCAGCTCGTAAGCTTCTTTCTGGCCACCAGGCATGATGGAAGGCCCTTTCAACGCGCCCTCTTCACCGCCGGAAACGCCGGTGCCGATGAAGTTGAAGCCCTGGTCGGACAGTTCGCGGTTACGACGGATGGTGTCCTGATAGTAGGTGTTGCCGCCGTCGATCAAGATGTCGCCCTTGTCCAGGTGCGGAGTCAGCGAGGCAATGGTTTTATCCGTTGCTTCACCCGCTTTCACCATCAGCAGGATGCGGCGCGGTTTTTCCAGTGATTCGACAAACTCTTCAACGGTGTAATACGGCGCCAGATTCTTGCCCGGGTTCTCAGCGATCACTTCGTCAGTTTTGTCGCCAGAACGGTTGAAAATGGAAACGGTGTAACCACGGCTCTCGATGTTCAGCGCGAGGTTGCGGCCCATTACCGCCATGCCGACAACGCCGATTTGTTGCTTGGACATTTAGGAACTCCTGTCTGAGGATGACCCTGCCGGCAACGTCGGCCAGCAGGTTTTGTGATGTGGCACACATGTTAACTCAGGATTGAGCCGGGTGGGTAGTGATTGGTGCGATAGGCCGTATCACATGACATTAAAGGTTGATTTCCAGCCAAAAACTGAAGTATTCAAACACGATAATCCCGGGGTGATCGCCTGCCCCGGTGTCGCCTCTCTGTTACCCATTACTGTTTAGCCTTCTCTCGACTGAGCATGATGAAGCGTTTCTTTTTGATATAAATCGCTTCCCCAGTTTTATCCCTGGTTCCTCGATGTATCTATACGAGAGGTAAGAGATTGCGATAGTCAAAACAGCGGTAATCAAAATAGAAATCAGAAACTTCATTGGGCCGCTGACCGCGAAGGTGTCAACCCACCGGTATGTTCCAACAGCCTTAAGCAGATAAAGAACAATGCCGTGCATGAGATAGATGCTATAACTGGCCTTACCAAGGAAGCGGGTGAAACGATTATTGATTAATGCAGGGATGCCGATAATGGAAGAGGCGATCATACCCACCCAAATCAGAGGGTAAACAATATATATATTAAATGGATATCCATCCTGAGCAAAACAATAAATCAGCAACGCCATTAGAGATGACATTATCAATCCGGAAACAAAACCAGAATATCGCCCAAGATTGGCACCCAGCACCTGCAACTCTTTAAGGTATAAATAGACGAAAATACCTGAGATAAAGAAAACCATGTGATTTAGAATATTCATGTATATCTCAATGGGTTCCGCCTGTACTTTAGCGATACTTGATGAGATAAAGACACACAGCATCCATAGCACAACAATGGTTTTCTTATTGTTGCTAAATATAAATATCACCGGATAAAGGAGATAGAACACCCACTCTATACTCAAGGACCATCCAGCCCATACGATGCCATCTTGCATTTTTGGGACCAGGTTAAAGAGAAACGTCCCAGACATTAAGACTTCAAAAGCAGAAGGAGTATGTTGAAATGCATAATAAATGATAACGCCTTCAACAATCATCGCCAGATAAAAGAGAGGGGCCAGCCGGAAGAATCGCTTGATATAAAAATTTTTAAAGTCAGTTTTGTTGATAAAGCCATCATTATAAGCATAAGCAATAGAAAATGCACTTATCGTAAAGAATAAAGTAACACTGGCGGTAAATTTACTGCCAATAAGCGTAATGACATGACCAAAATCAATTTGCGAAGAGGCAATCAAGTGAACAACAATGACTGAGATGGCCGCAAACCCCCGAAGGATATCAGGCCCGTCAATTCTTTCTTTTTTAGTATTAGACATAAGCCCTCATCAATAAAAATACTCAGTAGCAGGCAAACCTGAATTAGATATAATATACCGCATTTAACTGCGCCATAAAGTCATCAACATGTCAACGTAATCTCTAATCGATTTTATCCTTATCGCATTTTCACTTAAATTAGAGATACCCTCATCCAGTAATGATGAGATTTGCGCAATCAGATCCGATACGTTACCAGCCTCAAACAACAAACCATTACTTTTATGCGTGATAACTTCTGCAATCCCCGGTAAATTCGATCCTATGACCGGACATTTTGCAGCTTGCGCGGAGTAGATGACCAACGGTGTATTTTCATACCATATCGACGGCACTATCAGCGCATCAATATCATCCATAACAGAATCGATTTTCTCGTTAGGAAATGTACCGCAAAAATGAATCGCGGGATTATCTCCAGCCAACGTCAATAACCGTGAATGGTATTCTGGAAAACCTTGCGCGCTACCATATATTTTCAATGTTGCACTGTTCTTCGGCAATCTTTGCACCGCTTCAATAGCGACATGACACCCTTTATGCGGCGCAAGAGTGCCAATAAACCCCAGTGATAATGGCCGGTCATAACGATCGACCTTAGGCTCTATGTTACGCTTCGGAATATCGATACCAAACGGATAACTGTGGATAATTTCAGCGTTAACACCATAGCGGGTGAATAACTCTTTCATAAACACGTTCGGCGCAACAATGCCATCCAGTTTGTTCAGCGAGGCTATCGTTTTTTCTAAACGCGTCGCCATTGCTCGAACTTCATTACTCATAGGATAATGAATAAGAGGGTTGTTTTTAGTCAACTTTGCCAGCTGATCAAAAAGAAACGTTGGCGTATGGTCAAACATACTGCCGAGCATTCCCCCCTTTGAATCACGAGCAAAATGCTTAATACAGTTGCCGGATGCCGGACTGGGGCCGTTACAATACCGGCCCTCCCCAAGCATCAACTGCGCGGTGGGACACACCATCCAAAAGTCTGTTGGCGTAAAAAACTGAGTGATTTTTTGCTGCGCTACGTGCTCAATGCACCCGATCCCCAACCGATTCAGATGAAAATGATGGACAATATCCGGGCAAAAGGTTTGAACAATGTTTTTAAAATGTTTAACCGCCAGCTGATTATTGTATCCAACCTCGATCATCGAGCTCTGACCAGACATAGGCACATAGGCATGATGAAAACGATAAACATGAATCCCTTCGTAATCATACTCATCAAACCGTTCATCATCCGTAAGAGAGGCTTCTCCCGGGTGTCCTGTATAGACATGCACCTGATGGCCTGCTCGCATCAATTCTTTAGCAACCGATAATGTAAGCACCTCCGTTCCCGCTTTATACTCCGGAAAGAATTGATGAACAGTAAGAAGAACGCGCATTTATATTACTCAATTATGATTTTTTAAAGAGTTTCTCACCCAGTCAGCGGCCCGCTTGAGCCCTTCCTGCATGCTTAATTGCGGTTCCCAACCCAACTCCCGGCGAGCTAAATCGTTACTCAATACGCTGATATCTATGTCGAATGATCTGGCTGGTTTATAATTTATCTGGAGCTCTTCAGGCAAAATGTCTTTCAACATGGCGATGAGGTCATTGAGACTCGTCCCTTTCCCCGAACTGATGTTAAAGCACTCTTCCTTTCCGTCGTAAACAAGCGCCTTGGCAAATGCTTCCGCAACATCGCTGACATGAATATAGTCACGCTGAACACTGCCGTCACCCCAAATCTCAATAGGCTTACTTTTCAGTGCATTGTGTAAGAACACACCCACAGCGCCCTGCGCCGTCTCAACGCGTTGGCGTTCACCATAGGGATTGGCTACACGCAATGTCACAGCCTTAATACCATACAGCTGGCTGAACATATGCAGGTATTTTTCGATGGCTAGCTTGGTAATGCCATACGAGACAACCGGATCGGTCGGGTGTTTCTCATCGATGGGGGTATACTGCGGTTTGCCGTATACCGTGCCGCCAGAGGAAATAAAGACAATGCGAGAAACGCCCTGACTCACCATAGCATTAAGCATATGCAAGCTCGGCACCACGTTGGTCTGAACGTCGTATACCGGGTCTTCGTTCGAACTTTTCGGTAGCGTTGTGGAAACAAGATGCAAGACGCTATCCATACCCTGGATGGCGTCATTAAGATCATGCGTGCTGCTCAGATCGCCGGTCACCCACTCCACACTTTCGTCTGCCGTAAACTCCCGATAAGGCGGAACCCGCGGACGTTCGAAAATCCTCAACTGATGGCCATCTTTAAGCAAACGATCACAAATTGCCGATCCGAGAAAACCACCACCGCCAAAAACTACAATTTTCATTTTTTCTCCATAAACATGGTCAGTGCTAAAATAAAAAGAAATATTCAGAAATAACGAAGCGTTTTTCGGCGCTTCAACTATTTGTTATCAACTCATTGCATTGATAAATTTCGAATGTTTCCTTTGCCATGACTTCTGTTGTTCTTGCATATTCTGTCGACAAGGACAATTTATGCAATAACTGCGGTGTTTGTAGGATATAAGAGAGTTTATTGGCTAAGTCGTCGGAATTTCCACGCTTGAAGCTGTACCCATTGACCCCTTCCGTTAGAAACTCGGTCATACCTTCCACATCAGAGACCAATACGGGAGTGTGCGTTGCCAACGAGTTCAACAAAACCAAAGGACTATTTTCATACCATCTCGATGGGATCACAAACAGATCAATCTCACTGAAGATATCAGCCATTTTAGCCTGATCAAACGTCCCCATGAACTCGATGCCATCGACACCGTCACTCATCTTTCTCAATGTATCCATATAGCTTACCGACTGATCGGTTGGACCATAAATTTTTAACCTGGCACTGTTCTTAGGTTGCTGCTTAAATGCCTCTATCAGCAGATCAGTGCCTTTATGAGGCGCGATTTGACCGATAAAACCAATCACTGGAATATGATTTTCATCACGAACAGGTTTAGCTTTGCGATCAATATCGATGCCAAACCAAATCTTACGCATCGGGGCTGTGATATTGTTCGCTATATACGCCTTTTGCAAGAAAGCCGTAGGGGCAACGGCACCTTTATAATAGGTATTATAAAGATACGACAGCGTATCCGGACGTGTTACCAGATCCTCAACCAGTCCTTGTGTTGAACCGGATTTTAAGGCGCCCAGTTTACGAGAAGCCACCAGCCCCTTGGCCAGCAAATTGGCCATAGCTGGAACCGCCGCCTTCTTCATCCATCCCGTCGCATGACCGCCCTGCGCAGCCTCTTTGAGATAACATGCGACACAGTTGGCACGAGATTCCGATGGCCCCGCACACAGGCCACCGTCTGCCGCTTCGAGTTTATTGTTGGCGCAAAAACCGAAGAAATCAGTGAACGTAGTATACGTCGGGATATTAAGCTTACCTGCGACCTCGAGAAGAACTGACGTATGGTTGATCAAATGCGTAACATGTATAACGTCAGGTTTTAGCTCTAAGAGGATTTCCTCAAGCACATTTCGCATTTCAGGCTGATAGTAAGTTTCTTTTACACGACTGTGCGGAATAACATTCTTATCAATAGCGATGACGGGAATATCTTGATAAGAGTAACGGTTAATCAAGGATGGCTGCTTAGCCTCCCCCTGAAATACCGCAGAAACGACGGAAACCTCATGGCCCCAAGAGCGATAATGATTTGCCAATCCAAGGGTATAGGTTTCTGTTCCATAAAAATGGTCGGGGAAGAAACAGTGAACAAAGAAAACAATTTTCATAAATTAATCACTTTATTTTTTAATCATGTCAGCATACAGATGATCATAAGCGTTGATCATAGCCTGTACGGAGAAATTATCTTTGGCCCGCTGCTGATGTTCTTTCCCTAGTTCATTACGTCGTGCTTCATCATTCAGCAATGCAATTGCAATATCCGCCAGTTTTTCGGCATCGCCCGCAGGCGCCAGCATGGATTTAGAGTTAACAATTTCGCTGATAGCACCGATATCGTAGCCAATCACCGGCACACGCATATTCATGGCAAAAGGACTTACCTGGCCAAAGCTTTCTTTCCAGACTGGAGCGACAAATAATGACATGCGGCGGTAATAATCCGGCAATGTGCTGTATTCCACATAGTCGGTAAACTCAAAGTTAGCCTCAACCCCCGCGTCTTTAACGGCTTGCTGGAATGGCGCCAACAAACTTCCGCCACCTACGATGAGCACTTTCGTTTGTGGTCGTTTCTGAGCAATAAAAATAAATGGTTTGATAGCATCTTCATTAAGCTTATCGTTCTCAAGCCGATAAACCATACCCACACAGTCTTGCGGAACAGGCTCTTCAGCTGCACGCATAAAGTGTGAGAAATCAGAACCAGGATACACAGTGACATGTGAATCTTTATTCTGACCAAATACATGACGGACATAATCGCTCACGTAAACATAACGTTTTACCGCATCAGATAAATGCGGAGCAATTGGCGTATTGATATTCTCAATTACTGGAATGTTTAATATTCTTGCAGCTTCTATCGCCTTAGCATACCAAGGTTCATCTACATCTCCCCAGTAATGGACATGAATGAAGTCAGGCTTACGACGATTATAATATTCTACAAAAGGTGCGGTATCTTCAGGGAAACGGCACTCCTCAATATCGACGCCCAGGTAAGCAGGCGGATCAGGAATATAGCTGGTCAGAATGGCTTGCTTGTAGTCTTTCCCCAAATACTCAATCAAATCAGCAACCAGGCGGGAAGATCCCCCGGTCATAAAGTTGGCGATGATATGCACTATTTGCGGCGCATTCTCCTTAGCCTGAGGCACCAGAACCTGATGACCACGCTGAGGGGCCTTATCTCCGGTTTCGATTGCCGCCACTGCCGGACGAGTGGCCACTCTTGCTCGCAGTCGGCTAATGACAGGTGCTAACGAATCCCGTACCCGTTTTGGGGTAACCAAAGAGGTCATCAGGTACCCCATATGCAGAATCTTTCTCATGCTCAAGGGCTGCCCGGCAACGTTTCTCAGACGAATCAGTCGAGAATTCAACTGCCCGTTAAGTTGCTGGATCGTCTTGGTTTGTTCAACGATCGCCTGTTCTTTGAGCAATACGGTGTGATTGAGTTTGGTTATAGCTTCTTCTTTAGCTATTAGCGCTGAAACCAATTCTTCGATATGTTGGCTGTTTTCTTGCAACTTGGAATTCAAATCATTCAAGGTTGCATCCTTATCGTACATGACTTTTCCTAACTCACTTAACAAGCTATCTTTATTTAACAAAGCCTGATAAATCTCTTCCGCAATTTTTTCTTTACTTGCCAACGCGGATAACAGTTGCTCAGTTTGCAGATAATTCTCCTGCACTGCGGCATCCGCATTTTGCGCCATCACGTTTTTCTCACGCAACGACTCGTTTAGACTCGTGATTTCCCTCCTCATGTTCGCCGCTTGCATGCCTGCACTACGACGCAGCTGCAGCCACCACCATGGCTTATTCTCGAAGGAATCGATATTAGTCAGCGCATAAGCACATGTACTTGCATAGTCAAGTATAGAGGATAATTCTGGCAGCCCGAATTCAATGGGCTTATTCACGTCACCGAGGCTCAGCTTCCAATCAGCAGCCAAGGCGCGTTGCGCCGTAGCGATCCCCTGCCGCCAATAGTGGCTCGCTTGTTCTTTGTTCCCATGACTCAGAGCGATGACGCCTAATAGTTGGCAAGCCTCAATGGTTCTGTTCGCCAACAGCGGGCTAAAAGCAAGAGGGTCGATCGCAATGCACTTTTCAAAGGCCTGCTTTGCCTTTTCGCTATCACCGGCCATCAACCAAAGCTTTCCGGTCACAAAAAGCAGCGAGACTGTCCATCGGATGCCATGTGGCGTTACCGGCTGCGCATCAATGTACATCTCGACTTTATTATTGAAATGCAATATGTCTGAAAAGGCCGTTGTGGATCTGGCATTTATTAATTGATAACCGAGTACGCAAAGTGCGGCGCCGGCATCAGCACTGTTATCTTTGTTTTGCTGATAAACGGCCTCACAAAGCGCAACCAGTTCTTCTTTATTTTTCATGCGGTGGCCAATATCCACCATCGAACGCACCAGCCAGGGATTCTTATAATCACGAGAGAATGCCGTGACATTCCAGGCTTTATCATCTTCGTAAGTGCCGAATTGCGTTTCGCGGTAAGGCACTGATATCCCTGCCAACGCAGGCTTCATGCCAACCGCGAGCCACCACTCCGCTTTTGGCGCCTCTTGCAATGAGATATGGCTCGGCACAGCATAAAGTTCACGCTTAGCCGGCACCCACTCCTTGCTACCTGGCCCATTTTTATAGTGCGTGGCCGACTGAACGACAAGTTGTTCAAAGTCATAATGCTTTTTAAGCTCATCACGCAACTTATCGAGTGTATAAACATGAAGATGGAAGGGGTTAGGATCTTCTCCAGACTCATCGCTCCAATCATTCGGAACGCTGACGATAATTCTCCCTCCAGGCGTTAAAACCCGATGAAACTCAGCCAGCAGCGCCTTAGGCTCAGGCACATGTTCCAACGTTTCAAAGGAAATAACCAAATCCACTGAGTTATCGGCGATATCTTTCAGCGCCTCCGGCAACATACCCAGTGAAAAACTCAGTGCAGGAACCTGAGAAGCGAAGCTACTTTGCGCATATTGGATAGCATAGTCGCTGCCATCAATACCCAGCGTCTTCGCGGCCATCGTTCCGCATTGGATGAGATAGCTTCCGTATCCCAATCCGCAAGCGGCATCGAGCACCGTATCGCCAGGACGCACAAACGTCGCGGCCCACTGATAACGCGCAATATGTGCATCGGAGCGCTCGCCGGTCTCACGGGTCATATCCATATGCAGATCGCGTTCTTCTTTCAACGCATCCAGTGGATAACGCGACAATGCTTCATCCGGTATGCATTCAAACAGGATCGTAACCTCATCACCCTCATGCTCGAACGACTCATAATCTTTAAGCAAATAGTAAGAAGGATGCTTTCGAAAGCCTGCGTCAAAAAAGAGGGTTTCCCACGCATTTCTGTTCCGGCCGATGTGAGAGGCTTCGATTTCCGACGCCGCTACGGTACTGACTCGCACATAGACGGAGCGGCGGGTTACGCGACGAACTTCTGCCAACCCGGCACGCAGAGCCTCTTCCGATAGATCCTCCAGTGTATAAGTCAGGATAGCAGTATCGAATGATTGGGTTTCGAAAGGTAATTTCTCTATCGTGCCTTGTTTGAAGCGATTAGGCATCAATTTTTCACAATGCTGGATCGCACTTGCCGATGTATCCACACCATAGGCATCCATTCCGCTTGACAGTAATGCCTGAACCAACGCGCCATCACCGCAACCAATGTTCAGGAATTTTCGCCCACCGCAAGCGTTAAGTATTTCTTCTGAAACGTCAAAGGCATTATCGATTCTTTTCATTTTGCTTAACTCTTTGTCATCCCAGTTTTTTTCAAAAGCATTGTCTTGTTCTGAATTCATTAGTTACGTTCCTGTAGTTGACTAATCATACGCAGATCGACAACTCCACCAAAATGGTACGATTGAGGTTCGCTGGTAACAGTAAAAAATGCAGCCTCATCAATCCAATGAATCATCCGTTGCTCAGCGTAATAAGGCTTGCCTTCTTCAGTTATTGATGCCTGAATTTCATATAGATTTGGGCCTAAGCCACAGATGAATTCAAACCTGACCTCAAATTCGTCGTCTTTTTCAAAGGACTTTTCCCAGAATACCTCACCCTCTTTCTGAACCTGACTGCGAATAGCCATATCCTGATTAAGCGTACCCCAAGAATAAATCTTGACCCCTTCTTTATTTCTAATTCGCAACCCCACATTTAAATGGGTCAAATTGGCATGGGCGCGGCAATGTACGATAACCGTTACCTTATCTCTGGGATCAAAGTGAGAACAGGGCTCCCCTTTGGCATTCAGCAGCGCCACATCCAAAACTTCGGCATCAAGATCGCCGAATGAAAAAGCTTTCAAACGTTCAGACAGCGGCGCAGTTTCGGTGGAAACAGCGACATCCGCGGCTTTAGCTGCCGTGTCAGACGCGGACTGTTGAACCTGTCGCGCATGTTGACTCTTTGCTTTTAAGTGTTGAGCCACCTGATTCAAACGTTTAGATTCAAGCTCATGCAAGGATTTACGGTATTCCAGCAATGCGTCGGCGGAGGTTCCTGCAAATTTAATGACGCCATGCTCTAAAAAGATGGCTCTGTTGGTCATCGTGCGAACAGATTCTTGATCATGAGAGACAAAGAGTAAGGTGGTGCCGTTCGTGCGTAGCCGGTCCATACGTTCGAAACAACGCTTCTGGAACAATGCATCCCCCACCGCCAAGGCTTCATCAACGATCAAAATATCAGGCTCTATGCATACCTGAACCGCGAAGGCGAGACGTACCAGCATCCCACTGGAATAAGTCTTGGTCGGCTGATCAATAAACTCACCGATATCTGCAAAAACAAGTATTTCATCAAACCTGGCATTAATCTCAGCCTGACTCATCCCTAATACGGCGGCGTTCATATAAACGTTCTCGCGGCCGGTAAACTCAGGGTTAAAACCTGACCCTAACTCCAGCAGGGCAGCTATCCGTCCGCTAGTCTTAACTGTTCCATCAGTGGGGCTTAACGTACCGCAAATGAGCTGCAATAACGTTGACTTCCCTGAACCGTTCTGACCAATAATCCCGACAGACTCACCCTTTTTGATATTAAAGCTAATATCCTTCAACGCCCAAAACTCACGGAAAAGCGGCTTCGTTCCTTTTCCCAGGAACCGCCTGGCTCCAGAATATATAGACTGTTTTAATCTGTCTGAAGGCCGATCGTAGATTTGATAACATTTACTCAGATTACTAACCCGAATAGCATATTCAGAGCACATCTGCGAACCCCTTGCGCGTTTTCTGGAAACAGACAAAACCTAACCAAGCGACAACAATAGATGCCAACCAATAAACACTCAATACTTCAAAGTCGGGCGACTTTCCCCAATAAAGGATATTTCTAGTTTGCTCTATCACTGTTGTGAGCGGATTTAAATACATTAGCCGTCTAAAATTCTCTGGTAAAATATCTGCAGAATAAAAAACCGGGCTCATAAACATTAAGGCCGTAGTAAACAAGCCGATAAACTGATTTATATCCCTAAGGAAAACACCCATCGCGGTCAAAAACCAACTAATCCCCAGAGTAATCAGGACCAACGGCACGAGAATTAACGGAAAATAAAGAACCGTAAGGTGTGGGATACCAAAGAAAACACAATACGCAGCCAGCCAAACAATTAGACTAATCACCAACTGAAAAAGGGCAGAGGCCAGCGAGACCACAGGTAAAACCTCTAACGGATAGACGACTTTTTTCACATAATTCACATTACCGAGAATTATTTGTGGCGCTTTATTAAGGCATTCGGAGAAGAAATTAAAAACAATGAGCCCCGCGAATAAAACCAGGGCGAACTCACCTTTTGACGCGCTACCGCCATGCCATCTTGCCTTAAAAATCTCGCTAAATACAAACGTATAAACCGTTAGCATAAAAAGTGGTGTTAATAAGGACCATACGATACCCATAAAAGATCCACGGTACCGGCCTTGCACTTCACGGATAGCCGTTGTTTTAATCAAGAATCTGTTGCGCCATACACTTGAAATCATTTCAAGTGGGCTGATGGAAAAGCGTTGCATTACGAGTACACCTTATTTAAAAATCCACAAGTTTATTTTCCACAACCGTTATATTTTTTTTAGTTGCACTAATAAAAACACACCCACGTTATCGAAAAAGCCTTGTCGATATAACCCGAGTTTAAAATAGTAGAAGTTTCTAACTAACCAGTTGGCGTCGTGTATCTTTCTAAACCAATGAAGTTTCTGCTTGTTCTCAGAAGTTAAGCACTCGCGATTTTTTTCCAGCGCCGCAATATTTGCAGCATGCCACCCTCTGGATTCACCGCTCAATAGTTTGCTCAACTTCGACAGTCTTCTTTTGGATACGGAGTCAAAACCAATCGCGTTGCCGACATGTTGACGATAATCCAGGCTTGGCTCCGCATCATAATGAACCACTCCACCGACACCGGTTATCAAGATATATATCCACCAATCATGGGTAATCACATCGACGATCCCAGCCTTGACGATAACGTCACGTGCGGCCTGATTGAACACCATGGTATTTCCACCACCAATATTCTGAATCAGTGAATTAGTGAATGACGGTTCAACGGTAAAAGGATATGAGAAACCTAAATCACCGCCATTTTCATTGACAATATGCGTTCTGGAGCAATATAGTGCCGGTTTCGACGAAGGTTGACTGGCCAACCAATTCACCGCCCGCTCAATTTTATCGTTATGCCAAATATCATCTTGATCAGAAAATGAATAGTAACCATCGTCAAGATCAACCTTGGATAAGAGCGAAAGAAAATTACTAACAAATCCGGTTTTAGGGCCTGATACGATAGAAATATTAATTTTATTTTCAGTAGAAAATCGCTCTATTTTACTAAGTGTTTCATCTGTTGAACCATCATCTGAGACATAAATTTGCCAATTCTTATAACTTTGGGCTTTAAACGATTCGAGCTGTTCTAAAATATATCGTTCCCCTTGATAAGTCCCCATTAGAATGGCAACTTTGTGACTATCTGTGAAGGGTGTTGACATTTTATATCCTCGACGTGACCGTTTTTATCCTCATGGCATCTTCCTGCCTATGTTTCATTTCCGGCGAAATTTAGCGACCATGTACATTAAATGTGCAAGTTATCCAATTATGGCGGCCTTGCTGCACTACAGCCAAATGCTAAAAATCTGTTCCAGCTTATTGCCAGCCAGCAAAATCAGGTGATAGCAACCCTGCTCATCGCTCAAGTCCGAGCGAGTAAACCCCTACCAATAGCGCTGAGGCACGCTACCGCCCCTGGCGTTTCGCAACCAGAGTACGTAAGGGTGGCAACTAGGTCTATTTTTACTTATTCTACAGTTAGTTAGCTGTTTAAAATCATGACGAATTTGCCTTTTACAGCAAGTCTTCATCGCCGCCGAGTCTACAGACTCCTCTGCTTCTTGAGCATACTCATCAGTTCCCCAGGCGCAACGACATGAGACACAATGTTACAATCTCTCTGCAGGGGAGGTCATCGGAATACTCCTCAAGCACAACATATTGATTTTTTTGCGATCTCTATCAAAAAACCAACCCCATTTGTTAAAATAGGTAAAGGCCGAACGTATATGGTGCCCAAGCAATGCCACATTCTCATAAGATCCCTTACCAAAAACATGTGTAATGGTAGCTCCCGAAAAGTAAACGATCTCTGTATGCGACAAAGCTCTGCGACACAGATCTATATCTTCCATATACATGAAATAACGCTCATCGAACCCTCCAAGCCTCTTCAGTAGAGGAGAAGCGATGAGCATAAAACAACCCGACACCGTTGGCACAGAAAATACTTTTTTATAATCAGCCATGTGGAGTTCGTAAGACATATCCATTTGGGCGCTAAGGCGAGGCAAAAAGCGGCGTAATAGCAGGTTTGCTGGCGTCGGCAGCAATCGGCAACTGTACTGAAAGCGGCCATCACTGTAATGTATCCGCGGAGAGACAAACTGATGCCCGCCTTCATACGCGAACTGATGCAAACACACTAAAGAACCTGCTTCGAAACTGATATCTGGATTGCAGATCAAAAAATAATCGCATTGGTCAAGGTACTCTCTCATAGCCAGATTATGACCACGCCCAAAGCCACCATTACATCCAGAATTAATGTAACAGATTCGATCATTACATAATGAAGCTGCCCAACCTGCCCCACCGTTGTCAACCAGAACTATCTTATCGACACAGCATTCTGCCAAGAGAGATGTCAGTGTCGCCGCTACTTGCGCATAGCTGTGGTTGAATAAAACGATAGATGCAACTATCTGATATTTTTCTTTTACTACAGCCATGCTGTATCTGATTCCTCAACCCAAATTTGTTGCTGTAACAAAGCAGTCGCGGTCCAGGAATGCTTAGCTCAGTACCTATGGCTACTACATCAGCCGGACAGAAACGGTAAAGGGGATAGCAGTATCCCCCTTTAATCTTGCTCAATAACGGGGCATCACTGAGATAATATCTTATTAAGAACAGGATTAAGCTGTTGTCTCCATGGGCTTGGACTAAGTTCCAAGGCACGAATCTTTTCAGTGCTTAGTATCGAATAGGCAGGTCTGGAGGCAGGCGTCGGGTATTCATGCGTAGCAATAGGATTAACTTTCACCTGATGCGCATATAATGAGCTGGCTTGAGCCTCTTCAAAGATGGCCTTCGCAAAACCGAACCACGAAACTGCACTGTCTCCACAGTAGTGATAGATACCATAAGGCAGATGCGGATTTGACAACATGCTGATAATCACGCTAGCGATATCCCCAGCGTATGTTGGGCAACCATATTGGTCACTAACTACGCCAAGCTCACTGCGCTGCGCCCCTACTCTTAACATGGTTTTTACAAAATTGTTGCCATATTCACTAAAAACCCAGGCGGTTCTAATTACCACAGTCTTAGAATTAGCTTTAAGGGCAGCGCATTCACCATCAAACTTGGTCTGACCATAAACACTTGCCGGCGAGCATGGCGCCGTTTCGCAATATGGCTCAGTCGCAGTGCCGTCAAAAACATAATCAGTCGATATATGCACCAGCGGGATATCCAATCTGGCTGCCGCTGCAGCCAAGAAGGCTGGCCCATCCACGTTAATCATCCGAGCCTTCTCAGGCTCCGATTCCGCCTTATCTACTGCAGTATAAGCAGCGGCATTAACAATGGCATCCGGTTTAAACTGTTCGACCGTAACCGCTATGGCTGCAGCATCGGTAATGTCTAACTGCAGGCTGTCAGTCGCCAGCAAGGTCCAGTTAGCAGGAAAGCGGTCTGTCAAACAGCGCCCCAACTGCCCTGCAGCACCGGTCAAAAGTACACGCATTAAAAAAGCTCTCTAAACAGTTTTCCCTGCAGATCCTTTGGCGACAACAGCGGCTCGCTGACTGGCCATTCGACACCTACTTCCGGATCGTTCCACAGCAGGCACCCTTCATTACTTGGATCATAGTAATCAGTGCATTTATATTCAAAATCAGCCGAGTCCGAAACTACGACAAAACCATGGGCGAGACCAGGCGGAACCCAAAGCTGGTTTTTGTTCTCTTCGGACAGATAGACGCCAACCCACTTTTTGAACGTCGGCGACTCAGGACGAATATCGACGACCACATCGTAGACCTCGCCGCGTACCACCCTCACCAACTTGCCTTGCGGTTTTGCCGTTTGAAAATGCAATCCCCGCAAGACGCCACGCGCTGAACGGGAGTGGTTATCTTGTACGAACTCCGCATCAATGCCGAGCAGCTCCTGATATCGACTTTTTTGGAATGTTTCCAAGAAAAAACCACGCTGGTCGCCAAACACTTTGGGTTCAATCAGCTTTACACCTTCAACCTGCGTCTCTATCACTTTCATTAGAAATTTACTCACGAAAAACGTTACCCAGAGACCTAGAATTATGCTTATAAACACGCGCCGCCACCGAGTTTACACTTCACGTTTGAGGTCTTTTTGAACGAACCTTAAACAAACTCGCGTGCATATGACAGAAATAATATAGGGTCCGCGAAGGTCTGAGAGACTAGCACAATTTGCAAAAACATCCGACACCGTAACGTAAAAAAATACGCTTAATTTGTGCGGTTCTTGTTCGGAGATGAGATTTAACCCAATGGTTTTAAAATAAAATATAGGAACTTTAGTAGGAAGTTCTGATGTGCTTTCTAAGAGACTGCTTACAATTTATCAAGTATTACTTACTGATTGCCAATAGGTGTTTGTGCCCCCACCGTTTATCCTTTCCGATAAACGGTGGGGTTGAATTGCATGCTCAGCGCTGAAAACCCTTAGGATTTTTCTTCTGCCAGTTCCAAGTATCACGCATCATATCATCAAGGCCCCGACGAACTTTCCACCCCAGCTCCTGATAAGCCAGATCGGCGTTCGCCCAGAAGGCAGGCAGATCGCCTTCGCGACGCGGTAATATTTGGTAAGGGATCGTGACCCCCGAGGCTTTTTCGAATGCCTGAACCATCGCCAGTACCGAGTGACCTACACCCGCCCCAAGGTTATAGGCCTTAAATCCGCTGAGCGTCGGCAGATGATCCATCGCTTTCAGGTGGCCTTCGGCCAGATCCATGACATGGATGTAGTCGCGCTCTCCCGTCCCATCGGTCGTCGGATAATCCCCGCCGAAAATACCCAGCTTTTCAAGCTTGCCGATGGCCACCTGCGAGATGTAGGGCAACAGGTTATTGGGAATACCGTTAGGATCTTCACCGATCAACCCCGACTCATGGGCGCCTACCGGATTAAAGTAGCGCAAGGCAATAATCGAAAATTGCGGCTCAGCCTTGGCGACATCTTGCAGGATCTGCTCCACCATCAGCTTAGACGTGCCATAAGGGCTTGTCGTGCCGCCGATCGGTGTCGTCTCGACATAAGGCACCGGTGAATGGGCACCATAAACGGTAGCGGACGAACTAAAGATAAACGCATACACGCCGGCGCGGCGCATAGCGTCCAGTAACACCAACGTTCCGGTGACATTATTCTGATAGTATTCCAGCGGTTTACGCGTAGACTCCCCTACTGCCTTAAGACCGGCGAAGTGGATCACACCGGTAATCGAGTGCGCTTCAAAGATGCGATGCAGGCATTCAACATCCTGAACATCGCCTTGGTAAAACACGGCGGCTTTTCCCGTCAGTTTCTCTACGCGGTGTAAAGACTCCGCTGACGAGTTCGACAGATTGTCCAACACCACCACCTCTTCACCGCGCTCCAACAGCATCAAAACGGTATGTGAACCGATGTAACCGGCTCCGCCAGTAACTAAAACCGCCATACAAACCCCTCACTCGCGCCCAACGCGCTCAAGAAAAACAGCCGCCTAAAGCCATAGGCCTATTTTAAATAAAACGTAGAATCACGCATCCTTTTCGGTCATCAAGAGCTTACGGCTCATCGACCGTAAAGCACCATAAACGGCAACGGTTCGTTCTCTCTCGCCGCGCTCTCTGCGTTATCACGCAGCTTAACTGCGCCGGAGGCAGCGATTTAATACAACCGGTTGATACAGCGGCCCCTCTGGCAAACGAACGAAAATCAGGCACGCGGCCACCGACCGATAACATAGCGCAACAAAACAAAAAGAGCAGCTTAACGCTGCTCCCTTTCAGATAAATACTTGCCTCGTCGCAAAACCGGATTAGCGACTGCGGGAAAAATACTGCGCGACCCGCATAACATCTTTTTCATCCAACGTACCGGAATCGCTCAGCAAGGTGATCCATGATTTGATGTAGGCGTACTTGGCGGAGGCCAGATCGCGTTGGGCGCTATAGAGCTGCTGTTCGGCGTTGAGCACATCGACGTTGACACGTTGCCCGGCCAGCACGCTCTGCCGAGTCGCCGTCACCTGTGTAGTAGCCGATTGTACCGCCAACTCATAGGCCGCCACCTTAGCGCGGCTGCTGATGCACAAATTGTATTGCTTGCGCAGATCGTTGAGCGTGGTGCCCGTCTGTGCATCCATTTCATACATCGCCTGGCCATAGCGCGCCGCCGCCTGCCGGGTCGACGCCGAAACGCCGCCGCCGGAATAAATAGGCATGCTGACCTGCACGCCGATGCTGTCGGTACGGTATTTCTGGTTAACCGTATTATCGCTGCTGGAATCGTTTTCCGAATGCGAAGCATACAGCTGAACCTGCGGCATAAAGCCCGCACGATTCCTTTCGACATCATACTTGGCGGCATCCACGCCATGACGCGACGCGGCCAGCACCGGGTTGTTCTCCAGCGCGATCTTCTGCCAATCTTCGAACTTGGACGGGATCAGCGGTGCCACCTTGAACTTGCCCGGCCGCAAGACCTGCAATTCATCCAGTTGGTTCAGCGGCATGCCGATAATCACTTCCAGCTCGCGCTGTGCGGCGTCCAGCGCGTCGCGCGCTTCAATTACCTGCGCTTCGGCTAGGCTGTAGCGCGCCTGGGTTTCCGATACGTCGGTAATGGTACCTTCACCCGCGCTCATCAGGCGATCGTTCAAGGTCAGCTGTTCCTTGTAAGCCGCCTTTTGCGCTTCGGCCAACGCGATTTGATCCTTGGAATAGGCGACTTCAACATAGGCGTTAATCACCCTAACAGCGAGATCCAGCAACTTGCCGCGATAGCGCTCGTCCGACATCATCGTCTGTGCCACGCCGGCTTTGTAGCGGGCGTACGCTTCATAGTCGAATAGCGGCTGCGTCAGCGTGATCGAACTGGAATGGCTGCGATACTGTTGTCGCTTGGTTGCCTCTCCAAGGCTATTTCCAAAAATGTCACTCGCCGGGTACTTCTGCGTTTGCCAGTTGCGCGGCGAATTCTGGTAGTTCAGCGATACCTTCGGCAGCAGCCCCGCCCTGCCGATGTTTTCGTTCTCATCTCCCGCTTCTTTCTCTTTTATAGCCGCCCGGTAGGTCGGGTCCTTTTCTAATGCCAGCGAATATGCGTCTAAAATCCCTATCGAATAAACCGGCGCAGATATCGCAAACAAAAGGGTGCCGATAACCAGACCGGCAGCCTGTCGTTTTGATTGAATCAAAATTATTCCTCGGTTAATGAAGTATGAGCGCGATCCAAAATAGGTTTAAACAGATAACTCAGCAGCGAGCGTGAGCCCGTTTTCACGAACACCTCGACCGGCATCCCCGGCTTGATGTCCTCGCCACTGAGCATCTTCATGCCCTCCGGCGAGACCGTGACCTGCATCTGGTAGTAAGGTTCTCCATTGGCTTTGTCAACCAGGCGGTCGGCGGAAACCAACGTGACCGTCCCCGGAATTTTCGGGGTTTTGTTTTGGTTGAAGGCGGTAAACATCAGATCCACCGGCAACCCGTTGTACACCTTGTCGATCAAATCGACTTTCAGGCGAGAATCCACCACCAGCGTCGCCTGGCTGGGTACAACGTCCATCAGGTGGTCACCCGCTCCCACGACGCCCCCCTGAGTGAAAATATTCAATCCGACCACGGTGCCATCCACCGGTGAGGTGATGGCGGTGTTGCCCAGATCGAAGTCGGCCATTTGCAGCTTGTTGCGGAACTCGCTGGCGTCCATTTGGGTTTGCGCCAGTTGCGTCCTGACCTCGCGCTGATAGTCGGCGAAGCGCTGATCGATACGCTGCTGAGATTCCTGCAGCTGCTTTTGCAATTGACCAATCCGCCCGATGGTTTCATCGATGCTGCTGTTCACCTCAGCGAACTGGCGCTGGACTTCCAGATAACGGTTGCGCGGCAAATAACCGTCCGCCGCCAGTTGCTTCATGCTGTTCATCTGCTCACGCAGGCTGGAAAGTTGGATCTGCTTGTTGGCGCGCGAATCCTGCAGGCCTTTCAACTGGAAGCGGATCCCATCCATCGACTGCTTATAACCGTCAATTTCACTTTGCAGCCCCTGGCGGCGAGAGGCGAACAGCTGCGTTTGCAACGCAATGATTTCGGCCACGCGCGGCTGATCCTTAACTTGGGTGAAAACAGGGGAAAAAGTGACCTTGCTCAGACCATCGCGTTCAGCCAGTAAACGCCCTTCGGTGGCCAGCGTGGTGTAGTACTGATCGCGCAGCGAATCAACCTGAGCCTGTGCCTGCACCTGGCTCAATTGCACCAGAACCTCACCGGCTTTCACCTTGTCGCCGTCTTTCACCGCGATATTCTTGATGATGCCGCTGGCCGGGGCCTGCACCGTTTTGCGGTTGCCGGAAACGGTTACCGATCCCGGTGATGCCACCCCTTTATCCAGAGGCGCGAACGCTGCCCAGACCAAAAATCCGAACAGACCAATTCCCACTACCAGCCAGCCCATCCGGGTAAACCGCCGTTCATCCTGCGGGATCTCTTCAATATACGAGTCTTGCGGCTCGCCAATATGCGTCGACATACCAACTCCTTTAAACTGCAGACGGCAATAAAGCCATCAGGCAATTCACGGCTTAATTAATTTGCGTTTTTGGGATATTGCCTTCATCCGGCTCAGAATTTACCGCCCTCACCGCTTGCTGGGGCTGTTGCGTCTGCGCTTTTTGCGCATTGGCCAACGCCTGAAGCACTTGTTGAGTCGGGCCGAACGCGTTGACGTTGCCATTCACCAACAGCAACAACTTGCTGGTCATCGACAGCAAATTGGTGCGATGGGTAATCAGAACCACCGTTTTATTACGTTGCTTGAGGAACATAATGGCCTGGTTCAACGCTTTCTCGCCCGCATCATCCAGATTGGAGTTAGGCTCATCCAATACCACCAGCGAAGGGTCGCCGTACAAGGCGCGCGCCAGGCCGATACGCTGTTTCTGTCCACCGGACAACCCAGCGCCACCGTTGCCGAGCACCGAATCGTAGCCGTTAGGGAAACGCAGGATCAGTTCGTGCACACCGGCCAGTTTAGCGGCTTCAATGACTTTCTCTGAGTCGATATCGTTAAAGCGAGCGATATTCTCGGCGATAGTCCCGGCAAACAGCTCAATGTCCTGCGGCAGATAGCCGATATACGGCCCCAATTCATCCTTGTTCCACTGATAGATGTCGGCATTATCCAACCGAACAATCCCTTCACTGACCGGCCAAATGCCGACCAGCAAACGCGCCAGCGTCGATTTCCCCGACGCACTCGGGCCAATGATCCCCAGCACGTCACCGGGCTGGATGGCAAAACTCACGTTATGCAATACCGCATCGCCTTTGGAGCCCGGCGGCGTGGCGGTGACGCCTTCTACTGCGAGTACCCCTTCCGGACGAGGTAAGGACATACCGGTACCACGTTGCGGGTGCGTTTCCAGCAGCTTGACCAACCGGCCATAAGAAAGCTTCGCCGCGCTGTAGCTCTTCCAGACGTTAATAACCTGCTCAATCGGCGCCAGCGTTCGCCCCATCAGAATGGAGCCGGCGATCATCATACCGGGCGTAATGTGCCCATCGATCGCCAGCCAGCCCCCGAGCCCCAGCACCAGCGATTGCAGCGACATGCGCACAAACTTGGTGATCGATGTGACCCGCGATGCGCGTTCGCTGGCGATGCGCTGACTGTTCAAAAACCGCTGGTGCAGACCGAACCACCGGCGTTTCAGGTTAGGCAACATCCCCAAAGCCTCGATCACTTCGGCATTTCGCAGATTGGTGCTGGCCAGCGTACCGGACATAATCGACAGCTTGCTGGCCTCCGCCAGCGGCTTTTTCGACACCATTTCGTTGATCACCGCCAATGCGATCAGCAACAGCGCACCGACCAGGGCGAAAAGCCCCAACCAAGGGTTAAAGAGGAATATCACCAACAGATAGATCGGAAACCACGGCGCATCAAAGAAGGCGAACAGCGCGCTGCCGGTAAGGAATTGGCGCAGATTGGTCAAGTCGCTCAGCATCTGGCCGGCGTCAGACGAACCGTTTTTCAGATTCGCCTCGTAGGCCGCAGTGTAGACTCGCGTGTTGAGACGCATATCCAGCTGACTGCCGATACGGATCACCACCATGCTGCGCACGTATTCCAACAGCGACATCATGCCGAACATGCCCAGCATGATCAGCGTCAGCATTAACAGCGTGATTTCATTACGAGAAGGAAGCACCCGGTCATAAACCTGGAGCATATAGATAGAAGGAACTAGCATTAATAAATTAATAAATGCGGTAAATATGCCAACGGTCCAAAAAACCTTACTGCGAGTCCGTATAACATCCGCAATTTCATTGCGCGGTATAAATTGATTCACTTTCTGCCCTTACATCATGTGCACTGTCAGTCAAAATCCGCATTGGACTCTTATAAGGAAAATCCTAAAAAGGAAAAAAGTAAAATAAATCCTAAAGAACCCCCACCCCAGACATGCTCGAGACTGCAGATACTTTTTCTAACTATAGGTAGAGAAAGCGGATATCAGCAAGGCCGTAAGCAAAAAAAATCGCCTCACGAACCACAGAAAAAAACAAATGAAAACAGTAGGGTAAATAGTAGACAGGGCAAAGCGAGTTTAGTACGAAAGGGAATAAATCAGAGATAATGACGTGGTTCACAAAATTCAAAGAATACGGGGTGTTCACACACCCCGTATTATTTATTGACTAACAGTTTCAATGGGAATTATTTCCCACTGGAACCCCTACTTACGCGTAGTGCAAAGTATCCACCAATTGCTGGTGATTCTGCCCGGTCAGGTATACCACGGTATCGTTGAGATCCAGCGCATGGTTATCGTTGTTGTCGATAATCACATAAGAGCTGGCAGTATTACCGCCACCGCTGAATACTACGGATGCCACACCCACTTTCGACGTCAGCGAGTTGCTGCTGTCCAGACCGAGAATGCCGCCCAGCAGGCCGATAACGCCGTTGGTCAAACCGCCCACCAGAGTCCCCAACAGCGCATCCAATGTGTCTGCGGAACGTGTGCCGTAGTCCGCAACCGCCGTGCCGCTGGCGTCATTGGAGATAGTCAGGCCGCCATGGTTAACATCGACAATCTTGTCTTTGAGGCTGCTAAAGTCCTTGATGGTCACACCCGCCTGCGTGTTACTCGCCTTGATGTCATAGGTGTTGGCACCTGCGCCACCGGTCAGCGTGGTGTTGCCAATCACGCCCAGGGTATCGGCAGCACTGGAACCTTCCACGGTCATTTGGTAACCGTTCAGGCCCAACGCCGTCAACACTGGCGCCAACAGGTTGGTGGTAATGACGCTCAGCGGCAGAATGTTCAGCAACTGAACGATGATACCGTCACCGGTACCGCCATGGCTGGAGTCGAGATTCAGACCAGCGGTATTGGTGGACGCATTGATATCACGCACGTTGCTGAAACCGCTGCCCAGGGTCAGATCCAGCGCGTGATCACCGGTCACGTTGATGGTCTGAACCTGCGCATTGGTGCCAGCCAATGACAGAATGTTATCAAAGCTGCCAGTACCGCCTGAGGCCACGTTCACCGTGCTCAGCGCGGTACCCAACAGGGCGCTGCTGCTGCTGTTCAGGGTGATGGCACCGGCATTCACATTGGCGGAACTCACCGCATCGAAATTGATATTGAAGTGATCGGTAGCGTTCTGCACGAAGGTGAAGTTCAGCGTACTGGCGGAGGTCGCGTCCCCTTTCACTTCCAGCTGCGCGGCGTTGCCGCCGGCGGCGTTGATGACGTTGACGTTAGCCAAACCGGAGATCACAAATCCTTGCGTGCCCAGATTGGTGGCAGCTGCGTTCTGCGTAACCGTGCCGCCCGTGGTGCCTTCAACCGTGGATGTACCGTTGGTCAGGCCAAAGTCAAAGGTGTGGATCGGTGTTGTGACGCTGGTGGTGGTCGGTGAACCGATCAGCGGAGTCGTAATCAGCGTACCAACAGACTTGCCGATATAGCCGGTCAGGTCGATCTTCTCGAAATTCGAGAAGTTATTGGCGTTGCTGGTCACAGTACTGGTGCGAACGCCCAGGGCGTTTTGATTGGTTACTACAGTTTTGGTGATGAAGTTGGCGGAGATGGAGTCCGTACCCGCGCCACCATCAGCCTTAACCGTGTTCGCGACGCTGTTCGCACCGCCCGAAACCCCGTTTCCTGCCCAGTGCAGGCTGTCGTTGCCGGCGCCAAGGTTAAACTGCGCCGTGCCGGCCGCAATGTTTGCCGTCGATGTGACGACTACGTCATCCGCACCCGAACTGGCATTCAGGATGACGTTGCCGTTATTGACGGTGATATCTACGCCTGGATTAACGCCGTTGTCAGACAGGTTGACCGTTGCTGCGCTGGTGCCGTTAATGGTCAGATTCGCCAGATGGTCGGCGAACTTCAGGTTCACGGTGCTGGCGGCATTGGCGTTCAGTTGCACATTCGTCAGTACCGCTGTTTCGGCGTTGCTGACTTGATGCGACGTGCCGGTGTTGACGGTGCCGGTTGCGTTACCGCCGGCGGCTGTTGCTGTCAGAGACGCGAAGGTTTTGTACAGCAGGCTGGTACCAATGTCGAACTCGAAACCATGTTGCTGCGTTACCGTTGCTGCATCCGTCGCTGAGGAGCCGCGAAGATCGTTGATAATAGCCTGAGTGATAAGTGATTTATCAGAGCCAAGCGCGCTGTAGGTGGCTAACTGGGCAGCCGTTGCCGCTACGCCGTGCACAGCGGTAAATACGTGTTGAATGAAGTCGTCGCCGGTCAGTTGACCGCCTTTACGCTGGAACTCCGCAGACCCGACCAGCTTGCCAATCAGGCTGCTGTATGAGGTACCGGCCGCCAATTGCTTACTCCAGGTATCCAAACCGGAAGCATCGACACCGCGCTCCGCCACTCCCAGATAAACCGCAGCGACCTGTTCCTGGTATGACAGGCCCGGAAGCTGCCCTGCCTGATAGACCGTTGTAGCGCTGTTGAAGTGTTGCTGTGCGGTTTGGTCACCTGCCGCTACGGTGCCACGCAACGCTTCGATAATATCTACCAGTACGTCAGCACGAGTAGAACCGTTTTGCAGCAGAGCGAGGTAGCTGGAGGCTTCTGCCGCGGTAGGCGCACGCTCATAACCAAACTGGAACAAGCGAGCAATGAATGCATCATCCGTCAGCGATGTGAGGAATGCACGACCACTGATATTCGCCGCAGCCGCCTGAGTCAGCGTCATACCCGCGTTGATTTTTGCGCCAAAGTAGTTAACCGCGTCAGCAGTGGCTGTAGAGCCGATCACGTGCAGAATCGCCTGGATATCTGCCGCCCCCTGCCCCAGAGCACTCGTGGACGCCGAAGGATACAACAGCGAGTCGACTTTATTTTCGAAAGCCGCCTGTTGCGCCAAGATAGTCGCATCGCTACCGGTATAGTTCAGCAGTCCATTGACGACATTAGAAACCGCCGAGCTCAACGTATTGCCATTCAGGAAGTCCGTCAGCTGTTGAGATGTCGCTGCAGTGCCGTACTCGCGCGTGTAAATAATCTGCAGAATTTCCGAATCGGTTTTCCCGGAGTAAAGCGCAGCGCCAGAGGTAGAGCTGATCAAGGCTTGCGCCAGCGACGCTGGCGTTTTTGCACCCGTTTGAAGCTGCTGCCCATAAGTATCGATCTCGGTGAGAGACGGAGTACGCCCCAATACCGAATAGAAGATCGCCGCTGCCTGATGCTGAGAAACTAAAGAAGCCATAAAAAACTCCTAACCAAAGTGAGATAAGGTAAAAATAAGACCCACACAACTATCGTCAGCAGCATCAACAACTTAGTCGCTGCATCAAAGAGAGGATTGGGTTTGCACATAGATTCAAGACTGAATTAGTAGCTGTGAAATTAAGCTTATCTAAATAGCTCCTTTGGGCGCCCATAAGTATAAAATTAGTAAAGTCGCTAAAAGCCGGATCTGTCAAGGAAGGCACTAAGATTATTATTACTTCGATTAAAAACATTGGCATAGCCATTAACACGATGGCAAAAAAGGATTTTTCAACCCGATAACGAAAGCGTGAAATGCAGATGCGAATCTTATCGTTCCAGGCGATATCGCCGAAGCCAACCTTTCGGATAGGTCATTAAAAACCATACAAAAAAGATGACATAATTGGGATTGGGAGAACCGAAGGGGATGTGATGGGAAATTAGAAATACGTCAGCAAGAACAAGGATTGGTTAACATTGCAATAATATTGATGAACCACTGAAAATACGAACATCGCCATATTTTCAGGCATAAAAAAAGGCATCCTCATAAAAAACATGAAGATGCCTATGCATGTCGGCGTTATTCCCGGTATAGTTCCGCGAAAAAACGGAAAGAAAAAGAATTACTGAGGCACTACTTTTATGATACTGGACTTCACTCTTCGCCCAAGATTTATCGAAGGTAACTCGATAAACCGGTATACCAGATAGGACGCAGGTAACGTTAGCAGTACACCGATCACGCCCAGCAAGTAGCGATTAGCACTTGAGAAATCAGCGGTGAAATGCTCATAAACGATCAACAAACTTGGATGGATAAGGTACACGGAGTAGCTAATCACCCCCATCATGACCATGAATTTATTATGAATTCTGAGGCGAGTCGTCAATAGAACGAATAAAAGCATACTGACATAATAGGTAATGGTGTAACGCATAGTATGGCCAGGTTCGCTGCCATAAGAAAAGAAGCTCACGATAGGTATGATACAGGCGAATACCGCAATATAGTAAACTGACAATTTCCTCGCGACCAAATCACCATCAAGCAGGTATGAACGCCACATGCCGCCAAACATCATCAAAGATAACGCAAGTGGCAAAGCGACGGGGAATGCCTCATCCAATTTACTTCTGGCGATAGCCAAAATGATGGCAATGCCCAGCATAACAAAGGAGGCGATAAAGTTGAATCGGACTTTATTGAGCAACCCGAGAATAAAGGCGCAAACACACATAAAGTAAAAGACCAATTCAATAAACAGCGTCCAGTAGACGCCTACAATATCCCTAACACGCAGAGCCGTTTGGAACATCGTGACGTTTGCTAAAATTTGGTGCAATGGGAACTGTTGCCCCAAACTGTAAGACACCGCTAGATAGAGGAGTAAGGAAAACCAGTACCCGGGATAGAGTCTGAATAACCGAGATATAAAGAATGCCTGCACCCCGCCGTTTTCACGTCGAAAGCTAGAGGGAATAATAAAACCGCTGATAATAAAGAATAAAACAACACCAATCTTTCCAATATCAAAAACATGGGAAAATATAAATTTATCATAGCCGTAAACCGGCACCAGAAAATGCGCAATAACAACGCTAATTGCCGCAATTCCTCGTATCGAATCGACATAATCCAGACGGACAGGTTGCTTATTGCCAGCGGTGGTCTTCGCTCGTTCATCTACTTGCATCGTAACCACCTGATCGTGAGTAAAAAACTTCTCGGTCATATTTTAAAAATTTCAACAAAGAGATAAAAAACAAGACAACAACACTTAATGAAAATAAATCAATGAGTTGGCGCCACAATAGGTTTATCCGACAGCAGCAGCACTGGTGTATCGCCTTGTAAAACCGCCGCTTGATTAGTCAATTCAGCAAGAGGTTTCACATCGGGTTGTTGGGCTGAAGCCCCCGTGACGCTGCTCATCAGGGATTTCAAAGCACCTGGTTGCTCTGAAGCCTGCGGCGCTTTGGACTTCTGCCAATACAGCATCGCATATTGATTACCCTCACCTTTCAAAGCGATACTGACAACGCCATTCGCTGTCTCCTTATAATCACTGACGCTGTAATCGCGCACAACTTTAGCTATCTTCTCATAAGCTAAAGCTGATGGCTTCGGTTTTTCTTGCCGATTAAGCAAACCGAACCGGTGCTCATTTATCTTTGGATTATCACCATCGTCAATGAGATCATACCACCATACTCCTTTGATATAGGAACGAGCCTTTGCCATCATCGTATATTTGACAATATATTGCGCAGCGGCTGCGTTACTTAACCCTCCCGGGCCATTATAGGTCGGCACACCCATCTCTGTTATATAGAGAGGAACGGTTCTTTTTGAAAACGCCTTGACTCTTGACTCAAACTTATCAATTGCAGCGAGGTTATCTTCAGGGTTCCTTAACGCCATATTCTCATTGCGATAAGAATAAGGATGCAAAGATATTGCATCGATATCACTCAAAATTCCCAACTTCATCAACGAGTCAAACCAGTCAATTCCGCGCTGGCCCAGAGGGTTGAGAGAACCAGCCATGACGATGGCATCAGGATCCGCACGTTTAATGGCCGCAGACGTTTTCTTCACCAGTGCGGCAAAGACTTCAGGTGGCGGAACGGCTTTTTTCTTTTTCAACCCCGTTCCCACGGTCCATTCGTTCCAAATCTCATAGTATTTAACTTTTCCCTTGAATCTCTTCGCCGTCCAATAAGCGTAATTGGCGAAGCCATCGATAGCTTCCGGAGTCGTTGGATAATCAGGCGAATTATATGCGGCATTGCCATAAGCCAGTATGAGCAGTGAATTCAGCCCATATTTCGAGACCCCCTGCTGGAATGCATCATCCTCTTTGATTAGTGGGCCGACGACTTTAAAATCACCAGCATTGCGCTCAACCATTCCCCATAAATATCCAGCACGAAAGGATGTGAAACCATAGTCCTTGATTAAGGTCAGGTAATTATCTGTTGGCTTAGGATAATGCCGCAAATGAACATTCACCCCGACTTCAAAAGCGCTTGCATATTGGTAAGGCCCTAACAATAGCAAACCCGCAACTGCCAATGCTTTAACTTTATTGGCATAGCGGCCAATATTTTTACCCTCGGCACTTGGTGAATATTTCAACATAACCTCCCGAATAAAAAGACCACTCATGAATTTTTCTTCAAAAAAGGAATATGGTGACACATCCCAGAACAAGTTTAATACGCCGCTTTGCTGACAAACCCTTTGAATATTGTCAGAAAAACAATTTTAACATCAAGCCAGACACTCCAATTTCGGATATAGTCAAGATCGAACTCGACCCGCTTCTCCATTTTATCCAGAGTATCAGTCTCACCCCGCCAGCCATTTATCTGAGCCCATCCGGTAATACCAGGTTTCATTTTATGACGTAACATATAGCCCCTGATTAATTTACGGTATTGTTCATTATGGGCCACAGCATGAGGACGAGGACCGACAATTGACATGTCCCCTTTCAAAACATTAATAAACTGAGGCAACTCATCTAAAGACGTGCGGCGAAGGAAGGCACCGACCGATGTGACGCGAGTATCGCCTTTTTTTGCCTGAACAACCTTATCGCCGTCCTCCATGACCTTCATCGAGCGAAACTTCCAGACCTCTATCGCTTTTCCATCCATGCCATATCGGCGCTGTTTAAAAATAACGGGGCCACGGGAGTTGAGCTTGACCATTGCGGCAATCAGGAGCAACACGGGAGAAATGAACAGGAGAATAAAAATGGAGAGAATAACATCCTCTACTCGCTTAATGACCTGATTAACACCGCTCATTGGCGTATCAAACAAAGAGACAACAGGAACACCATTAATCTCTTCAGTTCTAGACTGCAGAATATTAAACGTAAATATGTCAGGAATAAGCATTACCGTACAGGTCGTGTCCGAAAGTTCGGAAACTATATCCTTTATTAACCGCTCTTGCTCCATTGACATCGCAATATAAATTCTATCGATCCTTCCGCATTTTGCGTCCTCGATCAACTGTGCAAAATTACCGCGGCGCTCGATCTCGCTGTCCAATGGCGCTTCACTGTCATCATAGATGCCCAATACGCGGAATCCCATCCAATGGGCATCACGCAACGTTTCGGCCAAACGGATCCCCACCGGCATTGACCCCATCACGGCCACATTACGGGTGTTGAATCCGAGATTACGCATGTAACCCAACATCAGGCGAATAGTACTGCGCGTAATGACCAAACCACAGCAAACGACCAGATACCATTGGACGTAAACGATGTATTCATTGCTAAAATCGTTCACGAAAGCAACAGCCCCGGAGGTTAGCAACAGGCTTATCGTCCAGTTTTGCAAAATAAGTCGAATTTCCAGCCCTGCACGGACGCCACGCCAAGAGCGATAGAAATCAGTAATACCGCCTATCATTTGGAAAATCACAATTGACGTAAGCACCATGACCCAATGTTGCAACGCGAATCGGGTGCCGGACAGTAAACACGATAAATAAAGCCCGAAAAAGACGATAAAGATATCGCTAAAACGTTGCAACATAGATGTCAGGGATGCATTCGTATGTAAACTCCCACGACGGAAACCATTCATAGATAACTGCCTATTCACTATCATAGTATAGATGCCTTTTATAAGTTGCTCTGGTACCTATATCTCGTATAAACCTTGGGTAGAAACTACCCAAGGTTCCAATATAGCGTAGTTACAGAGTTTAACTGCGCAACAAGGCAAGAATCTCTTCTGTTTTCTGTTGCATCAAAGCCGGATTGGCACGAGATTCAACATTGAGACGGACAACAGGTTCAGTATTAGAGCTCCGAAGGTTAAAGCGCCAGTCCGAGAACTCCAGGCTGATCCCATCAGTTTGGTCAAGCAGCAACGCGTCAGGCTGATAACGCTCAAGAACCCTGGTAATTGCCGTTTGCGGATCCTGCAAGTGGCTATTAATCTCTCCGGAAGCCGGATATGCCGACATGCGATCTTTAACCAATTGCCCCAGCGTCATATTTTTGAGACAAACCAGCTCGGCAACCAACAACCACGGGATCATGCCGCTGTCACAGTAAGAGAACTCTCGGAAATAGTGGTGAGCACTCATTTCACCGCCATATACCGCATCTTCTTTTCTCATGCGCTCTTTAATAAAAGCGTGACCGGTTTTGGACATTACCGGCACCCCACCGCTCGCGGAAACTACGTCGATGGTGTTCCAGCTCAAACGCGGATCGTGAATGATCTTCGCACCCGCCTCTTTTTCCAGGAATGCGGCAGCTAACAATCCAACAATATAATAACCTTCGATGAAACCACCATTCTCATCAAACAAGAAACAGCGGTCGAAATCCCCATCGAAGGCAATCCCCATATCCGCTTTATGTTGGCGAACCGCCTGAGCGGTGTCCTCACGGCACTCGGGCAATAAAGGATTAGGAATGCCATTTGGGAAATTCCCATCCGGCTGATGGTGGACCTTGATGAACTCAACGGGAACATTCAATTGGTTGAAGCGCGCTTCGATGGCATCAATAACATGGCCGGCGGCGCCATTACCTGAGTTAACAACCAATTTAAGCGGCTTCAGGTTATCCGTATCAATGTAACCAAGTAAATGCGCCACATAGGCTTCACTGATTGATACCTGGCGGTAATTAGCGCGGGAAGAAGGATCCACCTTCTCAAAGTTATTCTCTTCAGCCAATCGCTGTATGTCACGCAGCCCCGTATCCCCGCTGATCGGTCGAGCCTGGCTGCGCACCAGTTTCATGCCGTTGTAGTCCATTGGATTATGGCTGGCAGTCACTTCAATGCCGCCATCGATACCTAAATGGAAAGTGGCGAAATAAATCTCTTCGGTACCGCTTAATCCAATATCCAGCACGTCTACACCCGCATCACGCAGGCCGTCTGCCAATGCAAGCTTCAGCTCCTCACTGGTTAAACGCACGTCTCCACCAACCACGACTTCACATGGTTTTAAAAACTCACCATAAGCACGTCCAATGCGATAGGCTATATCCGTATTCAATTCTTCGCCTAACCGACCACGAATATCGTATGCTTTAAAACACGTCAAAGTTTGAGCCATCTGAAAATCCTTACCAAAATGTTGCGCAACTGCACCTTGATAACCAAGGTGCACAGGTTTTAATCATACTTTCCACTGTCATCGAATCGGACAATGTCATCTTCATGCAAATAAGAACCTGACTGAATCTCAATCAAATTCAGCGCGATTTTTCCAGGGTTTTCTAAAGAGTGTTCCACACCGATCGGAATATAAACGGACTCATTCTCACTCACAAATTGAACAACCCCATTTTTCGTTACCTTAGCCGTTCCTGAAACCACCACCCAGTGCTCAGAGCGATGATGATGCATCTGCAGGGACAATTTTTCGCCGGGTTTGACGGTAATTTTACGCACCTGGAACCGTTCACCTTGCGCAATCGCATCATGCTGGCCCCAGGGACGATAAACCTCTCGGTGTTGTTTGCTTTCAGGCCGCTTGCTGCGTTTCAGATGATTAACGATTTCCTTAACGTCTTGAACCTTATCCTTATTGGCGATCAACACAGCATCTTTGGTCTCGACAACGACCAGATTATCTACGCCAACGGTAGCAACCAGTTTATGTTCCGCGCGGATGTAATTATTCGTGGAGCCATGCTGCAGCACATCACCGAAGGTGCTGTTACCCGAAGCGTCTTTTTCGCTGATTTCCCACAACGCAGACCAGGAACCAACGTCACTCCAGCCTGCATCAAGAGGAACGACAACGGCATCTGCAGTCTGTTCCATAACGGCATAGTCAATAGACTCGTCCGGGCAGGTCAGGAACGCCTCACGATCAACACGGACAAAATCAAGGTCCGGTGAGGTATGTTGCAGAGCCTGGCGACAAGCGCCGAGAATATCTGGCCGATATTTGTTCAATTCTTCCAGGTAACGGCTCGCCTTAAACAGGAACATACCGCTGTTCCAGAGGTATTCGCCGCTCCGCAGATATTCCTCAGCCGTTGCCAAGTTAGGTTTCTCAACAAAACGCGAAACTTGACAGGTTGCAGAACCGTCAACGCTTTCACCTTTGTGGATATAGCCATAACCGGTTTCGGGCCCTGTAGGCACGATGCCGAAGGTCGCCAACTTTCCATCCTGAGCAAATGGCACAGCCTGGAGCACCGCGTTGCGGAATGTTTTCTCGTCTTGAATGACGTGATCTGCAGCCAAAACAAGTAATAAAGGATCTTCGCCGCCGGCTGTCGCTTGCAGAGCGGCAAGCGCAATGGCAGGCGCCGTATTGCGCCCTACAGGCTCAAGAATGATGTTATGTGACAAACGCGTAATCTGACGCAACTGTTCGGCTACGATGAAACGGTGTTCTTCGTTGCAAATCACCAAAGGGTTCGAAATTTCCAAGCCATCAAGACGGTTTACCGTCGTTTGCAGCATAGAAAACTCGCTGCACAATGCCAAAAATTGTTTAGGAAATAACTCTCTGGAAAGAGGCCATAAACGGCTCCCTGTGCCGCCAGCCATAATAACGGGATAGATATTGCTCATGATAATTTCACCGATCAGTATTGAATGGTTTTAGCCGCATTAAATTCATGCCATTTGGCATTGATATAAGTGGTCAATTCGTTCCGGAAGCGCTCTGCAGAAAATTTGCAGGCCTGCGTGCGGCAATCGACGGGGCTGATTTCATCCTGGATGCTCTCAAACTGCTGCACGGCGGCAACCAATGAAGGCACTGTTTGTTCGTAAAAGAACACCCCTGTTGGGTTACTTACACCGTATGGACGGACGGTTTCAAGCGCCCCCCCCTTGCCAAAAGTAATCACCGGTGTCCCACATGCCTGAGCTTCCACAGGTGTAATGCCGAAGTCTTCTTCCGCCGCAAAAACAAAGGCCTTGGCACGCGACATATGATCCTGGAGCACTTCATTGCTCTGATACCCAAGGATCTCGACGTTCTTTCCTGCCTTTGACTTAATTTTAGCCATTTCAGAACCATCGCCAATCACGATGAGTTTCTTATCCGGCATGGTGCTGAATGCCTCAACGATAAGGTCCATCCTTTTATAGGGCACCATACGCGATGCAGTAAAATAGAAGTCATCTTTATTTTCGTTAAGCAAGAAACGATCAACGTCTACCGGAGGATAAATAACATCAGCCTCTCGACCATAAACTTTTTTTATTCGCCGCGCGATAAACTGAGAGTTGGCGATAAAATGGTCGACACCGTTAGCTGTACGGTAATCCCACATGCGGATTTTATGCAGCAACCATTTAGCCAGGCGCCCCTTTATCCCGCTCATGAGATTGGCTTCGCGCAGATACTGATGCTGCAAATCCCAAGCGTAACGTATTGGAGAGTGAACATAACTGATATGCAACTGGTCAGGGCCAGTCAACACGCCTTTAGCTACCGCATGGCTACTGGATAAGACAACATCGTGAGAAGAAACATCAAGTTGCTCAATGGCCAAAGGCATCAGCGGCAAATATTTCTGATAGTTGGTTTTCGCCTTAGGCAAATTTTGTATAAATGTAGTGACTGCATGCTTATTATGAATTTGCTGTCTGGCAGCATCAGACAGGAAATCAACTACAGAATAAAGAGTAGCATCTGGATATATATCGATAAACTCTTTAATTACGCGTTCTGCGCCAGCATAGGTAACTAGCCAATCGGCAACTACGCCTACATTTAATTTCTCTTCAGGCATACCCCTCCCAACACAACCTAAAATAAAAATACAGTAATACTAGAGCAATACTTTAACTTTATCTGAGATAGACGCTTCACTGAAATGATGTTGAATACGTTCAACAATATCGTCGTCAAATACTTTAGCCGGATGCAGTCGACTTATTTTATCATGAAGGTCATTTATATCTTTAAAGCAAACCACAACATCATCACCAAACTCAATATTTGCCCAGCGAAGGAACTCGGTCTCAACACAAATAATTCGGCTTTTCACCGACAGTGCATAGAAAAAGCTCCCGCTGACGATCATGTCAGGATCTGCATGGCAGATAATTAGTCCTTGAGATGAGGAAATCATGAGTTCAGCAGTGGCATCGTCGATGAATCCAGCCTGAATAGTCACATTATCTGGCGCGGACTTTCGTAAGTGTTCGACATAGCTCTCGTCATCATAGCTTCCAGCGATAACCAGCTTCTTATTCGCAGGGAAGCTGCGCATGAGCTCCTCAAGTCTCTTATACTTATTTATCCTACCAAAAAAAACGAAGTAATCATCTTTAATGACTTGTTGCATCTGATTATGTATAAATTCATTATCCGTTTTATACAGCGGATGTGGAACATAATCTAAGCCTGATTTGATCGCTGTAGGCGAATGAACGATACCCTGGCCCGAGAATTTCATTAAGAAATCAGAATAGCGTTTGGCACGATGAGTATCTTCTCTTCTGGTACCGTGCGGATATAAATTATGACGCACATAAATAAGTTTTTTTGCCACAATCTTAAATAGAATCACTCTTAAGATTGCTTTGAAAAACAAAATCCGCTTAACCTTGCCACGTTTATCAATTATCCCTGAGTCGAGCCAGTTAATAAATATAATATCGTATCTTGCAAGATCTAACTTAGCCAGCTTCCCGATAATACTTTTAAAAGAAACCCCACTGACCTCACCGAAGTTAGAGAGGATTGCTTTGAACCTGTTGCTATAGTCATTGGTGCCAGTGTTTTTTGGATAATACGCTATCTTCATTTCACTACCTACGTTGTTTAATCCCGTCAAAGTATTTTATTGACGGGTGCGACGAGATCACCACAAATCGTAAGGGAACGCTTTGAAGATACGACTTGACACTGTCGGCATATCAATTGGCTTGGCCGGTGTCATCGACATAGCCTCCTCAATGGTTGAGGCGATAGGGTATTCTTCCCTGCCCGTTCCAAAATAATAATCATCATACTTAAACTTGGATTCACCACTGTTGCCATCCAGGAATATTGCCGGTATGCCATAGGCCTCAGCAATAATAACACCATGTAATGAGCTGGAAACAACATATTTGCTATTAACAATGGCTTTGGTGAATGCCACGGCCCCTTGACGAGGTGAACAGAGCGCAGCGGAGTATTTGTCGTACTTTTTAAAATCCTCATTCATATGGGGGATAATGATCAGATCACGCTGTAACGACTCATCAGTCAAAAGCTCCCGGCTAAAGAATGTCGGTAGCAGCAAAGCGGGATCGCCATAAATCTCAGGAACTTCAATACCACGTTTCTGGAGTAATTCACGAGTCAAAGGGCCGCGAACTGAACGCACATCCAGATCGGAGAACTTGAGTTGATCATGGCTTATTTTCCCATTGATTCCCGTTCCCCACACACAGTCTCCCGTATTGGCGAAATGCATGACAGAACCAATAGAAAGCAGCTTGTTCTTCGCATTACGCTTATCAATAATACCTTTATCTTTCAGCGTTAGCATTTGCTCAACAATGACTTTTGCCAGATGATCTCCAGCATTATGGACACCATCCTTAGGTTCCCACCAAAAAACCCGAGATCTTAATTTGTCATTTCTTGAGAAGTTTAGCTTTAACATTAACAATTAATTCCTGATAGGTATTTAATTTTAAAAGGTCCATTAAGACCTTAAGTTTAATACTTGCATTTTGACGGGTTTTTGGCACCAGCCACTCAATGAAAAATGCGACACAGCTATAGCTGATAAGAACGGAAACAGCCGCGCCAGTTGCACCATAATGCTTAATCAAAAAATAGTTAAGACCAATACTCAGCAATAAGCCAAAAGCATTTCGTATAATCGCAAAGCGTTCAAGTTTAAATATGCTGTAATATAACCCGCTCAGGTTAACAATAACGAGTATCGGCAATGACAACATCAAAACAGCAAAGACAGGGGCCGATGCGGTGAACGCTTTGCCAAGTAAAAACGGAATCAACCAAGGAGAAATAAGTGCCAACGATAAACTGATAGGAATACTCACGAGTAACCCATACAGATAAAGTTTTTCAAGGTACCTTTCTTTATCTAAAGATTGGCTCTTGCTGATATAGGGCAAAAACACCCCGGCCAATAGTGATGGGATCGTCAGCAACTGCTCTACCAACTTGTAAGCACCGGCATAAATCCCTACGCTGGCTGTGCCCGCAAGCAAAGACAACATAAATTGGTCGGTTCGCATATTAAGCTGAACGATAACAACCGATATCCAAAAGAACAACGAACGACTGAATAAATGCTTTCTTATCGTAGATCGATAGAGTCTGCTTCTTACCCTTGTAATTTTCATTTTGTGCTTTCGCGTGGCGAACACACAGAGAATATTAATAATAAGATTACTGACCGCGTAAGTCAGCATAATATAAAACAGATTATTTTCACCGGTGAAACACAATAGAATCCGTAACAATGCCATCAGCAGAGATACAGAAACCCTAATTTTCACCAATGTTGCATTTTTTAAATTAGCTTCGAAATGATAGGTAAATATCTCGAAGGGCGATGCAACAAATGCCAGCAGCAGAGCGTAAAACTTTATATCATAGTTGCTAATATATAAATACAAGAAAGCCACTATCAGGAAAAAGATAGAGCTGGCCAGTTTTATATTGAAAGCCTGGTTAAAAATTAAGGCTTCGCGACTTGGGGACTTCAGCGAAGAATAAACCCTGCGTATACCGAACTCAGATACCGTAACCGCCAACAAATAATAGAGCTGGAAGATTGCTAATTTACCAAAGTCTTCGACACCAAGATAGCGGATAACAATGACATTCGATAATAAAAGAATAAATGTAGTCGCGAATTTTTCCGTAACCAAATAGAATATATTCTTTACAAGATTACTCATTTTTCACACAACCATTGGTCGAAGATATTAGACACTATAATGCAAGCACGCTTCATAAATGGAATGCCGCTAATTATAATTTATTGATGATGCCGTCTAACTTCCTGGCAGACTCGACCCAAGAGTAATTGAGAATGTTTTTATATCCTTTGTTTTTTAACTCCTCTCGCATTTCACCATTCTGAATGATATTTTCGAGGGCATTAACCATATCTTGATTATTATAAGGATCAAAATACATTGCGCTGTCTGCTAACACTTCGGGCAAGGATGCCTGATTTGACGAAACCACGGGGCAACCGCATGCCTGCGCTTCTAATGGTGGAATACCAAATCCTTCGTAAAATGAAGGAAAAACAAAAGCCAGCGCCTTTTGATATATACTTACGAGTTCATCATCAGTGACGCGGCCAAGGAATTCGACGTTCTTCATATCATTTTCATCTTTACCGGAAAAATTCATTCCTGCAAAGTTTTTATTGGCACCACCAATTATCTTCAATTTAACATTCGAGTGTTTAGACACGCTGGAAAAGGCCGCCAGCAAGCCATGAAAGTTCTTATGATAATTAGGGGATGAAACGGCCAGCAGGAACTTCTCTTCGTCAGATTTGATGTTTGTACTCGCAGGTTTAAAGATATCAGATACCGCATTGTAAATGACAAAGGTTTTTTCCGGGTTATAACGATAAGCTGCCGTAATCTCTTTCTTTGAGAACTCACTGACTGTCAATAGTGCTCGACTATTTCTCAACATCACCGGGATCAGCAAGTTATACATCAAGCGAAATTTCCTAGAGTAGCTCTCCGGGAATTTCTTATATGTTACATCATGATGCGTGACAATTTTATTTTTATACCAAAGTGGTGCGGTATTCCCCAGGTTAACCAGCAAAGGGTTATCGTTTCTTTTCAAGAAAGCAGGAAGGTCGCGCTGTTCCCAGTGATGTCCTGAATTTTTTCCGACCACTTTCACATTAAGCAAGTCAGCAACTTTTTTATTTTTAATATCACCCGGCGAGACAAAAACAACATCATTTCTCAACGTTTGCAACGCCATGCTAATCTGCTCAGCGAAGCGTTGTACACCGGTTAAATCCTGAGTAAGAAACCTTGCATTAACAAAAATCATATATACCTCTATGGCGACGTCACGTTAAAATCCAGGCTTATTCATCGGAGCCTGGACTTGCTCGGCATCGGCCACTTTATAAAATTCATCCTGTCTGAACGATAACAGTAGAGCGGAAATAATAATTGAGAAAATATAACCTGGATAGTTCGTAATTGGATTGTTATAGACAAAGTTAATTGAAATTGAAATCATCCAATAAAGGAAAACCCCGGGGAAAAAGTAGCCGCGACAAACTTTATTATATAGCCTGAGTAAAATTATTGATGAAGCTGACAGGAAGATGAATATCCCCAGACCTCCGTAATTTGAAAGTAAGAAGATATAAATACTGTCCAGTGGAATTGCCGCATCGTCCCCGGTAGCTGCGTTACCATTAACGCCATACCCTGCACCGGTGAATATCGAATAGGTATCGCTGTTTCTAACTTCTTCAATCAGTAAAATTCGCGCCAAGATACTTTGTTCAGCGTAGTTATTATCACTGGAATATAGGGATTTATAGACCCCCAAATCGGTCATCGTGATATAGAAGAACGTCAGCAATACAATGCAAACCGACACCACGGCGGCTAAACTCAATTTGAGCGGTAAGAATCGGCGAAGAAACAGGTAACCAAAGTAAATTGCCGCCATAATCATGGCAGTCTTTGACGTCGAGCAGACAATCCCCGCAGTAACAATTATAATATATTTAAATCTATGTTTATTACTGACGAAGGGGCTTAATATTAGGCCAAAGAACAAAAATTCCGCCAAAGTAAATGGTCCGCTAAAGAGACCAATCGCCCTAAAAAATCCGCTAGCAGAACGAAGAATAAGCCCGTTATCTTTACCTACTTGAGTAAATTGCAACCCAGGGTTAACACCTGCCACAGCATAAAGTAAACTTGAAAATACGCTTTCTAAAATGGCGAATATAGAGTTAATAACGGTAACTATGATGTAAACTTTTATGATCCGCATCAGCAGTTGCATACGATGATCGCGTTCAAGGCAAACAAGCAATGCACCAACCAATAGAGATGAATAGGTGAATAATTCAAAGCGAAACTGCGTAACGACGTTACCAATTTTGAAATTATTATTAAGTACGGATATCAATACATAGCTAAGGGAAAGCAGTACCATCCCAATAAAAAGCAACACATAATTACGGAAGCCTGGCCCTACCTTGGCCTGACTGGCAATAACGTATAACAGCAGAAAAGCAGGGAGAATTAAAGAGTAAATATCTTTATATATTAATAGGAACCGACTTGTATTATGTGCAATGATATTCAAAACACCGCTGACAGAAAGAACTATCAGATAGGTTATCACAAAATAATCAGCGACTTTTTTTGATGAAAATCTCATATTATTTTTCATAAATCTCTTTATAATCAGTAGCTAATTGCCTGACATCAAAGGGGTTTACAGCGAGCGGTTTCACGTGATTATTTTTTAATTCCTTTAGCCTTTCAAGAGTAAATTCATTAAGCTCATAAATATTTTCAAAATACTCAGCTATTTCTGCAACCCCGCCCGCATAAGAAGTAAAGACGTGTTTCCCAGCAGAAGCCGTTTCTGCGACGACACGACCAAAAGGTTCATTCCACATAGTCGGCAAATAAATCATATCAATGTTGGCCAGAAAAGACTCAACGGGTACAAAGCCAAGCAAGTGAACACCGGCTTTCTCTGCTTTGGATTTCAGTAGATTCCCTTCCTCTGAAGCAGCCAACCTTCCTGCCGCATAGAATTCGATTTCACCTGGTATCGCCATCTCTTTCGCTTTGTCGCAAAAAGCGCTAAAACCTTTATCAGCCGTTAGTCGACCAATAAAACCAACGCGAATTATTGGAGAGGCTACATTATTAACAAACATTTCTTTAATGGGGTTATAAATATAATGGTGTGCAGTTTTTTTTGCGAATCCGTTATCGCTATGTAATGCGGAAATATATTTACTGATGCCGATAAAATTATCTACTTTTTTGCTCTTATACTTTTTAATAAACGAAGTTAACTTTATCTTTGCCGAACAAGCATCAAGATTGTTGCCATCTTTAAATAAGGTACAATTGTGATGGAATAAATAATAATCACGAGTTGTATGTACAAGCTTGATATTTTTCTTTTTTACGCTATCCCAAATAGCAACGGAAAATCCACTGATATTATTAGTATGAACCACATCAGGTGAGAAATCATCCAGCTCTTTTTCAAAGAGCCGATTCATCATTGGATTGAAATTATCAATCAAGTGCCAGAGTATTTTTTTTACCTTGTTTTTCCGCGCGTTATTGAAAGGCCAATATAAATTCTTAAGAGGCAGGTAAACAACTTCTACGCCATTTAATTCAGTCTGCTTCCTGGTTTTCTCATCATGGAGACAAACAACACGTACTCTGTCACCCTTGGAAACCAGCTCCTCCGCTAAAAGTTGGACCGACACTTCCGCGCCGCCAACCTTGAAAGGTGCATATAATGTATTAACAATTAATATATTCATAATGGCCGGTTTTTATCAGGATAACGCTGCGTTGCAGATCATATTTTCGAATGGATGTGAGGTTATAAAAAGTTATAACCTCACTAAGAAAAGTCACTACTGAGAATTAAGCATCTTTGCTACTGGATTTGTACTCGTACTGGTAATAACCGTAATTACCATAGTAGCTACTCGCGCGACGCTCGACGGCATTGAGAATAACACCTTTGATTTCGATACCATTCTGGTCAAATCTTCGAATACTCACCTCAATCTCTTTCACCGTATTCATGCCAAAACGCGCGATCATCAGCGCGGTTCCTACATGGTGACCGATGATCGCTGCGTCAGTCACGGCAAGAATCGGTGGTGTATCGATGAGTACCAGATCGTAGTTCTCGTTGGCCCACTCTACCAGCTCGCTAAACCGGCTGTGCATCAACAACTCTGATGGGTTCGGAGGAACTTGCCCACGAGGGATAAAGTCCATACCACCGATCTGAGTTGGCCGTACCGCAGTTTTGGCGTCAATCTTGCCAGAAAGGATGTCTGAAAGACCATTTTGCCAGCTAGTATCAAGCAAGCTGTGCGAATACCCTTTACGCATATCGGCATCAATTACCAATACACGCTGCCCCACTTGCGCAATAACGGCAGCCAGGTTGATACTGACAAAAGTTTTACCGATATTTGGGCTAGCCCCCGAAATCATCAGCACATTGTTTTTCGCTTCCATCATTGCAAAATGCAGGCTGGTACGCAGACTGCGCACAGCCTCAATAGCCAAGTCAGCCGGGTTCCCAACGGCGAGCAAAGAGTTAGCCCGTGCGTTAGATTTCCGGTTGCTACGCAATAATACCTCACGATCTTTTTTCTGTTGCCATTCTGACAGCGGGATACTGGCATAAACGTTAATGCCACGTTGCTCCAGCTCATCCAGGTTCTCAATCCCATGATGCAGCATGGTTTTGAGCATAACGATGCCAACGGAGAACATGCCCCCCAGAACTACGCAGAGCAGTACAATCAAGGTTTTACGTGGTTGAACCGGTTTTGGTTGAGTAACCGCGGGGTCGATGATACGCACATTACCAACGGTGCTGGCCTTGGTGATACTCAGTTCCTGCTGTTTATTAAGCAGTTGCGTATAGATTTCTTTGCCCGCATCAACATCACGAGTAAGGCGCAAAATTTCTTGCTGGGTTTTTGGCATCACGCTGATACGCTTGTTAAGCTTTTCACGTTCACCTTCCAGCGTGCCGCGTTTTTCCATCAACGCCCGATATGCAGGGTGTTCTTTGGTGTACAGCTTGGAAATTTCAGCCTCTTTGAATGTCAACTCGTTTAATTGCGACTCGACAGAAACGACGCTGTCCAACATGGATTTGGCTTCAAGTGACAGATCAACGGAATCATTATCTTGACGGAATTTATTGAGCTTATCTTCCGCGAGATCCAGAGAAGACCTGACTTGTGGCAATTGTTCTTTCAAGAAGTCCAGGCTTTTAGCTGCCTCTTCCGACTTGCGTTCAACGTTTTGCAGCAAGTAGTTTTTCGAAATGCTGTCGAGAGTCTTGCCCACCAGTTCAGGATCTTCACCAAGCAACGTTAACGCCAGAACACCAGTGTCTTTCCCTTTATCTTCCACCGTTAAAGAAGCGAGAACGCTGTTAATGCTCATCAGGTCGCTACGTTTAGAAACACTAAAGACAGTGCCTGGTTTAGCGTCAATCTCGCTGACCAGTAATGTTACGCCTTTCTGTTTGACCAACTCACCGGTTTTTCCTTTAAGGAATTCATCACCATCGACGCTCAAAACGAAGTTATTTTTATCAATAACTTCCAATTCGATGTCTTTTTCACTCCATCCCAAAGGAATTGAAAGCCGCGACAATGCAATCTTGCCAGGCTCATTCCCCATAAGGCGGTTCCAACCCTGACCGAATACAGGGAAGTACTTTTGTTCAACAACCGTATTCAGGTTCAGGTCAGTCACTGTCTTGCCCAGAACCATGCGTGACTTGATTAACTCTATTTCAGCAGCTGAACCAGGCTGACCGGAAGGTAGCATTTCGGAAAGGTTATTGAGGATCGAGTTTCCAGAACTTTGCTCAACCTGGACTAACGCATCAGATTGATAAACCGGCGTTGCGAAAAGAGAGTAGACAATACCAATAACGGCAAATAATGTCGTAACCCCTATAATTAGCCAACGGTGATCTAGTAAAGTCCCCAGTAGCCGACCCAAATCAATCTCATCATTACTTGCACCCGCATTGGGGCCCAATTTGCTATTATCAATCATTGTCATCTCTGGTTAACGATTTAATGCTTGTGCCCATTTCTGCGCAGCTTCCGCCAGAAGGTTGTATACAAACTCAAACGCTTCCTGGCTCTTCTTGTAGGGATCCGGAACTTCACTCTGACCTAACCAATGGGCAAACAGCATCGTTTTCCCCCTAACCTCGGGAGCCAAGCGGCATACGGCCTCGATATGGTTTTTTTCCATTACCAGTATCAAAGAATAGTCACGGCACATTTCCTTGGTTAATTGCTGCGCGACATGGTTATCCAAAGAAAGACCATGCGACTCCGCCACTGCCGCAGCAACACTATCTGCGGGTTTACCAACAAGAGCGCCAATGCCGGCAGAAGCAATTTTCTTGTGCGGCAGCTGTTGCTTAAGCAGCCGCTCTCCGGTTGGAGAGCGACAGATATTACCAACGCATACGACCAAAACAGAATCAAACATGGCGTATTCCTCTACGGCCAGTTACGAATACGCAAAGTACCTTCCGTCAGGTTGTTGAAACCATCGATGGTTGGCACTAACTGCGATACCAGACGATTCCAACGCGCAACAGGAGCTGCCGTCACATAGACGATGTCGTAAGGCTGCAGTTGGAACTCAGCCCCCATCACCATCGCCGTCGCATCTGACATGTTCAGCTGGTAAATGTTAGCCAGTTTGTTGCCTTGAGTCCCATGCAGAGGACGAATAACAAATATCCCCGTAGAATCGGCGCTGGTTTGCGAAATGCCTTGGGTGGTCCCCAGAGCTTCCGTCAACGTCATGCCGCTGCGATCCATTTTGAGGGTTGCCGGCGTTTTAACTTCACCCATGACAAACACTTTCAGATTGTCATTGCGCGGAATGTAGAGGATATCCCCCGGATAAAGCAGGCGGTTTTGAGTCAGATCGCCATTCTGCATCAGTTTTTGCAGCGACAGACTCTGCTCTTTTCCGTTATGCGTGAGAACGATGTTGCGCCAGTCGGCATTTTCAGTCAGACCGCCCGCGGCGTTAATCGCATCCATCACAGTTAAAGGTACGTTGGTGATAGGCTGCTGTCCGGATTTGGTAACTTCACCCGTCACGTAAGCTTTTTGCGAGCGGAAAGCGGCAATATTGACGTCAACCTGCGGGCTTTCGATGTACTGAGCCAAACGGGAGGCGATTTGATCGCGGATTTGGGTAACGGTTTTACCCACCACGTTTACCTTACCGATATAAGGATAGAAGATCGTGCCGTCGGAGTGTACCCAGTTGCCTGTGTCGCTGGCGCTGCGGTATTGCCCCGCAGGCGTGGTCAGCTCAGGGTGATCCCAGACGGTAACGTTAAGGACGTCGCCGATCCCGATCCGGTACTCATACGTACGCAACGAGGCATCCAGCTGCGCATTCGACTGAGCAACCACCTGTGTCGGACGCATCGAGTCCAACAGCTTCGGTGTCATAGGGTAAATGTTGACCAGCTTATCGATATCGAAGTCAGCATCTTCTTGTTTTACGACGTCTTTTCCGCTGGTCGATAAATGGGTTCCAGGAAACACAGTGCATCCACTGATTACGCTAATCGATATCAATAGTGATATCACTTTCAATTGTCGTTTTGCCATCAAATTATCATCACTTTCAAGTAAATGTATCTGCAAAGCTACTATGCGCGCCAACCGTGGCAGCGTCTCTGTAACCTTATCAAACTGTCTGTCGCTTGCTGCGCCGTCTTAAAACATGGGCTCTGTTTGCAATTATCGAGAACGTTTATCTGCCGTTGATAAGAGCAAAGCTATTATGAGCAGGATAAATAAACTGGGATGCCCGGCACTGGTAAAAATCAGTGCGGAGGCGAGTTTAAGCTTTAATTTTTTATTGATAACAGCGACTTGTCATAAGCACACGGCCATACCGCATAAAACTCTCTCGCCATAGCAACTCGGATAATCGCAGTAAAATGTATACTAATATAAAAAATGGGACAGTGAAATTCCCCAAAATTCAACAACTATTCTAGCTTCTCCCGCCATGATGGCAACGGCCCTCATCGAGAGAAGCGAGAAGTTTTACTCAAAGCGACAGCTGTTCAGCCCATTCACGGAAAGCTTTGCCTTGGGTTGGGTGACGCAATCCATAAGTGACAAAAGCGCGAAGGTAACCGAGTTTTTCACCGCAGTTGAACGATTCACCCACCAGCTCTGTCGCCTCGACCGGTTTGCGTTTCAACAATTCTGCAATCGCATCGGTCAGTTGAATACGCCCCCAGGCTCCCGGTTCCGTGGTCTCCAGCAGCGGCCAAATATCGGCGGACAAGACATAGCGCCCTACCGCAGAGTAGTTGGATTCCAACTTGGTTTCCGGCGCCGGCTTTTCAATAATCGATGTGATACGGGCACTTTCGCCAGGTTTCAGGTTGCTGGCCTCACACTCAACCACGGAATAATCATGCAGCACATGTTCGTCTGCCTTTTGCACCAAAACCTGGCTCAGACCGGTCTGCTCAAAGCGCGCAATCATGTGTGACAGGTTGTCTTTCTTCAAATCGGCTTTTGCGTCATCCAGCAAGATGTCCGGCAACAGAACGACAAACGGAGAATCACCGACCAACGGTTTAGCGCAGAGAACGGCATGTCCCAGTCCTTTTGGCTGCCCCTGGCGAATGTGCATCAGCGTCACGCCTTTTGGCGTTATCGACTGCACCTCATCCAGCAGTTGCCGTTTCACGCGTGCCTCCAGCATCGCCTCCAGCTCGAATGAGGTATCGAAATGGTTTTCAATGGCGTTCTTGGAAGAATGCGTCACCAGGATGATCTCTTTAATCCCCGCAGCGACGCATTCGTTGACAATGTATTGAATCAACGGTTTATCAACGATTGGCAACATCTCTTTCGGAATCGCTTTGGTCGCCGGCAGCATACGCATGCCCAATCCGGCAACGGGAATAACCGCTTTCAACTTCGTCATGGTAGACCTCATTCAATCTCGTGATCGCTTTCAGCCGCAGTGGCGACAGCCTGTTACTTTCCCAACGTCTGTTTCAACCAGCGGCTGAAATTTTCACCTTCCGAACCGTGACGCAGACCGTACTGTACAAACGCCTTCATATAGCCAAACTTGTCACCGCAATCATGGGACTTACCGCTCATATGGAATGCTTCCACCGTTTGTTCATCCATCAGCATCGCAATCGCATCGGTCAGTTGAATCTCATCACCCGCGCCGGGAGGGGTTTTCTCAAGTAGCGGCCAAATATCGGCGGCAAGCACATACCGGCCGACGACGGCCAGGTTGGAAGGGGCATCCTCGCGGGCTGGTTTCTCAACCACCGCCGTCATCGGTGCGCTTTCTCCCGCTGCGATCGTCGCGCCTGCGCAATCTACCACACCGTATTTGGACACATCCTGTTCCGGCACAGGTTCAACCATGATTTGGCTGTAACCCGTATCGCCAAAACGTTGGATCATTTTAGCCAGATTTTCTTGGCGCAAATCCGCCGTAGAATCATCCAATAAAACATCGGGCAACAACACAACGAAAGGAGAATCACCCACCATTGGTTTGGCGCAAAGCACCGCATGCCCCAATCCTTTCGCCTGCCCTTGACGCACCTGCATCACGGTCACATCCGGTGGACAAATGCTTTGCACTTCACTCAGGAGCTGGCGCTTCACGCGCGCTTCAAGCATCGCCTCCAACTCAAACGAAGTGTCAAAATGGTTTTCAATCGCGTTTTTCGATGAATGCGTGACCAATACGATATCTTTAATCCCCGCCGCCACGCATTCAGCAACAATGTACTGGATTAAGGGCTTATCGACCACGGGCAACATTTCTTTAGGGATAGCCTTGGTCGCCGGCAACATACGGGTTCCCAAGCCCGCAACGGGGATCACTGCCTTAAGTCTTGTTTGCATTTTCATTCCAATTCATCGTAGCGCTGCATTCATCTGTGCAGCGTGAACAAGAGGATTCAATCGGGCACGCTACCGCCCTTGGCTTGCAGCTACCAACGTACTGTTAATGACGCATCCCCCCACGTCATTGCATGAGCCAGGCAATTTTTATGCAAAGCGGCACTCATTCTTCGTTTGAACTGTCATGCTGTTCACAAAAAAATAAAAAAACCGGTGCCTTTATAACCAAACAATGTTAGTTACTGCCGTTATATGACTAAGATTCTTATACTAATGTCTAAGTGATACAAGCCTTAGATCCCCCCAGTCAGCCGTTTTCAGAATAAGACTACTCGTGCCACATACCGATAAGAATCATAGCCAAAGAAAATTGTTTTAATGTTTTGATTTAAATAAATTTAATAAGGCGTTTCTTTTCTGAGCGTATGGCATCCCGGTAGATATTTGCTCCCCAGGCCCTTGATTCCTTTGGCCGCTCGGCGCCGATCGATGTTTACGGCAATCCTCCTGTTCTGAACCACATCCTCCCGATTAAAGTTGAATTTTGCCGCCTCAACGCCCATCATTCCCGTGCGGCATAAGCCGTAGAACTTACAGGTGAAATTGGGCGTATGGAATGGATCGCTGATCCAACAATTTGGGCCGGCCTGGCCACTTTGGTCGTGCTGGAAATCGTGCTGGGTATAGACAACCTTGTCTTCATCGCCATTCTGGCGGACAAATTACCAAAACAACAAAGAGATAAGGCCCGTGTCGTCGGTTTGTTGCTGGCGCTGGTCATGCGTCTGGCACTGCTCGCCTCCATCTCGTGGCTGGCGACGCTGACCAAACCGATGTTCATCGTCGCGGAGCACCCCTTCAGCGGCCGCGATCTGATCATGCTGGTCGGCGGGATATTCCTGCTGTTCAAAGCCACCATGGAGCTCAATGAGCGGCTGGAGGGCAAGGACGAAGAGCAGCACGGCGCGCGCAAAGGCGCACGTTTCTGGCCGGTCGTGGCGCAGATCGTGGTGCTGGACGCCGTTTTCTCGCTCGACTCGGTGATCACCGCGGTGGGGATGGTCGATCACCTGGCGGTGATGATGATCGCGGTCTGTATCGCCATCGGTCTGATGCTGCTGGCCAGCAAACCGCTGACGCGCTTCGTCAACGCGCACCCGACTATCGTTATCCTGTGCCTGAGCTTCCTGCTGATGATTGGCTTTAGCCTGGTGGCGGAGGGCTTCGGCTATCACATTCCTAAAGGCTACCTCTACGCGGCGATCGGCTTCTCAGTCATGATCGAGGCGCTGAACCAGCTGGCGCAGTTCAACCGCCGTCGCTTCCTGTCGAAGGTGCGGCCACTACGTGAACGCACCGCCGAAGCGGTGCTGCGCATGCTGAGCGGCAAACATGAAGAAGCGGAGGTCGACAGCCATTCCGCCAACCTGCTGGCGGACAGCGACAGCGAAAACGGCGAGATCTTCAATCAGCAAGAGCGGCGCATGATCGAACGCGTACTCGGCATGGCGCAGCGTACGGTCAGTAGCATCATGACCTCGCGTCACGACGTCGAATACCTTGAGCTGAACGATCCGCAGGAAAAGCTGACGCAGTTGCTGGAACGTAATCAGCACACGCGCATCGTGGTGGTGGAAAGCAGTGCCAGCGACGAACCGCTGGGCGTGATCCACACCATCGACGTCCTCAAACAGCAACTGGCGCAGGCGCCGCTGGATCTGCGTGCGCTGATACGCCAACCGTTGATCTTCCCGGAGCAGCTCACGCTGTTAAGCGCCCTGGAGCAATTCCGCCAGGCGCAGACGCATTTTGCCTTTGTGGTCGATGAGTTCGGCTCGGTCGAAGGTATCGTTACCCTGACAGACGTGATGGAAACCATCGCAGGCAACCTGCCGGAGGCCGGCGAAGAGGTGGACGCACGCCATGACATTCAGCAAAACGAAGACGGCAGCTGGATCGCCAACGGCTATATGCCGCTGGAAGATCTGGTGCTGTACCTGCCGATGCCGCTGGAAGACAAGCGCGAATACCACACGCTGGCGGGGCTGTTGATGGAACACAGTCAGCGCGTGCCGCAAGAAGGCGAACAAATCAAGATCGGTGACTACCTGTTCGAACCATTGGAGGTCAACAGCCACCGCATCCTGAAAGTGAAGATCACCCCGCCTCCTCCACCGGAGGAGTACGAGGTTTAACATCGAGGCCGGGCATCGCCCGGCCTTCCTTTTACTGGGGAACCAGCAGCTCCGTCGCCACGATCACCACCACCAACCCGACAATTACCGGCACTGAAGTACGCTTCACCACATCAAACGGCGAGATTTTCGCCATGCCGGAAACCGCCACCACCACGCCGGAGACCGGCGACAGCGTGCGGCCGAGATTCGAGGCCTGCAGCATCGGGATCACCAGATAGGCAGGATTCACGCCCATCTGTGCCGCCAGTTTCGGGATCAGTTCGACAAACGCATAGAACGGCGCATTGCCGGAGCCGGTGGTCATGGCCGCCAGCATGGTGATCACCACCAACACCAGCATCATGATCAAACCGCCGGTACCGAACGACTGCGCCAACCCGATCAAGCCGCTGATAAAGCCGACGGTGCTCAACCCTTGCGCGAAGACACCCGCGGCCACCAACAGCATCACCACGCTGGCGAAAGCGTCCGCCATACCGCGATACGCCACTTCCAGACCGCTGAATACCTGTTTGGCGCTGAAGCTGCGTACAAACTCGATCGCTGCCGCCAACAGTATGCACCCTACCAGCACGGTAATAATGTGCAGCTCCGGCCCCCATTTGCCGTCGAAGATCAGCACGCCGAGGATCGGCGTAAACGGCAAAATCGCATAGAACCCCGGCGCATGCGTTTTTATTTCACTGACGTCCATAATGTGGTGCTGTTCATCACTCTTCTTATCGAGATAACGCTGCCAGAAAAAGTGCGCCACGGCCATGCAGACGATGGCGGCAATCGAGATAGGCAGCGTGGTTTTGAACGCGAAGTCCACCAGCGGCATTTCCGCCGCCTTGGCTGCCAGTACCACGTCGCCGGAAGTCGGCGCCAGGATAATCGCCGCCGGCGAAGCGCAAATGGCCGCCGCGGCGCCGCGGCTAATGCCAACGTTCACCATCAATGGGAACAGCGTCGCCATCAGCAATACGCCGAGCCCGGTAGCGGAAGAGACCGCCAATGACATCAGGCAAGCAACAAAATAGGCCGCCACCATCAGCAGATAAGGCGAATTGATCATCTGCAATGGGCGCGAGGCCAGCTTGACGACCACGTCGTTGGCGCCGATATGCGTCATATAGGCGGCGAAACCGCACAGCATCATGATCATCATGCCCAGATCGCCGCCGCGGCTCATCAGCAAAATCTTGACGTACTCGATCATATCGGTCGCGCGCCAGCCGGTAGATGCGGCGCCGGACGGCAACAGCGTTTTCCCCATCAGGGCGCTGATACCAAGCAGCAGCAGCCCTCCCACCATCAAGACGCCCGTGGCGGAATACCCTTTGATGATGTAACGGCCCACGCCCGCCGCCACCGCCGCGCCAATAAGAAGCTCTATCATGTTTCCTCAATCTATTTTTCATGTTGTGGAAGTCTGCCACGAACGCAGAATTTGCGGTTGACTCTGCCTAAACATCGCACGAAAGGACATGACATTCATCAAGTTGCGGCGGGAAATGATTCAGGGAAGTCAAAAAATTGCGGCGTTCACTATCTTGCCCGATGGGCAAGATAGTTTTCTCTGCGAGCGCAGAAACCTCAGCCAGAAGCGCGCTGTTAGGTCAGCGCGGAGGAGGCCTGACGCTCTTTGCTTGCTGTCAGGCGTTTACCTAAAGCAATAAACGGTTTTTCGATGACGGTATATGTCATGTATGACAGCACGATCGAAATGATGACGGTGGCGCCTGGCACAACGACGTAACTCAGCCAACCCTCAATCCCGAGTTGATTTGCCACATAGAGAACGAAATACAATACGATCATATGAATCATATATACAGAGTAAGAGATCCGGCCCAAGAACAGAATAGGCTTACTATCAAGAATTCGAGTAAATAGGGAATCAGAGAAATACTGCTGTTTAGAAATCGCCACGTTAAAGGCGACAAGCCAAATAACGACAGGGATCGCATCTTTTTTCAACATCAACACCGCGATAATCGACGTCGCGACAAAAATGGCACGACTCTTCCCTTTTGATAAACCGGGTTGAACATCTCGATAATAGAAGAATGAGATAAAGCCGATACAGAAGGCCAGCAAGTTATTACCCACGTAGCCACCAGTTAATATAAACCCACCGGCAATCAAGATGACAAATATAGCGACTAATGCGATCAGGTTTTTCTTCTCTTGCATTCCATTTATCAAGATAAAAAGCAAAGGTGCGATAAGGTAAAATTGCCATTCCACTGAAACGCTCCAGGCTTGCCCGATGATGGTATATGGCGCATCCTGCAAGATGGAACCGGGAATCAGCCCCTGAAGAAGTGAATAGTGGGCAAGGCTGTGCCATACGGGTTGCTGCAGGAAAGCATCAATGAGCTCAAGACGGTGAGCCGTCGAGGGGGATTCAGGAGAGCTGATAAGAACGCTTTGGGAGAAATGGATTAATAAGATAGAGACCGTCAACGCAAAAATATATACTGGGAATATTCTAAAGAAACGCTGAGTCAAATAAACACCGTAGCTTTGCTTTTTATTATTTATCATAAAGAAAATAACAAAGCCGCTCAGGATAATAAAAACATCTACGGCATATGAGTTTAGTATAGCCGGAGGGATTTTGTGCGAAATAAGAGGTAAAGCAGCCAATGCATGCCCCAGTACAACCCACAAGGCCATGCAACCTCGCAATCCCTCCAGTTCTTTAATATAGCGCATATAACCTACACAAATGAGAGTTGATAATCTTCAATGTTATATCGACATAAAGGAATTAACAATGACGTCATTAAAAATAAGAATTAACCTAGTTAACCCCGCCCATTCATCAAAAGCCCCCCCTGGACAGTCGGCACCGGCCGGTCGCTATGGAGATTTGCTGCATCATCAAAGTTTGGTGTCGAACGGCTTAATAGATTAAAAATATCGCTAAGCTTTGATTCCCACTGTTGGTAAGAAAACTGAAGTATTCCGTGGCAATTGTCCTCGCGGTTATAACCTCAAGGACAATTACCACCACCCCGAAAAATAATTTAGGCTTACAATAAAAACGACAAAAGCCCATTCTCGATAATATTACAGCTTGTCGAGCAGCTTTTTCAGATCCTGACCCTCGCGTGAATCCTTGTTCTTTTCAGCCCATTTGTTCAGCGCATCTTTGGCCCGATCGTGCAGCGTTTTACGCAGCACCTGATCGACCTGCAGTTGGTAATTCAGCTGTTGCCAGGGCCCATAGACCCGCAGCGGGATCGGCGTTTTTTGCAGTTGCTCGATCAGTTCGCCGCGCCCTTGCCAACCGCCAGTGACGCGCACATTAAGCGCCATATCGCACTGTTTTCCCGGCATATCGATACTGCCGGCGCCGGTCAGCGCCAGCAACGGCGAATCCGCCGTCAGGCTGCTGAGCTTGACAGTGCCTTGGCTCAGGCTGGCCCGCGCCGAGACGCTTTTGACTTCGGTATAGCGCTGATAGCTGTCTTGCCCGCGCACGCTGTTATCGTTGCGCGCCACCGCCTGTTGGATCAATTGCTGAATGTTCAGGCCGTGCAGCTGCGCATCCTGCATCGCCAGCTGCGCCGTACCGCTCCAACGGTGCTCAAATGACTCTGAAGAAAGACGATCGCCGGTCAAATCCCCTTTCATGCTGAATTTTCCGGTCAGCATCTGCGGCATCTCGAAGGCTTTGAGCACCGCGCCGAGCTCAACCTGGTTCAGGGTCGGCTGCACGTTTATCACCGGTTTATTGCCGCGTGCGTCGAGCGATCCCGGCAAGGAGAAATCACCGCCGGCCAATTGCCCGGCAAGTTTATGCAGCGTCAGCAGGCCGCGTTGATTATCTGCCGCGACGGCTAATTGGGTAACGTTCATACCGCGGTAGGTCAACTGCGCCGCCTGCAGATTCAACTGTGCATTGAAATCGCGCAGCGCTTCCAGGTTCTGCTGCCGATCGTCGACCTGGCTGGCGATCACCGGCGCGGCGGTCACGGCGGGCTGTTCGGCGGTATTGGTGCTGGATTGCCAACCGGAAAGCGCGTCGAGATCGAGATTAGCCGAATTCAGGTTCACCACATAGCCGGGCACCGCTCCCAGGCTGGCGCTGATATCGCCAGTCAACTGGCTGTTGTTGGCGCTGACGTTCAGCTGGGTGACGGCAATGTGCGCCGGCGTCTGTTGATAGACCACCTGAGCATTCCCCTCGCCTTGAATACCGCCGTTCGGAATATCTGCTCCCACCAATTGGTAATTGAACTGGGTCACCTTGGCGCCGATCTGGTGCGGGAACTGCTGCAGATCGATATCGGCCGCCATGCTGAAGGCCAGGTCGCGCTGATCGCGGTTGACCCGGCTGGAAATGTCCAGCTGCGCCTGCCGTTTCTCCGTTTGCTGCAGGGTAAGATTGATGTCCCGGACATTGATTTGCGCGTTGTCGGCGCGCTGCCAAATCAGCAGGCTGTCCACGACGCGCAAGTTATCGATGTCGAACTTCCAGGCCGTGTCTGCCGCATCAGCGCCGCTGCCGGCCGGCGCAATCGGGGCGTCCACTTGCGAGTGCTCTTCACTGTCGGGCGTGAGGCGAATGACGGCATTTTTCAACATCACCTGTTTCACAAACAGCTGATGCGACAGCAGCGGCAACAGTTTGACGTCAAGGCGCATGTTTTCCGCGCTCACCACCGGCGCCTTGGCGCCCGGCGCGGTCAGCGTCATGCGCCCGGCCAAAATACTGAGCTGTGGCCAGATATGCCAACGCAGGTCGCCTTCAAGCGTTAGCTGGTAGCCGCTCTTCTGCTCGACCTTTTTGACCATGTAACCGCGAAAATCATTCGGATTGACCAGCAGTACCAGCGCGGACATTCCCGCCACCACGACCACCAGTAAAATCGCCAATGTCGTCAGTAATCTTCTCATGCCACCCTCTTGTCAGCGCCACACCGACGGTGCATCTCGCGCCGTTAGTCCTTGTCGATTCGACTGGCTACTGCGCCCTGCTGATCGCGATATTTTGCGTCCTGCCGGCTGTTATATGGCCGGGCCGCCGGGCCGGACAACGGCTCAAAGCTCAAGGCGCCAATCAGCATCCCCGGCCGCAGCGCCAGCGGCAGCTTGCCGGAGTTGTAAAACTCCAGCACGATGCGCCCGTGCCAGCCCGGATCGATCCGGTGCGCGGTCACGTGCACCATCAGCCCCAGACGCGCCAGAGAAGAACGGCCGTCGAGCCAACCCACCAGATCGTTCGGCAGCGTCACGGATTCGAATGTCACCGCCAGGGCCAGTTCGCCGGGATGAAGGAAGAACGCCTCGCCTTCCGGCAGGACAATCTCGTCGCTCATCACGCGATCCAGCGCGGCGCTGACTTCATCTTTCGGCCCGCTGAGATCGATAAACGGCGCGGTATGGCCGCGGAACACGCGGAACTGATTGCCCAAACGGACATCTACTGTGGCCCCGTTGATGCGTTCGAGCGGCGGGCGCGGCGAAATCACCAGTTTCTCGCTATCCAGCCAGGCTTCTATATCGCGGTCGCACAGTCTCATGTCTTTCTTCTCCATCAAAACGCGTAACTAAACAAAAATTGCCACACAACGGGCGAAAGGTCTACGCCGGGGTGCAAATAGTTGGCCGTCGGCCGGAAATGCGCCTTTCCGGCCATTAAGCGGCATTATTCAAAGAATTGGCTGATTTTGGCTTTCAGAATATCGATCGCGATGCGGTTTTTGCCGCCGCGCGGAACGATGATATCGGCGTATTGTTTGGAAGGTTCGATAAACTGCAGGAACATCGGGCGCACGGTCTTCTGGTATTGCGCCATCACCGAATCCATCGAGCGGCCGCGCTCGTTGACGTCGCGCTTCATGCGGCGCATCAGGCAGATATCCAGCGGCGTGTCGACGAAGATCGAGAAGTTCATCTCCTGGCGCAAACGGATATCCGTCAGCAGCAAGATCCCTTCCAGAATGATCACTTTTTTAGGTTCCAGGTGGACGGTTTCTTTCTTGCGCGTATGTTCGGTGTAACTGTACAGCGGCAGCTCGATCGCCTTACCGGCCTTCAGCATCTGCAGGTGCTGGAACAGCAGGTTGTGATCCATGGCGCTCGGGTGGTCATAGTTGGTTTTGACCCGTTCTTCCATGGTCAGGTGAGTCTGGTCTTTATAGTAACTGTCTTCTGGAATAACGCCGATGTGCTCATCGCCGACTTGCTCGCGGAGTTCGCGGTACAACGTGCTGGCGATAAGGCTTTTTCCGGAGGCAGATGCGCCAGCTATACCAATAATGACGCACTGATGCGGATTGTCAGTCATAAAATTAAAGACCTGATTTCATAGTGTGAAGGGGGGGAACTAAAACGCGACAATTATAGGGAGTCGCCGGGGATTGCGCCACTGTATATTGCGCGGCGGCGGGCGAATTCGGGTTGCCACGCCACGGGCACGCGGCATTTTAAGAATCTCGCGGCTAGGGCAACGCACCGTAACGGGTTACACTCCCCGGCGCTGACTTTTGCTCCCCCGCCCCCCTTTCATCGGAGATTGATGTGCTGGATTGGTATTTTCTGACTTTTTTCGGCGACAGCATGTTGCTGCTGCCCTGCGCGCTGATTCTGTTTTTATTGCTGCTCATGTCTCCCGCCACCCGCGCGGCGGGTTGGCAGTGGGCGCTGATCTTCGGGTTCACCGGCGGGGTGGTCTGCCTGTCCAAACTGGCCTTTATGGGCTGGGGCATCGGCAGCGAGCGCTATGATTTCACCGGATTCAGCGGTCATTCCGCCCTCGCGGCCAGCATCTGGCCGCCACTGCTCTGGACGTTGACCGGCCGATTTTCCCACCCGGTACGTAGCATCGCTTTGCTGACCGGGTGGATATTGCCTTTCGCCATCGGCGTTTCGCGGCTGGAAATTCGCGTGCACTCGGTATCCGAGGTGATCAGCGGGCTGATTTTAGGCTACCTGGCCAGCGCCCTGTTCCTGCGGTTGCAGCGGAGCAAAACGCGCCCGCATCTCTCCTGGCCACACTTCGCCATCGCGCTGGCCTTGCCGTTGGCGCTGATGGGGCAGCGGCAGCCGGCCCCCACCCAGGGATTGCTGGAGCATATCGCCAAAACGCTGGCGCAGATCGAACGCCCTTATACCCGTGCCGACCTGCACAAGCCTACCCCTATCCGATAAAAAAACCCGGCGCTTAAGCCGGGTTCTTTCACTGCCGCAAACAGATTACAGCGCGCGGAAGGCAATCTCCGTCGGGATCGCCTCGCCCTGCCAATACATCTGCGCCGCCACACGGCCGGCCAGTTGACGATACATGTCGGCGAATTCGCTCTCCGGACGGCTGATCACCGTCGGCGTACCGCGATCCAGATCTTCGCGCAGCGAGATATGCAGCGGCATCTGCCCCAGCAGACGGCTGTTATATTTCTGCACCAACTTCTCGGCGCCGCCGGTGCCAAAGATCGGCTCATGGTGGCCGCAGTTACTGCAGATGTGCACGCTCATGTTTTCCACGATGCCCAGCACCGGCACATGCACTTTCTCGAACATCACGATGCCCTTGGCGGCATCCAGCAGGGCGATATCCTGCGGCGTGGTAACTACCAGCGCGCCGGTCACCGGAATGTTCTGCGACAGCGTCAGCTGGATGTCGCCGGTGCCCGGCGGCATGTCCAGCACCAGGTAATCCAGATCCGGCCACAGCGTATCCTGCAGCAGCTGCATCAGCGCCTTGCTGGCCATCGGGCCGCGCCACACCATGGCGTTGTCGTCGGTCACCAGATAACCGATGGAGTTGGTCGCCAGGCCGTGCGCCATGATCGGCGCCATGTGCTGCCCGTCCGGCGAAGTCGGCCGCTCATGTTCGGTGCCCAGCATATTGGGGATCGACGGGCCGTAAATGTCGGCGTCCAGAATGCCGACCTTGGCGCCTTCGGCGGCCAGCGCCAGCGCCAGATTGACGGCGGTGCTGGATTTCCCCACCCCGCCTTTGCCGGAGCTGACGGCGATGATGTTGCGCACGCCTTTGATCCCGGCTTGACCGTTGGCGCGTTTCAGCGTCGTGATATCGTGTTTCAGCTTCCAGTCGATGGCGGCGGCGCCGGTCACGCGCAACAGCTCAGGGCCGACGCTCGCCTGCAGCGCTTCAAAACCGCTCTGCCAGGCAAACGGCATCGTCAGTTCGATATGCAGTACGTCGTCCAATAATGCGCAGTGATGAATAGCCTTCAGCGCAGTCAGGTTGTTTTTCAACGTCGGGTGTTCAAAGGCGGCCAGTACACCGGTCACCAGGGCGCGCAGAACTTCGGGGTTGGTCTGCTCAGGGGATTTTGCGTTCATCCCGGCTCCTTGATTTTGAATGAGTCGCTTCCGGCTAAGCATATCAGAACTGCCCGGTAGCTGGCGCGTATAACCTGTAAGAAACCGCCCTAGCAGCGAAGGGCGCGATCGGTTAACATCGAAGGCCCTTTTATTCATTACAGAAAGCAAGTTCTCACTATGGCTCAAGTCGCGAAAAAATTATTGGTGACGTGCGCGCTACCGTACGCAAATGGTTCCATCCATCTCGGCCACATGCTCGAGCACATCCAGGCGGATATCTGGGTGCGTTACCAACGAATGCGCGGCCACGAAGTGCATTTCATCTGCGCGGACGACGCGCACGGCACGCCGATCATGCTGAAAGCGCAGCAACTGGGCGTCAAACCGGAAGAAATGATCGCGGAGATGAGCCAGGAGCACCAACAGGATTTCGCCGGCTTTGGCATCAGCTATGACAACTATCATTCGACCCATAGCGATGAAAACCGTGAGCTGTCCACCCTGATTTACAGCCGCCTGAAAGAAAACGGGTTTATCAAGAACCGCACCATTTCTCAGCTGTACGATCCGGAGAAAGGCATGTTCCTGCCGGACCGTTTCGTGAAAGGCTCCTGCCCGAAATGCAAATCGCCGGATCAGTACGGCGACAACTGCGAAGTGTGCGGCGCCACCTACAGCCCGACGGAACTGATCGATCCGAAGTCCGTCGTTTCCGGCGCGACGCCGGTGATGCGCGACTCCGAACACTTCTTCTTCGATCTGCCGGCCTTCAGCGAAATGCTGCAGGCGTGGACGCGCTCCGGCGCGCTGCAAGAGCAGGTGGCAAACAAGATGCAGGAGTGGTTCGAATCCGGCCTGCAGCAGTGGGATATCTCCCGCGATGCGCCTTACTTCGGCTTCGAAATCCCGGATGCGCCGGGCAAATACTTCTACGTCTGGCTGGATGCGCCGATCGGTTATATGGGCTCCTTCAAGAACCTGTGCGACAAGCGCGGCGATCTGGACTTCGACGAGTTCTGGCGCAAAGACTCCACCACCGAGCTGTATCACTTTATCGGCAAGGACATCGTCTACTTCCACAGCCTGTTCTGGCCGGCGATGCTGGAAGGCAGCAACTTCCGCAAACCGACCAACCTGTTCGTGCACGGCTACGTGACGGTGAACGGCGCCAAGATGTCCAAGTCGCGCGGCACCTTCATCAAGGCCGGCACCTACCTGCAGCATCTGGACGCCGACTGCCTGCGTTATTACTACGCCGCCAAGCTCTCTTCACGCATTGATGACATCGATCTCAATCTGGAAGACTTCGTGCAGCGCGTGAACGCCGACATCGTCAACAAGGTGGTGAACCTGGCGTCACGCAACGCCGGCTTTATCAACAAGCGCTTCGGCGGCAAGCTGGCCGACAGCCTGGCCGATCCGGCGCTGTACCAGACCTTCGTCGACGCGGCGCAGAGCATCGCCGAAGCCTACGCCGGCCGCGAGTTCAGCCGCGCGATCCGCGAAATCATGGCGCTGGCCGATCTGGCCAACCGTTATGTGGATGAGCAGGCACCGTGGGTAGTGGCGAAGGAAGAAGGCCGCGACGCCGATCTGCAGGCCATTTGCTCGATGGGCATCAACCTGTTCCGCGTGCTGATGACTTACCTGAAGCCTGTGCTGCCTTCGCTGACCGAGCGCGCCGAAGCGTTCCTCAACGCCGAGCTGAGCTGGGACGCGATCCCGCAGCCGCTGCTGGGTCACCAGGTAAACGCGTTCAAAGCGCTGTTCAACCGCATCGATCTGGACAAGGTCAACGAGATGGTCAGCGCCTCGAAGGAAGACATGGCCGCCGCCAAACCGGTGACCGGCCCGCTGGCTGACGATCCGATCCAGGAAACCATCACCTTCGACGACTTCGCCAAGGTAGACATGCGCATCGCGCTGATCAAGAGCGCCGACTTTGTCGAGGGCTCCGACAAGCTGCTGAAGCTGCAGCTGGATCTGGGCGGCGAATCGCGCCAGATCTTCTCCGGCATTCGCTCCGCTTACCCGGATCCGAAAGCGCTGGAAGGCCGTCTGACCATCATGGTCGCCAACCTGGCGCCGCGTAAAATGCGCTTCGGCGTGTCAGAAGGCATGGTGATGGCGGCGGGCCCTGGCGGGAAAGAGATCTTCCTGCTGAGCCCGGACAGCGGCGCGCAGCCTGGCATGCAGGTCAAGTAACCGCGCAGATGCGTGGCATAGGGAGGGTCGAGCTTGCTCGGCCCTTTTTTTATGCCCCAATCCCCACGTTATAAGCATGAAGAAAAAGTCATAACCGCCCTGATTCCCCTGCCCGCCGCATCCGGCTATGATGCTCCGAAACCCAAAATAGACGTCCAGACAGAAAGACTGCTATAACAGACCTTCACCGGGATCGTTTCCCTGCTTTTTTGGAGCCTATAATAATGAAAAACCTCAAGACTTCGCTGCTCGCCCTCAGTCTGCTGGCTGCCCTGCCGCTGCAGGCGGCGGAAAACGCCGCCGTGCCGGCCGCCATCGCTCAACATCAGGGGCCGGTGCGCATCGCGGTGATCCGCAACCTCGGATCCGACGACAACACCACGCAATTTTTGGCGGGCGCCATTCAGGAAGGGCGCAAGCTGGGCTTCAAGGTGGACACCTTCCTCAGCAACGGCGACGACGCGCGTTTTCAGGACTTCGTCAACCAGGCTATCAGCCAGAAATATGACGGCATCATTCTCTCGCAGGGGCGGGCTCCCTATTCCACCGACCTGGTCAAGCGCATCGCGGCGGCCGGCATCGCCGTCGCGGCTTTCGATACCGACGTCAGCGGCCGCGTTCCCGGCGTCACCGTCTCGCAGCAGGACGACGCTTCGCTGGCTAACGCCTCGTTCGGCCAGTTGGTGAAGGATTTCAACGGCCAGGCCAACATCATCAAACTCTGGGTGGCAGGCTTCCCGCCGATGGAGCGCCGCCAGGCCGCTTACCAGCAGTTGCTGAAACAGCATCCGGGCATTCACGAGCTGGAATCGATTGGCGCGGTTTCATCCGACGTGCAGGGAGATACCGCCAATAAAGTGGGTGCGGTGCTGGCGAAATACCCGAAAGGCAAGATTGACGCCATCTGGGGCACCTGGGACGCTTTCACCCAGGGCGCTTACAAGGCGTTGAAAGAGAACGGCCGCACCGAAATCAAACTGTACAGTATCGATATCTCCAACCAGGATCTGCAGCTGATGCGCGAGGCCGGCAGCCCATGGCAGGTCAGCGTGGCGGTGGATCCGAAGCTGATCGGCGCGGTCAACCTGCGCCTGGTGGCCAACAAGATCGCCGGGGAAAGCACGCCGGACAGCTATCAGTTCAAAGCGGCGGTCATTCCGCAGGCGCTGCTGCTGGCGCAGCCGGGGCCGGTTAACGTCGCCGGGCTGGCGAAGATCATCCCCGGCTGGGGCACCAGCAGCGATTTCGTTCAGCCGTGGTTCGCCACGCTGCAGGCCGAACACGGTAAATAATGCTGTTTTTGACGAGGCTGCCGACGCAGCCTCTGTTTTTAAACTAATTATCGGCTTTCCCCTTCCGTCCCCGCCAAAATGCGCTATGTTATCTGCATCGCCCAATAACTGTATGCATAAACAGGCCTCAAATGAAGGGATTCCCCTCGCTGATCAACGTACTGCTGGCCAGTTCGCTGGTGTTGACCATCGGCCGCGGCGTTACGCTGCCGTTCATCACCATCTACCTCACCGAACATTTCCATCTGCTGCCGAAGAGCGTGGGCGTGATCCTGGGCGTCAGCCTGACCCTCGGCATCCTTGCCAGCCTGTACGGCGGCTATCTGGTGGACAAATTCAGCAAAAACCGCCTGATCCTGCTGTCGATTTTATTGTTCGCGCTGAGTTTCTTCGCCATTCCCTGGATCCCGCGCCCCGGCGGTGTGATCGTGGTGCTGGCGATCCTGCATACCTGTTATTCGGTGTTAAGCATCACCATAAAGGCCTGCTTCGCCGACTGGCTGCCGGTCGAGCAGCGCATCAAGGCTTTCTCAATCAACTACACGCTGGTCAACGTCGGCTGGGCGATCGGCTCTGCGCTCGGCGTTCTGGTGGCCGGGCTGAGTCCGCTGCTGCCGTTCTACCTGTCAGGCGGCCTGGCGCTGGCGACGGTGACGGCGCTAAGCCTGCGCTTGCGCGGCCGGGAACAGCGCCCGACAACAACCGCCGCCGCACCGGCGGCACTCCCCAACTTCCGTCAGACACTGACCATCTTGCGAAACGATCGGCGGCTTATCTACTTCACCCTCGGCAGCACCCTGGGCGCCGTGGTGTTCGGTCAGTTCACCGGCTATCTGTCGCAGTACCTGATCACCGTCTCCAGCGCCGAGTTCGCCTACAAAATCATTGGGTTGGTGATGATCGTCAACGCCGGCATCGTCATCGCCCTGCAATACCTGCTCAGCCGCGGCATGCGCCAGGAAAACATGCTGCGCTGGCTGGTGCTGGGCACGCTGTTTTTCATCGTCGGGCTGCTCGGTTTCATGGCGGCCGGCCAGGCGGTCTGGCTGTGGCTGGCGGCGATGGCGGTGTTTACCCTCGGTGAAATCATCGTTATCCCGGTGGAATACATGTTCATCGACTTTATTGCGCCGCCGCATCTGAAAGGCAGCTACTATGGAGTACAAAACCTCAGCGCGCTGGGCGGCGCCATCAACCCGGTGCTGTGCGGGGTGCTGCTCAGCTATGCCGCGCCGCCGTTGATGTTCGTGATGCTGATCGTCGCCGCCCTGCTCAGCCTGCTGTTTTTCTTCCTCGGCCACCGGCTGGCAGAACATACGGCGGCAGCCGCCGAAGACGTACGCTGATCCCGCAGGCAGCGGCCTATACGGGCTGTCAACCCGCCGCTCGGGCATAGCACCCATAGCGAGAATTCATGGTGCGATCTGTGGCATGGCTCACAGTTTAATTGTATGATGAATACATCAGTTAAACGGGAAAAGACAATGGCCAACGTGCTCACACTGTGCTGGAAATACCTGAGGGCCCTGCTCCTTATCTACCTGTGTCTGTTCGTCGGCAACGCGGTGGCGGCGCTGCTGCCGTTCGCCATTCCCGGCAGCATCATTGGCATGCTGCTGCTGTTCGCCCTGCTCTCTACCCAGATTATGCCGGCCAAATGGGTCAAACCCGGCTGCCATTTGCTGATCCGCTATATGGTGCTGCTGTTCGTGCCGATCGGCGTCGGGGTGATGAAATACTACGACCAGATCGTCGCGCATCTGGGCCCGCTGGTTATCTCTTGCCTCATCAGCACGCTGATGGTGTTGGTGGTGGTCGGCTATACCTCACACTATTTTCATCGCGAGCGCCGCATCGCCGGCAAGCCCGACGACACGGAGGGCAATTCATGATCCATGAAATCTGGTGGTCGTTGCCGCTGACGCTGGCGGTCTATTTCGCCGCGCGCTGGCTGGCGCGCAAGCTGAATATGCCGCTGCTCAACCCGCTGCTGGTGTCCATGGCGGTGATCATCCCGCTGCTGCTGCTCACCGGTATTCCCTATGAACGCTACTTTCAGGGCAGCAAAATCCTCAACGATCTGCTGCAGCCGGCGGTCGTCGCGCTGGCTTTCCCGCTCTATGAGCAGCTGCACCAGATCCGCGCGCGCTGGAAGTCGATTATCGCGGTGTGCTTCATCGGCAGCCTGACCGCCATGATCAGCGGCGGCGCCATCGCCCTGTGGCTGGGCGCCACGCCGGAAATCGCCGCCTCTATCCTGCCGAAATCGGTCACTACGCCGATCGCCATGGCCGTCGCGGACTCGCTCGGCGGCATTCCGGCGATCAGCGCAGTCTGCGTCATTTTCGTCGGTATCCTCGGCGCCGTGTTCGGCCATACGCTGTTCAACCTGCTGAAAATCACCACCCACTCGGCGCGCGGCCTGGCGATGGGCACGGCATCCCACGCGCTGGGCACCGCACGCTGCGCCGAGATGGACTACCAGGAAGGCGCTTTCGGCTCGCTGGCGTTGGTGATCTGCGGCATCATCACCTCGCTGCTGGCACCGTTCCTGTTCCCGGTGCTGCTGCGCCTGTTCGGCTGAACAGGGTGAAACTTGCGATACATCTCGCATTTATGTATTTCATTGCATTAATTTCATCAATTAAGAGACATTAATCACACTTTAATGTCTCTGGCCTGCCTAGAATGTTATCCCGTTAACCCGTAGAGAGACTTTCTATGCACCCGCGTTTTCACACCGCTTTCAGCGCACTGCCCGCGACACTGCAATCCGCCCTGCGGCCCTATCTGGACGCGCCAGACTTTCCGGCGATGTTCACGGCCGAGCAAGCGGCGGCGATCCGCACAGGCTGCGGGCTGGACGATGATGCGCTGGCATTCGCGCTGCTGCCGCTGGCGGCGGCCTGCTCGTTAACCCCGATATCGCACTTTCACGTCGGCGCCATCGCGCGCGGGCAAAGCGGCAACCTCTATTTCGGCGCCAATATGGAGTTCAGCGGCGCGCCGCTGCAGCAAACCGTGCATGCAGAGCAGTGCGCGGTTACCCATGCCTGGCTGCGCGGCGAGCCGGCGCTGGCCTCGGTCACCGTCAACTACACGCCGTGCGGCCATTGCCGCCAGTTTATGAATGAACTGAACAGCGGTGGCGAGCTGCAGATCCGTCTGCCGGGCCGCGCGCCGGCCACGCTGGCGGACTATCTGCCGGACGCCTTCGGCCCGAAAGATCTGGATATCGCTTCGCTGCTGATGGACAAGGTCGATCACGGCCACCGGCTGGCGCTGGACGATGCGCTGGCGCAGGCGGCGCTGGCGGCGGCCAATCAGAGCCATGCTCCGTACAGCAACGCCCACAGCGGCGTAGCGCTGGAAACGCAGGACGGCAGCCTCTACGCCGGCCGCTATGCGGAAAATGCCGCCTTCAACCCTAGCCTGCCGCCGCTGCAGGCTGCGCTGATCCTGCTGAACCTCTCCGGCGGCGATTGCCTGAACATCCGCCGCGCCGTGTTGGCCGAGCCGCAGAAGGCGATCCTCAGCCAGTGGGACGCCACCCGCGCCACCCTGGCGGCGCTGGGCTGCCAAAACGTCAGCCGCGCCGCCTTCTAAGCGCGTCACGGCGGAGCCATCCGGTTCCGCCGTTAACAGCCCTGCCCGCCAAATACAATGCCCCGACGCCGCCAGAGACACTTTCTTTAGTTAAAAAATCATTTGATTGTCGATAATTACGCCAACCTGGTTCATCATCTGGCAACAAATGCTGTACATCTTCTCTTTATCTCTTAGGATCGTCGGCAATAAAGTTATCTGATACGTGAAGAGTAAAACTGATGGAACTAGAATACGAAAGCAAACGCCCGCTCTATATCCCTTACGCCGGCCCGATTCTGCTGGAATTTCCGCTGCTGAACAAAGGCAGCGCTTTCACCGAGGAAGAACGTAGCCACTTCAACCTGCACGGCCTGCTGCCGGAAGCGGTGGAGACCATCGAAGAACAGGTGGAACGCGCCTACCGTCAGTATCAGGATTTCAAGAACGATAACGATAAGCACATCTATCTGCGCAACATCCAGGACACCAACGAAACCCTGTTCTATCGCCTGCTGGACTCGCACCTGAGCGAGATGATGCCGATCATCTACACCCCGACCGTCGGCGAGGCCTGCGAACACTTCTCCGATATCTACCGCCGCGCGCGCGGGCTGTTCATCTCCTACCCGAACCGCGATCGCATCGATGACATGCTGCAAAACGCCACCAAGCAGAACGTCAAGGTGATCGTGGTCACCGACGGTGAGCGCATTCTCGGCCTGGGCGATCAGGGCATCGGTGGCATGGGGATTCCAATTGGCAAGCTGTCGCTGTACACCGCCTGCGGCGGCATCAGCCCGGCCTACACCCTACCGGTGGTGCTGGACGTCGGCACCAACAACCCGCAGCGCCTCAACGATCCGCTGTACATGGGCTGGCGCCATCCACGCATCTCCGGCGAGGAGTACCACGCCTTCGTCGAAGAGTTTATTCAGGCGGTCAAACGCCGCTGGCCGAACGTCCTGCTGCAGTTCGAAGACTTCGCGCAGAACAACGCCACCCCGCTGCTGAACCGCTACCGCGACGAGATCTGCTGCTTTAACGACGACATCCAGGGCACCGCCGCGGTCACCCTCGGCAGCCTGATCGCCGCCAGCCGCGCCGCCGGCAGCCAGCTGCGCGATCAGACCGTCACCTTCCTCGGCGCCGGTTCCGCCGGCTGCGGCATCGCCGAGCAGATCATCGCGCAGATGAAGTCCGAGGGGTTGAGCGAAGACGAAGCGCGCGCCCGCGTATTCATGGTTGACCGCTTCGGCCTGCTGACCGACAAGCTGCCGAACCTGCTCGACTTCCAGAGCAAGCTGGTGCAGAAGAGCGACAACCTGGCCGGCTGGGAAACCGCCAGCGACGCCATCTCGCTGCTGGACGTAGTGCGCAACGCCAAGCCAACCATTCTGATCGGTGTGTCCGGCCAGCCGGGGCTGTTTACCGAAGAGCTGATCCGCGAGATGCACAAGCACTGCGAGCGCCCTATCGTGATGCCGCTGTCCAACCCGACCTCGCGCGTGGAAGCCCGTCCGGAAGACATCATCAACTGGACCGACGGCGCCGCCCTGGTGGCGACCGGCAGCCCGTTCGCGCCGGTAAGCTACAAAGAGCAGCTGTACCCGATCGCCCAGTGCAATAACTCCTACATCTTCCCGGGGATCGGTCTGGGCGTGCTGGCCTCCGGCGCCACTCGCGTCACCGATGCCATGCTGATGGCCGCCAGCCGCGCACTGGCGGACTGTTCGCCGCTGGCTACCGACGGCCACGGCGCGCTGCTGCCGAATATCGACGATATTCAGGGCGTGTCGAAGTGCATCGCCATGGAAGTGGGTAAAGCCGCCCAGCTGCAGGGGGTGGCGATCGTCACCTCCGAAGATGCGCTGTCGAAAGCCATCGAGCACAACTTCTGGCGGCCGCAGTACCGCAGCTACAAGCGCACCTCGTTCTGAATGGTGAGCTGAAATGACCCAGCCCGGCTCCGCCGGGCTTTTTTGTGCGGCAAAACCGCCGAAAAATGCGGCGGCGCGCGTGCTTCAGGCGGTTCGCGTCTTGCGTCGGTCGGTCAGGTAAAGTAGCCTTGATCCATCTTTTTCAGCCCGGCGCGCGTAAGGCAACAACATGTGGAAACGCCTGATCATCAGCCTGTTCATCATCATTGCGGTGTTGATGGGTTCGGCTATTGCGCTCGATCGCTGGATCAGTTGGAAAACCGCGCCTTACGTCTACGACGAACTGCAGGAATTGCCGCATCGCCAGGTCGGCGTGGTGCTCGGCACCGCCAAGTATTACCGCACCGGGGTGATCAACCAGTATTACCGTTACCGCATTCAGGGAGCGATCAACGCTTATAATAGCGGCAAGGTAAAATACCTGCTGCTGAGCGGCGACAACGCCCAGCAAAGCTATAACGAACCGATGACCATGCGCCGCGATCTGATCGCCGCCGGCGTGGCGCCGAGCGATATCGTGCTGGACTACGCCGGCTTCCGCACCCTGGATTCCATCGTGCGCACCCGCAAGGTGTTCGACACCAACGATTTCATCATCATCACCCAGCGCTTCCACTGCGAGCGCGCGCTGTTCATCGCCCTGCACATGGGCATTCAGGCGCAGTGTTACGCGGTGCCGTCGCCGAAGGACATGATGACGGTGCGCGCCCGCGAGATCTTCGCCCGCCTGGGCGCGCTGACCGATCTGTATATCCTCAAGCGTGAACCGCGCTTCCTCGGCCCGCTGATCCCGATCTCCGCCATGCACACCGTGCCGGAAGACGCCCAGGGCTATCCCGCCGTCTCGCCGGAACAGTTGGTTGAGCTGGAGCACAAGCTGAAAGAAGAGAAGCAGAAAGCCAAGCAGCCCTGACGAGTAATGCCCCAAAAAGAAAGGCCGGCATATTTTGCCGGCCTTGTCGTCTGTTCTGCGGTAGCTCTACTTCTTCTTGGCGTATTTCAACGAGTCCAGCGCCACGGCGAAGATGATGATGCTGCCCTTGATGATGTACTGCCAGTACGGGTTGATGCCGATATAGGTCAGGCCGTAGTTGATGACGGTAAAGATGATCACCCCGGTCACCACGCCCCACACCGTACCCACGCCGCCGGCGAAGGAGACGCCCCCCACCACGCAGGCGGCGATGGCGTCCAGCTCATACATAAAGCCAAGGTTATTGGTGGCGCTGCCGATACGCCCCGCTTCCAGCAGGCCGCCGAAGGCGTAGAACACGCCGGACAGCGCATAGATCATGATCAGGTTCAGCGGTACGTTAACGCCGGAGACCTTGGCCGCTTCCGGGTTGCCGCCGATGGCGAAGATGTTCTTGCCGAAGCGGGTCTTGGTCCACAGGATCCAGACGAAAATGATGGCAATCAGCGCGTAGAAGGTAATATACGACAGCTTAAAATCGCCGAAGCGCAAGAAGCCTTGGGCAAAGGTGGAAAACTTCGGATCAAAGCCCGCGACCGGCGACGCGCCGACCGAATCGTAATACAGCGAGTTGATGCCGTAGACGATGATCATGGTGCCCAAGGTGGTGATGAACGGCGTCACGTTGAGATAGGCAATAATCAGGCCGTTAACCAGGCCGATCACCGCGCCGACCGCACACACCAGCAGGATGACCAGGGGAATCGACCAGGTTTCCATGTGAGGGAACACCTTGTTGACGTTATCCATCGATTGCAGCAGCGTGGCCGCCACCACCGCCGCCAACCCCACCTGCCGCCCGGCGGACAGGTCGGTGCCCTGGGTGACGATCAGCCCCGCCACGCCCAGCGCGATGATGATGCGCACCGAAGACTGCGTCAGGATGTTGCTCAGGTTCATCAGGCTGAGGAAGGTAGGATCCTGAATGATGATGATGGCCAACAGCACCAGCAACACCACGTAAATGCCGCCTTCCTTGAAATAGGTAAATAAGGTTTTTTTATTTAGCGCGTTCATAATTCCGATCCTTAAAGGTGCAGGGAGGCGAGACGTAAGATTTCATTTTGCGAGGTCTGTTTGGTGTTAACGATGCCCGCAACCTGACCATTGCTCATCACCAAAATACGGTCGGTGATCCCCAACAGCTCCGGCATTTCAGACGAGACGATAATGATCCCCTTGCCCTTCTTCGCCAGCTCGGTCATCAGCTGATAGATCTCGAACTTGGCGCCCACGTCGATGCCGCGCGTCGGTTCATCCAGCATCAGGATCTCCGGCTGCGTCAGCAGCCAGCGGCCGATGATCACCTTCTGCTGATTGCCGCCGGACAGCGAGCCGATATGGGTGTGATGCCCCGGCGTTTTCACCCGCATGGCGTCGATCACCCACTGGGTGTCGCTCTTCATCCGCGCGTTATCCAGCAGGCCGAGCTTGTTTTTATAATTGCGGATATTGGAGATCAGCGAGTTGAAACCCACGTCGAGGTAGGCGTAAATCCCGGTGGATCGCCGCTCTTCGGTCACCAGCGCAAAGCCGTGGTTGATCGCTTCATTGGCGCTGTGGTTGTCGATCGCCTTGCCGTGCAGCTTGATGGTGCCCGCCACCTTCTCGCGAATGCCGAACAGCGTCTCGACGATATCGGTGCGTTTGGCGCCCACCAGCCCGGCGATGCCGAGGATCTCGCCCTGATGCAGATCGAAGGAAACATCGCGGATCGAAGGCTGGCGCAGCGACGTCAGGTTCTTCACCTCGAGGATCACCTCACCCGGCGTATTCTGCCTGTCGGGGAAACGCTGGCTCAGCGAGCGGCCGACCATCATGGCGATGATCTTGTCCATATCCAGCCCTTCCAGCGGCTGGGTGGCGATCCACTGGCCGTCGCGCAGCACCGTTATCTCATCGCACAGCTGGAAGATCTCTTCCATCTTGTGCGAGATATAGACGATGCCGCAGCCGCGCTCTTTCAGCTTGCGGATGATGGTGAACAGGTGATTGACCTCTTTCTCCGTCAGCGAAGAGGTCGGTTCATCCATGATGACGATCTTGGCGTCGTAGGAGAACGCCTTGGCGATCTCGATCATCTGCATCTGCGACACCGACAGGTTGCCCACCTTTTCGCGCGGGTTGATGTCAATATCCAGCTCGTCGAAGATCGCCTGAGTGTCTTTGAACATCTTGTCCTGATCGACGAACAGGCCTTTGGTCGGGTAGCGCCCCAGCCACATGTTGTCCATCACGGTGCGTTGCAGCACCAGGTTCAGCTCCTGATGCACCATCGAAACGCCGTGTTCCAGCGCTTCCTTCGAGCTCTTGAAATCGATTTCCCGGCCCTGAAATACAATGCTGCCGCTGTCTTTTTTGTAAATGCCGAACAGGCATTTCAACAACGTCGATTTCCCCGCGCCGTTCTCCCCCATCAGGGCGTGAATCGAGTGCGGACGGACGCGTAAATTGACATTGTCCAAGGCTTTGACGCCGGGAAATGACTTACAGATATCCGTCATTTCCAGCAAAAATTCGCGTGAGCTATCGGCCATAAATACACCTGGCTTAACGATCTTGCAGTCGTAAACATCCCCGCCGGCGGTATCCCTGGTGTTGGCGCCGCAGGCGGGGTCTTAGCGGGATCTCAATTCTTATTTAACAAACTGAGACAGGTTGTCTTTATCTACGCCGACGTAAGGAATACGCACGACTTTATTTTCGATTTTATATTGGGTGCCTTCGGTGGCCGGCTTGCCCGCCGCCAGGTTTTTCGCCAGCTCGAAGGTGGCCTTCGCCTGGTTGTCGGCATCGTTCAGCACCGTGCCCGCCATCGCGCCGGATTTCACCAGCGCCAGCGCTTCAGGCAGCGCATCGACGCCGAACACCGGAATACTGGTCTTGTTGTGCGCTTTCAGCGCTTCCACCGCGCCCATCGCCATGGCGTCGTTGTTGGCGATCACCACTTCGATCTTGTTGGCGTTCGGGCCGGAGAGCCAGGCATCCATCTTGTCTTTCGCCTGCGCGGTATCCCACATCGCGGTATCCATCTGCAGCTGCTGGGTCTTGATGCCTTTTTCGTTCAGCGTTTTCACCACGTAAGTGGTGCGCGCTTCGGCATCCGGGTGGCCCGGCTCGCCCTTCAGCAGCACGAACTGGATCTGGCCGTCTTTATTCAGATCCCAGGCCGGGTTGGCTTGCCAGTGTTTGGCGATCAGTTCGCCCTGGATCACGCCGGATTCTTTGGAGTCGGTGCCGACGTAATATGCCTTGTCATAGCTGTCCAGCGCCTTGCGGGAAGGTTCTTTGTTGTAGAACACCACCGGGATATCGTTTGCGCGCGCCTTATCAATAACCACCGGCGCAGCGGCCGGGTCGACCAGGTTGATCGCCAGCGCTTTCACGCCCTTGGCCAGCAGCACGTCGATCTGATCGTTCTGCTTGGACTGGTCGTTCTGCGAGTCATTCATCAACAGGGTAACGTCCGGTGAAGCCTTGGCGTCTTTCTCGATCGCCTTACGCACCACCGACATGAAGTTGTCGTCGTATTTGTAAATTGTGACGCCAATACGGGTATCAGCATGGGCTGCGGCGCCAAACATCATGGCAGCGGCCATGGCGGCCAGGGTGAAAACCTTCTTATTCATTGTCAGTCTCCGGTTCTGTGTAGGGTATTACTCGTCTTTGAGCCAATGGTCACCGGCAGTGCGTACACCCCAGGCCTGGCGATTTCCACTCAACACCTGTCGTCCGTGGATCTTGTTATTTCCGAGAAATGCTGTGTCAGCGCGAGATAAAGGTTGCAGCGGCAAGGGCCTTTGCGCCGGAAAACGCCTAGAGCATAGACGGCGCGATGTTAATATTCTGTGAATTTTCTCACAGATTGAAAACGGTTACACAAGATTAAATCGTCAGAGAGTGACCGTCGCCTCACTTTGCCAGGGAGCGACAGAATGGCGCCGCACCAGCGTCGGCATGAACAGATGAGCGGCCTGCGGCTCCGCCAGGCCTGCTGCGCCCTGCAATGCCAGCTCGGTCGCCAGCGTGGCCATCGAGACGATCGGGTAGCGCACCGTGGTGAGTTTGGGGCTGGTGTAACGCGCGATGGGGATGTCGTCGAAGCCGATCAGCGAGAAATGCTGCGGCACCGTGATACCGTTTTCTTTCAGCACCGCCATAGCGCCGGCGGCCATGGCGTCATTGTAGGCGAACACCGCGCTCAGCTGTAAGTTGCGCCCCAGCAGCTCGACCATCGCCGCCTCGCCGCCCTGCAGATCCGGCGAACCGTAGGCACGCCAGTTGTCTGGCGTGGCCAGCCCGGCGGCGGCCATCGCCTGCGCATAGCCCTGCTGGCGCAGCGGCCCGTCTTCGATCGGGTGATTGGAGCCCAGATAGCCGATGCGCCGGTGGCCCTGCGACAGCAAAAGACGCATCGCCATTTCTGCGCCGCAGACGTTATCCAGCCCGACGCAGCGCGGCTCATAGCCGGGGATAATCCGGTTGATCAGCACCATGCCCGGCACCTGCTCCAGAAAACCGATCAGCTCGGCGTCGCTCAGGGCTTTGGCGTGAACAATCAGGGCGTTACAGCGCTGGCGGATCAGCACTTCGATCGCGTGGCGCTCTTTGTCCGCCTGATGATAGCTGTTGCCGATCAGCAGATACTTGTGGTGTTTCTGCGCCACCGTGTCTACCGCTTTCACCAGCGCGCCGAAGAACGGATCGGAGACGTCCATCACCACCACGCCCAGGGTATCGCTGCTTTGGGTCGCCAACGCCTGCGCGTTGGCATTGGGGCGATAGCCCAGATCCGCCACCGCCTGCAGCACCTGCTCGCGCGTCTCTTTGCTGGTCAGCGCGCTGTGGTTCAGCACGCGGGAGACGGTCGCCACGGAGACCCCGGCGCGTTTCGCCACGTCGCGAATGGTGATCGGATGAACTGGAGGCATGCGGGATCCTGAAATCGGGGTAGTGGCCGGTGGCGCTATCCTACCCCGATTGGCCCGCTGCTCTGCGTGAATTACGTCACAGGAAAGAAAACGTTTACATACATTTTTTTAACCTGCCGACGGGCGCTCACTTCAGCGCTTTGGATTCCGCTTCGCCGGCGGCCATCTGCGTCAATTTGCGCCACAGCCATTCCATCGGCCCCTGTTCGAAGTAACGCAGCCACAGTGCGGAAAAGACCAGGTTGACCAACCAGACCAGCGGCACAAACGCCAACAGCTGCAGCCGGTCAAACTGCTCATAGAGGCCAAAGCGATAAAACAGCGTGGTGCAGATCAGCGTTTGCAGCAGGTAGTTGCTTAACGCCATACGCCCCACCTGGCTCAGCCAGCGGGCGATGCGCAGGCGCGACAGCGCGGGCCAGAAACCGTAACACAGCGCCAGATAGCCCATCGCCTGCAGCGGCGCGCCCAGCTCACGCGGCACCTGAAGCAGGAAACCGCTCCAGCGATAATCCCAATGCACCTGCCATTGCAGCGCCACCGCCGGCAGCTGGATCAGCACCGAAAGCGGCAGCAGCCACGCCGCCTGCCGCAGGTAATAGCCGGAGGAATAGCTGCCGCGCAGCCAACCGCTGCGCATCAGCCCGGCGCCGAACAGCATCAGCCCCGCCAGCTCCCAGCCATACTGCGCGCCGATGGCCAGCAGGCTGGACGAGAGCAGATCGGCGCGGCTGCGCCAGGCTTCGAAACCGCCCTGCAGCTTCCAGAACTTCTCGTACTGCAACTCCGCCACGCCCGGCTGCCAGAAGCTGCCCGGCTCACCGTGCGAGACAAAACCGAGCAGCAGCAGCACCGCCACGCCGATCAGGTACAGCACGACGCCGGTTTTCAGCAGTTGGAAGGTTTCTTTGGCCTCGCGGATCATGCGCCAGCACACCAGGCCGATCAGCCCGTAGGCCAGCAGAATGTCACCGTCCCACAGGAAGATGGCGTGCGCGAGGCCGAACAACACCAGCCACGACAGCCGCGCGCGGATCCAGCTTTTGCCGCGCCGCAGCAGCATTTGCAGCCCGGCACCGAACAGCAGCGCGAACATCGCCAGGAACTTGGCCTGGGCGAAGAGATCGAGCAGCGCCCAGGTCCAGGCGTCGCGCGATGACGGCATCCCCAGATAGGCCGGATTGAGGTAGGCGGCCTTCGGCAAGCCGAAGGCGCTGATGTTCAGCAATAAAATGCCGAGGATGGCGATGCCGCGCACGCAGTCCAGCGTGGCAATGCGCGGCAGAGGATGACTGTTCATTTTTTATCGCTGTCTTCCGCTCATGAAAAAGGCGCCCGCAGGCGCCTGTTGTCGTCTTGCGGGTCGCCCCGCAACGCCATCACCCCTGGTGGTGACGCACCGCACGCAGGAACTCCTGGCGGGTATTCTGGCTGGACTTGAACAGCCCCCCCAGCGAGGTAGTGGTGGTGGCGCTGGTCGCGTCGCGGATACCGCGCGCCTTGACACAATAATGGACCGCATCGATCGATACCGCCACGTTATTGGTGCCGAGCAGGGTCTGCAGTGCCACCAGGATCTGCTGGGTCAGGCGCTCTTGCACCTGCGGACGCTGGGAGAAGAACTGCACGATGCGGTTGATCTTCGACAGGCCGATCACCGAGTCTTTCGGGATATAGGCCACGGTAGCCTTGCCGTCGATGGTCACGAAGTGGTGTTCACAGGTGCTGGTCAGCGTGATATCGCGCACCGTCACCATCTCATCCACCTTCATCTTGTTCTCGATGACGGTGATTTTCGGGAAGTTGGCGTAGTCCAGCCCGGAGAAGATCTCGTCGACATACATTTTGGCGATGCGATGCGGCGTTTCCGCCAGGCTGTCATCGGACAGATCGAGATTCAGCAGTTGCATGATTTCGGTCATGTGCTCTTTGATGCGACGCTTGCGCGTTTCGCGATCCAGCACTTCCCCGCGCAGCGGTGTCTCCAGACCACGCTCTTCCAGTGCCGCATGCACCAGCGCGGCTTCTTTACTTAATGATGTCATGTATTTGTTCTCCTGCGGACGGAACCCGCCGGCGGCCCGATAGGGCGTGCGGCCGGCGAATTGCTTGCTCTCGTGACGGCAGAGTTTTCGTGGTGGATAACGTGAACCCGGTCAAGATTTTGCCCCCACTGTAGATGAGAGCGCGGCGATTATCCAGCGATAGTGCTTCATCCGCAGGTGAAATATTCGCATTTAGCACAATCAGGCCGGCTGCGGGTTTCCATGCGTTTTGTATGGATTTTAATCACCGAGTCGCCGTTTTTTGCGCCAACCGCCGCGCCGGGGTATTCACCACCAGCCCTCCGGCCGCCAACAGCGCCGCCACCGCCACATACAGCGCCGGCTCCAGCCGATGGGTCAAGGCGGTCGACAGCGCCGACAGCATCGGCCCGACCAGTTGGCCGATCGCATAACCGGTGGTCAGCAATCCGGCCATGTAACGCGCATGACGCGGCGCCAGCTCACGCCCGTGCTGAAGAGCAAGCTGCACCACGCAGAGGAAACCGCCGCCGGTCAGCAACGCCCCGAGCGCCAGGCCGGCCACGCCCGGCACCACTTCGGCGCTCAGTACGCCGAGCGCCTGTATCCACAGCGTGATCGCCAGCCGGGTCTGGGTGGTCAGCCGATGGCGGGTCAGAATGCCGATGACAATCCCCAGCACCGCCGCACCGCCGAACACCGGCCAGACGAACTGTGCGAACAGGCTGTCGGGAAAACGCGCCGCCGCCATCTGCGACAAAAAGGTCGCCGGCAGGATATAGCCGAAGCCGGCCAGGCTGTAGCTCCACACCAGGCGTTTGAGCGCCGGCGTCAGCAGCAGCGGCTCCGGAGCCACGTCCGGGCGATGCAGCTCGCCGCTGCGCGGCAGAAAGGCGCTAATCCCCCCGACCAGCACCAGCGCCAGCCCGCCATACACCAGCCAGGCCTGCGCTGCCGTCAGCCCCAGCGTGTTGATGCCCACCGCCAGCATGCCGCTGAGGAAGATACCGGCGCCCGGCCCGGCGAACACCGCCGCGCTCAGCGCCGGCCGGCCGTAGTGCGCCAACCGCTCGTTGGTCCAGGCCGCCACCAGCACCATCGCCCAGCCGCTGGCCCAGCCGATGACGAAGCGCAGCGCGCCGTGGGTCCATTCATCCTGCGCCAACGCCGACAGCAGCGTCAGCGCCATCGCGCCCCATACGCCCAGCCACAGGCGCCGCTCGACGTGGCGCGTAGCGCGCATCGCGTCGTAGGCGCCGCACAGGTAGCCCAAATAGTTGATCGCCGCCACCAGCCCGGCACCGGTCAGGCTGAACTGATGTTCCGCGATCATCAGCGGCACCTGAGGGGTGAAAGCGAAGCGGCCGATGCCCATCGCCACGATCAGCGCGGCAAACCCGCTCAAGGCAATACGTATAGCCATATCGGCATCCAAAAGGTTAAAAGAAAGTTGCCAGTATCATGCCGCAGTATTAAACTCACAAAAACTGAATAATACTAATCAAGTTCATCACGAAACGAGAACATTATGGATCTGACCCAGCTTCGCATGTTCTGCTGCGTAGCGGAAACCGGCTCGGTCGCCCGCGCCGCCGAGCAGCTGCACCGCGTGCCGTCGAATCTGACCACCCGGCTGCGCCAGCTCGAGCAGGAGCTGGGCGCCGATCTGTTTATCCGCGAAAAACAGCGCCTGCGCCTGTCGCCGATGGGCCATAACTTTCTGTGCTACGCCAATCGCATCCTGGCGCTGAGCGACGAGGCGATGAGCATCACCCATGCCGGCGAACCGGCGGGCAACTTCGCTCTCGGCTCGATGGAGAGCACTGCCGCCACCCGCCTGCCCTCGCTGCTGGCGGCTTACCACCAGCGTTTCTCGCAGGTGTCTCTGTCGCTGACTACCGGCACCTCCGGCGAAATCGCCGATCGGGTGCGCGCCGGCACGCTGGCGGCGGCGCTGGTCGACGGCCCGGTGCCCTATGACGAGCTGAACGGCTGCATCGCCTATCCTGAACATATGGTGGTGATCTCCTGTCTCGATCACGCGCCGATCCACAGCGCCAAAGACGCCAACGGCGAGACGCTGTTCGCCTTTCGCGCCAGCTGCTCCTACCGCCTGCGGCTGGAGGCCTGGTTCAAGCGCGAAGGCGCGCGGCCGGGGCAGATCATGGAGATCCAGTCCTATCACGCCATGCTGGCCTGCGTCGCCAGCGGCGCCGGGCTGGCGATGATCCCACATTCGGTGCTCAGCCTGCTGCCGGGCCATGAGCGGGTCCGGGTTCACACCCTGCCGCCGGACGTGGCCGACACCGCCACCTGGCTGCTGTGGCGCCGCGACGCGTTCGGGCCGAACGTGCGCGCGCTGAAAGAATTGATTATTGAACAGACGGAAACCGCCGCTGTTGATGAAAGCACCCCCAACGATTTATCAGACGTTAGCGATATCGCCTGATTTAAAAGAAAACCACTGAGGAGACTATGATGGAGATGATCAAAACCCGCGCCGCCGTTGCCTGGGGCCCGAACCAGCCGCTGAAGATCGAAGAAGTCGATCTGATGCCACCACAAAAAGGCGAAGTGCTGGTGCGGATCGTCGCCACCGGCGTTTGTCACACCGACGCCTACACCCTGTCCGGCAAAGATCCGGAAGGTGTGTTCCCGGCGATCCTCGGCCATGAGGGCGGCGGCGTGGTGGAAGCGGTCGGTGAAGGCGTCACCAGCGTGGCGGTCGGCGACCACGTGATCCCGCTCTACACCCCGGAGTGCGGCGAGTGCAAATTCTGTAAATCCGGCAAGACCAACCTGTGCCAGGCGATCCGCGCCACTCAGGGTAAAGGGCTGATGCCGGACGGCACCACCCGCTTCTTCAAGGACGGCAAGCCGATCTTCCACTACATGGGCACGTCCACCTTCTCCGAATACACCGTGGTGCCGGAGATTTCACTGGCGAAAATCAACAAGGAAGCGCCGCTGGAAGAGGTGTGCCTGCTGGGCTGCGGCGTCACCACCGGCATGGGCGCGGTGATCAACACCGCCAAGGTGCAGCCGGGCGATACCGTGGCGATCTTCGGCCTGGGCGGCATCGGCCTGTCGGCGATCATCGGCGCGCAGATGGCCGGCGCGGGCCGCATCATCGGCATCGACATCAACACCAGCAAGTTCGATCTGGCGCGCAAGCTGGGGGCCACCGATCTGATCAACCCGAAAGACTATGACAAACCGATTCAGGAGGTGATCGTCGAGCTGACCGACGGCGGCGTCGATTTCTCCTTCGAGTGCATCGGCAACGTCAACGTGATGCGCTCCGCGCTGGAATGCTGCCACAAGGGCTGGGGCGAGTCGGTGATCATCGGCGTCGCGGGCGCCGGTGAAGAGATCTCCACCCGTCCGTTCCAGCTGGTCACCGGCCGCGTCTGGCGCGGTTCGGCGTTCGGCGGCGTCAAGGGCCGTTCACAGCTGCCGGGCATCGTCGAGCGTTATCTGAACGGCGAGTTTGCGCTGAACGACTTTATCACCCACACCATGGGGCTGGAGCAGATCAACGAAGCGTTCGATTTGATGCACGAAGGCAAATCGATCCGCACCGTTATCCACTTCGACCAATAAGCCAGGAGGCAGAGATGACGTTGTCATTGGAACTTCTCGAAGAGCACCGCATGTTCGGCGGCTGGCAACAGCGTTATCGCCACGCGGCGCAGAGCCTGAATTGCAACATGACATTCAGCATCTACCTGCCGCCGCCGCGCGATGATAACCCGCCGCCGGTGCTGTACTGGCTGTCGGGGCTGACCTGCAACGACGAGAACTTCACGTTGAAAGCCGGCGCGCAGCGCATCGCCGCCGAGCTGGGCCTGGTGCTGGTGATGCCGGACACCAGCCCGCGCGGCGACGAGGTGCCGAACGATGAAGGCTACGATCTGGGCCAGGGCGCCGGGTTCTACCTGAACGCCACCCAGGCGCCGTGGGATCGTCACTTCCGCATGTACGACTACATCAGCGCCGAACTGCCGGCGCTGATCGAACAGCACTTCAGCGTCAGCGATCGTCAGTCGATCTTCGGCCACTCGATGGGCGGCCACGGCGCGCTGATGATGGCGTTTCGCAATCCGCAGCGCTTCCGTTCGGTATCGGCCTTCGCGCCGATCGTCAACCCGTGCCAGGTGCCGTGGGGCCGCAAGGCCTTCACCGCCTATCTGGGCAGCGACGAGAGCCAGTGGCTGCAGTACGACAGCTGCCATCTGCTGGCCAGCGGCGCGGAGAAAATGCCGGTGCTTATCGACCAGGGCGACGACGACCAGTTCCTTGCCGATCAGCTGCAGCCGGCGCGGCTGGCCGAACTGGCGCGCCAGCGCGACTGGCCGCTGACGCTGCGCATTCAGCCGGGGTACGATCACAGCTACTTCACCATCGCCACCTTCGTGGAAGATCACCTGCGCTTCCACGCCGAGCACCTGTTCCGCTGATAAAAAAATCCGGGCGGTTAAACCGCCCGGATTTCTTCAAAAGCCATCAATCAAAAAATCGATGGCAGCTTTAATTTGATTCCTGTGCTCATTGGCATTACCAACGGCCTTCCCGAGCTGTGAAATACGTACGGCAGCCATCTCATGCGTCATAACGAGAAACTTTTCGCCGTTTACCTCAATCTCCGGGCATAAACGTGCAGAAATTTTAACCCTGACGTTATCCAAAGCATAAAGCATAAAGCATAAAGAGGGATCATTAACCGGGTCGAGAGGACATCAATAAGATCGCTTTGAACGTCCAGTAAGTAGGGATAGGCTGATGCCGGATACGTATTGTCATATACGGTAAACTGCATATTCAAAATGTCCGATATTCATCAGACAACAAACCATTTTCTTCAGTGATACGATTAAGTTCTTCTAACGCCGCGCGATTTTGCTCGCGCCACTGTTGAATCTCAATGTCCCTGACACGAACGCTCAATGCGTCTGTCAATACGGATGACTCATTGACGCCCAAGGATTTTGCGCGCTGGAAAAGATCGCGATCGATGGTTACGTTGACTGTCTTTTTCGTCACATTGTTATTTGCCATATCCATTCCTCATCCCTGTAATATACACGGCTCAAATTTTCATCAATTGTACTCGTGAAACAGGGGTATGCCAATTCAGCGATACCCTCACCCCTTCAGCTTCGGATCGAGCGCGTCGCGCAATCCGTCGCCCAACAGGTTGAACGCCAGCACGGTGATGAATATCGCCAGACTGGGGAAAATCGCCACGTGCGGCGCGATCACCATATCGGCGCGCGCCTCGTTGAGCATCGCCCCCCACTCCGGCGTCGGCGGCTGGGCGCCCAGGCCCAGAAACGACAGGCTGGCGGCGGTGATGATCGAGGTGCCGATGCGCAGGGTGAAATAGACTACGATCGACGACAACGTACCCGGCAGAATGTGCCGCAGGATGATGGTCCAGTCCGAGGCGCCGATGCTGCGCGCCGACTCGATATAGGTCAGGTGCTTCAGCACCAGCGTGTTGCCGCGCACCAGGCGAGCAAAGGCCGGAATGCTGAAGATCGCCACCGCGACGATCACGTTGGCCATGCCGCTGCCCATGATCGCCACCACGCCGATCGCCAGCAGAATGCCGGGAAACGCGAACAGCACGTCGCAGACGCGCATGGTAAGGCGATCCCACCAGCCCTCATAGTAGCCGGCCAGCAGCCCCAGCAAGGTGCCGATCGCCCCGCCCGCCAGCACTGAGAACACCCCGGCCGCCAGCGAAATGCGCGTGCCCATGAGGATGCGGCTGAAGATATCGCGCCCGAGGGAATCGACACCCAGCCAGTGCATCAGCGAAGGCCCTTCGTTCAGCCGGTCGTAATCGAAATAGTTTTCCGCATCGAACGGTGCCAGATAAGGCGCCAGCAGCGCCGCCGCGATCAGCAGCAGCACCAACAGACCGGCGACCAGCGCCGCCCGCTGGCGGCGAAAACGCCGCCAAAACTCGCCCCACGGCGTGCGTACCGCGTCAGGGTCGATAAGCGGCATCGCCTTCAGTGCAGCGTTACGCCGCCAATGCTTAATCATGCCGCATCCTCATTGGTAACGAATCGCCGGGTTGATCGCCGCGTACAGCATATCCACCAGCAGGTTGATCAGGATGAACTCCAGCGAGAACAGCAGCACCTCGGCCTGGATCACCGGGTAATCGCGCATCTCCACCGAGTCCACCAGCAAGCGCCCCAGCCCCGGCCAGTTGAACACCTTCTCCACCACGATCGAACCGCCGAGCAGGAAGCCGAACTGCAGCCCCATCATGGTCACCACCGGGATCATCGCGTTGCGCAGGCCGTGTTTCATCACCACCACGCTTTCCCGCACGCCCTTGGCGCGGGCGGTGCGCATGTAGTCCTCCTGCAGCACCTCGACGAACGAAGCGCGGGTGAAGCGCGCCATCACCGCCGCCACCGCCGCCCCCAGGGTTACCGAAGGCAGAATGTAGTGCCGCCAGCTGTCGGCGCCCACCGTCGGCAGCCACCCCAGCTCGACCGAGAACACCTGCATCAGCAGCATGCCGAGCGCAAAGGCCGGGAACGAGATCCCCGACACCGCCAGCGTCATGCCGAGGCGATCCGGCCAGCGATTGCGCCACACCGCCGACACCACGCCGATCGCCAGACCGAACGCCACCGCCCACAGCATGCTGGTGACGGTCAGCCAGAAGGTCGGCAGAAAGCGCGAGGCGATCTCTTCGCTCACCGGGCGCTTGGACACCATCGAGATGCCGAAGTCGCCCCGCAGCGCGTTGACGAAAAAGTGCGCGAACTGCTGCGGCAGCGGCTTATCCAGCCCCAAATCCTTGCGCACCAGCTGCACCACCGCCTCGTCGGCCTCCGGCCCCGCCGCCAGCCGCGCCGGATCGCCCGGCAGCAGGTGGACGAACAGGAACACCAGCACCGCCACGATCAGCAGCGTCGGGATCAGGCCCAGCAGTCGTTTCAGAAAATAATTGAGCATCTCATTCCTTCCCCCGCCCGCAGCCGCGTGGCCACGGGCGGGGATGGGCGCCTTATTTCAGATCGGCGTTATCAAAGTTGAACGAGGTATCCGGCATCACGTAGAAACCGCTCAGCTGTTTGCTGTTGGCCGACAACAGACGTTCGGTCGCCAGGAAGATCCAGGGCGCGTCGGCCCAGATGCGATCCTGCGCGTCCTGGTACAGTTTCTGTTTCTCGGCGCGATCGGTGGTCGCCAGCGCGTCGGTCAGATCCTTGTCCACCTGCGGGTTGCTGTAGAACGCGGTGTTGAACTGCTTCGGTGGCGCCGCCTGAGTGGAGAACAGCGGCGACAGCGCCCAGTCCGCTTCCCCGGTCGAGGCCGACCAGCCGGTATAGAACAGCCGCACGCCGGTGTCTTTCACCCCGACACTTTCCACCTGCGCCGCGCGCTGCCCGGCGTCCATCGCCGTCACCGTCACTTTCACCCCGACCTGCGCCAGCTGCTGCTGGGTAAACTGCAGCACCTTCTGCGCGGTACTGTGGTTGTGGGACGACCACAGCGTGGTGGTGAAGCCGTTCGGGTAGCCGGCCTCTTTCAGCAGCTCGCGCGCCTTGGCCGGATCGTACGGCCACGGCTTATAGCGGGCGGCGAAATCGATCGCCGGCGGCACCGGCCCTTCCGCCGGCACTGCGTAACCGGCGAACGCCACCTTGATCAGCGCGTCCTTGTTGATGGCGTAGTTCAGCGCCTGGCGCACCTTCGGGTTGTCGAACGGCTTTTGGGTGACGTTCATGCTGATGTAACGCTGCAGGATCGACGGCGCGGCCACCACGTCCAGCTTGGCGTTGCCCTCCAGCACCTTGGCCTGCTCGTAAGGGATCGGGAAGGCGAAGGTCGCCTCGCCGGTCTGCAGCATCGCCGCGCGGGTGTTGTTATCCACCACCGGGCGCCAGGTGATGCTGTCGAGCTTCGGCAGCCCCGGCTGCCAGTAGCCGTCGAACTTCTTCACCTTGACGAAATCGGTCTGGTTCCAGGTTACGAACTGATACGGCCCGGTGCCGACCGGGTGGAAACCGATCTCCTTGCCGTATTGCTTCAGCGCCGCCGGCGAGATGATCGCCGCCGCCGGGTGCGCCAGATTGTTGACGAACGCCGAGAACGGCGCCTTCAGCACGATCTTCACCGTATTCGCGTCCACCGCTTCGGTTTTGTCGATCATCTTGAACAGGTTGTAGCGCTTGAGGTGGCTGTCCGGGTTGCTGGCGCGATCGAGGTTGACCTTCACCGCCTCGGCGTTGAACGCGGTGCCGTCGTGGAATTTAATGCCCTGGCGCAGTTTGACGGTGTAGGTCAGGCCGTCTTTGCTGACCTCATAGCTGTCCGCCAGTACGTTCACCAGCTTCATGTCCTTATCAAAGCCGAACAGCCCCTGATAGAAAGACTTGGCCACCGCCTGCGACAGCGTGTCGTTGGCATCGTAAGGATCGAGGGTGGTGAAGTTGGAGGCCACGGCGATCACCGCGTCCTTCGCCGCCCAGACCGGGCCGGTTCCCGTCGCCAGCAGTACGGCGGCCAACAGCGCATTGCGTTTGAATGTGTGCTTCATGTCGCTTGTCTCTCCTGAGGTCTTTAAAAAGCACCGGCGATCGGGTGGCGGGCGACAAAGTGCCCGGCGCCAACCTGCACCAGCGGTGCGGTAACGGGTTCATCGCCCAGCGCGCGCACCGGGCTGGGGATCTCATCGGCCGGCAGCGGCTGCCGTTTGTGGGCGTGAGCGGGATCGGCCACCGGCACCGCCGCCATCAGCTTGCGGGTGTAGGGATGCTGCGGATTGTCGAACACCGCCTGCCGCGGGCCGATCTCGACGATCTGCCCGAGATACATCACCGCCACCCGGTGGCTGATGCGCTCCACCACCGCCATGTCGTGCGAAATGAACAAAAAAGCGATGCCGAATTCGCGCTGCAGATCGAGCAACAGATTGACGATCTGCGCCTGAATCGACACGTCCAGCGCCGAGACCGCCTCGTCGGCGATCACCACTTTCGGGTTCAGCGCCAGCGCGCGCGCGATACAGATGCGCTGGCGCTGGCCGCCGGAAAATTCGTGCGGGTAGCGGCGCGCATGTTCCGGCAACAGGCCGACGCGTTCCAGCAGCCAGGCCACCCGCCGTTCCGCCTCGCGGCCGCGCATCACGTTGTGCACCAGCAGCGGCTCCATGATGGAGAAACCGACCGTCAGGCGCGGATCGAGTGAGGCATAAGGATCTTGAAAAATGAACTGAATATCGCGCCGCAGGTGCTGCAGCGCCGATCCCTTCAACCGATCGATTCGCCGCCCGGCGAAGGTAATGGTGCCGCTTTGGCTGTCCACCAGCTTCAGCAAAGAGCGCCCGGTGGTGGACTTGCCGCAGCCGGACTCGCCCACCAGCCCCAGCGTCTCGCCGGGGTAAAGATCGAAACTGACATTTTCCACCGCGTGCACCCGGCGAGTGACCCGATTGAACAGCCCGCCGCGCAGATCAAAACGCGTGACCAGATGCTCCACCCGCAGGATCGGCGCGGCGCCTGGCGGCACGGTATCCTGCGGCGCTTCATCGCCCTCGTCACCCGGCAGTGGAAACTTTGCCGGCAGCGGCCGATCGGCCATCGCCCCCAGCTTCGGCACCGCCGCCAACAGCGCCCGGGTATAGGCCTGCTGCGGCGTGGCAAACAGCTCTCGCACCCGATTTTGTTCCACCTGCTCACCGCGGCGCATCACCAGCACCCGGTCAGCGATCTCCGCCACCACGCCCATGTCGTGAGTGATGAAGATCACCCCCATCTGCATCTCCTGTTGCAGCACGCGGATCAGCTGCAGGATCTGCGCCTGAATGGTGACGTCGAGGGCGGTGGTGGGCTCATCGGCGATCAACAGCGCCGGCTTGCAGGAGAGCGCCATGGCGATCATCACCCGCTGGCGCATGCCGCCGGAAAGCTGGTGCGGGTAGCGCCCCAGCACCTCTTTAGCCTCCGGAATACGCACCAGATCGAGCATGCGCAGCGCCTCCTGGCGCGCGCTGCGGTGATCCATGCCCTGATGCAAACGCAGCGATTCGGCGATCTGCTCGCCGACCGGAAACACCGGGTTGAGCGAGGTCATCGGTTCCTGGAAGATCATCGCCATGTCGGCACCGCGCACCGTTCTCAGCGTGCTCTGCGAGGCGCGCGCCAGATCGAGCAGCGTGCCGTCGCGCCGGCGCAGCGTCATGGCGCCGCCGACGATGCGCCCGCCGCCCTGCTCCACCAGCCGCATCAGCCCCAGTGAAGTCACCGATTTGCCGGAGCCGGACTCACCGACGATCGCCAGCGTCTCGCCGCGATCGAGCTCGAACGACAGGTTGCGCACCGCTTCCACGGCGCCTTCCGATTGAGGAAAACTGATGCTCAGAGCGCGCACCGACAGCACACGCTGCGGCGGCAATGACAACCCGTCGCCGGCGGGCCGGAATGAAACGTCGGTCATACACCCTCCCGGTGAACGCTTAGCGATAAATCCCGACGGACGGCGCATCGCCGACATAGCCAAAACCGCGGTACATCCCCTCGCTGTTGAACGGTAGCGCGATATTGCCGTGGCGATCGACGGCGATCATGCCGCCGCTGCCGCCCAGCGCCGGCAGCTTCTCCATCACCACCCGATCGCTGGCCTCTTGCAGGCTGAGGCCGCCGTATTCGATCAGGGCGGAGACGTCATAGGCCGCCACGCCGCGCATGAAGATTTCGCCGGTGCCGGTGCTGGAGACCGCCACCGTGGCGTTGTTGGCATAGCAACCGGCGCCGATGATCGGCGTGTCGCCTACCCGCCCGGCCTGCTTGTTGGTCATGCCGCCGGTGGAAGTGGCGGCGGCGAGGTTGCCCAGCGCATCCAGTGCCACCGCGCCGACGGTGCCGAATTTGCGATCGGGATCGAGCGGTTCGCCGGCCTGCGCCGCGCCGTCGTGATCGAGCAAGACCCGCCCCTGCTCCGCCTGGGCGCGGTGCAACTGATCAAAGCGTTCCTGGGTAAAGAAGAAGTCGGGAGTAACCATTTCCAGGCCGTGGGCGGCGGCAAACTTCTCGGCGCCTTCGGCGGCAAACAGCACGTGCTCACTGTTTTCCAGCACCGCGCGCGCCGCCAGCACCGGGTTGCGGATATGGCTGACGCCGGCGACAGCGCCGGCGTCGCAGGTGCGGCCGTCCATCACGCAGGCGTCCAGTTCGTGGGTGCCCTGATGGGTAAACACCGAGCCTTTGCCGGCGTTGAACAGCGGGCATTCCTCCAGCAGCCGCACCACTTCGGTCACCGCGTCCAGCGCGCTGCCGCCCTGCGCCAGTACCGCCTGCCCGGCGGCCACGATCTCGGACAGCGCCTGGATATACTGCCGTTCTTTTTCCGCACTCAGCGCCGCCCGGGTAATTGCGCCCGCGCCGCCATGAATGGCAATCACTGGTTTGCTCATTTGCCTGACACCCTGTGTTAATCCCGCCGTTGCGCAGCGAATAAGCTGAGCGCGGTATCATTATTATTCAGTCTTTTTCGACTCTATTTAGTCCTACAGTGGAAGTACAGCATAACGTCCACGTCCCGCTTTTAGCGTAGCGCGCTTAGACCATTTCGCACCTTGAAATAGCTTATTGGAATAAAAACAGCAGGTTATAAAAAGCGGCAAACCGCTGACAGTGCGGCTGGGATTATTGGTAATTTCGCGAGAGGAAATAGCGGCATGGCGTAATGAAATAAACGTTCGCGCTGAGTCACGCTTATTGTGGCGCCCGGCCTGCTGTTTTTTCCCCAGCCGGGCGCAGATGATCCGACGATTAAAAACCCGAGCCGGGCTGCCGTAAAAAGGCCTCTTCTTCCGGCGTGCTGACGCGCCCCAATATTGCGTTGCGATGCGGGTAGCGGCCGAAACGATCGATGATCGCCTTATGCCGTAGCTCGAACTCCAGCTGGTCGCCGTTATTAAGCTCGGTATATAACACCAGCGCCTGCTGGTGGATCAGCGGCGATTCCGAATGCATGAACGGCAGATAAAGGAAGCCGCGCTGCTCACGGCTCAGCCGTTCGCACTCGCCGCTGCGGATCGCCTCCTGCGCCAGGACCAGCGACATGCCGTCGCAGGCGAACGACTGCGGCGTGCCGCGAAACAGGTTGCGGCTGAACTGATCGAGCACGATCACCTCCGCCAGGCGCCCTTCGATGGTGTCGCGCCAGTGCGCCAGTTCCCCCGCCGCCGCCGCCCGCCAGATTTCGCCGAAGCGGCTATGCAGCAGACGATCGAAATCATCGTCCTTTTTGAACCACATCACCGGTTCGATCTCGTCGAACCAGAACTCGATAACCTGTTTATGCATCATGATCCTCCTGTGTTTTAGGCAGTTTATACCCGTTCGCGCTTCCGGCGCAGTGCGAAAGATGGCGGGCATAACCCGTTCTCCCCCCCGGCGTTCTCTGCCATAATAGCCGCACTTTGTCGCTATCATTGCGCACCCTGATTACGGAGTTCCCCTTATGGATCATTGCCATACTTCCGATCTCATCTCCCTGGAGCAAGCGCTGGAAAAAATGCTCGGGCAGATCGCACCGCTGCAACAGACCGAATCCGTCGCGCTGACCGCCGCCGCCGGCCGCATCACCGCCGCGCCGGTGGTCTCACCGCTCGACGTGCCGCCATTCGCCAACTCGGCGATGGACGGTTATGCGGTACGCCTCGCCGATCTGGCGGCCAATGCGCCATTGCCGATCGCCGGGAAAGCCTTCGCCGGCGCGCCGTTCGACGGCCAATGGCCGGCCAACAGCTGCGTGCGCATCATGACTGGCGCGCCGATCCCGGCCGGGGCGGAAGCGGTTGTCATGCAAGAGCAGGCAGAAGTGAGCGACCAGGGCGTGCGTTTTACCGCCCCGGTAGAAGCCGGCCAGAATATCCGTCTGGCGGGCGAAGACATTCGCCGGGGCGCGAGCGTGTTGCCGGCCGGCGTGAAGCTGGGCGCCGCGCAGCTGCCGCTGCTGGCTTCGCTCGGCGTCGCCGAAGTGCAGGTGATGCGTAAGCTGAAGGTTGCGGTGTTCTCCACCGGCGACGAACTGCAGCCGGTCGGCCAGCCGCTGCAGGCAGGCCAGATCTACGACACCAACCGCTTCGCGGTGCGCCTGATGCTGGAGCAGATGGGCTGTGAAGTGCTCGATCTCGGCATTATCCGCGACGATCGCGATGCGCTGCGCGCCGCCTTCGAACAAGCGGACAGCCAGGCCGACGTAGTGATCAGCAGCGGCGGCGTCTCGGTCGGCGAGGCCGACTACACCAAACAGATGCTCGACGAACTGGGCCAGGTCAGCTTCTGGAAGCTGGCGATCAAACCCGGCAAACCGTTCGCCTTCGGCAAACTGGGCCACGCCTGGTTCTGCGGCCTGCCGGGCAACCCGGTTTCCGCCGCCCTGACCTTCTACCAGCTGGTGCAACCGCTGCTGGCGAAGCTGGCCGGCCACAGCGACTGGCGCCTGCCGCCGCGCCTGCGCGCCCGCGCGCTGACGCCGCTGAAGAAATCGCCGGGGCGCCTCGATTTTCAGCGCGGCGTGTTCAGCAGCAACGCCGCGGGCGAACTGGAGGTCAGCACCACCGGCCACCAGGGCTCGCACGTCTTCAGCTCCTACAGCCAGGGCAACTGTTTCATCGTGCTGGAGCGCGAACGCGGTTCGGTGGCGGTAGGCGAAACGGTGGAGATCGAGCCGTTCAACGCCCTGCTGAGGAGCTGAGCATGCTGCCGGAATTGACCGACGCCGAAGCGCTGCGCTACAACCGTCAGATCGTGCTGCGCGGCTTTGACTTCGACGGCCAGGAGAAGCTGAAGGCCGCCCGCGTGCTGATCGCCGGGCTGGGCGGGCTGGGCTGCGCCGCCGCGCCTTATCTGGCGGCGGCCGGCGTCGGCCATCTGGTGCTGGTGGATTTCGACACCGTCTCGCTCTCCAATCTGCAGCGCCAGATCCTGCACCGCGACGATCGCATCGGCCAGAGCAAAGTCAGCTCCGCCAGGCAGGAGCTGAGCGCCATCAATCCGCATATCCGCATCGATGCCATCGACGGCCGTCTGGAAGATGACGCGGTCGCGGCAGAGATCGCCGCCTGCGATCTGGTGCTGGACTGCACCGACAACGTGGCGGCGCGCGACGCGCTGAACCGCCTGTGCCACGCGCAGCGCAAACCGCTGGTTTCCGGCGCGGCGATCCGCATGGAAGGCCAGCTCAGCGTGTTCACCTATCAGCCGGGCGAGCCCTGCTACCGCTGCCTGAGCCGGCTGTTCGGCGACAGCGCCCTCACCTGCGTCGAAGCGGGCGTGATGGCGCCGCTGGTCGGCACCATCGGCACTCTGCAGGCGATGGAAGCCATCAAGCTGCTGGCCGACTACGGTCAGCCGCTGCGCGGCAAGCTGTTGATGTTCGATGCAATGAGCATGCAGTTCCGCGAGATGAAGCTGCCGAAGGATCCGCACTGCGAGGTGTGCGGCGGGGAATGACGGATAAAAAAAGGGCGGGATAATTCCCGCCCTGATGCGTTGCCGCGAGGGTTACACGATACCCTGGCTGCGCAGATAGTCTTCGTAGTTGCCGGTAAAGTCGATCACCTTGTTCGGGGTGATTTCCAGAATGCGCGTCGCCAGCGAGCTGACGAACTCACGGTCGTGGGAGACGAAGATCAGCGTGCCTTCGTACATCTCCAGCGCCATGTTCAGCGATTCGATGGATTCCATATCCAGGTGGTTGGTCGGTTCGTCCATCACCAGAATATTCGGGCGCTGCATCATCAGCTTGCCGAACAGCATGCGCCCCTTCTCACCACCGGACAGCACCTTCACTTTCTTCTTGATGTCGTCCTGGCTGAACAGCAGACGGCCCAGCACGCTGCGCACCGCCTGCTCGTCGTCTTTTTCCTGCTTCCACTGGCTCATCCAGTCGAACACGCTCAGGGTGTCGTCGAACTCGTATTCGTGATCCTGCGCGTAGTAACCGATACGGGCGTTTTCTGACCACTTGACGGTGCCGCTGTCCGGCTGCGCGTCGCCCACCAGCGTTTTCAGCAGGGTGGTTTTACCGATGCCGTTGGCGCCCAGCACCGCGACCTTCTCGCCCACTTCCACCATCAGGTTCAGCTTGCTGAACAGCGGGCCTTCATCGAAGCCCTTGGTGAGCGCTTCCACTTCCAGCGCGTTACGGAACAGCTTCTTGTCCTGCTCGAAGCGGATGAACGGGTTCTGGCGGCTGGAGGCTTTCACCTCTTCCAGTTGGATCTTGTCGATCTGACGAGCGCGCGAGGTGGCCTGCTTGGATTTGGAGGCGTTGGCGCTGAAGCGGCTGACGAACGATTGCAGCTCATTGATCTGCGCCTTCTTCTTGGCGTTGTCCGCCAGCAGACGCTCACGCGCCTGGGTGGCGGCGGTCATGTATTCGTCGTAGTTGCCCGGATAAACGCGCAGTTCGCCGTAGTCCAGATCCGCCATGTGGGTGCAGACCATGTTCAGGAAGTGACGGTCGTGCGAAATGATGATCATGGTGCTGTTGCGCTCGTTGAGCACGTTTTCCAGCCAGCGAATGGTGTCGATGTCCAGGTTGTTGGTCGGTTCGTCGAGCAGCAGGATTTCCGGATCGGAGAACAGCGCCTGCGCCAGCAGCACGCGCAGTTTCCAGCCCGGCGCGATTTCGCTCATCGGGCCGTAGTGCTGCTCAACCGGAATACCCACGCCGAGCAACAGTTCGCCGGCGCGCGCTTCGGCGCTGTAGCCGTCCATTTCGCCGTAGGCCACTTCCAGATCGGCCACTTTATAGCCGTCTTCTTCGCTCATCTCCGCCAATGCGTAGATGCGGTCGCGCTCTTCCTTCACCGCCCACAGTTCGGTGTGGCCCATGATCACGGTATCCAGCACGCTGTACTGCTCGAAGGCGAACTGATCCTGACGCAGTTTACCCAGGCGCTCGTTCGGATCGAGGAACACGTTGCCGCCGCTCGGCGCCAGATCGCCGCCGAGGATTTTCATAAAGGTGGACTTGCCGCAGCCGTTGGCGCCGATCAGGCCGTAACGGTTGCCGCCGCCGAATTTGACAGAGATGTTTTCAAACAACGGCTTACTGCCGAACTGCATGGTGATGTTGTTAGTGCTTAACACAGCGCTCGCTCTTTATACATAGGGAATGTGATTTGGCGCGCATTATGCCACAACGGGGTGCAGAGATCGCGGGAAGTTTCGGTGACATTTTGAGCGCCTGCGGCATCCTATCCTTTTCGCAGGCGGCATAGTTGAATTAACGCGGCGGGAACTTCGCGGCAATCATCGCCGCCGTCGGCTGCACACCGCCCAGGCTCCATTGTTCGGGCGCATGTTCATCGATTCTGACCCAAACCGACTGCCTGAACGCCGGATCGCCTCGCCCTTCTATCTCCACCAACAGATCGGTAATGCGGGACAGCAATTCGCTTTTTTGCCGTTCATCCAGCATGCCTTTCACCGTTTGCACATTAACAAATGGCATTATACTCTCCTTGAATATAATTAAGTCTAAAAACAAGACTTAGATTAGCGAAGGAAAATGCCCATGTCAAAATCTCCCGATCTCCCTACCGTTTCTCTTGCCCTGTGCGGGCTGGCGCAGGCCGCGGACCTGCTTGGCGATCGCTGGACGTTGCTGATCCTGCGCGAATCATTCTACGGCGTTCGCCGTTTTGAAGAGCTGCGCGAGAATATCGGCGCTTCGCGCCAGGCGTTGAGCAACCGTCTGAATGCCATGGTAGAACAAGAACTGTTGGCCAAACGCGCTTACCGGGAGCCGGGCGAGCGTGAGCGACATGAATATGTCTTGACGGACAAGGGACGCAGCCTGGGGCCCATCCTGGTTGCGCTGATGGCATGGGGCCACCGGCATATTCTGCATGACACCCCCCACGTTCAACTGGTGGATAAACACAGCGGGCTGCCGGTGCAGCTGGCATTTATCGATGCGCAGGCCCGCGTGGTGCCTGAAGACGCGCTGCAAATGTCGGCCGTTGAGCTCCCCCGGGCCTGACTTACCCATTCTGGTCTACGCTTGATACCAGACTGATTTAGGACAAGGATGCTGAACCATGCCACACCTCTATAACACCGCGCTGCTGATCGGCGCTGCGCTGAGCGCCATCGCCGCCCTGCTGCATATTTGGGTGATCGCCGCCGGGCCGCGCGGCTATCGGCTGTGCGGCGCCGGCGATCGCTTCATTAAGGCGGCGGAAGCGGGTAAAAAGTTCCCGGCCGTCGTCACCGCGGGTATCGCGCTGGTGCTGTTTATTTGGGCGCTGTACGCACTGTCCGGCGCCGGGCTGATCGCGCCGCTGCCGCTGCTGCGGCCCGCGCTGTTTATCATCACCTTTATCTACCTGCTGCGCGGCGTCGCCGGCCCTTTCGCCCTGCGCGATACCGGCCGCAGCCAACGCTTCATCGTCGTCAGCTCGCTGATTTGCCTCGGCTTCGGGCTGGTGCATCTGCTGGGGATGACGCAGCGCTGGGGGGCGTTGGCGTAACGCCCTGTTGCTGCAAAACGGCGATAAACGCCTGCGCGGCGGCGCTGCGGTAAGCGCCTTGGCGCTGCAGCAACACCGCCTGCCGGGCCGGCATGGCGTTGGCCAGCGCCACTTTTTTCAACTGCCGGTTCTCGCGCGCAATCGCGGCCGGCAACAGCGTGGCGAGCTGCCCCCGCCGCACGATCTCGACGATAGCGCCCAGCGCATTGGCCTCCACCGCCACCAGCGGCCGAAACCCCAACTGTGTGCAGTAGCGATCGATAAACTGACGCGTGGCGAAGTCGCCGCTCAGCAAGGCCAGCGGCAGATGTCGCCACTCCGCCAGCGTCAGCGGCCGACGCCGCGCCGCCAGGGGATGATCGGCGCCGACCATCAGCTCCAGCGTCTCACTGAACAACGGCGTCGCTTCCACCTCCACCGACTGCGCCATCTCAAAGGCGATGCCCAGATCCAGCCGATCCTGCGCCAACAGCGCCTCGATCCGCTCTTGCGCCATCTCCTCAATGCTCAGCGTAATCCCCGGGTAGCGGCGATAGAACGCATCGATCGTCGGCCCCACCAGATAGGCGGTGAACGTCGGCGTCATCGCCAGCCGCAAATGGCCGCGCGCCAGCGTCGCCACGTCATGGATCGCCCGCGCGCCGGCGTCCAGATCCTGCAGCGCCAGGCGCGCATAGCGCATCCAGGCCTCACCGGCGTCGGTCAGCTGCACCCTTCTGCCACTGCGATCGAACAGCGGCGCTCCCAGCGCATCCTCCAGCTGTTTGATCTGCTGCGACAAGGTCGGTTGCGAGACGTGCAGCGCTTCGGCGGCACGGGTGAAATTGCCCTGTTCGGCCACGGCCAGAAAATAACGGATATGTCGCAGCAGCATAGCGCCCCAACTATTAGTAATACCTATAGCCATCATTATAAATGGGTCTTAGACCCTATAGCCAGAAGCGTTCATCATGCCGTCATCGCTTACCCCCCAGGGAGAAAAACAATGAAAGAGGTAATTGAGGGCTTCCTGAAGTTCCAGCGCGAAGCCTTTGTTGAACGCACGGCGCTGTTTCAACGGCTGGCGACCCGCCAAAATCCGCGCACCCTGTTTATCTCGTGTTCCGACAGCCGCCTGGTGCCGGAGCTGGTCACCCAGCGCGAGCCGGGCGATCTGTTCGTTATCCGCAATGCCGGTAACATCGTGCCTTCTTTCGGCCCCGAACCCGGCGGGGTCACCGCCTCGGTCGAGTACGCGGTCGCCGCGCTGGGCGTGGAAGATATCGTGATCTGCGGCCATTCCGACTGCGGCGCGATGACCGCCATCGCCACCTGTCAGTGTCTGGATCACCTGCCGACGGTCGCCGGCTGGCTGCGTTACGCCGATTCCGCCAAGGCGGTCAATCAGGCTTATCCACATGTCTCCAACGAGGCCCGGGTCGCGTCGATGGTGCGCGAGAACGTCATAGCCCAACTCAACAACATCAAAACGCACCCTTCCGTCGCCCTGGCGCTGGATCAGGGCCGCCTGGCGTTGCACGGCTGGGTCTATGACATCGCCAGTGGCGCTATCGAGGCGCTGGACGGCGAAACCCGCCGCTTCGTGCCGCTCGCCACCCATCCCGAGGTGACCGCCACGCCGGCGATCGCCCGTTTTTAAGCCAACAAAAGGAGCCAACATGACACACTCTCTGCATAACGCCGCCCCGCGCGAAGCGCTCACCGACACCATCATGGCCGCCAAGATCCGCCATAACCTGACGTTCGAAGCGCTGGCCGAGGGCACCGGCCTCAGCCTGGCGTTTGTCACCGCCGCCCTGCTGGGGCAGCATGCGCTGCCGGAACCGGCAGCGCGCACCGTGGCGGCCAAGCTGGGGCTGGATGAAGAAGCGGTGCAGCTGCTGCAAACCATCCCGCTGCGCGGCAGCATTCCCGGCGGCGTGCCGACCGACCCGACCATTTATCGTTTCTATGAAATGCTGCAGGTCTACGGCTCCACGCTGAAAGCGCTGGTGCACGAGCAGTTTGGCGACGGCATCATCAGCGCCATCAACTTCAAGCTGGATATCAAGAAGGTCGCCGATCCGGATGGCGGCGAACGCGCGGTGATCACCCTGGACGGCAAATACCTGCCGACCAAGCCTTTCTGATTGGCCTTGCGCCGGCGGCCCGCGTCGCCGGCAAATTGACAGCCAACCGGCCATTGGCTACATTAACTGCGCTGAAACGCCGCCCTGGCGTTTTTCACTGCCCGAGGCCTGTATGTTGGAGATTGTAACCACCCGATAGTCGCTTCCTTGCCGCATGGCGAGGGACTCTGACGTATCCGACGCGCGTTTGCGCGGGGATGCGCGTATCTGGGGTTATTACAGGATCTCCCAACATGAACATTTCCAAAGCGGAACAACGCGTGCTGCACGTGTTGGCCAAAGGCGGCTATATCGCCTTCACCCGCAACGACGCCGGTCGCGTCACCCACGTCGAATGCTACACCCGCGAAGGGCTCGGCCTGGCCGACTGCTCGCTGGCCGTTTTTACCAAGCTCAAAACCAAACGCCTGATCCTCTCTCGCCAGGGGCGCCCTTATCGCGTCACCTTCGCCGGGCTCAAGGCCGTGCGTGCGCAGCTGGATAACCGTTAATCATCGATACCGGCCGGGCAGGCAGCCCGGTCGGCTCAGCCTTATTGAATCAGGATACAACCATGAACATCACGTTACGCCACGAAACGCCGGCCGACGTCGGCGCCATCACCACCCTGACCGCCGCCGCATTCCTGCACGCCGAACACAGCAGCCACACCGAGCAGTTTATCGTCAATGCGCTGCGCGCGGCGGGAGCCCTCACCCTGTCGCTGGTCGCCGAGCACAATGGCACACCGCTCGGGCACGCGTCCGTCTCACCGGTCGTGCTCAGCAACGGCGCCGTTGGTTGGTACGGGCTGGCGCCGGTATCGGTGCTACCGGCCTGTCAGAACCAGGGGATCGGCAGCCGGCTTATTCGCCGGCTGCTGGCCGAGCTGCAGGAACGCGGCGCCGCAGGCTGCGTGGTGCTGGGCGAGCCGAACTATTACGGCCGTTTCGGCTTCCAGGCGCAAGACGCGCTGACCCTGGCGGGCGTGCCGCAAGACTACTTCCGCGCCGTCGCCTTCCAGGGCGCGCTGCCGTGCGCGGAGGTCACCTTCCACAACGCGTTTAACGCCGAAGCCTAACCCTGTTGCCGGCGCCGTCATGGCGCCGGTTTTCAGTCCCGCTCGCCATAACGCAAGATAGTCATCCCTTCTTCTTCCGCCGGGAAAAAAAGTACTGTGCCAGGCGCTCAAACTCCGTTTCGCTCAGTGCAAACGGGTTGCAGGGTAGGTTTTCATGACGTTCTCCGCTCGTTGCCGGAAGGGGATAAAAAAACCCGCCTGCCGGCGGGTTTTTATTGGCGACACACGCGCTATCCCACCCTCTGGAGAAGGGTGATAATAATTTGCGCGAATGGGCGGTAGGATTTTTTCATAGCTAATGAATATGACAACCGTACGCCGTTGTCAATTCGCCGTCATCAATCCCTGTTCTCGCACAAACTCGGTGAATAAACTCACTTTCTGCTGCACATGCCGGCGCGTCGGGTAAACCGCGAAGACCTGATGCACGTCGGCAATCTGTTCAGGGAACAGCCGCACCAGCCTGCCGGCGGCGAGCTCGGGATCCGCCACGAACGACGGCAGCGAACCGATGCCCAATCCCGCCACCAACATATCCCGCAACATCAGGCTGTTGTTGGCGATCAACCGGGGAGTGAACGCCACGCTCAGGCTCTCCTCGCCGGCGGTGAACTGCCACTGCCCCGGCCTTTCCGCCAGGGAATAGGCCAGACAGCTGTGTCGCTGTAATTCATTCGGCGTTTGCGGCATGCCGTGCTGCGCCAAATAGCCGGGAGCGGCGCAAATTCGCTGGTGCACTTCACCCAGCGCCCGGGCGCTGAGGGAAGAGTCCGGCAGCCCTCGGCGAATGCGCAAGGAAATATCGAAACCAGCCGCCACTACGTCCAATACCCTGTCGTCCAGCGTCAGTTCCACCTGCAACTGCGGGTAACGTTGCATAAACAGCGGCAACAGCGGCGACAGCACCGTCAGGCCGAATGAGAGCGGCGCATTGACCCGCAGCGTGCCGGAAACCTGCTGCGCGCTGGCGGCAACCGTCTGTTCCAGCGCGTCGAACTCGCCGAGCAACCGACAGGCTTCCTGGTAATAGATCTGCCCGGCTTCGGTCAGGCTCATGCTGCGGGTGGTGCGCACGAGCAACAGCGTCCCCAGCCGGCTTTCCAACTGCTTAATCTGCTTGCTCAACGCCGCCGGCGTGATCGCCAGATCCTCCGCCGCCTTATAGAAACTGTTGCGCTCAACCACGCGGCGAAAGGCGCGCATCGTCAGTAGCACGTCCATATTATGTCCTGATAGTTAATTATAAATTCAATAAAACACAGATTATTAACCCCAACAACCTAAGTAGACTTTATCCAACCGCTTCCCTGAGTGGTAAGTGAATTTAATCTACTGATAATAATGGAGTTAATAATGAAAAAGACCCTGTTCGCCCTGATGCTCGGCCTGAGCGCCGCCACCGCCCCCGTCGCCGCGCTGGCGCAATCCCCCGCCGCCGATAGCCGCCAGGCGGGTTATGTGCAGCCGCTGACCGCCGACAACAGCCTGTTGCTGTTGGTCGATCTGCAGGACATGTTCGGCATGACCATTTCCTCTATCGATCAAACCAATCTGGTGAATAACGCCGCCGGCATCGCCAAGGCCGCCAAAGTGTTCAACGTGCCGACCATTCTGGCCTCGGCCAACGCCAAAAGCTTCGCCGGGCCGGTATTCCAGCAGGTGACGCAGGCGCGCCCGGACCTGCAGGTGTACGACCGCACCGCCATCAACGTCTGGCAGGATCGGCGCGTGGTGGATCTGATCAAACAATCCGGCCGCAAGAAAATCATCATCGGCGGGCTGTGGACCGCCAACTGCGTGATGCTGCCGGCGCTGTCCGCCCTGGGCGAGGGTTATGAGGTTTATATCCTGTCGGACGTCACCGGCGACATTACGCCAGACAGCCAAAACAACGCCATGCAGCGTCTGGTTCAGGCGGGCGCCACGCCCATCAACTGGGTAGCGTTGATGCTGGAATGGCAGCAGGACTGGAGCCGTAAAACCACGGCGGGGGGCGTATTGCAGATCGCTCGCGACCACGGCGCCGCCTGGGGAATGGGCGCCAGCTACGCCGGAGCGATGAAGGTGGGCAGCGAGGCGAAATAGCGGGTGAAAGCCCGCCGGCGGCGGGCTTTTTCTCAGGTACGGTGATAACAACGGCTATCCTGCGGCGCCTGGTCGCGACTTTTCAGCCCGTAGTCCCGCACCACCTCCGCCACCCGCAGGCGATACTGCGCCAGCACCTCGCCACGGCCGCGCGCCTGCGCCGCCCGGTGCTGTTCGAGATTGCGCCACTGCTGCACCGCCGTTTCGTCGCGCCAGAAGGAGAGCGACAGCAGGCGTGCAGGATCGGCCAGGCTTTGAAAGCGCTCGATGGAAATGAATCCGTCGATCTGCGCCAGCAGCGGCTTCAGCTCCGCCGCCAACGTCAGGTAGGTATCGCGCTGCCCGTCGGCAGCCTGCAGTTCAAACATCACGGCAATCATCCTCGTCTCCTCTCAACGGTAAAATTCCGGCACGCGCGCATTGAGCGAACGGCGCCACTGCACCGATTTCAGCGCCCGCTCATCAATATCCAGCGGACACGGGCGCACAGCACCAGAATGCGATAGCCACAGGCTAGCGATGGACGCGCCGTCATACTTCGTCTAACCTCGAAGTATGCATAACATCGAGATAGAAGATCGTTTAGCGGCGCTCAGCGCCGCCATCGCCGACCGCACCCGGGCGCGCATGCTGTGCCTGTTGATGGACGGGCGCGCCTACACCGCCACCGAGCTCAGCGCGGCGGTCGAGGTCGCCCCGTCTACCGCCAGCGCACATCTGGCGAAGCTGCTGGAGCAGCGGCTGATTGCCTGCCTCAAACAGGGGCGCTATCGCTATTTTCGGCTGGCCGGGCAACCGGTGGCCGCAGCGCTGGAGGGTCTGATGGCGCTGGCGGGCGTGCCGCGCCCGTCGGTGAAAAGCAGCACGCCCACCTCGCTGCAATATGCTCGCACCTGTTACGACCATATGGCGGGCGAGGTGGCGGTGAAGCTGCACGATCGGCTGCATGCGCTGAACTGGCTGACCGGCGAAGAAGACTACCGGTTAAGCGACGTCGGTCAGGCCGCGCTGGCGCGGCTGGGCGTCGATTGCTCCCCCGCTCCCCCCCGCCGCCGCTTCGCCTGCGGCTGCCTGGACTGGAGCGAACGTCGCTCTCACCTCGGTGGCGCGCTGGGCGCCGCGCTGTTAGCCGCCTTTATCCAACGCGGCTGGATCGTCCGCCGGCTCGACAGCCGCGAACTACAGCTGACCCCTGCCGGTAAAAAAGCGCTGGCCGCACATTTTGACCTCACGGTGTAACCCGGCGGCGGGGTAGTTTTACTGCAATACTCAAGGGGTACGCTTAAACGACCCCGCCAACCCGAGGAGTTTCCATGCTCGATTCCACCCAATTCCCGATCGTCAAACGCTGGCCGGCTCAGCACCCGGAACGGCTGCAGCTCTACTCTCTGCCGACGCCGAACGGCGTCAAAGTGTCCATCATGCTGGAAGAGATCGGCCTGCCTTATGAAGCGCACCTGATCGACATCGGCAACAACGAGACCTGGACGCCGGAATTCCTGGCGCTGAACCCGAACGGCAAGATCCCGGCGATCATCGATCCCGACGGCCCCGGCGGCCGGCCGCTGCCGCTGTTCGAATCCGGCGCCATTCTGCTCTACCTGGCGGAAAAGAGCGGCCGTTTCCTGCCGCAGGATCCGGCGCAGCGTTATGAGACCATTCAGTGGGTGTTCTTCCAGATGGCCGCCGTCGGCCCAATGTTCGGCCAGCTCGGTTTCTTCCACAAGTTTGCCGGACGCGAATATGAAGACAAGCGGCCGCTGGAGCGTTACAAAAACGAATCGAAACGTCTGCTCGGCGTATTGGAAACGCGCCTTGAAGGCCGCGACTGGATCATGGGTGCGGACTACACCATCGCCGATATTTCGCTGCTGGGCTGGGTGCGTAACCTGATCGGCTTCTATGAGGCGCGCGAACTGGTGGAGTTTGACAATTTCCCGCGCGTCGCGCAGTGGCTGGAGCGCGGTTTGGCGCGGCCGGCGGTGCAGCGCGGGCTGGCTATTCCGGCGCGCGCGGCCTGATTGTCAAACGGGGTGGCCGCCGGGCCATCCCGTCTTTCATTGTCATAAAATTGTCATCCCTCTGCTCTACTCTCCTTTCGTAACAATTTGATGTTATTTACATTGTTGTATTACGACAAGGAGCTTACCCCATGCAACCTGCTGTATCCCTGATCGCCGGCGCCGTGCTGTCCGCCCTGCTCTGTTCCTCCGCCATCGCGGCGGAAACCTCGGCCAATGCCGATGGCCTGACCGAACGCGCCGCGCGCGGCAACCTCGCCGAACCGGGCGGCGCCCGTCGTCTGGCCGGCGATCAGACCGCCGCGCTGAAGGCGTCACTGTCGGACAAAACGGCGAAAAACGTGATTCTGCTGATCGGCGACGGCATGGGGGATTCCGAGATCACCGCCGCGCGCAATTACGCTGAAGGCGCAGGCGGTTACTTCAAGGGCATCGACGCCCTGCCGCTGACCGGGCAATACACCCACTACTCGCTGGACAAGAAAACCCACAAGCCGGATTACGTGACCGATTCCGCCGCCTCCGCCACCGCCTGGACCACCGGGGTGAAAACCTATAACGGCGCGCTCGGCGTGGACGTGAACGGCAAAGATCAGCCGACGCTGCTGGAGATCGCCAAGGCGGCCGGCAAGGCCACCGGCAACGTCTCCACCGCCGAGTTGCAAGACGCTACGCCGGCGGCGCTGGTGTCGCACGTCACCTCGCGCAAATGCTACGGCCCGGAGGAAACCAGCGAGAAATGCGCCGCTAACGCGCTGGAAAACGGCGGCCGCGGCTCCATCACCGAGCAGTTGCTGAAAACCCGCGCCGACGTCACGCTGGGCGGCGGCGCGAAGTCCTTCAACCAGCTGGCGAAAAGCGGCGAATGGCAAGGAAAATCGCTGAAAGATCAGGCGGCAGCCCAGGGTTACCAGTGGGTGAGCAACGCGGATGAGCTGCAGGCCGTTACGTTGGCCAACCAGCAAAAACCGCTGCTGGGTCTGTTCGCCGACGGCAACATGCCGGTGCGCTGGCTGGGGCCGAAAGCCAGCTACCACGGCAACCTCGACAAGCCGGCGGTAACCTGCGAAAACAATCCGGCGCGCACCGCGGCCACGCCAACGCTGGCGGCGATGACCGAAAAAGCGATCGCACTGTTGAAAGATAACCCGAACGGCTTCTTCCTGCAGGTAGAGGGCGCGTCGATCGATAAGCAGGATCACGCCGCTAACCCGTGCGGGCAGATTGGTGAAACCGTCGATCTGGACGAAGCGGTGCAAAAAGCGCTGGCCTTCGCCCGCGCCGACGGCAACACGCTGGTGATCGTCACCGCCGACCATGCGCACTCCAGCCAGATCGTCGCCGACGACGCCAAAGCGCCGGGCCTGACCCAGATGCTGACCACCAAAGACGGCGCGCCGATGACCCTCAGCTACGGCAACTCGGAAGAAGAGTCGCAGGGGCACACCGGCACCCAATTGCGCGTCGCGGCCTACGGCCCGCACGCCGCCAACGTGGTGGGATTGACCGATCAGACCGATCTGTTCTTCACCATGCGCGATGCGATGGGTATCAAGTAACCGCCTTCTGCACGATGGCCGCCCGCAACGGTGGCCATTTATTATTGGTTACCGATAGGCATTTGCAATTTAACCGCAATTATTGTGTGATAACGAAATAACGTTTAATTACGCGACAATTAACCCCCGAAAATAACGCGGTTATACGGCATCTCCTCCCTCTTTGTTTATTACTGCGACAGCAACCGGCCTATTTTTGCTTATATTCATTTTTTTTAGTTACAAAAGTAGTTTTTAACATTCTCGCAAACAATAATACCCCGCCAGTAACGTGAACCGATCAATTTGCATCCGGACGGCCTGCAATAGTTCACTTTTCGTTAAAAACCCTATTAACAAAAAGGCATTATTGCTGCCTATCGGCTCACGCCGGGCGGTCGGCTTCATTATTTCCAGGGTAACTCCCGCTAAATTCTTTCACCTGCAATGAGTAGAATTTACACACAAGAGATTTAATTCAATGAGAAAATTACTCGTCCTGATTTTCAGTCTCAGCCTGTTTGGCGTTACGCAACAGGCGACGGCTGAAGAGAAGAATAAAACCGTCGACGTGGTGTTGATCGGCGGCGGCATCATGAGCGCCACCTTGGGTACCTATCTGCATGAGCTGGAGCCGACCTGGACCATCGACATGTACGAGCGCATGAACGGCGTGGCGGAAGAGAGCTCCAACGGCTGGAACAACGCCGGTACCGGCCACTCCGCCTTCAGCGAAATGAACTACACGCCGGAAAAAGCCGATGGCACCATCGACATCAGCAAGGCGGTGAAGGTTAACGAGTCTTTCGAAATCTCCCGTCAGTTCTGGTCTTATCAGGTGAAAAACAATGTCCTGAAAGATCCGAAATCCTTCATTAACAGCGTGCCGCACATGAGCTTCGTGTGGGGCGACGACAACGTCAACTTCCTGCGTAAACGCTACGCGGCGCTGCAGCACAGCACCCTGTTCCGCGGTATGGAATACTCCGAAGACCCTGCGCAAATCAAACAGTGGGCGCCGCTGGTGATGAACGGCCGCGATCCGGCGCAGAAAATCGCCGCCACCCGCATGCCGTTGGGTACCGACGTTAACTTCGGCGTGATCACCCACCAGCTGGTTGACGCACTGAGCGCCAGCGACAAGTTCAAGCTGAACCTGAGCCACGAAGTGCGCGACATCAAGCGCAACGCCGACCAGACCTGGAGCGTAACCGTTGCCGATCTGAACCGCGACGGTAAAGAAACCACCGTTAACGCCAAGTTCGTGTTCATCGGTGCAGGCGGCGCGTCCCTGACCCTGCTGCAGAAATCCGGCATCCCTGAGGCCGACGGTTACGGCGGCTTCCCGGTCGGCGGCCAGTTCCTGGTCACGACCAACCCGGAGATCGCCAACCAGCACCTGGCCAAAGTGTATGGCCTGGCCAGCGTAGGTTCGCCGCCGATGTCCGTGCCGCACCTGGATACCCGCATGCTGGACGGCAAGCGCGTGCTGCTGTTCGGGCCGTTCGCCACCTTCTCCAGCAAGTTCCTGAAGAACGGTTCGCTGTTTGATCTGCTGCACTCGCTGAGCACCTCGAACCTGATGCCGATGACCCACGTCGGTCTGGATAACTTCGATCTGGTGAAATACCTGGTCGGCCAGCTGATGATGAACGACGACGATCGCTTCGCCGCATTGAAAGAGTACTTCCCGGACGCCAAGCAGGAAGACTGGAAGCTGTGGACCGCAGGCCAGCGCGTACAGATCATCAAGAAAGACGCGGATAAAGGCGGCGTGCTGCAGTTCGGCACCGAAGTCGTCAGCTCTGAAGACGGCAGCATCGCCGCTCTGCTGGGCGCTTCGCCGGGCGCTTCCACCGCTGCGCCAATCATGCTGCACCTGATGGAAACCGTGTTCAAAGACAAAGTGGCGACGCCGGAATGGCAGAGCAAGCTGAAAGAGATCATCCCGTCCTACGGCCACAAGCTGAACGGCGATATCGAGATGACCAACAAGATCCGCGGTTACACCAGCAGCGTGCTGGGTCTGAACTACATTGAAGTGAAACCGGAAACTAACTGATTTTCCGTCACTTCCTACTGAAAAGGCCGCTTTATGCGGCCTTTCTTTTATTCCCCTGCCGTTCAAAGAGCATTTTTGGCCACCTTTTTATCCCCGGCTTACCCTTGCGTAACGGCGTAGTCACGCCTATTATCAAAGCATATTCTTGGATAATTAAGCTAAGTCACTGTGACCTGAATGTCGTTTTTGCGGGAGAACTAAAACCATGGATCGCGTCAATATCATTCACGATTTACTAGACTGGATTGAAACTCATCTGGATCAGCCGCTGCTGCTGGACAACGTCGCCGCCAAGTCGGGCTACTCCAAATGGCACCTGCAGCGCATGTTCCGCAGCACCACCGGCCACGCGCTCGGCAGCTATATCCGCGAGCGGCGCCTGTCGCAGGCGGCGCAGGCGCTGCGCTCCACTCCACGACCGATCCTGGATATCGCCCTGCAATACCATTTCGACTCTCAGCCTTCGTTCTCGCGTGCCTTCAAGAAACAGTTCGGCAAAACCCCGGCGGTGTATCGCCGCACCACCCGCTGGGACGTCGCGGAATGGCCGGCGCAGCCGATAGAAATGCAGGCCGAACCGCGCCATGATGCCCCCGCGTTACCCCGCTGGTACGCCGGCAAGCCGCCGGAAGGTGTTTGTACCAGCTGGATGGGGCTGCGTTAATCAGCGCGGTATAAGGCACAAAAAAGGGTTCAGTTCGCGAAAACTGAACCCTTTCTCTATTGACGAGACACCGAATTATTTGAAGGTGACGTCAATATTCGCCGATGCGCTGAACGGCCCCACTTTCGGGTTGGTGCTCAACCATTTCAGGCTGGCCATAAAGTTCTTTTCAACGATGGTGCCGTTGACCAGGCCCAGATCGACCGGGCTGTTCATCATGATCGGCGTATTTGGCGTCGCCGCCTGCGAGATCAAAATACCGAAGCCGCTGTCGCTGGTCGGCAGGATCACGCTGTTATCCTGCAGCGGATAAGTGCTGCTGAAGCTGGCCTGCAGCGTCTCCCCCTGGCAGTCCTGTCCGGTCGTCGGATCGGACATATTGGCGGCAACCGAGAATGGCACCTGTTTCTCGATTTTGCCTACCACCGCATTCTGACGCGGGATAGTGCCGAAATTCACCGTCGAACCGTTGTTGGCCACCACGGTGATTTTCGGGTTGCAGGAAATAAACTGAATATTGCCCAGCCCGGAAATGTAGGCGTTAAAGTTGCTGTTCGGACGGCTGTTCAAACCGCCGACGCCATCAACCTGGAACACCGAGTACGAGTTGTTATCGTTGATCTTGCCGCCGGCCGGCGGCGCCTTGCCGGTCGCTTTGATATAGACAGCATACGACACGGTAACCGTCAGCGGTCTGGCCGGAGACAGGCAGCGGCTGCCCGAACGACGGCATTCCGTGCCGGGCCCCACGTCCTGGCGTGCGCCCTTAGTCGGTTTAACATCGATCCCCTGATAAGTGACACCCACTTCGATCGAGTTATGGATCTGACTCATGCGAGCCTGAGGATCCCAATATAAGTAGGCGTTTTCACCTTGCGGCATACCATCCGTATCCGAGCACTGAAAAACGGAAGTAAAGGTCTGCGAACGCCACAGCAACGCGCCCGGCGCGGTATTGGCGGTCGACACCTTGATGGCTTTATCCAGCACGATATCCTGGCGAATGCTGCCGTTCTGCTTACACGACAGCGCATAGCTGCTCTGCGAAAACGCGCCCAGCGTGACCAGCAGCCCAGCCGCCAACCCGAGATTCTTATGCTTTAACAAAGAAGACATATCCTTTCCTTTTACGGTTTTCCGCAGGTCAGCGAAAGTTCCTGATAACCCATCAACTGTTCGGTCGCCGCTTTCAATTCCGGCACCACCAGTGAGCAGCTCTCGCCCGCGTCGTTGCCCCATTTCACCAGCAGACGATCCCCTGCGGAGGCACCTGAGATATAAATATCGCCGTTGGTACCGACAGTACCGTTGTTCTTGCCGTCCGCACTGAAGACGTTGGCGCCAATCGGCGGTACGCTGCCGTCGGTCATCTTGCTGTGTACCAACAGGCTTTGGCCCGTGTGCGTTTCAAACTTCACGCGGGTGATTGCGCCGTAAGTCGGCACCACGTCTCTTGCCGCCATCGGGATATCCAGGCCGTTGCCGATATCTTCGGTGCGCAGCGCCACGCGGTTATGGCGGTATGGCGACGCAGAGGTCATCACTGCGTAACCGAAGCGGTCGATGGCGACGCCCGGTTGGTTTTCGATACGAACGCCCTTGGCGTCTTTGGCTTCCACCAGCACAAACGTATTCTGCAGCGGCTGGGTCAACGTCACACCGCCGGAGTGTGCGACGATACCGCCCGCCACGCCCAACGAAGACTGCTGATAATCTTTGCTGTAGCTATAACCGGCATTGATGGTCCCCATGCTGCCCTGATAACCGACGTTGGCCGAGCTGGTTTGGCCCGAGTAACGATCATGGCCGCTTTGCACCGCATAGTTCAAGCGGTTGTCATCCAGCGCGGTGCCGCTCAGGCCGGCGCTGTAGGTGTTGCCGCTCTGCTTGCTGTGGCCGGCGTTGAAGCTGGCGGTCATGTCCGACGAATCCTTGCTGAAGAAGCTGAACGGAATCGATACGGTCAGGTTGACGCTGCGGTCTTTATAGCCGTAGTTGCTGCGGCTGTCCTGATAAAAGACGCCATAGCTGATATTTTTATAGCTGCTGTTAAAACCGGTTTGTACGGTGCGGTCTTCGCCGGATCCGCCCCAGTAAGACTGGTTGCTGAGGTTGGCGTACAGCGTCGAATTACCGGCGATGCGCTGGTTGACAGACAGCTCAACGCGCTGGCGTTTGTTGTTGAAACGGCTGGTGTAATAGCTGCGGCGGCGAGATTCCGCCCAGTCCGGCACGCCCAGGTTGCGATCGTTTTGATCGTAGTAATCGTTACGGTAATAACCGTTCTCATAGCGTTCGCGCTCGGCAACCGCATCGGAGAAATCATAATAGCCGGAGGTCGAGTAACGGTAACCGGCAATGCGGAATTCCGTCCCCCAATCGTTGAGCGACTTGGAATATAGGAAACGGAAACTCTCCCCCTGCTTGTCATCGCCGTTCACCAGGTTGGTGTCGGAATAGGACATATCAAAAGAGACAGCCCCCCAGTTCCCCAGGTTTTTACCGAGGCCCACGACCGCTGAACGGTAGTTTTCCGCCACCAGCACGCCACCGTAAGGCGTGATGTCATACGCCATACCGTGCGACAAGGTGCCTTGGACAAACTTGGGCTGATAGCGGCTGGTGCCGTCGTGGTATTTACCGGCGGTCAGCTGATAGTTCCAAATCCCTTCGCGCAGCATGTTCGGCACCGAGGAGAACGGCACGACGAAAGAGGTTCTCGAACCGTTGGCTTCGATCACCGTCACGTCCAGGTTACCGCTCAGGGTGCTTGGGAAAATGTCCGTCAGTGCAAACGGCCCTGGCGGCACGTTGGTGCTGTAAATGGTATAGCCGTTCTGACGCACTTCAACGCGCGCGTTGGTCGTCGCCACACCGCGCACCACCGGCGCATAGCCGCGCTGGCTTTCCGGCAGCATGTCGTCGGCGCTGGACATCTGCACACCGCGGAATTGAATGCTGTCGAAAACATTGTTATTGGTGTTGGTCTGGCCGATCACCAGACGGCTGCGCAGAGAAACGATGTCCGTTTCCGCCCAGCTGGAAATGTTCTTCCAATGCGTACCGGCGCCCGACTGTTGGTTCAACGTCGAGTTGTTGCGCAGGCGCCAATCGCCAATATTGAGGCCATTGTTAAGGCTCAGGAAGTAATAGTCGGAAGTCTTGTCGTTCTGATTGTTGCCGTAGCGGTTATGAGTGCCGCTAAAGTTATAGTTAACAAAGCCGGCATTGATGCCGCGATCGTAAACTTTCGGCGAAATGGCACCTTGCGGGCGCGGGATCAGAAACACCTGCGGCACTTCCAGATCCATACGCTGTACGGCGGCGTCATAGCTCAGCTTGGCGCCGGAGATCTGTTGTGGCAATGCGTAGCATTGCGCGGCACCGGCGGTGGTCAGATCGCCGGGCAGCTTTACGCCGTAATCCTGATAGTCCGCGGCCGTCAGGCACGGCGCTACCGGAGAGTCTTTGGATTCTTTCTTGAACTCGATTTCGCGGTGATCGATACGCTGCCCGTTGAGATAAATATCAAACGGATATTTACCCGGCAGAATGTCATCCCCGCTGGCCAACGACGCCACCTGGGCGATATTGTCATCGCCATGGATGAAGGAGGTGTTGAACTGCTCCTCCGCCATGGCCATATGTGAGAATGAAAAAGGCACAGCAGAAAAATAAATTACACCATTAATCAGCTTCACCAAACGTTTTGGCGCGAGGGTTGTTATTCTTTTGTGTGCCATTTCTTTCATTCCTTGAAGTGCTTCAAATCAATTCAGTGCGACGTTTTTAATCTCGGTGTGACCGCCATAGTCGTTGATATAGGTAAACGACATATTGTTGGCTGATTGCGCCCCCTGAGGCAGGGAAATACGCAGGCTGTCGTGTGGCTTGACCATGTCGGCGTTCACTTTCCAGCTCTTGCCGCCGCTCTTCAGGTTCAACACGCCCAGCGTGACGAACAGCGGGCCATCGTTAGTCACGACTAAATTGCCGCCCTGGCGCTTCCACTTCAGCGCTTCCGCCTGCTGTTGCAGGTTGGTTTTCAACGAATCCGGGCGATAGAACAGTTTGATACGAGTACGGATCGCCACCTGCAGCACGTTATCTTGCTTAGGCGTTGGCGGAATTTCCTGTACGTTGACCCAGAGCAGAGATTCTCTGTCCTGCGGCAAACCGCTGCCGGAATAGATAAAACGCAAAATGGCGTCTTTCTTGGCAGCCAGCTTCAAAATGGGTGGCGTCACCACGATCGGCAAATTCTTAGGCATCTGGCTTGCATCGCCAGTATCCAGCCAGGTTTGCACCATATAGGTATCGTCGCTGTCATTGCTGATTGAGAGCGATGCGGATTTACTTGCGCTGTTATAGATGACACGCGTCGCATCAACCTGAATGCCGGCAAAGGCATTAACAGAGAATGCGAATAAAATACCAGTCAGAATTTTTTTCATCGGAATGTCTCAACTCTCAAAATTTAGCCATCCTTGGCCAATAACTCTATCTATCCTGCCAGCGAATTATTTGTATTCGATGGTGAAGGTAGCGTTAGAGTTTGCCTGACCGGCAGTTACCAGATCCTGGAAGGATTTGTAACGAGCGCGCAGGTTGAAAGTCGCAGCGCCTGGGTTATCGCCATCAGCAGCAACAGTTACGGTAGCTGGGGTAGCCACTTCCTGAGAGATTGGCAGAGTAGAACCGTTGTTATCCAGAATTTCAACGCCAACGCCAGTCGCGCCGCCAGTTACAGCCAACAGCTCTGGGTGACCGGCTGGGGTGTTACCGTCGAAACGCAGGGTGTAGTTACCCGCTTCACATTTCTCCAGGCTGATATCGAAAGCTTTAGCACCGCTGGTAGAACCGGCAGTTGGGAAAGCGGTGGTAGGATATTTACCCAGGTAAACTTCTTTATTCTGGTCTTTATCAACAACTTTACAGGTGGACTGTACAATTTCACCGGTGAATTTAACGTTGCCGTTTGCTGCCATTGCGTTGGAAGCAGTTGCAGACAATACCAGGGCAGCCAAAGGCAATAATACTTTTTTCATTTCCAGCTCCATAGAACAATAAAATAATCGATTCAGTGGCGGGCTTATATATATATTGCCGCCACTGAGCATACACTCAGCGATAGCACTCCCTTGCTGAAAAGGAGCGTTGCCTCGATGAACTCATTGCCGGACGAAATATAGACTAAGCATATTCTTAATGTTAAATCGTTTAAAACATTCATAAGCCCCCTCTTGATAGGAATAAACTATCGGCGGATACCTATCGATCGATGTTGACGATTCATATGAATAGGAATAATCTGTGTTTGGGAAAGCTGCAGAGTTCAAGATTTTGCGTTAAGGCCTGAAAATCAGAATATTATCCCGAATATTTACATTTAGTAACAGATTGCGACGTTTGGACTTTGGCACGAATTACGCGTTTAATGGTCTGTCGACACGTTTCGGCCATCCTGACGCTTTAAATAAGAAATTTACCAATAAACCTGGAGTAACTTTCTTTTTAATCATTTAAAATCAACAAGTTAAATATCAATCCAAGGATTGGGAAATGAGCGGTTCTTTCAGAGAGAAAAATAACGGCATTAATTATGTTTTTCAGCCAATGTTCGCGAAATCGGGACAATTGCTGGCCGTTGAATGTCTGTCTCGCTTTACGTTTAATAGCGAATATGCCCATTTTTCTCCTGAACAGTTCTTTCGCCATGCCGACAGCGCCACCCGGATTGAGATTTTGATGGATCAGATCAATCTGATCGATAAATACAAACACTGGTTTCATGAAAACCAAGTGATAGCCACTTTGAATGTTGACGATTATTCCCTGCAATCGCTGGCGAATAGTCACTTTGCCGAGAGAATTAATGCCCTGCGCTGTATTCATTTTGAGATCAGCGAGAATTCAACCCGGCTGGTGAAAGATCGCGTGCACGGCGATCCGTCATTGAATAGTTATTCATTTTGGCTCGATGATTTTGGTTCTGGCTATGCGGGTTTTTCCGCGTTGTACAACAGCCAGTTCCGCTTCGTTAAGCTCGATCGTTTTCTGCTCTGGGACTTTATGAAAAAGTCCGGCGGCGAGGGCTTGATGCGCGCGTTACTGCGCTTCTTTTACCTTAATCATTACAAGGTAATTATCGAAGGAGTTGAAACTCCCGAACACAAGAAATGGCTGGATGAAATGCCATATTACGCACTGCAGGGAAAGCTGTGGAAGGAATCCAGCATCAAGGATTTGAACTCGCTTCTTACAGCTGAATACTTTTAACTCGGTATTGGTGTTTGCCCTATGTCTAAAAACAACGTTCTTGTGATTAGTGAGTGTAAGTACAGCTATGTTGGCCTGTCGGTGCTGCTGAAGAAACATTACGGCGCGTACGATATCCGCCTGTTTTCCGATTTCATGCACGGCGGCGCTAAAGCAGAGAAGATCACCAAGCACGATATCGCGCTGATTTTCACCTCGCAAAACCTGGAACAGAGCGTCAACGTGATCGAAAGCCTGGTGTCCCTGCACCAGCAATACAACAGCAAGACGCGCCTGCTGGTGTTCTATGACGACGAGCGCGTAGTGAAACTGCTGTCGATCCTGGGGATTTCCGTTGAATTGGTCTCTACCCGCATTCCGCTTTATTCGCTGCAGGAAAAAATCCAGCGGCTGCTGGAAAGCAAAGAACCGGGCGGTATCAGAGTGCAGAAAACCCGCGAGCTTAGCCCGGCGGAAAGCGATGTGATCTTCAACCTGCTGCGCGGCGACAGCCTGCTGCACATTGCGGAAAAGCGCGGCACGCACCCGAAAACCATCTTCTCGCAAAAATACAGCGCGATGAAAAAGCTGCGGCTGCGCAGCATGAGCACCATCTTCGTCGCCGGCAAATAAACATCTTGGCTTGTTGCGCGGCACGCCGCGCGGCAACCCCTCCCTTCCGCCAGGTTAAATTAATGTAACAACCGGCGACAAAGCAGCAACAGACACACAACATCCTCTCCTGTTGGTTACGATTTGCACACGGATTATCCGTGAGTCATGTCGTGTGGATTAAAATAAACATCAGGAGATGTTATGAAGTCGTCCTTATTCAGCCGCTATACCTGCTTTGTGCTGAGCATCTTGCTCACCCTGGTTTTCTTGATCATGATGCACAACCATCCCTGGTTCTGGCTGCCAGCCCTGGCCTGCGGTTGCCTGATGGTACTGGGTATCTACGATCTCACGCAGCAGCGCCACGCCATCTGCCGCAACTACCCGATCATCGGCCGCCTGCGCTTCTTCTTCGAGTTCATCCGTCCGGAACTGCGCCAGTATTTCCTCGAGCAGGATAATGAAGAGATCCCGTTTTCGCGCACCCAGCGCACGCTGGTGTATCGCCGGGCGAAAAACGAGATGGGTGACAAACCGTTCGGCACCCTGCTGGACGTCTACCAAACCGGCTATGAGTGCATCGGCCACTCCATGCGGCCGGTGGAAGCCGCCGACCCAACCAGTTTCCGCATCACCATCGGCGGCGCCGACTGCCGCCAGCCCTACTCCGCGTCGATCTTCAACATTTCGGCCATGAGCTTCGGCGCACTCTCCGCCAACGCCATCCGCGCGCTCAACCTCGGCGCGGCCAAGGGTAACTTCTACCACGACACCGGTGAGGGCAGCATCAGCCGCTATCACCGCGAAAACAACGGCGACCTGGTGTGGGAACTGGGCAGCGGCTATTTCGGCTGCCGCACCGCCGACGGCCATTTCGATCCGCGCCGCTTTGCCGAACAGGCGCAAAGCCCGCAGGTGAAAATGATTGAAATCAAGCTCAGCCAGGGCGCCAAGCCGGGCCACGGCGGCATTCTGCCGGCGAAAAAGGTAGATGCGGAAATCGCCGCCACCCGCGGCGTGCCGGAAGGCGTGGATTGCATCTCGCCGGCCTCGCACAGCGCCTTCACCACCCCGCTGGAAATGATGCAATTTATCCAACAGCTGCGCGAGCTGTCAGGCGGCAAACCGGTCGGTTTCAAGCTGTGCATCGGCCACCCGTGGGAGTTCGTCGCCATCGTAAAGGCGATGCTGCACACCCGCATCCTGCCGGATTTCATCGTGGTGGACGGCAAGGAGGGCGGCACCGGTGCCGCGCCGCTCGAACTCTCCAACTATATGGGCATGCCGCTGCGCGAAGGGCTGCTGTTCGTGCATAACACGCTGGTGGGCTGCGGCCTGCGCGACCAAATCAAGATTGGCGCCAGCGGCAAGATCATCAGCGCCTTTGACATCGCCAGCGTGCTGGTGCTCGGCGCCGACTGGGTGAATTCGGCGCGCGGCTTTATGTTCGCCGTCGGCTGCATCCAGTCGCAAAGCTGCCACACCAACCACTGCCCGACCGGCGTAGCGACGCAAGATCCGCTGCGGCAAAAGGCGCTGGTGGTGCCGAACAAGGCGGAACGCGTCTACCACTTCCATCAGAATACGGTGAAAGCGCTGGCAGACATGCTGGCGGCGGCCGGCGTCAGCCGCCCGGAGCAGCTGACCTCGCACCATATGCTGCGCCGCATCACGCCGACCGAGATCAAGGTGTACGCCGATATCTATTACTATCTGGAGCCGGGCGCGCTGCTGCAGCCGGAAATCAAAAGCGAGTTCTACGCCCGCATGTGGCGCATGGCGACGCCCACCAGTTTCGATCAGGCGATCTCGCTGCCGGCGGCATGATGGGATAAGGGATAAAAGAGAGTTGCCCCCTCGCCTTGGGGAAGAGCATATGGAGAGGGGTTGCTTGCTACGGCGGCCCTCCCCCTCAACGGCGAGAGGGCGTGTCGGTTACTGCTTGCGCACCGGCGCATCGCCGGCGACGTAGTAGTCGGCGGTGCTGCGCGGCAGCGGCGCGCGCTGGCGAATGCGGTCGGCGATCTTTTCGGCGATCATGATGGTGGTAGCGTTCAGGTTGCCGGTAATGATCAGCGGCATAATCGACGCATCCACCACCCGCAATCCTTCCATGCCGTGCACCCGGCCCTGGCCGTCGACCACCGCCATCTCGTCTTCGCCCATCTTGCACGAGCAGGACGGGTGGAAGGCGGTTTCGGCGTGCTCGCGCACGAAGGCGTCCAGCTGCTCGTCGGTCTGCACCTCCGGCCCTGGGCTGATCTCGCGGCCGCGGTATTCGTCCAGGGCAGGCTGCGCCATGATTTCGCGCGTGATGCGGATAGCGTCGCGGAACTCCTGCCAATCCTGTTCGGTCGACATGTAGTTGAACAGAATGCTCGGATGCTGGCGCGGATCCTTCGACTTCACCTGCACCCGGCCGCGGCTCGGCGAACGCATCGAGCCGACGTGGGCCTGGAAGCCATGCTCTTTCACCGCGTTGCTGCCGTTGTAGTTAATCGCCACCGGCAGGAAGTGATACTGAATGTTCGGCCAGGCAAACTCTGCGCGGCTGCGGATGAAACCGCCGGCCTCGAACTGGTTGCTGGCGCCGACGCCGGTGCCGTTGAACAGCCATTCCGCGCCGATCTTCGGCTGATTGAACCATTGCAACGCCGGGTACAGCGACACCGGTTTCTTGCAGGCGTACTGCAGGTACATCTCCAGATGGTCCTGCAGGTTTTCCCCTACCCCCGGCAGATCGTGCACCACGTTGATGTCCAGACTTTTCAGCAGCGCCGCCGGGCCGACGCCCGAACGCTGCAGAATTTGCGGCGAGGCGATGGCGCCGGCGCACAGCAGCACTTCGCGGCGCGCTTTGGCATGGGTCAACTGATTGCTGTCGCCCTGCAGATAGTTGACGCCCACTGCGCGCTTGCCGTCGAACACGATATGGTCGGTCAGCGCATGGGTGACGATCTTCAGGTTCGGCCGGGAACGCGCCTGATCCAGATAACCGCGGGCGGTGCTGGCGCGGCGCCCCTTCGGCGTCACGGTGCGATCCATCGGGCCGAAGCCTTCTTGTTGGTAACCGTTCAGATCGTCAGTGCGCGGGTAACCCGCCTGCACGCCAGCTTCCACCATGGCGTGGAACAGTTCGTTGTTACCGGCCTTCGGCGTGGTGACGCTCACCGGGCCCTCACCGCCGTGGTAATCGTTCGGGCCGATATCGCGCGTTTCCGCCTTGCGGAAATACGGCAGACAGTCCAGATAGGTCCAGTCTTCCAGACCCGGCGCCTTGGCCCAGTTGTCGAAATCCATCGCGTTGCCGCGAATGTAACACATGCCGTTGATCAGGGATGAACCGCCCAGCCCTTTGCCGCGGCCGCATTCCATCCGGCGGTTGTTCATGTGCGGCTCAGGATCGGTTTCATACGCCCAGTTATAGCGGCGGCCCTGCAGCGGAAACGCCAGCGCGGCCGGCATCTGGGTACGGAAATCCATCCGGTAATCCGGGCCGCCGGCTTCCAGCAGCAGGACGCTGACGTCGGCGTCTTCGGTCAATCGGGTGGCTAACACGTTGCCGGCGGAACCGGCACCGATAATGATGTAGTCAAATTCCATTCATTATCTCCTTACTTTATTGGCCTGCATGAGACGAAAACGCGAAACGCGGATCCGCAACAGGCGGTGTATTTGGCTCTCGGGGAGTGTCGGCCGCAGCCAACCCGGCTGCGGCTCGAAAGACGACGGGGATAGTTAAAATACCGAGGCGTAATCGCCCAGCTCAACCTGCACCGATTTGATCTGGGTGTAGTGCTCCAGCGTGGTCAGGCCGTTTTCGCGGCCGACGCCGGACTGCTTGTAGCCACCGACCGGCATTTCCGCCGCCGACTCGCCCCAGGTGTTGATCCAGCAAATGCCGGCTTCCAGCTGGTGGATCACGCGGTGCGCGCGGGCCAGATCGTGGGTCACCACGCCCGCGGCCAGGCCGAAGGTGGTGTCGTTGGCACGGCGCACCACTTCCTCTTCGCTCTGGTAGCTGAGAATGCTCATCACCGGCCCGAAGATCTCTTCGCGCACGATTTCCATGTCGTCGCGGCAGTCGCTGAATACCGTCGGCGCCACGTAAGCGCCCTTGCCGAATTCGCCATGGGTGACGCGTTCGCCGCCGCACAGCAGGCGCGCGCCGCTGTTCTTGCCGCTCTCGATAAAGCGCAGCACCGACTCCATGTGCGCAAAGCTGACCAGCGGCCCGAAGTTGGTTTGCGGATCGGTCGGATCGCCGAGGCGAATGCGCTTCACGCGCTCGAGAATTTTCGCCTCAAACTGCGCCTGCAGCGCCGCCGGCACAAAGACACGGGTGCCGTTGGTGCACACCTGGCCGGAACTGTAGAAGTTGGCCATCATGGCGATATCGGCGGCGCGATCCAGATCGGCGTCGTCGAAGATAATCAGCGGCGACTTGCCGCCCAGTTCCATGGTGACTTCTTTCAGCGTCGAACCCGACGCGTTGGCCATCACCTTCTTGCCGGTTTTCACCCCGCCGGTGAAAGAGACTTTGGCAATGCCCGGATGGTCGGTCAGGTATTGCCCCACTTCCGCCCCGCTGCCGGTCACCACGTTGAACACGCCGTCCGGCAAACCGGCTTCGGTGTAGATTTCCGCCAGCTTCAGCGCCGTCAGCGACGTGACTTCACTCGGTTTGAAAATCATCGCATTGCCCGCCGCCAGCGCCGGCGCGGACTTCCACAGCGCGATCTGAATCGGGTAGTTCCAGGCGCCGATGCCGGCCACCACGCCCAGCGGTTCGCGGCGGGTGTAGACGAACGAGGTATCGCGCAGCGGGATCTGTTCGCCTTCAATGGCCGGGATCAGGCCGGCGTAATACTCCAGCACGTCGGCGCCGGTGACGATGTCCACCGCGGTGGTTTCCGACATCGCTTTGCCGGTATCCAGCGTTTCCAGCGCCGCCAGCTCATCGTTGCGCTCGCGCAGAATATCCACCGCGCGACGCAGGATGCGCGAACGCGCCATCGCCGTCATCGCCGCCCACACCTTCTGCCCGCTGGCCGCGCTGGCCACCGCACGATCGACGTCTTCAGCGCCGGCGGACTGGACTTCAGCCAGAACTTCGCCGTTCGCCGGGTTAATGGCGTTGAAGGTTTTTCCAGCGGTGCTGTCTACATAGGCGCCATGAATATAGAGCTTCTGCAAGCCAAAACGGGACATAGGATCTCCTTGAGTTATCCTCCGGGCGGCGTCTGCCCCCGGAGTTGGAACGTGATGTATTCGGTCGTGAGCGCCAGCGCCTGCGCCTGATTGAACGCGGAGCCGCGCAGCGCGCTGCGCAGCCACAGCCCATCGATCAGCGCCGCCAACCCCTTGGCCGCCAACCGCGCCTGCGGCTGCGGCATGACGCGGCGAAACTCGGCGCACAGGTTGGAATAAAGCCGGCGGCCGTTCACCTGTTGCAGCCGGTTGAGCTGCGGCTGGTGCAGGCTGCTGGCCCAAAAGGCCAGCCAGGTCTTCATCGCCGCGCTGTTGATCTGGCTGTCGTCGAAGTTGCCGGCGACGATCGCCTGCAGCCGCGCCGCCGGGCTGTTATCGGTCAGCGCCTGCAACCGCAGCTTCACCGCCTCGCCCAGGTGGCTGATCAGATAGCGCATCGTGGCTTCCAGCAGGCCGTTCTTGTCCTTGAAATAATGGCTGATGATGCCGTTGGAAACGCCGGCCCGCCGCGCGATCTGCGCGATGGTGGCGTCATGCATTCCCACTTCGTTTACCGCGGCGAGCGTGGCATCAATCAACTGCTGCCTTCTGATTGGCTGCATTCCTACCTTTGGCATATTTCGACTCTCACAAAACCGACTTCGGCCTTATCTCAGCGGGCAAATTTCACTGCCGTTTCGCCCGTGATTCAGGTCATCATGCGGACTATTAAACTTTTTTTTGATTGAACGTTCAATAAAAATTGCATATATTTTATTGCCGCCTGGTTAAAAATTTGTACTATCTGGTTGTGGAACTGGCTGATTTTTGTGAGGTAATTAACGAATCTGACCAAAATCAGTGGCTGTAAGCGGTTCCCACCGCGAAGCGCTCCGGTGCTTCGGCAACAGGCGAAAGCGGCGTTACTCAGGCCATTCCCATGGGGATGGTCGCCGCCTTCATTCGCCCGTTTTCCGGCGGCGCCAACGCGCCCCGAAATGCGGAGCGGCACGATTTTACTCAGTTCAGAGGATGACGATGACAACACGCGAAACCTCCTCCAAACCGCAGCAGGACCGCCTCAACCCTGTGGTTTTCTTCACCTCGGCGGGGCTGATCCTGGCCTTCTCGCTGATGACCATCTTTTTCACCGACTTCTCCGGGCAGTGGATCACCCGCACGCTGAATTGGGTGTCGACCACCTTCGGTTGGTACTACCTGCTGGCGGCGACGCTGTACATCGTGTTTGTGGTGTTTATCGCCGCCTCGCGCTTCGGTTCCATCAAGCTCGGGCCGGAACAGTCCAAACCGGAGTTCAGCCTGATGAGTTGGGCGGCGATGCTGTTCGCCGCCGGCATCGGCATCGATTTGATGTTCTTCTCGGTCGCCGAGCCGGTGACCCAGTACATGATGCCGCCGGAAGGCGACGCGCAAACGCTGGAGGCCGCCCGCCAGGCGATGGTCTGGACGCTGTTCCACTACGGCCTGACTGGCTGGTCGATGTACGCGCTGATGGGCATCGCCCTCGGCTACTTCAGCTATCGCTACAATCTGCCGCTGACCATCCGCTCGGCGCTGTACCCGATCTTCGGTAAACGCATCAACGGCCCGATCGGCCACAGCGTGGACATCGCCGCGGTGCTCGGCACCATCTTCGGCATCGCCACCACGCTGGGCATTGGCGTGGTGCAGCTCAACTACGGCCTCAAGGTGCTGTTCGAGATCCCGGAAAACCTGACGGTGCAGGGCTCGCTGATCCTGCTGTCGGTGATCATGGCCACCATCTCGGTGACTTCGGGCGTCAACAAGGGCATCCGCATCCTGTCCGAGCTGAACGTGCTGCTGGCGCTGGGCCTGATCCTGTTCGTGCTGTTCTTCGGCGACACCGAGTTCCTGCTCAACGCGCTGGTGCTTAACGTCGGCGATTACGTCAACCGCTTTATGGGCATGACGCTCAACAGCTTCGCCTTCGATCGGCCGGTGGAATGGATGAACAACTGGACGCTGTTCTTCTGGGCCTGGTGGGTGGCGTGGTCGCCGTTCGTCGGCCTGTTCCTGGCGCGCATCTCGCGCGGGCGCACCATTCGTCAGTTCGTGGTCGGCACGCTGATCATACCGTTCGTGTTCACCCTGCTGTGGCTGTCTATCTTCGGCAACAGCGCGCTGTACCAGATCATCCACGGCAACGCCGAGTTTGCTCAGGAAGTGATGCAGTTCCCGGAGCGCGGCTTCTACAGCCTGCTGGCGCAATACCCCGGCTTCACCTTCAGCGCCTCGGTCGCCACCATCACCGGCCTGCTGTTCTACGTCACCTCGGCGGACTCCGGCTCGCTGGTGCTGGGTAACTTCACCTCGCGCCTGGCCGACATCAATAATGATGCGCCGAACTGGCTGCGGATTTTCTGGTCGGTGGCCATCGGCCTGCTGACCATCGGCATGCTGATGACCGACGGTGTGCCGGCGCTGCAGAAAACCACGGTGATCATGGGTCTGCCGTTCAGCTTCGTGATCTTCTTCGTTATGGCCGGGCTGTACAAATCGCTGCGGGTGGAGGACTACCGCAAGGCCAGCGCGCTCAGCACCCTGGCGCCGGTGCCGGTCTCCAGCCACGACGTGCTCAACTGGAAACAGCGCCTGTCGCGGGTGATGAACTATCCGGGCACGCAGTACACGCAGAAAATGTTGGATAAGGTTTGCCGCCCGGCGATGCAGGACGTGGCGCGCGAGCTGGAGTTGCGCGGCGCGAAAGTGGAGTTCAGCGAAGTGCCGCCGACCGAAGACGAACGCCTGAACCACCTGGAGCTGCTGGTGCACCTGGGCGAGGAACAGAACTTCATCTATCAGATCTGGCCGATGCGCTACTCGGTGCCGGGCTTCACCTACCGCGCCCGCTCCGGCAAGTCGCACTACTACCGGCTGGAAACCTTCCTGATGGAAGGCACCCAGGGCAACGACCTGATGGACTACAGCAAGGAACAGGTGATTGGCGATATTCTCGACCAGTACGAGAAGCACCTGAACTTCCTGCACATTCATCGCGAAGCGCCGGGGGGCACCCTGACCTTCCCGGATATGTGACGGTCAATCAATAACCAGAGGGCGTAGCCAGGCTACGCCCTTTTTTATGCCTGCTCGGCCGGCAAGTCGGCTTTCAGCAGCACCAGGGAGCCGGCCAACAACACCAGATCCTTGATTAAAAAGCTGGTGGCGCCGGCCATGGCGGGAAAACCGCCGGCGGAGGGCTCCCAGGCGCCCGGCGTAGAAAAGATCAGCGTCAACGTGGTCAGGTAGGTCACCGTCGATCCGATCGCCCCCAGCAACCCCAACCGCCGCGACCAGAATCCCGCCAGCAGCAGCAAACCGAAGCTCCACTCGGCGACGCCCAGCGCATAACTGGCGCCGCGAATGCCAAACGCCTGGTGCATCCAGCTCAGCAGTGGGCTGTTGCCGATCAGAGGCACCAGTCCCTGCGCCTCGTAATCAAACCACTTGGCGTAACCGAAGGCGGCGAAAATCACCACCAGCGCCGCGCGCATAAAGATAACGTCCCCGTTCGAGCGCTGAAAGCGCCGTAACCAACTCGCCAGCATCATCCTCTCTCCTTATGTTGCCCGCAGCCGCAGCGGATCTGCCGCTTGCGGCCACGGGGTGCGGCGGCTTAGTGCCCCATCGCATCCTTCTTCATCTCATCTTTCTTCATGCCGTCTTTGGCCATACCGTCTTTCGCCATGCCATCCTTTTTCATGGCGTCTTGGCCCATCTTGTCTTTCTTCATGCAGTCCTTGCCCATGCACTCTTTCTTCATGCCGTCGTGCGACATCTGGCTCATGCCGTCCTTTTTCATCGCGTCTTTGCTCATGTCATCGGCGGCGTTGGCGCCGGCCACACCCAGCATCAGCGCGCTGCACATCATCATTGCGAATAACTTTTTCATGGTATTTCCTTCCGTCATGTCAAAGGCACCTGAGTGCCGGAGAATGGCCGGCGGCCGCCTCAGCTGCCGCCAAACCAGTTGTAGCCCTGGTCTTCCCAGTAACCGCCCGGGAAGCGGTTGGTGACCTCGATCACCTGAATGTGTTTCGGATTCTTGTAGCCCAGCTTGGTCGGCATGCGCAGCTTCATCGGGTAGCCGTACTTGCGCGGCAAGATCTGGCCGTCGTAGGTCAGCGCGATAATCGTCTGCGGATGCAGCGCGGTGGCCATATCGATGCTGGTGTAGTAGTCGTCGCTGCATTTGAAGCTGACGTAGCGGGCGCTCAGATCCGCGCCGATTACCTTAAGAAAGGTGGCGAACGGCACGCCGCCCCACTTGCCGATGGCGCTCCAACCCTCGACGCAAATATGACGCGTCACCTGGCTGACCTGCGCCATCCGATGCAGCTGCGGCAGGCTCCAGGCGCGCTTGTCCTGCACCAGCCCCGCCACCTCCAGCCGATAGTCGTCGCCGTTGATGTCGGGCGCGTCCTCCTCGGCGTAAAAGGCGTTGAACGGGAATGGCCGGGTGATCATCGACTCCGGGTAGACCGGCGCCAGGCGATCGCCGTTGAACAGCCAACCCTGCACCCGATCGTTGAGGCGCGAAATGCGGCTCAGCGCCTGCTCGACGTTAGCGTTGCCGCTGAGATCGCAGCCGGTGAGCATGGCGATGCCGCCCAGCGTCAGACCGTTGCGCAGAAAGCGGCGGCGGGACGACGCGGTCAACAAGCGCTGCGCTTCTTTAACGATCGCCTGCCCTTCAACGATCGTCATGGTCTGTTTATCCTTTTTCATCGTGAACTCCTTAACGTCCGCGCAGCATGGCCAGCAGCGTGCGGGGCACCAGCGCCACCATCACCAGATGGATCGCGACGAAGGCCACCAGCGCCGACATGGCGAGAAAGTGGATATAGCGCGCCGCTTCATAGCCGCCGAGCAGCGTGCGCAGCAGTGGAAACTGCACCGATTTCCACAGCACCAGTCCGGACAACGCGCTCAGCACGCCCAGGAGCATCACCGACAGATAGGCCACGCGCTGCACCATGTTGTAGTGACGCAGATCGGCGTGCTGCAGCCGGCCGCGCAGCGCCGCGCCGACATCGGCGAGAAACTGCTTCGGGCTGAGCGGCCAATATTTGCGTTTGAAACGCCCGCTGGCGAGGTTAAGCAGCAGGTAGCACAGCCCGTTGACGCCAAACAGCCACATGCCGGCGAAGTGCCACTGCAGCGCGCCGCCCAGCCAGCCGCCAAGCGTCAGCTCGTTGAGAAAACTGAAATTGAACAGCGGCGAGGCGTTATAGATGCGCCAGCCGCTGGTCACCATGATCAGCATCGCCAGCGCATTCAGCCAATGCGTCAACCGCAGCCAGAGAGGATGTACCGTCTGTCGTTGTTCCGGGGTGAGGGTGAAGCTCATAGCGATTCCTGCCAGCTAACGATGCGATGAGCCCAGTATTCCCCGGATTTGTTCCCCAAGACCTCACGCAAAGTTAAATAAAATGTGATAACTCCGCCGGTGGCGGTTGTGTAGACTTCAGAGAGAATCGGGCAATCAGCGGTAATGAGAATGGACAAGCCAAAACGAATTTTGATCGTCGAGGACGACGGCGACATCGCCGAGCTGCTGCAGCTGCATCTGCGTGACGAGGGTTACGCCATCAGCCACGCCGCCGACGGCAATCAGGGCATGGCGATGCTGGAACAGGGCGGCTGGGACGCCTTGATCCTCGATCTGATGTTGCCGGGCGTCGATGGATTGGAGATTTGCCGCCGGGCGCGCACCATGACGCGCTACACGCCGATCATCATCACCAGCGCGCGCTCCAGCGAGGTGCACCGCGTGCTGGGGCTGGAACTGGGCGCCGACGACTATCTGGCCAAACCTTTTTCCATGCTGGAGCTGGTGGCGCGGGTCAAGGCGCTGTTTCGCCGTCAGGAGGCGATGAGCCGCAACCTGCGCCTGGACGCCGGCGCGCTCAGCTTCAACGATCTGACCATCGATCCTATCGCCCGCGAGGTGCGCCTGCACCAACAGCCGATCGAGCTGACGCCGCGCGAATTCGACCTGCTGTACTTTTTCGCCCGCCACCCGGGCCAGGTATTCTCGCGCCTCAGCCTGTTGAATCAGGTCTGGGGCTATCAGCACGAAGGGTATGAGCACACCGTCAACACCCATATCAACCGGCTGCGCATCAAGATTGAGCGCAACCCGGCGGAACCCGAGCGCATCCTCACGGTGTGGGGCATGGGCTATAAATTCGCGGCTGCGCCGCAAGAGTGAGCCATGAAAAACCTTACGTTAGCGCAACGCCTCACGATTATCTTCGCGCTGCTGATCGTCATCGGCTGCGCCTTTTCCGGCTGGATGCAGGTGCGCAGCAATACCCAGTACAGCCAGGCGGTGATCCAGCGCCTGTCCGGCAACCTGGCGCAGCATATCGCCGACAGCAATCCGCTGCTGGGGGTGAACGGGCCGGAGCCGCAGGCGGTGCATATCCTGTTCGATCAGCTGATGGCGGTGAACCCCAGCGTTGAGGTTTATCTGCTCGACAAACAGGGCACGATTATCGGCAACGCCGCGCCGGCCGGGCATCTGAAGCGGCAGCGGGTCGCGCTGGCGCCGCTGCAGGCGCTGCTCGATGGCGCGCAGATGCCGGTGTATGGCGACGATCCGCGCAGCGCGGACGGGCGCAAAGTGTTCAGCGTTGCGCCGCTGAAGGTCGACGGCCGGATCGAAGGTTACCTGTATGTGGTCTTGCTCGGTGAAGAGTACACGGCGCTGGCCAGCAACGCCCAGTTCAACTCGGCGGCCAGGATGGCGCTGTGGACCTCCGGGGTGATGGTGATGTTCAGCCTGCTGGCCGGCGGTTTCGCGTTCTACTGGGTCACTCGCCCCATCCGGCGCCTGACCCGCCAGGTCAATGCGCTGGACAGCGGCGGCATCGAGGCGGTGCAGGCCTACGCGGCGCTGCCGGCGGCGCCGGCCGGGCGCGACGAGGTCAGCCAGCTGCAACAGGCCTTTCACCGCATGGCGCAGCGTCTTGCCGAACAGTGGCAAACGCTGGCGCAGCAGGATCGGCTGCGGCGCGAATTCATCGCCAACATCTCGCACGATCTGCGCACCCCGCTCACCTCGCTGCACGGCTATCTGGAAACGCTGTCGGTCAAGGCCGCCACCCTGAGCGACGCCGATCGGCGCCGCTATCTGGAGATCGCCCTGGCGCAGAGCCGCAAAGTGGGCAAGCTGGCGCAGGAGCTGTTCGAGCTGGCGCGGCTGGAGTACGGCGTGGTGAAACCGCAGAAAGAGCCCTTCTCCCTCAGCGAGCTGTTGCAGGACGTGTTCCAAAAGTTCGAGCTGGCGGCGGAGGCGCGTAATCAGCGGCTGCATGCCGATATTGCTCCCGGCATTCCGCTGGTGTTCGCCGATCTCAGCATGATTGAGCGGGTGCTGACCAACCTGCTGGACAACGCCATTCGCCATACGCCGCCCGGCGGCGACATCGGCGTGCGGCTGTGGCGGCAGGAAGATCGGGTGATGGTGCAGGTCAGCGACAGCGGCCCCGGCATTCCGCAGACGCTGCGCGCCGATCTGTTCGTGCGGCCGTCTGTCCTGAGCGGCGCCCGGCGCCCTGCGGGCGGGCTGGGGTTAATGATCGTGCGGCGCATTCTGCAGCTGCACGACAGCGATATTCAGCTGATCGAACAACCGCAAAGCGGCGCCTGCTTCCGCTTTGCCATTCCGCCGCGTTAATCGAGGCAGCTGCGATCGACGCTGATAAATTTGTTGTTATAAATAATGAATTTCTGCCCCTTCTGCCGAATACCGGCATGGGTCAGCGTATCGCCGGGGCGCAGGTATTCGGTGACGCCCTCTTCATCCGTGCTGTTGCAGCCCGGCTTGAGCAGGAACTTGAAGTAGGTGTTGCCGGTGTTGGTGAGCGTACCGCGCTGCGCATCGAGCCGATAGGCAAAGTTTACCTGACGCGGGCGCACCACCAGAATGGTGTCCATCACCACGATCGGCTCCAGGTTGACGCCGGCGCCCCGACGCGGCCCCGGCTCGAACAATCGGGTCGGCACTTCGCGAAATGATACCCGGTAATAACGCTCGCGATTATCCTGCGGCCCGCGGTAGAAAAACTTGTAGTACTCCGCCTGCCCGGCCTGCAGCGTCAGCTGGCGCGGCGCGAACAGCAGCTCGCCGTCCGCCGGCCGGCTGCGCACCTCGCGCTCTCCCGGCCGATCGATGGCGCGAATGCTCACCTGATACAGGCGCGCGCTACGGTTGTTATTCAACACCCGCTTGGCGGTGAATGAGCGATCCTGATCCATGGCAAACGTCAGGGTACCGACATTGATCGCGGCGGCGGTAAAGGGAAAGGACAAACACAGCAACCCTATCAGCACAAGTTTCACGCCCTGCCCTCAATTGATGTTGCGCCAGGTGGCTTCGACATGAATTTCACCGGCGGCGCTGACGTCGCCATACCAACCGTTGCCGTCGACGGTTCTCAGCGAGATCGGATTGTTCATCGGAATGCTAAAGGTCACGCGGGTCTTGTTCAGCACACCCACTTCACCGGAGATATCATTCCACGGCGTGCTGCTCCAGAGCGCATTGGTCATGTCGTGCCACTGGCCATCGCAGCCGGCGGCGAAGCTCTGCTGGCCGTTGGTGCTGGTGGTGATGCCGAGGGTGGCGGGGAACGGCACCTGGGTACTGTTATCCGCCGAAGAAAAGAGGCAATAGTTCACCCCGTTGATCGCCTGAGTCGGCCCGGTCGCCATCACCCTCACCTGATCGGCGGCGGTTTTGCCGCTGGTGGTCACGAAGTAGCCGAACTCCAGCGCCGGCTCCGCCGGGCCGACATAACCTTCACGGTGTGGGCTGTTGTCGTAATCATCGGAAATAATGCTGATGCTGAAATCGCGCGGCTTGATAATCAGCTGGTTTGAAGTGGAAAACTCATACCATCCCGACTCCGGCGAGGTGGTGTTCTGAAAACGGAAATTGATCAGATCACGAGTGCCGCTGTCGGAAATCCCCAGCGCGACCATCTGTTTGAAGAAGTTACTGGAGAAGAACACATAGACGGCGTTGCTGCTCTTCAGCTCGTTAAACGTATAGTAGCTGCCGGTGCCCGACGTGTTTTTCCAGGTGTTGCCGTTCAGACTGAACTGCAGATCGGCGGCGTTCACCGCTGAGGACAGCGCCGCATGGTTAATCGCCGGGAAAATATGAATCGAGGTATTGCTCACGCTGCCGTCGGTCTGCAAATCGTAGCTGACCATCTTGCACATGATGCCTGAGCGGGCGCCGATGGTCTGGTTCTTGCAATCGGCATTGCCCTCGCCGATGATCGGCACCCCATCGCTGTTGACGAACACCTCCGATACGGCATTGGTATTGATAAAGCGCAGGTGGGCCGCCTTGCTGTGCTTGACGGTGCGCTTGTACCAGCTGCCGCTGGCCTGATCCCGACAGCGGCCGCCGGCCGCGGCGTCGTAAGCCACCGACGTTTGGCAGCCGTTGATCTGCATGCTGAAAGCTTCACCCGCCGCCATCTGCTTCAGATACTGATAGAAGCTCGGCGACATCATGCCGTGCATCCATTTTGCGCCGCCGGGCGTGACCACGGCGCCGTAAAATCCCTTTTCGTCGGTGGTCTGCGGCAGAATCAAGCTGGTATCCATATTGCAACCGGCATACCAGTTGATGCAGCGCAGGCCGAGGAACGGATTCTTTATCGGCGCATTTTCCAGCCACATGTCATAGCGCCAGTTGGCATTCAGCCCCGTGTTGTAACCATTATCCACGTATCCCAGGCTCTGCTGATAGACAGTGCCGGAACCGCCGTATTTCAGCCCGGTCCACTTATTGGCGCCGGTCATGCGCGGATCCAGCCCGCCGGCCGGCGTGACGAAAAAGTTGTCGTCGGCGTTGTTCTCCACGAAGACAAATTTCATGACCGCCGCATCCGGCCAGCTGGTCTGGCTGACCGCCGCCTGCAGCGCGGGGGCGACCAGCACCAACAACAACAGCGCAACGTTAGCTCTCATGGTCAGACTCCCCGGATGACATATTGCCTGCATAGGTTTTCAGCCCGGTGCAGATCACGTCGCCGACCCACACGGCGCCTTGCGCCTTGCTGAGATCCAAATCCACTTCGCATGTCTGATTGCCGCCGTGGGTAAAATCGATAACCGGGAATTTCTTGTCGACGTCCATGATAAATTCGCCTTTCTCATCGGTGCGGGTGCGGCCGATATGGTTCTTGATATAGGCGTTGGCCAGCAGCGTGCCGTCCTCCGCTTTGATGCGGCCAAACACCGTCACCATCTGTTTTATCTCCGGCGAGATCACCGCCACGTTGCCCGGATACAGGGTGAGCTTGCTCTTGCGCCTGGTGACGATGTCAAAGCTCTCCGCCGAGTTTTTGTTGTTCATCAGCTCTACGTCGTACTGACCGTAAGGCGACAAAGGCAGGTAATTCTTATTGCCGCTCAGCTTCACCATCCGGCCGTCAACCCGTGCGGTCAGCAGGCCGTCGTTTTCAATGCCGGTATTGAAGATAATCCCGGCGTTGCCTTCGTTGCGGCCGCTGATGGCAATATTACGCCCTTGCCAGCCCATGCTGCCGCTCGCGGTCAGGCTGCTGTTAACGTAGCCGTCGGCGGAACTGCTGACGTTGAGCGTGCCAGCCGAATACTTGGTGTCGAAGCGCGCATAGCCACCACCGTTGAAGCGGTTGTCGCCGCGAGTATCACCGGAAATCGCCCGCGACAGGTTGGCGCCCAGGGTGCGGATCGGCCCGTCCTTGATGTCCTTGCGCGCCGCCAGGTTGGCGGTGGTGTAACCGTTTTGATTGGAAACGCCGGCGCTGAGCCAGTTACCCATCGGCAGTGAAAAATCGAGCGCGATGTACTTGCCGGTATTGGCGTTGCTGCTGCCGTTGTTGTAGCGTTGCACGCCCGCCCGGACGCCCAGCGTGCCGAAGCGGCCGGTAAAGATGTTCTGGTAATAGTCGGCGTTGTAATAGTGACTGTCGTTCTTCTTATCGTCGTTGTAGCTGGCGCTCAGGGTGCCCAGCGGAGACCACAGGGCCCCCAGATTAAGGCTGCCGCCAACTGCGCGGTTATAGGCGTCATTTTGCAACAGACGATCGCCAATCTGCGTTTTCTCCTGATTGATCCATACGCTGCTGAAGCCGCCGGGCAACGCGGCGCTGACGCTGTTGACCAAACTCCAGGAGCGATCGGATGCCGCCATATTTTGCAGGTTGATCTGAATCGACTCGGTCACCGGCAGGCTGACGCGGCTCTCGCCAACGGCGTTGCCGTCAAACGAATACCCCGACAGCGCCCAATTAAGCGTTTGCAGATTGCCGGTAGCCGAAGCTCCAAGCAAATAAGAGTCCTTTGCCGGGCGGTGGCGCTCCCGTTCGCCGCGCCAGTCGTCCATGCGCAGCATCCCACCCCAGAATTGCCAGGCCAGCGGCGCATTCGCACCGCGATTGGGGCTGAACAGCTTATTCACTCGCTGCATGCGTTTATCGACCACTTTGCCGTTGACCACGACCTCCACCTCCACGTCATAGATACCGTAGGGCAAACTGCCAGTGTCCACTTCATGATTGCCCATCGTGAAGTTTTGTACGCTGAGCAGCCGCCCGTCGCGCGACAGATGCACCTCGCCGGCCGAGGGGAAAAAAACCACGATCGGCGTCAGCGATTGGGAATTATCGAATACCGTCGAGTTGGCGCGGTTGCCGTAGGACAGGCCATAAATCTTGCTCGAGTTGATGGTCGTGACCGGCCCCAGCGACTGCAGATTCCAGCTGTCCAGCATGCCGGCGGCGAAACGGCGGCCGGCGAAATCACGCTCGAACATCGCTTTGTACAGCGTGGCGTTTTCATCGCCGCTGCCGATACCGTAGATGGAACCGTTCAACTCCACGTGGTGTTCACGCAACGCCGTGACGCTGTTGAGCGATAAATAACTGGAGGTGTTGCCTTCGCTGGCGCGGGCCCGGTTATCGTAGACCCCGAGGTTATAATCCAGCGTGCTGCTTACGGCATCCACGCTGGACGCGCCGATGTCGCTGGAACGAGCGCGCAGCACCGTCCCCAACGCGGATTCTTTCACCACCAGCTGCAGGTTGAGCTGCCGGAAATCCAGCGCCAGCCAGGCGTCGTCCGCGATCCGGATATGCTGCTGCCGATCGAATGGCGCATCCTGCAAAGCCTGCAGCTGGCCGGCAATCGCCGCCGTCAGCCGGGCGCCGTCGTCGTTATCCTCCAGCGTCACCCGACGAATCTTTAGCCGGTCCTGATCCAGGTAGAGAAAGGCATGGCCGATGCGGCTGTCGTCTTTGACGCCATCGCTCTTTTCATAATGCAACAACAGCGGAATACTCATCCCCTCGCGCAACGCCAGGCTGAAAGTGTGCGGGATCAGCACGCCGTTAATCTGCGTCAAACCGGCCGCCATCGCCATACGGCCAGGCAACAGCGTCGGGAGCGCCAGCGCACCGGCGGCCAAAAGCGTTCTCAACAGCACAGCGTTCACATGCCACTCCTTGCGTGATTGTTTTGCATCCATCGTGGATAACGCGCGCATTACTTCACCGGGATAAACTGTTCGCCGTGCCACAGCGCGACGCGTCCTTTTTTATCGTTGACGTCAACCTTGCTGAAGGCGCGATCCTTCCCCGGCATCACGAAATAGTTTTCCTTGCAGTCGCTGCCGTCTTGCTTGTTCCTGCAATTGCCGTAGGCCACCACTTTGAACGTGGCGTTGCCGGTGTTTTTGATCCGTCCGTTAGCGAACTGATAGGCGAAGCGATCCTGCCGAGGCGCCACCACCAAAATGGTGCCGATGCGCGCCGACGTGGTGGCCACGGCATTACGCCGAGCGGAGTTTTGCCCCGCCTCGCTCAACGCCTGATCGAACCAAACGATGCGGTAGTAACGCTCCTGGGCATCATTCGGCCCCTTGTAGTAAAAGCGGATCACATCGCTGGCGTTGGCCGGCAAGATCAGGCTGGCGGGCGACAGCAGCATTTCATTCCGGCTGCTCATCGGGATCACCGTACCGGAGGCCAGGGGACTGGAAATGCGTTCGATCTTGATGGTCACCAGCCGGCCGCTGTCGGTGGTGTTTTTGATTTCCTTGCTCAGGCGCGCGCTGTCGCCAGGCATGAAGGTGCTGATCTCACCCACATCGAGCGCCAAAGCCGGCCGCAGCAGCATTAACATCAGGGTGACGGCGAGAGAAAAGCGTGTCATTGCGGTATTCCACTGGCGTTGATGAGCGATAAATAGCAGGAGGTCTCCCCCCTGCCAGATGCAGAATCGTTCGGGGGATTAGGAAGTCCAGGTCGCGTTGAACTCGACGCTGACGTCGCCGCTCCAGATACCTTCCGGCAGCGTGCTGAAATCCGTCACGGCAGTGGTGCCGTTTGACGTCGCGCCGATGATGCTGAAGGTGAACTGATCCTGCGCGCTGGTGCGGCCGGCCTGGTTGTAGGCATTGGACAGGGCGCTCAGATTGCCGCCCAAAATGCCGGCGGTGGTGTCGATCATGGTGGTTTCAGCCGTTTTCCCGACCACCGCTCCGTTATAGTTCACCCCGACTTCCAGCGTAGAACCGGAAGTGTCCAGCTGAGTCAGCGTATTGGAGACCAATTTTGAGGTCAGTTTGAAAGCGGTGGCCGTGGTGTCGCCTTCCACGGTGACGTCAAACAGGCCTTTCTGGCTGTTGAAACCCTTAATGCCTTCTGCATAGTTGAAGGCCAGGCTGCCAATCGGCGTCACAACCAGTTTGCTGGTGGTGTCTTTCTTGGCAGTTGCAGACCAGGTTGCCAGCGCCTGAGCGGTAACGTCGGCGGCTTGAGCAGTGCTGACCGCTGCAAAGGCGGAAACGATCGCCAGAGCCAGTGTCATTTTCTTCATGGTATAACTCCCTTCAATGTTGAATATGTTTTCTTTCTTTCGTCCATTCTCAGCCAGCCGTTTGCATCACTGCGTTTAGCCAGTCTGCTTGACGCCACAAGAATATCCCCGACCGATCAAAAAAGAATCATTAACTGTTAAAGTTCAAATATTTAGATTTAAATTCCAACATTAATGTTTTAACCCCCATCAATCACATTAAAAAACGGGTTAAGCCTTTGATGAAAGCACAATCAAATTGTGGTTTAACCCCTGCAGAGTGGTTATTGTTTAACCACAAATACGCTCTGTTCGCCCTTCCCATGGCCGTGTGAAATTTCAGCGCCGGCGTTGTTCGGTGAGGGAAAAGATTGATTGGATTTACGCAGGGGGCAGCAGCCAATCCAGATCGGCCGCTGTAGAGAAAAAGGGGGCTTCTCGCCCTGTGTCAGGAAGGGTACCGGGTTCTCAGGGAAAGAATAAGCCGCATAAAGCCGGCCTGATTGAGACCCAGTTTTCGCATAATATTCAGTTTATGGGAGCTTATGGTTTTGTAACTTCTCCGGGTCACGTTGGCGATGCTTCGTGGGGATGCGCCAGCAACCATCATGGCCAAAACTCGCCATTCACTGTCAGATAATGCGGCTGCCGAATACACCAAGCCGGCGCGAATATGCGGGGAACGATAGCCGGAGAACATGCCCGCAGCCGCAATGGCGTCACTCAGGCAGTGCAATGGCTCCCCCTTTGCCACTATCGCTATGCGGGCATCTGCCGCCAACAACGCTAATATACCGGGGTGTTCTACCGCGGTGAAAATCACCAAGGGAATTTCCGGCCAAACATTTTTTGCCGTCAGAACGAACCGTAATACATCATACAAATATTCTCTCTGATGATATAACTCCATTATAAGCGCGCGAGGCTTTCCCTCTTTCAATACTCCTTCCAGCTCCCTCAAGGTGTCGATAAAATAGCTGTCACTTGATTGGGTAACGAGAAATGCTTCCATTCCTCTTCTCACTAAATAGCTGGGTTCGAAAAATAGCAGCGCATCACCGAAATCGGCTTTAACCATACATAATCACCATAATGAGGTAGAAAGCGGTAGAGAAAGGGAAATACCTCTCGTAAGCGCCACACGGCAACCCGCCAAATGAAAGTCGAACGTTCTATTTCAACACTGTAATATTTTTGTCATATCCACCATCCTTCAATCGCGTTGGGCGGCGGCTATCAATGGTCAATTAATAAACTCGGCATTGTCGCTTTCCAATCCTGAACAGATCTCCATTTTATGTTCACGCAAGATCTTGCAGCGCAGCAGGAATAAGCGGGAAATACCGGAAATGTAAGCCCTGACCTGATTGCTGCGCACCACCAGCAAAAACTCATCGCCGTTGCATTCTCCCGTTTGGTGCGCGGCGTAAGCCAGAATATCCCGATTCAGGCTGGCGTTGACCGTCGCCGAGGCATCAGGCAACGACATGAAAACCTTACAGTTACCTGACTTTCCCAGGTAACTCTCCTGCCGGGCCCCCGAGCCGCTGAAATAGGCCGTGACAGCAATAGCCATGAGGATCCCCCCCAGAACCATCGCGCTGAACATCAGCCACCCACGGCGGGAATAACCAAGATGAGAAGAGACCCCGTCGATGACGGTGTCGGACGCCGGATTGACCGCCGCTGCGGGCGCAGATCCCGGCACAGCCGCGGCAGGCTCCGCGTCGTGAATATCTTCCGCGTCCTCATAAGACTCGATGGTAATCTCATCACGCAACATAAAGCCCACTTTAGGAACCGTAACAATGACCTCATCCTCGACGCCAAGGTTTTTAATCACCCGACGCAATTTGCTGACGCACTGATTAAGATTATTATTGCTGGACACCATGCCGTAATCGTCCCAGACCTTCTTGAATATCAGTTCACGCCCTACGGCCTCGCCATGGTGGGCAATCAACAGCAGCAACAACCGTTTGGAAGGACTGGATATGGATATGGGATCGTCAGAAAAATCTGTTGGGCTAAGGGTTCTGGTGTCTGCGTCAAAGAGAATATGGTCATTAAATCTATATTTCATTTTATTCACATGTTTTCACTATAGCGATAATTTATAGTTTGGCGTCAAATGTTAATGAAATATTAAATAAATATTTAATCAGGTAATTCGCGAAAATACCCAAGCACAGGCAAGAAAAACCACTCAATTAACGCCACGAAATACGCTTTGTCACCTCACCACCGTTTATATAGGATTTTTCTTGCAAACCATAACCAAAGGTTAACCAATCACCACATTCATTGATATATTGACGCGACAAAAACCACAAAGTTAGTTTTTTGTGTCGCAAATTATCAATTTTAAGGAAAATCATCTCAAAAAAAGACCGCAGAACTAAATTTTAATAAAAAAATAATAACACGTGAATGTTGAGCGTAATCACAGACCGCAGTCCATCCGCATTAGCCTGATGAATTAACGCGTTTGCCGCGACGCAAATGTTAAATTTTAGGTTCAGCCAAGGCGATGGGAAACAATAATGAAAGGAAAAACTTACGAATGACGCCTGTCGCGTTTTCCACAACAGGCGAAAACATTCGCGGTAGCTCATTGAACTGATGAGGGGAATATCAGGCTAAAGGTCAAGCAAGCAGAACCTCGGCCATCGGAACACTGCGCGCGCACCTCACCGCCGTGCAGCGTCATGATGGCGCGTACGATAGACAGCCCGAGGCCGCTGGCATGGCTGCCGGCGCTGCGCGCGGGATCGGCGCGGTAGAAACGATCGAACAGTTTTTCCAGCTGTGCCGGCGCGATCGGCGGCCCCTGATTGATGACCTGCACCCACCAGGCATCGGCGAGCCGTTCAGCCCGCAATACGATCAGGCTGTTTTCATCGGCATAGCGCACTGCGTTGGCCACCAGATTGCTCAGCGCCCGCTGGAACAACATCGCGTCCGCCTTCAGCTCGCCTTCCCCTTCGCAGTTCAGCGCGATGCCGCGTTCTTCCGCCAGCCCTTCGAAGTAATCCGCCACCCGCCGCAGCTCGACCGCCACATCCAGACGACTGTAGTTCAGCGCGGACTGCGCCTCACCGGCGCGCGCCAGAAACAGGATGTTTTCCACCATGCGCGAAATACGCTCCAGCTCATCCATATTGTTCGACAATAGGGTTTCGTACTCCTCCACGCTGCGGGGTTGATACAGCGCCACCTGACACTGGCCCATCAACGCGCCCACCGGGGTGCGGATCTCATGGGCCAGATCGGCGGAAAACTGCGTCAGCCGCTGATAGCCTTCATTCAACCGATCGAGCATCGCATTAAACGCCCGGGTCAATTGCTGTAACTCCTTCGGCGCCCCCTGTTCACTGAGGCGCGTCGACAATGTATTGGGCGCGATCTCCGACGCCTGCGCCGCCATGCGCCATAGCGGCCGCAATCCGCGGCGCATGACCCCATAGCCCAGCAGCGCAATCAGCAGGAAAGCCACAACGACCGCCGTGACAATGCGCCACAGGTAGCGCGCCAGCATTTTCTGTTCGTTGACCATCACGTGCGCGGCGGAAATCTGCAGCAAACTGCCGTCTTCCAGGCGCACCATTGCCGACGCCGCGCGCAGCGGCACCCCCTGCGCCGTTTCCCCGCCGCGCACGGCGGCCAGCGTCTGCGCCTGTTCGGGCGGCGTCGGCGCGATCGGCGGCAGGGCCACCCTGGCCGGATTCACATTGATGAGCGGTTTTTGCCCCGGAATTTGGAAAATCAACACATCCTGTTCATTGCCCAGCATATTTTCGAACAGGCCGTTATTAGCCGTCAGACGCGCCAAAGGAAAGCGCTGCCCCAGTAAATGGCGGAAATACTCTACGCGCCCGGTCACCTGCAGATCGCTGCGGAGCGTCATTTCCTGACGCATGGCGCCGAACAGATACCAGCCCGCCCCGCTCACCACGCAGGCGGCCACCAGCGCGAACAGCATGGCGGTGCGCAGCGTCAGCGACACCGGCCGACGTGAAGCGCGGGCGTTCACGAGCGCGGCTCGCAAACATAGCCGATGCCGCGCACGCTGTGGATCAGCTTGACGTCGAACGGCCGGTCGATTTTGGCGCGCAGGCGTTTGATCGCCACATCAACCACATTAGTGTCGCTGTCGAAATTCATGTCCCACACCTGGGAGGCGATCTGCGTGCGCGACAGCACTTCACCTTCGCGCCGTACCAGCAGATGCAGCAACATGAATTCTTTATTGGTCAACGGGATCACCTGATCCTGGCGCACCGCCCGGCGGCGCAACACGTCCAACTGCAGATCGGCGATGGCGTAATGATCGGCTTCGCGCGCCGGCCCGCGGCGCAGCAAGGTGCGCAAACGCAGCACCAGCTCGGTAAAGGAAAAGGGTTTGATAAGATAGTCGTCCGCGCCCAGCTCCAGACCGTGGATGCGATCCTGTACGCCGTCGCGGGCGGTGAGAAACAGGATCGGCACGTCGCTTTTCTTGCGCAATACCTCGATGATCTGCCAGCCGTCCAGCCCCGGCAGCATCACGTCGAGCACGATCGCATCGTAATCCTGCTCCAACGCGCGAAACAGCCCATCGGTGCCGGTGCGCGCCAAATCGACGCCGTAGCCCGCTTCCCCCAGCCCTTTCTTCAGGTAATCCCCTGTGCCGATATCGTCTTCAACTACCAGTATTCGCATGCTCGCCACCTCGTTACGTCTGCAAAAATACTAGCAGCTTCGGCGGACAAACTTGATGACATTAATGTCATTAAACGGCCATGGCGCTGACCCAGTAGGTCAACCATGCTTAACCGGCAAACTCATTTCAGGAGAACGTTATGATTACCCGTCATCGTATAGCCGGTTTACTGTTATCCACCTTGCTGCTGTCCAGCGGCTTGGCCGCCGCCGCCCAACCGCCGGGCAAGGTGATTGCGCCGCTGCGCGGCACCATCAGCCAGGTTGCCGACGGCAATTTGCAGCTGACCGATCGCAAGGGCGAGACCCTCAGCGTCAAGCTGAACGATCAGACCAAAGTGCTCAGCGTCTCCAAAGCCACGCTGGACGACATCAAACCGGACAGCTTTATCGGCACCGCCGCCGTGCCGCAGCCGGACGGCACGCTCAAAGCGCTGGAGGTACACGTGTTCGCCGCCAGCCTGCGCGGCACCGGCGAAGGGCACTCTGCCTGGGAATCCGCCGACGGCAAAGTGGACACCATGACTAACGGCACCGTCGGCAAACTGGTGAAATCCAACGGCCGTACCCTGACCGTCACCTACGGCAACCAGCAGAAAACCGTTGTCGTGCCGGAAGACGTGCCGATCGTGACGCTGGATCCGGGCGATCTGAACCTGCTGAAACCGGGCGTGCACATCGTGCTGTTCTCCGCCGCCAACGAAAAGGGCGAGCGCGTCGCCACCCGCATTTCCGCCGGCAAAGACGGCACCGTGCCGCCGATGTAACCGGAGGAATGCCATGAAGACCAACGCGTCGCCGCCGGTGCATCGCTGGCCGGTTCGCATCACTCATTGGATCAACCTGTTCGCCATGGTGTGCATGTTCATGAGCGGTTGGGAAATCTACAACGCCTCGCCGCTGTTCGATTTCCGCTTTCCGCCGCAGATGACGCTGGGCGGTTGGCTGGGCGGCGCGATTGGTTGGCATTTGGCGGTGATGTGGCTATTGGCGCTCAACGCCATCTGCTATCTGCTGTGGAGCCTGTTCAGCGGTCATTTTCGCCGCGATCTGTTGCCGCTTCGCATCGGCGCGCTGCGGCAGGATATCTGGCTGGCGTTGACGCTGCGCCTGCGCCACCGGCATGGCCACTATAACGCCATTCAGAAACTGATGTACCTCGGCGTACTGGCGCTGGGCCTATTGCTGGTGCTGTCCGGCCTGGCGATTTGGAAGCCGGTTCAGCTACAGGGATTGGTCGCCCTGTTTGGCGGCTTCGATTTCGCGCGCTACGTGCATTTCTTCGCCATGGCCGGCATCGGTCTGTTCGTGGCGATCCACGTCTTCATGGTGATCGTCGTGCCCAAAACGCTGTGGGCGATGATAACGGGTGGCAAACATGAATGAGAAAAAGCAGCGGGCAACCGCGCCAAAACTGGAACCGGACCAAAAAAAGCAGTTGGTCAATCTGCAGCGCCGCCTGATGCTGCGTTCCTGCCTGACGCTGGGCGGCATCGCCATGCTTACCGGTTGCAACCTGCAAGACGGCGATCGGGTGGATAAGGTGCTGTGGGCCATGTCGCGCTGGAACGACCGGGTGCAAGCCTGGCTGTTCAGCCGCCAGCGGCTGGCGCAAACTTATCGGCCCGATCAAATTACCCACCCTTTCCCCTTCAACGCGTTTTACCCGGAATATAACGTCCCCGAGATCGATCTCGCCGGCTATCGGCTTGAGGTCGCGGGGAAAGTGGAGAAAAAAGCGCCCTGGACGCTGGAACAGCTGCAGCGGCTGCCGCAGCAAAACCAAATCACGCGCCTGATCTGCATTGAGGGGTGGAGCGCCATTGGCCAATGGGGCGGCGTGCCGCTGCGCACCTTTCTGCAGCATGTCGGCGCGGATCTGAATGCCGGTTATGTCGGCTTCAAATGCGCCGATCGTTACTACTCCAGCCTCGACATGGCCACCGCGCTGCACCCGCAGACCATCCTGGCGCTGGATTTCGGCGGCAAGGCGCTGCCGGCGGACTATGGCTACCCGCTGCGGCTGCGCGTGCCAACCAAGTTGGGGTTCAAAAACGCCAAACATATCGCCGCGATCTTCGTCAGCGACGTCAATCCGGGCGGCTACTGGGAAGATCAGGGCTACAACTGGTTCAGCGGCATTTAGTTTTGCGCGGCGCTGCGCATAAGCCTCATCGGCGGCTGGAGGAGCCTCTCCGTCGCGGTTAATAATCTGTTCGTCACAAAGGGGATAACTATAGGAAAAATAATAGTAAAAAGGATTTTATCATGGAGATTGATGTTAAGGAGATCAATGCACGACCTGTCACGGAGTATAGGTACCGAATAACGGTTTATAAAAAAGCCAGCAGCGTGGCTGCGTATTACCTTGATTTTAAAAAAGCGACGTTAAGGATGCGTCAATGGCTTATTGGGGCTTATCCTGCCTCGGAAGTATTGGACCATGCTTACGTCATGGAACTGTACGATGTAAGAGCATTGGAAAACCGCGCCGAAGTAACCAGATCCTTATTTGATACCTATACCAGGATGGCATACACCCGATATGAACGAGAACAACTCTTCATTAATGGCATCGGCCTGGCGATCGTCACTTTTGTGGCGCAATACCAAGCGAGATTGGTTTTCAGTGTACCGCTCAGGCCAGCGCTAGCCAGAATTTATGACTCGCTCTTGAAAAAACACGCGCATCACGTACATTATTTGTACAACCAAGCGCTTATTGAGGACGGATTATATGTCATCGAAATCCCACCTGTTAACGGCAGAATCCCACCCAAACCCTATGAGCATAAAGGAACGGCATCAAAAAGAGATGCAAGCCTTCCACGAAGAATGGGCTGAACAAAGGCGCCGCGAATGGCGTGAACGCGGCGGCGTTGAAGCCAGTGAAGCGCCCGCTCGTGGCATCGATACCGAACTTTCATCCTGATTCCGCTTCGTTCTTATTCCTCTTCTCCCGCCGTCAGCAATGCAATCCCCGCTTGCTCAATGGCCTCCCGCGCGGCGGCGGGCAACCCCTCGTCGGTAATGACGGCGTCAAAGGCGGCGATCGGCAGCGCCAGGTAGGTCGCGACCTTGCCGTATTTGGACGTATCGCTGAGCAGAATGCGGCGGCGGCTGGCCTCGACGATGGCCTTCTTCACCATAACCTTGTCTTCGTTCGGCGTCGACAGGCCGCGCATGCTCCACGAAGAGGCGGAGATGAACGCCAGATCGATAAACAGACCGCGCAGCGCCTGCGCCGCCGCTTCGCCGACGCAGGAGCGGTTTTCCCGGCACACGGTGCCGCCGGTGTGGATGATTCGGCACTGGCTGTGTTCGATCAGGAAGCCGGCGATGACAAAGTCGTTGGTCACTACCGTCAAATCGTCACGTTCACCGATCTGTTTCGCCAGCGCCAGCGTGGTGGTGCCGGCATCCAGATAGATACAGCTGTTGGCGGGAATTTGCCGTGCCGCCAGCCGGCCAATGGCGATTTTCTGCCGGCCGAACATCCCCTCTTTGGCCTGGTGCGAAGGTTCGCTCGCCACCCGCTCGGGCGCCTGCACACCGCCCGAGACCGACTGCACCGCGCCCTGTTCCTCCAGTTTTTGCAAATCACGGCGGATCGTCATGTGCGACACCCCCAGCCGTTCGGTCAGCTCGGCAATGCTGACGACGCCGCGTTCGGATACCAGCGCAAGAATTTGTTGATGGCGTTCTACAGGTATCACGGTTCCCTCTCGTTGCTGCGGTGATAATAATTGTGATTTTACGTCAATTTTCGTTCGCCGATAGCCCTAATTTTTCGCGGCGTGACGGCGCACGCAGTTAGGCCAGGTAAACATAAACTTATTTAAAAACATAATAGTAATGTTGATTCAGGCCAGAAATCAGACGAAAAATCCGTTTCACACATTGTTAATTATTGTGATATCGATCGCGGATAAACCGTCACCAAGCGCTTACATTTAACACAACAAAACAAATTATCACTAAAATTAACAGGAGTGCAGTATGACACACCCAGGGAATTATGCCGTCTGCATCATCGGACTGGGCGCGATGGGCATGGGCGCGGCGCGTTCGTGCCTTCGCGCCGGATTGACCACCTACGGGGCGGACCTGAATCCGCAGGCGCTGGCGACGCTGCAACAGGCCGGCGCGCAACAAGCGTCTACCAGCGCGTGCGACTTCGCGGCCGAGTTGGACGCCGTGCTGCTGCTGGTGGTGAACGCCGCCCAAGTGAAGCAGATCTTGTTCGGCGAACAAGGCCTGGCGCCAAAGCTCAAGCCAGGCACTGCGGTGATGGTCTCTTCGACCATTTCCGCCGATGACGCCAAACAGATCGAGCAACGGCTGCTGGACTACGGGCTACCAATGCTGGACGCGCCGGTTTCCGGCGGAGCGGCCAAGGCGGAGGAAGGCCAGATGACGGTGATGGCCGCCGGCGCCGACGCTACCTTCGAGCGTCTGCAACCCGTGCTGAACGCCATCGCCGGCAAGGTTTACCGCATCGGCGAGACCATCGGTCTGGGCGCGACGGTAAAAATCATCCACCAGCTGTTGGCCGGCGTGCACATCGCCGCCGGAGCCGAAGCCATGGCGCTGGCCGCCCGCGCCGGCATACCGCTGGACGTGATGTACGACGTGGTCACCCACGCCGCCGGCAACTCCTGGATGTTCGAAAATCGCATGCGCCACGTGGTCGACGGCGACTATACGCCCAAATCGGCGGTGGATATCTTCGTCAAGGATCTCGGGCTGGTGGCGGATACCGCCAGGGCGCTGCACTTCCCGCTGCCGCTGGCCTCCACCGCTTTCACCATGTTTACCGCCGCCAGCAACGCCGGTTACGGTAAAGAAGACGACAGTGCGGTAATCAAAATCTTTGCCGGCATCGATCTGCCGCAAAAAAAGGAGGCGCTCTGATGCTGCTTGGCGTAATCGCGGATGACTTTACCGGCGCGACCGACATCGCCAGTTTTCTGGTGCAAAACGGCCTGCCGACGGTGCAGCTGAACGGCGTGCCGCAGGACGAAACGCAGGTAAACGCACAGGCGGCGGTCATCAGCCTGAAATCGCGTTCCTGCCCGGCAGAACAGGCGGTCGAACTGTCGTTGCAGGCGCTGGCCTGGTTGCAAAAACAGGGCTGCCGCCAGTTCTACTTCAAATACTGCTCCACTTTCGACAGCACCGCACAGGGCAATATCGGCCCGGTGACCGACGCCCTGCTCACCGCGCTGGGGGAAAATTTCACGGTTGTCTCACCGGCGCTGCCGGTAAACGGCCGCACGGTCTATCAGGGCCACCTGTTCGTCGGGGAACAGCTGCTGTCTGAATCCGGCATGCGTCATCATCCGGTCACGCCGATGATCGACAGCAACCTGCTGCGCCTGATGGAATCCCAGGCCGCCGGGCGCTGCGGGCTGGTGACGGCGGCGGAACTGGATCGCGGCGCCGAGGCGGTCAGCGAGAAGCTGCGCCAACTGGCGCAGGAAGGCGTGCGCTACGCGGTGCTGGATACGCTCAACGAGCGGCATCTGCTCATCCAGGGTGAAGCGTTGAAAACGATGAAGCTGGTGACCGGCGGTTCGGGCCTGGCGATCGGCCTGGCGCGGCAATGGGCGCAGAACGGCGATCGCGCGGCAGAAGCGGCCGGCGCGCCGCAGGGGGAAAAGGCGGTGGTACTGTCTGGCTCCTGCTCCGTCATGACTAACCGGCAGGTGGCGCACTATCGCGAACGCGCGGCGGCGCAGGCCATCGATATCGGCCGTTGCCTCGATCCCCAGACGCGCGCCGCCTACGCCGCCGAGTTGGCGCACTGGGCGCAGCATCACGCCGGGGAGGCGCTTGCCCCGCTAATCTACGCCACTGCGCCGCCGGAAGCGCTGCAGCAAACGCAACGGCAGCACGGCGCCGCCGCCAGTGAAGCGGTGGAAGCGCTGTTCGCCGAATTGGTGGTACAACTGCACCGGTTGGGATTCAGCCGCTTTATCGTCGCCGGCGGAGAAACCTCCGGCGTGGTCACGCAGGCGCTGGGCATTCGCGGCTTCCATATTGGCCCCGGCATTTCCCCCGGCGTTCCCTGGGTGCGCGCCAGCGATCGGGCGATTTCCCTGGCGCTGAAATCAGGCAATTTTGGCGATGAAGCCTTCTTCTCGCGCGCGCAAACGGAGTTTCCAGTATGACCATGACGACCGAACAGCAAGCGCGCGAAGAGATGGTGCGTCTCGGCGCCTCGTTTTTCCAACGCGGCTACGCCACCGGTTCCGCCGGCAACCTCTCGCTGTTGCTGCCGGACGGCGCGCTACTGGCGACGCCGACCGGCTCTTGCCTGGGCGAGCTGCAGGCCGATCGCCTGTCTAAAGTGAACCTGAACGGCGATTGGCTGTCCGGCGACAAGCCGTCAAAAGAGATCAGCTTTCACCGAGCGCTGTATCTGAACAATCCGGAATGCAAAGCGGTGGTGCACCTGCATTGCACCTACCTCACGGCGCTCTCTTGCCTGCAAGGGCTGGACGTCGACAACGCCATCAAACCGTTCACCCCCTATGTGGTGATGCGCGTCGGCAAGGTGCCGGTGGTGCCCTACTATCGCCCTGGCGACGAAAGGCTGGCGCAGGATCTGGCGCGCCTGGCGCCGGCCCACCGCGCCTTTTTACTGGCCAACCACGGGCCGGTGGTGACCGGTAAAGACCTGCGAGCGGCGGCGGACAATACCGAAGAGATGGAAGATGCGGCGCGGCTGATCTTCACCCTCGGCGATCGTCCTATCCGCTATTTGACCGATGATGAAATTGCCGAATTACGGAGCTGACCCATGCCTAAATTTGCCGCCAATTTATCGATGATGTTTAACGAAGTGCCGTTCCTAGAGCGCTTCGCTGCCGCTGCCGAACAAGGTTTCAGCGCGGTGGAATTCCTGTTCCCTTACGAGCATCCCGCCGAGCTGTTGGCCGAAAAGCTGCGCGAACACGGCCTGCAACAGGTGCTGTTCAATACCGCGCCCGGCGATGTCGCCGCCGGCGAATGGGGGCTGGCAGCGCTGCCGGGCCGCGAGCAAGATGCGCGCGCTGATATCGATCGCGCGCTGGCCTACGCCATCGCCCTTTCCTGTCCCTGCGTGCACCTGATGGCCGGCGTGGTGCCCGCGGGCGCGGATCGGCAACGTTATCTCGACACCTTTATCGCCAATGCGCGCTATGCCGCCGACGCCTTCGCCCCGCACGGCGTCAAGGTGCTGATCGAAGCGCTCAGCCCACCGGTCAAGCCCGACTACCTGTTCGCCAGTCAACATCAGACGGCGGAAGCGGTGGCGGCAATCGAGAGACCGAACGTGTTCATCCAGTTCGACTTTTTCCACGCGCAGTTAGTGGACGGCAATATCAGCGGGCTGCTGGAAACGCTGGCCGGGCGCTACGCGCATATCCAGATAGCCTCGGTGCCGGATCGTAATGAACCGGATGAGGGCGAACTGAATTACCCGTGGCTGTTCGACAAGCTGGATGCGCTCGGCTATCAGGGCTGGATCGGTTGCGAATACCGCCCGCGCGGCGACACCGCCGCCGGACTCGGCTGGCTGAAGCCTTACCGCTAAAGCAGCACGCCGACACCAGGAAATCGATTTTATAACAATGAAACGCACCCGTATCGCCACGCGGCGATCGCGGTGCCCAACGCTTACCCAACGAAAGGCTTTTTTCATGTCTACCTCTCTGCTGTTGCTGATTGCCGTACTCGGCGTGGTGCTGCTGTTATTGATGGTGATCAAGGCGAAGGTGCAACCCTTTGTCGCGCTGTTGGTGGTCAGTCTGCTGGTGGCGTTGGCCAGCGGCATTCCGACCGGTGAAGTGATGAAAGTGATGACCGCCGGGATGGGCGGCGTGCTCGGCTCGGTAACCATCATCATCGGTCTGGGGGCGATGCTCGGGCGCATGATCGAACACTCGGGCGGCGCCGAGTCGCTGGCGCAACGTTTCAGCCAGGGGCTGGGGCCGAAACATACCGTCGCCGCGCTGACCCTCGCCGCATTTATCCTCGGCATTCCGGTATTCTTCGACGTCGGCTTTATCATTCTGGCGCCGATTATTTACGGCTTCGCCAAGGTCGCCAAAGTGTCGCCGCTGAAGTTCGGCCTGCCGATGGCCGGCGTGATGTTGACGGTACACGTCGCGCTGCCGCCGCACCCCGGCCCGGTCGCCGCCGCCGGCTTGCTCAACGCCGACATCGGTTGGCTGACCATCATCGGCCTCGCGATCTGTATTCCGGTCGGCGCGATCGGCTATTTCGCCGCCAACTACCTCAACCGCAAAACCTATCCGTTATCGATAGAGGTGCTGGAACAGCTGCAGCTGGCGGCGCCGGAGCCGCGGCCGGAAGGGCGAGCGCCGCTCAGCGATCGCATCAACCCACCCGGCGCCGGCCTGGTGGCGGCACTGATCGTCATCCCAATCGCTATCATCATGCTCGGCACCGTCTCCGCCACGCTGTTGCCGGCAGGCTCGGCGCTGCGCGATGCGCTGTCGCTGCTGGGGGCGCCGGCGGTGGCGCTGATGATAGCCCTGCTGCTGGCCTTCTATTTCCTGGCGCTGCGCCGCGGCTGGAGCCTGCAACACGCCGGTGACGTGATGGGCGCCGCGCTGCCGACCGCCGCGGTGGTGATCCTGGTGACCGGCGCGGGCGGCGTGTTCGGCAAGGTGCTGGTGGAATCCGGCGTCGGCAAGGCGCTGGCCGAAGTGCTGACGGCCATCGGCCTGCCGCTGGTGCCCGCCGCGTTTATCATTTCGCTGGCGCTGCGCGCTTCGCAGGGTTCCGCCACCGTGGCGATCCTGACCACCGGCGGCCTGTTGTCGGAAGCGGTCAGCGGGTTGAATCAGCTGCAGCTGGTGCTGGTGACGCTGGCGACCTGTTTTGGCGGGCTGGGGCTTTCCCACGTCAACGACTCCGGTTTTTGGATCGTCACGCGCTATCTGGGGCTGTCGGTGGCCGATGGCCTGAAGACCTGGACGGTGCTGACCACCCTGCTCGGCCTGAGCGGCTTTCTGTTCACCTGGCTGTTGTGGCTGGCGGTGTGATTTCTCTGGCATACTGAACGCCGTTGTTTTTCATCGCCTTTCACCCTGTGCAGGAGCAGCAACATGACCGTAATCAACACCGCGCCAACGCTTATCACCGAACGCCTGCGGCTGGACGCGCACACGCTGGACGACTTCGACTCGCTGGCCGCGCTGTGGGCCGATCCGCTGGTGGTGCGCTATATCGGCGGCACGCCGCGCGACCGGGAAGACTCCTGGGGGCGCCTGATGCGCTACGTCGGCCACTGGGCACTGTTGGGATACGGGTATTGGGCGGTGCGTGACAAACAGAGCGGCGAGTATCTCGGCAGCATCGGCTTCTCCAACTTCCTGCGCGACATCACCCCGGCGCTCGACGCGCCGGAAATGGGCTGGACGCTGGTGAGCTCGGCGCACGGCAAAGGCTACGCCACCGAGGCGCTGCGGGCGGCGCTGGCCTGGGGTAAAACGCACCTGCCTGGCAAGCAAACCGTCTGCATCATCTCACCGGAAAACCAGGCTTCGCTGGCGCTGGCGAAAAAAGTCGGCTTTAGCGAAAGCCACCGCAGCGAGTATCACCAGAGCCCGATCGTGGTGATGCACTGCCCGCTTTGAATGCCTAAGCGCGTTGCGCCGCCAACGCCGTCTGAATGAAGTTGTCCCGCAGCGCATCGGCGCGCTGCGGATCCCAGGCGATACCGACCTGCCACTCCGTCTCCTCGCCGCTCAGCGGTAAAATATCGATGCCGGCCGGCGCGATATGCGTGATGCTGTGCGGCAGCAGCGCGACACCGACGCCGGCGGCAACCAGCGCCAGCAACGTCTGGATATCGCCGGCCTGCTGCACCACGTTCGGCGTCAACCGGTGGGCGGCGATAAACCGCAGCGACTGATCGCTGAGCCCGCGCCCGCGTTTGGGAGTCAACTGCAACAGCGGCAGCTGATTGAAACGCGCCATCAGATCGTCGGCGCGCAGCGCCAGCGCGCCCGGCGCGGCCAGCACCAACCGATCGCTCAGCAATGCCACGCCGCACAGCGGCGTATTGACCGGCAAGCGCACGAACCCCGCCTGCAACTCTCCCTGCAGCAACAGCTGATACTGGCGTTCCGACGGCAAGTCCTCCAGGCCGATCGCCACTTCGGGAAACCGTTGGCGAAAGGCCGCCACCAGCTGCGGCGCCAGATGAAAGCTGGAAAGGCCAAATCCCAGCGTCAGCCGCCCCGCTTCCCCGAGCGCCACCCGCCGCGCGCGCCGCTGAAACTGCTGGTACTGCTCCACCAGCGCCTGCGCTTCCGGGTAGAGCCGCTGCCCGCCGGCGGTGAGCACCGCCCCCTGTCGGCCACGCTCGAACACTCGAACGCCGAGCTGGGTTTCCAGCGCCTGAATTTGCTTGCTCAGCGCCGGTTGGCTGATGCATAGCCGGCTCGCCGCCTGCCGATAGTTGCCCTGTTCAGCCAGCGCCACCAGGGCGCGCAGTTGTTTTATATCCATTCCATTAGGTTATCGAATAGGGAATTTAATTGATTATACAGTAATCAAACCACCTGCTGTAATCAACGCAGACCCTAATCGGAGAAACACCATGACCATCTCATTACGCGCCGCCACGGTACAATTCCAGCATCGCGCCAACGATAAGAATTACAACCTGTCGACTATCGAGCGCTTTATCGCTCAGGCGGCCGAGCAGCAGGTACAGCTGCTGGCCTTCCCGGAAATGTGTATCACCGGCTATTGGCACGTGCGCCATCTGTCCGACGCCGAAGTGCGGGCGCTGGCGGAACCGATCGCGTCCAGCCCTTCGCTGGCGCGCATTCGCCCGCTGGCTGAGCGTTACAATATGGCGATCGGCGTCGGGCTGATCGAGCTGGGCGACGACGGCCATTGCTACAACGCCTACGCCGTATGCCTGCCGGACGGCGCGCTGCATGTGCACCGTAAACTGCACGCCTTCGAACACCCGGCTATCGCCAGCGGCGATCGCTATACGGTGTTCGACACTCCCTGGGGCGTGCGCGTGGGCGTATTGATCTGTTGGGACAACAATCTGGTGGAGAATGTGCGCGCGACGGCGCTGCTGGGCGCGGAGGTGTTGATGGCCCCACACCAGACCGGCGGCACCCATTCGCGCAGCCCGCACGGCATGAAGCCGATCCCACAGGCGCTGTGGCAGCGGCGAGCGGAAGATCCGCAGGCGATAGAAGCCGCCTTTCGCGGCGAACACGGCCGCGGCTGGCTGATGCGCTGGCTGCCCTCGCGCGCTCATGACAACGGGCTGTTTTTGTTATTCAGCAACGGCGTGGGCCGCGATGACGATGAGGTACGCACCGGCAATGCGATGATCCTCGATCCCTACGGCCGCATCGTAGCGGAGACCTGGGCGGCGGAAGACCGGCTGGTCAGTGCCGATCTCGATCTGACGCTGATCCCGCTCAGTACCGGACGCCGCTGGATTTACGGACGCCGCCCCGAGCTGTACGGTTTACTGACCGAACCGCAAGGCTATGAGCGCGATGCCCGCAGCGCGCGCTTTTCGACGCAGCCGACGGGGCGCAGTGGCTAACGACAGATAAAAAAAATCCGCCCGAAGGCGGATTTTTTATCCGCGCGGCAACCTGTGCCGCGCATTCACGCCCGCAGGCATGAAGAAATCTTAGAAGCGGTAGCCTACGCCAACGTTCCAGCTGCCAACGTCCACGCTGCGGATGCGGCTCTGCTCGTAGCCAACGTCCAGGGCAACGTTTTCGATTGGGTTGAACTGCAGACCTGCACCGTAGGTGAAGCCGTAGTCGCTGTTGCCACCTTTGTTACCGCCAGCCTGGGCGTTGTCGATGTTTTTGCCGTAGCCAACACCGATCACACCATAGATGCTCGCCCAGTCGTTGAAGCGGTAAGCTGGACCTGCGGTGATGGAATCGTACTGAGATTTCTTGTAGAAACCGCTTTCAGAACGATTTTTTTCCAGGTGGGTGAAGGAGCCGATCACACCCAGTGGGTTGTTGTCGAACTCGTAACGGTATTTCAGGTTGAAACCGTTGGCCTTGTTAGCAACGCCTTGGAGATCACCCTGCGCATAGCCAGCGGATACGGTGCTCTGACCAGCGAATGCGGTACCTGCGCTAACTGCTAATACGCAAGCTGCTACTGCGGAAAGACATGCAATTTTTTTCATAACCACCTCAAACGCGTTTTATTATTAAGTACATCCATTTGTTCATGCTTTGAAAATATAACAAAAATTAGCGTGAAACTCTGCCTTGAAATGAGTGTCTAATGCTTTATATCGTGTAACAGAAGATTTCAAGAACAGTGTATCTGCTTCTTTTCGCTCTATTTTCGGCCGTATTCTACGGCTTTCTGTGACAAAAATCACCAATTTAATATCCAGATAATTCTTAAGAAAAAGCGCACTTTTTGACCAAATTCGCCACATCTCATCCGAGGATCGGCGGATTTCACCGCGATGCGCGCTTTTCTCAGACAGATTTTCGCCATTTCATTTACACTGCTCGCATCCCCGTTTCGACCGTTTTCTCAAGGCTGAGGAACGGCGCAAAAAAGGCCCGTTAAGGATGTCGTTATCTACTTCCGGCAGAGCGCCCTCCGCGCTGCTGCCCATCTGTCTGTTAATCATCGCCATGGTGTCTATCCAAAGCGGTGCCTCGTTGGCCAAAAGCCTGTTCCCGATCGTGGGCGCGGAAGGCATTACGACGCTGCGTCTTTTCATCGGCACCCTGATTCTGTTCATTATCTTCCGCCCGTGGCGTATGCGCATCGTCGCCGGCAGCCGCTTGCCGCTGCTGATTTACGGCCTGTCGCTCGGCGCGATGAACTACCTGTTCTACCTTTCGCTGCGCACCGTGCCGCTCGGCATCGCCGTGGCGCTGGAGTTTACCGGCCCGTTGGCGGTGGCCATGTTCTCGTCGCGGCGGCCGATCGACTTTCTCTGGGTGGCGCTGGCGATCGCCGGGTTGTGGTTCCTGTTGCCGCTCGGCCACGGCGTAGGCGGGATCGATCCGTTCGGCGCCGCCTGTGCGCTCGGCGCCGGCGCCTGCTGGGCGGTCTATATCATTTTCGGCCAAAAGGCCGGCGGCGATCACGGCCCCGGTACGGTGGCGCTCGGTTCGTTGATCGCTGCGCTGGTGTTCTGCCCGATCGGCGCCTGGCAAACCGGCAGCGTGCTGTTCAACCTCGATATTCTGCCGGTCGCGCTGGCGGTGGCGATCCTCTCCACCGCGCTGCCTTATTCGCTGGAGATCATCGCGCTGCCCAAAATTCCGGCGCGCACTTTCGGCACCTTAATGAGCCTGGAGCCGGCGATGGCGGCGCTGTCCGGCATGCTGTTCCTCGGCGAACACCTGAGCGGCGTACAATGGTTGGCGCTGGCGGCGATTATCGCCGCCTCCATGGGTTCCGCCCTGACCATTCGCCCCAAACCGCGCCTCGAAAGCCTTTCCTGATCGCCTGACTCGCCTGCCGTCCGCAACGCCGGAATGCAGGCGGGTTAACTGTTTTCCTCGTGACAAATCGGCATACTTCCCCTTAGCCTGTATCGCAGGTTCTTTGGACTTTCGCTCACATGGAGAATAACAGTGATTCACAACAGCCTGTTCAACCCACGCTTCGGCCGCGGACTCGCGCCGGCGCTGGTTTCAACCCTGACCGAGTTGCGCCGATGCGACCTGCCCGAACTGGCGCTGGGCCATCACCCGATCGACGGCGACAACATCTTTATGGACGTGATGACGCTGACCACCGTGCCTACGGCGGAAAAGCGCGCCGAAATGCATCAGGAGTACATCGCGCTGCATCTGCTGATCAGCGGCGAAGAACGCATCGAATACGGCCTGGCGGGCGACTGGCATCGCGAACATCCGCATGCAGAAAATAGCGATCTGCTGCTGCTGGACATCAAACGCCACCCGCAAACGCTGCACATGACGCATGGCATGTTCGCGATCTTTTTCCAGATGGAACCGCATAAGACCGGCTGCCTGTGGCAGCGGCCGCAGCACATCAAGAAAGCAGTGGTGAGGATCCATCACCGCCTGCTGCTGTGAGCCTGCGGCAGCGTCCGTAGAAAATCGGCTGCCTGGCGGGGAGAGCGCAAGCGCTTGAAACGGCCCCCTATATCGGTACGGGCCATCTCCGCCAGGTATTTTCGCCGGTTCTTCGAGTAAGTGCGGATAGTCCACAGCACGATCGACTCGCGGCTAAAGAAAGAACGGCGGAAACTTTCCCGATTGCCGGTGCCCGCCCACAGCTCGCTTTTGCTGGCCGCGCGGCGGTACGCGCGGCGCACGGCCTGCCACAGCGTGCGGCAGAAACCGTAGTCCAGCCACAGGATATAATCGACCTCGCGCCACTTGATCGGTTGCGTGCGGCTGTAGTTGCCGTCCAGCACCCAGCCACCTCCCGCTTCGGCCAGCGTCTGCTCAAGCCGCGCCAGAAACGCGCCATCGGGCGTCCCCTGCCACTCGGGCCGCCAATAGAGTCTGTCCATCTCGATATAGGGAACGTCAAGACGTTCCGCCAGTTGACGCGCCAGGGTGCTTTTGCCGCTGCCGCTAGTGCCGACGACGTTAATTTTCATCACTCGCCAATAAAGACTGGGATAATTTCCATACTTTAGCCGTATCAATTACGCCTATCAATCTGAATAGGCTTGGCATTAACACCACGATAACAAAGTGGATATTTAACCAAACCTGCGCGCCCGCAGAAAATAAGATAACGGGGATAAATTGTCACTGAAAAAAATAATAATAAAAAACAAAATAACAATAAAATTCATAAAATTACACAATAGACAAAAACCAAATAAAAATATTGTCATTAGGCCACCCCTATTTGTGCAATAGCCATTTTCGTGCGGCAAAAATAAACATCCCTGCTATAATTAATCCCGTAACGAAATAGGACAACGACTAATCAAGAGGATATCTGATATGAGTACCGCTAAACTGGTGAAAACGAAATCTTCTGATCTGCTGTATACCCGTAACGATCTGGACGAAAAAGTTAAACTGGCCGCCATCAAGGCGCTGAACCATCAGGTCGTGCAATTCATCGATCTTTCGTTGATCACCAAACAGGCGCACTGGAACATGCGCGGCGCGAACTTCATCGCGGTCCATGAAATGCTGGACGGCTTCCGCACCGCCATCATCGAGCATCAGGACACCTTCGCCGAGCGCGTGGTGCAGCTGGGTGGCGTGGCGCTGGGCACCGTACAGGTGGTCAACGATCGCACGCCGCTGAAAAGCTACCCGACCAATATCCACAGCGTGCAAGAACACCTGAAAGCGCTGGCCGATCGCTACGGCGCGGTCGCGAATGACATCCGCAAAGCCATTACCGAAGTGGAAGACGAAGACACCGCCGATATGTTCACCGCCGCCTCGCGCGATCTGGACAAATTCCTGTGGTTCATCGAATCCAATATCGAATAACGCGAAAGCGTTGCAGATCGCCCGTCGTTCCGGGCAGCGCAGGCTGGGCTTTGCCCGGCCTGTTTTCTTTTGCGCGACCGTTGCATTGTACAAAAAACGGCCCATATTAAACGGTAGGGTTTCCTTGTCAGGAGGTGATGATGGCCAGCGGCTGGGCGGCGGACGGCGCCGTACAAGATCAGATTGATTCCACCATTGACGATGCGGTGCAGCGCGCGCGTGAAGCGCTCGGGCACGGCGAGAGCGAACGCTATTGCCAGGAATGCGGAGAACCGATCCCCGAGGCGCGCCGCAAGGCGCTGAAGGGCGTGCGTTTTTGCGTCGCCTGCCAGGCCGAACAAGACAAAAAACACGCGGCCACCAGCCTGTACAACCGGCGCGGCAGCAAAGACAGCCAGTTGCGTTAGCATTATCTGCTCCCCTTTTGCCCCTCTCGCAGTCACCCTTGCACCGTCAATGGATCATGAAAGTTAGAGTTAGTTATCAATATTGAAGCAAAAACGTTAAAGAACGGTTGTTTCACAGCCAAAATTTGGTTAATGATAGCCCCGTGCACCAAGATAATTCTTACGCACCATTTCGGTGCCTCATTGTGGTGCATAACCATAACTATTCGCCGTCACGGCACAACATCACGCAGTAACTCTTTGTTTTTATATTAGTTGAAAACATGGCACGATTTTTTCATGGCACCAACTGCAATATAAAAAATGGGTAATCCGCAACCTGTACAGGAATTCCTCTCATGAAGTCGATTTTTAAAGTCTCCCTGGCCGCACTCTCTCTGGCCTTTGCCGTAAGTTCCCACGCAGCAGACAAACTGGTGGTTGCCACCGACACCGCTTTCGTTCCTTTTGAGTTCAAGCAAGGCGACAAATACGTCGGCTTCGACATCGACCTGTGGGCCGCGGTCGCCAAAGAGCTGAAGCTGGACTACACCCTGAAACCGATGGACTTCGGCGGCATCATTCCGGCGCTGCAGACCAAAAACGTCGATCTGGCGCTGGCCGGCATCACCATCACCGATGAGCGCAAGAAAGCCATCGATTTCTCCGACGGCTACTACAAGAGCGGCCTGCTGGTGATGGTCAACGCCGACAACAACAGCGTGAAAAGCATCGACGATCTGAACGGCAAAGTGGTGGCGGTGAAGAGCGGCACCGGCTCGGTGGATTACGCCAAGCAGCACATCAAAACCAAGGATCTGCGTCAGTTCCCTAACATCGACAACGCCTACATGGAACTGGGCACCAAGCGCGCCGATGCGGTGCTGCACGACACGCCAAACATCCTATACTTCATTAAGACGGCCGGCGCCGGCAAGTTCAAAACCGTCGGCGATTCGCTGGAAGCGCAGCAGTATGGCATCGCCTTCCCTAAAGGCAGCGACGAGCTGCGCGAGAAGGTGAACGGCGCGCTGAAAACGCTGCGCGAGAACGGCACCTATAACGAGATTTACAAGAAGTGGTTCGGCACCGAACCTAAGTAAGCTGTGAATTTGGCAAGCTATTAACTTAAGCACAGGGGGCGCTTAACCCCCTGCGCTTTGTTGTATCTGATACCCACGTTTGGGATCACCGGGAGAAATATCATGCAGTTCGACTGGAGCGCCATCTGGCCCGCCATTCCTATCTTGTTAGAGGGCGCCAAAATGACCCTGTGGATTTCGGTCCTCGGTCTGATTGGCGGCCTGATCATCGGCCTCGTCGCCGGCTTTGCCCGCACCTACGGCGGTTGGATCGCCAACCACATCGCGTTGGTGTTTATCGAAGTGATCCGCGGCACGCCGATCGTGGTGCAGGTGATGTTCATCTACTTCGCCTTGCCGATGGCGTTCACCGATTTGCGCATCGATCCTTTCACCGCGGCGGTGGTGACCATCATGATCAACTCCGGCGCCTACATCGCGGAAATCACCCGCGGCGCGGTGCTGTCTATCCATAACGGTTTCCGCGAGGCCGGCCTGGCGCTTGGCCTGTCGCGCCGTGAAACCATCCGCTACGTCATTATGCCGCTGGCGCTGCGCCGCATGCTGCCGCCGCTGGGCAACCAGTGGATCATCAGCATCAAAGACACCTCGCTGTTCATCGTGATCGGCGTGGCGGAGCTGACCCGTCAGGGTCAGGAAATTATTGCCGGTAACTTCCGCGCGCTGGAAATCTGGAGCGCCGTGGCGGTTATCTATCTGATTATTACCCTGGTGCTGAGCTTCGTGCTGCGTCGTCTGGAAAGAAGGATGAAAATCCTGTGATTGAATTTAAAAACGTCTCCAAGCATTTTGGCCAAACCCAGGTGCTGCACAACATCGATTTGAAGATCGACAAAGGCGAAGTGGTGGTGATCATCGGGCCGTCCGGCTCCGGCAAATCCACCCTGCTGCGCTGCATCAACAAGCTGGAAGAAGTCACCAGCGGCGATCTGATCGTCGACGGCCTGAAAGCCAACGATCCGAAAGTGGACGATCGGCTGATCCGCCAGGAAGCCGGCATGGTGTTCCAGCAGTTCTATCTGTTCCCGCACCTGACGGCGCTGGAAAACGTCGCCTTCGGCCCGATCCGCGTGCGCGGCGCGAAGAAGTCCGATGCGGAAAAGCTGGCGCGCGAACTGCTGGCCAAGGTCGGCCTGGCGGAGCGTGCCCACCATTACCCGTCCGAACTGTCGGGCGGCCAGCAGCAGCGCGTGGCGATCGCGCGCGCGCTGGCGGTGAAGCCGAAAATGATGCTGTTCGACGAGCCGACCTCCGCGCTCGATCCGGAGCTGCGCCATGAAGTGCTGAAGGTGATGCAGGATCTGGCCGAGGAAGGCATGACGATGGTCATCGTTACCCATGAAGTCGGCTTTGCCGAAAAAGTGGCGTCGCGCCTGATCTTTATCGACAAGGGCCGGATTGCCGAAGACGGCAACCCGCACGATCTGATCAATCATCCGCCAAGCCCGCGTCTGCAGGAGTTCCTGCAGCACGTGTCCTGATCCTGGCGGTTTAACGGCGGGCGCACCACGCGCCCGCCGCTTTCATTCCGCACGCTCTCCCACGCCCCGTCGCGCCACCTTTCCTACTATATTCATTGTTTTTCATCGTATTGCTTTTACATCCGCCGATCACAGAACGCCAAAGAGAGGAACCATGCCGCCAAACGCAGACTCCCGACGAGGTTCTCATCTGCGAGAACACCTGCTTTTCCTGCTGCTGTTGCTGACCCTGAACGTCTTCGCACCACCGGCGCTGGCGCAAAATGCGCCGCCCGCGCCCGCCAACAAGAGCGAGCAGCAGAAAGCCGCCTACGCCGCGCTGGCCGAGCTGCTGCAAGACGACAAAGCGCGCGCGGAACTCATCAACCACCTGAAACAGACCGCCGGCGACGCCCCCGCCGCCGCGCCGGCAACGCCGGAGGAATCGACGCCCGCTACGCTGAGCGACAGCCTGAACTCGCTGGCGCAGGAAGGCATCGGCACCTTTAACCAAAAGCTCGGCGCGCTGCAAAAGCTGATCGACTCCGGCCCGAAGCGCGTTTTCAATCCCGCCGGCTTTTTCCGCGCGCTGGGCTACTTTCTGCTGACGGTGGCGGTCACCTTTGCGCTGTTCCACCTGATCCGGCGGCTGATCGCGCCGCTGTACAAACGCATGGGCAGTTGGGGACACAATGCGCGGCTACAGCGCGGCCCGTGGTATAAACGCCCCGCCGCCATTCTCGGCGCTTTCGCCATCGATCTGCTGGTACTGCTGCTGGCGCTGGCGGCGGGCAATCTGTTCGCCCGCCACGTCCACGCCGACAGCGCCACCATTCTGCGGCTGCAGACCCTGTTTCTCAGCGCCTTCGCGGTGATTGAATTTTTCAAGGCGGTGCTGCGGCTGATTTTCGCCCCCCGCTTCGACTATCTGCGCCCCTTCCCCTTCAGCGACCGGAGCGCGCACTACTGGAACACCCGCCTCGCCTGGCTCAGCGGCCTGATCGGCTACGGCCTGATGGTGGTGGTGCCGGTGGTGGCGGTACAGATAAGCTACCCGGCCGCCGCCACCGTCAACCTGGTGGTGATGCTGGCGCTGACGCTGTACGCCATTTGGCTGATCCTGCACAACCGCAAGCCGATACAGCAACAGATCAACCTGCTGGCCGAACGGTCGATGGCGTTTTTCAGCGTGATCCTGCGCGGGCTGGGGCATATCTGGCATCTGTTGGCGATCGCCTATTTTCTGGTGTTGTTCGTGCTGTCCCAGTTCGACATCGGCAACAGCCTGCGCTTTATGATGAGCGCCACGGTGAAAAGCCTGTTGGTGGTCGGCGTCGGCGCGCTGCTGTCCGGCATGCTGACCCGCTGGATTTTCCGCCGCATTTCACTGCCGACCGACGTCAATCTGCGCTACCCGATGCTCGAGCGGCGCATCAACTCCTACATCCCCAACGGGCTGAAGATACTGCGGGTGATGGTGGTGTTGGCGGTGACGCTGTTCCTGCTCGATGCCTGGCACCTGATCAACCTGTACCAGTGGGCGGGCAGCGAAAATGGCCAGCGGACGCTCGGCGGGCTGGTGCATATCCTGCTGATCCTGTTGATTGCCGTATTCAGCTGGACGCTGATGGCCAGTATCATCGAGCACCGTCTGGCGCTGGAGCTGAGCAACGGCGTGCGGCCGAGCGCGCGCGAACGCACGCTGCTGACGCTGTTTCGCAACGTGCTGGCTATCGTTATCAGCACCATTACCGTGATGATCGTGCTGTCGCAGGTGGGATTGAACATCGCGCCGCTGCTGGCGGGCGCTGGCGCGCTGGGGCTGGCCATCAGCTTCGGCGCCCAGACGCTGGTGAAAGACGTGATCACCGGCGTGTTCATCCAGTTCGAAAACGGCATGAACACCGGCGAGTACGTCACCGTCAGCGGCATCACCGGCACCGTGGAGCGCATGACCATCCGCTCGATCGGCCTGCGCGACGACTACGGCGTCTACCACATCGTGCCGTACTCCTCGATCACCACGCTGGCCAACTATGCGCGTGAGTTCGGGGTATACCGCGCCAACTACACCGTCAGCCGCGACGAGGACATCGATCGGGTCAATGAGGTGCTGCATCAGGCCGTCGCGGCGCTGAAGCAAGATGAGCAGGTGAAGCATTTCCTGATTGGCGAGCCGGTCTTCAACGGCGTGGTGGCGCTGGGAGACCGCTCGTTCACCACCCGCGTGACGGTGCGCACACAGGCACTGAAACAGTGGGTGGTGCAATACGCCCTCGATCGGCTGGTGAAAATCCATTTCGATCGGGCCGGCATCGGCATGCCGCAGCAGGCGATGCAGATCTCCCGCGCGCCGCTGCCGCATGAAGAGCCGCCGCCTGCCGCGAGCTGAGGCTAACGCCCCTGGCCGCAAGGATGGGCGGCCAGGAAGGCCGCCACGTCCCGCCGGTAGGCGTCGTATTGCACCGAGCGCGGGGCAAACAGGCCCACCACGTTGATCAGCCACGGATGGCGCACGAACAGCGGCTTGACCATCACATGATCGGCCTCGTCGATGCGCGTCACCGTCAGCAGCGAGGCCGGGATCGTTTGCCGATACACGCGCTCGGTTTCGTCCGCGTCCACGTTGACGTCGCGCCCGCCCAGGATCAGGTGCACCGGCGTGGCGAAATGCCGCAATCCCGCCGTCGCGTCGCTGGCCATGTTGGCGCGAATAAAGCGCCAGCGGTCGGCGCTCAATGCAGCGGCGGCGCCAAACTCACGGCGGTACTGTTCGTAACCGTCCGGCTGTTCGAGCAGCGTTTGGATGTGGCGCCAGTGCGCCTCGCGCGCGGCGATCGACGCTTCATCGTCCCCTGCCGCCGCCATCGCCGCCCGGGTGTTGTAGCGCCCCTGCCGCAGCCAGTTGATCGCCGGCGAGAGTGCAAGAGTGAAAGCAATGTCAGGCCGCAAACGCGCCACCTCCGGCATCACCCACCCCGCCTGGCTGGTGCCCCACAGCCCCACGCAGCGCGCATCGAAGCGCCCGTCCCGCCGGGCCCAGTCGATGATATCTGCGGTTTCCCGCGCGCGATCCGCCATGGTCTGATGCAGCCAGTTGCCGCTGGAACCGCCTACGCCCGGCTTGTCGAAGGATAAAACCGCATAGCCCTGCTGCGCTATCGCCTCCCAAATGCCGTAATAGCCTTCGTCGCGGCTGGCGTTGGCCGGCCCATCGCCGTGTATGAACACCACCACGCCGGGCTTGACCGGCGCATGCTCCGGCAGCACCAGCGTGCCGCTCAGCCGGTTGCCGCCGGCGGTCACCGTGACCGGTTCGGTGACAAAGCGAAAGTCGTTGACGTAAATCACCCAGCCAAACGCCGCCAAAACCAGCGCCACGAGGCACAGCCCTATTTTGCGCACATCGCCTCCCCGTTGCGTTTCTCCATCAATACCCAATCGGCCTGGCCGAACAGCACCCCCAGCAAGGCGTAGTGCTCTTCGCGCCGTACCAGAAAACCGCAGCGCCGGTACAGGCGCTGCGCATCAACATTGCGCCGGCTGACGTGCAGACTCAGACGCCGGCCTGCGCCCGGTCCGGCGGCGTAGTCGTTCATCCACTGCAGCAGCCGCCTGCCTACCCCTTTACCGCGCTGACTCTCCGCCACCGCCAGGTAAGAGAGATACAGCTCATCGGCCGCCGGAGTATGCTGCAATACCACAATTTGCAGATACATGCGCCAAACGTTCAGCCAGCCGTAGCGGCGGCATAGCCGCCAAATCGGCAAGGCGCGCGGGCGTGATCCGGCGTCGCCCTCTGCCGCGGCCGCATTGAGAGCAAAGGCCGCCACCACCTGCTCATCCTGTTTCACCACGAAACTACGCTCCCGGCTGCCGCTTTGCTGCCAACACCACAGCCGATAAAACAGACGCCACTGCCGGCGGGCGCTCAAACGGCGCGCGCGCTGGAACTTGTCGCAGAACGCGGCGTAGATCAACGCCGCCGTTTGCAGGCGGTCAGCATCGCGATACGGCTCAATGTGCAGCATATCCACCTCGACTAGGGATGCCGGTAGAGCAGTTGTTCCAACAGCCGCACCGGCGTGGTCTCCTCCGGTGCAGGCGACGCAAAGATCGCCTGCCGCCAGGCCTGGCTTTCGATCACGTCCAGCACCAGCTGCGCGAGCGGTAACGGCGCTATCGCCGCCGCGATTTCACCGGTTTGCTGAGCCTCGGCGATCACCGTCGCCAGCGCCCCAATCAACTGCCGCTGGTTGGCGCTGAACGGCTCGGCCAACGCCGGGTTGCGCGCCACCTCCGCCACGATCTCCGCCGACAGCTGAACATTGGCCGGTTCGGCGACAAAGGCATGATAGGCGGTGAAAAAAATCGACAGCGCCTGTTTCGGCCGCTTTCTGTCGGCCAATAATCCGGCGGCGAACTCGGCGAATACGCCGTTTTCCAGCAGCGCGATCTCGCCGATCAGCGCCTCCTTGCCGGAAAAATGGTTATAGAGGTTGCCCACGCTGACGCCGGCCGCCTGCGCGATATCCCGCATGCTGGTCTGGTGAAATCCCTGATGGGTAAAGCTGTGCAGCGCGGCCTCGACAATCTTTTCTCGGTTTCCCATCGTCAGTTCCCGAAACGGTGAAGGGGGCGCCTGGCGCCATAAATTGATATTAATTAATGAACGAACGTTCGCTCACATCAAGTCTAGCATAGACCGGTAAAATTGAACCGCAGCTCAACGGCGCAGGAATCGGTGGGGGGAGGCAAACGCCGCCTCGTTTTCAGAGGCGGCGTCCGGCAGACTCAGTGCAGCGCATCGCCCTGCTTCACCGAGGTAAAGGCCTGCATCAGCTTCACGACGTCATGCATGCCGATATTGACCTGGTTAATCACTTCTCCGGCGTCATGGGTCAATGCCACACCGCCGCCGGCCTGTTCCACGCAGGTCGCCATGCCAGCGATCGCCGCCGCCACGCCTTGCTGGATAGACTTGGTCATGCGTTCGATCTCGGTCGCCGCCTTGCGCGACTGTTCCGCCAGCGTGCGCACCTCGTTGGCCACCACCGCAAAACCGCGCCCGTGCTCACCGGCGTGGGCAGCTTCGATGGAGGCGTTAATCGCCAGCAGGTTGGTTTGGGAGGCGATTTTACGAATGGCTTCGACGATGGTGCCGATCTGCTGCGAACACTTGCCGAGCTCGGTGACCACGTCCGAGGTTTCGCGCGCTGCCGCTTCGACCTGCTGCATGCCTTTCACCGCCTGCTGCACGATGACCGCGCCCTGCGCCGCCTGCCGGTCGGTATCCAGCGACAGATGATGCGCATTGCGCACCATCTCTTCTTCGTGCTGCTGCTGTTGCATCAGCCGGGTGATGTCCTGGGCAATTTTCACCACTTTCACCACCTGGCCTTCATTGTCGAGGATCGGGTTGTAACTGGCCTCCAGCCATACCCGTTCGCCGCGCCGGTTGACGCGCTCAAAACGCCCGGTGATGAACTCGCCGCGCGCCAGGCGCTGCCAGTGCCGCCGATAGTCGTCGGAAGCGGCGAACGCCGGCGGGCACAGCACCGCATGCGACTGCCCGCACGCCTCATCCAGCCGATAGCCCATCAGCGCCAGCATATTGTCGTTGGCGCTGACAATGGTGCCCTGCGGCGTGAAAGAAATCATCGCCATCGATCGATTCAGCGCCGCCAGCAGGCTGCGGTGTTCCTGCGCCTGGGTCACTCGCTCGGTCACTTCGCTGGCGATCTTGACGATTTCCACCACCTTACCCTGTTTATTCAGCACCGGCGCGTAGGTGCCCTGCAGCCATACCGTCTCGCCGTTTTTCGCGATGCGTTTTAGGGTGTCTGTGATGGGTTGCCCCTTATTCAGCGTCTCCCAATGCTTGCGGTACAACGGGCTGGCGACATAGTTCGGATCGCAGAAAATACGGTGATGCCGGCCAATCACGTCATCGCGTTGAAATCCCAGCGTGTTGAGGAAGAGATCGTTGGCGCGCAAGACCGTGCCGTCGGGCGAGAATACGATCATGGGAACGGCGTGTTCTATCGCGCCCAGCTCGGCGCCTTTGTGGGTAGTTAACTGACTGAATCGTAACAGCATAAGGTGTAGTCCTTGTGGCAGATGATGGCGCTTTTCTTATTTTGTCTGGCCACATGCCGCGCCCACACGCAGACGTGCCATCGCGGAAGGAACGGGCAGCGCCGAACCTTCTGGTTATTGCTATTAACCGGATTAAATTTATTTATTCAGTAAAGTAATTATTCGAATTTAAATAAACCAACAACCTAAGATTTTTATTATTAAATGCGTAATGAGAATAACGTAAGTGATGAAAATTGAAAGGTAAAATGCGGATTTTTGTCGGCGCCGGCAGGATAACCGGCGCCGTTGAGCTAACACATCACCTCTTACGCGACCAGCGGCTCCGGCTCAACCACCGTGCCGTTGAGCGTGATTTCCGGCACATAGCGCAGTTCATTGAGCAAACTTTGATGGTCCTGCCCCAAGAGCAGGATGACGCTGTCCGCGGCATCCAGACGGTGGTCATCATTGTTATCGACAATGAGGTAGCTGCTGTTTTGCTCGCCGAGAACGCTGCTGACCCCGACCTTGGCGCTCAATGCTCCAGGCTGACCGAGATCGAGCAACGCGGCCAACAGCTGGCTGGCGCTGCTGCCCTGTTCGGCCGTCAGGGCGCCGATTCTCGCCTCCACGCCTTGCGCATCGCTGACGCCATAATCCGCCAGCTTCCCGCCGCCGGCCCCCTGAACGATCCGCAGACCTGAAAGCACATCGTCGATGCTGCCCTGCGTCAGCGAAAAGTCTTTTAACGTCACGCCTGACGCCGCCGTGCTGCTCTGCAGCGTAACGTGGCTTTTCCCTGCGCCGGCGACGATCGTCGTGTCTCCCTGCACGTTAAATTGATCGCTGCCTCCTCCGCCTTTGACCAACAGCTGTTCGCCCTGTAGCCCAAGATCTTCCAGCAGCGGCGCCAATTTGGCCTGCGCGCCACCACTTAACGGCAGCAAGTCCAACATTTGAATGATCGTGCCGTCACCGCTGCCGCCATGAGAGGACGTCAGGGTGAACCCATTACCGGCAAAGGCCGAAGCGTCAACCTGGCGGACCTGAGTGTACCCCTCCGTTAGCGTCAGGTTGAAATTCGCACCGCCGGACAACGTAATGTCTTGCACCTGATCATTTTGCCCCGTCAGCGTCAAGGCGCCATTTCCCCAGCCGCCGGTGTTAATGGCAACCAATGTCAATGGATTTTCATCGCCATGCGAGTCAAGCGCCAACGAGCCGGCATTACCGCGCCCGGAGAACAACAGGTCGAAACGATCGGTGGCATTCTCAAGGAAGGCTATCTCCAGCCGGCTGTCCGCATGATCACCGATGCCGCTGATTTCAAGGCGCGCCGCATCGGCATTGGCGTTGATCACCTGGACGTTATCCGCCCGGCCGGACAGCAACAATCCCTCACGGCCAAGCGTCTGCGCCGCCCGGCTCTGCACGACCGTCCCTCCGTCCGTTCCCTCTACGGTGGCGTTGCCGCTCAGCACCCCGTAGTCAAACACATGAGCACTCGTCGCCAGCGCTTTCGTGCTGTAACCGTTCCAACCGATTTGCGTCAGCGTAGCTTCCGCCTGGCCGATGTAACCCGCCATATCTATCTGTTCGAAATGACTGAAATTGGCGGCATTGCTGCTCACCGTACTGATGCGCACGCCAAAAAGATCGAGCGTCGAGGTCATTTTGACGATCAGGTTGGCGGACAAAATATCGTGCCCGTCACCGCCATCGGCGCTGAATATCCACCCCACATGATTGGCGCCGCCATCGGCATTGCCTCCCCACAGCAGGCTGTCATTGCCGTTGTTCAGATAAAAGTGCCCTTGGGCGGCGGCGAGATCGGCCTGCGAAGTGAGCTGCACCCGATCGTCGCCATAGGTGCCATGCACTGTCACATTGGCATTGTTTAGCGTCATCTCCACCCCATACCGAGCCGCAGGGCTATTATGCAGCCGGATATCCGCCGCAGCGTCGCCATTGACGATCAGGTAAGAAAGCTGCGAGGCATAGCTCAGGTCAACCGTAACGTCCGCGTCAGCATCCAGGAACACCCTGAACAGCACGGCGGTCTCCGCATTGCTCAGCGTATGGTGAGCATGCGTATTCACCGTACCCGACGCGTTGCCGCCGCCCTCGCTGGTGGCGAGAGAAGCAGTCGTTTTATACGCCAGGCTGGCGCCGACATCACGCGCGAACATCCACTGTTCATACTGAACGTCACCTGCCGGCGGCGCATTGATCAGATCGGCGATCACCGCCTGCGTGACCAGTGCCTTGTCGCCGCCCAACGCCCGATAGTGTTCCAACTGCTGTTCATCCGCCGCCCGGCCATGCACCGCCTGATAGACGTGCTGAATAAAGTCGTCCCCCTGCAAACCACCGATCTGCGCCTGAAATTCCGGCGTCGCCAGAAGGGCCGAGACCAATTCGGTATAGCTCAACGTACCGGAAGCCAGCGTCTTGCTCCAATTGTCCAGCGAGACGCTGTCCACCGCCCGCTCGGGCAATGCACGGAACAGCGCCGATATCTGCTCCAGATACTCGGTCGCCGGCAGTTCGCCCGGCGAATATTCCTGGCCCGCCGCATTGAAATGCTGTTGAGCCGCCGCATCTTCCGGCGCCACCACCCCGCGCAACTGCGCGATCATATCCACCAGCAGATCGCCACGCGTCGCGCCTTCCGCCAGCCGTTGCTGGTAAGCGGCCAGTTCAGGTGCCGTCGGCGGCCGTTCGAATCCCTGAGCGAACAGATGCAAAATGAAGTCATGATCGGAAAGGTCGTTAAGCGGCAGGGTGGCAATCTTGCTCTGCGCCAACGCAGCCAGATCGCCCCCCTGATTGAGCAGCTTGCCGTCATGCGCAATTTCATCGGTCTGCCAGGGCGCTCGCAGCAGATAAAACATCGCCTGCGCGTCGCCGCTTCCGCCGGCGGCATCGGCGGCCGTGCCGGGGTACAAACCTTCAGCAATGCGCTGATCGAGCGCATCACGCTGCGCCAGCATCACCGGGTCGTCCCCCAGATAGTTGAAGAGGTCGATAACAACGCTGGCGACAGCGCTGTTGAAATGCCCCTGTTGCAGTAAGGCATTGATGTAATCCGGATCGGGAGCGGTATTGTAAACGGAGAAATAAACCTGGCTGAGAATGTCGTATTCGCTTTGGCCGCTCATCCAACCGGCATCGGGTTGGCTCATTAAAATACTGGCCATATAGGCGGGCGGCTGGCTGCCGATATCAAATGCGCTGTCGTAGAAATCGATTTCCGCCGCCGTCGGCAAACGCCCGAAAATGCCGATGATTAAGGCGCCGACCTCTTGTTGCGTAGCTAAAGGAATCATAATAAATCCCGTCAGTGTAATGGACTAAGTTCGCGGCATGGCTGCGCCGCGGCCTGTCTCCTACATCGCGAAGAGAGACATTGCACACTGCCTGGAGGGGTTTTTATAGGTATGACTACAGTTAAGAAATGCTGATGCGATAAGTCAATAAAACGGGGAGAACCGATTCTCGGTATGGGACTTTGCTCCCATACCGAGGCACCTGAAGACCTAGCGCCAGCGTTCGGCTGCCCAGGCGGCCTGTTGCTCGGCGTCGTGGAAGGTCCAGGCGACGAAGCGGCTGATCTTCTGCCCTTGCGCCATCTCGATGGTGCGCACCTCGGCCGCCCCCGCCACGTTCAACGCATGGTAGATGGCCGGCAACGTGGTGTTTTTCGAGATGAGCGAGGTGAACCACAGGCAGTTGTTGGCCTTGCCGACGCTCTCTGCCACCATCTTGCGCACAAAGGTTTCTTCGCCGCCTTCACACCACAGCTCATTGTTCTTGCCGCCGAAGTTTTGCACCGGCTTGGCGGCCACTTCCCCTTTGCCCAGTTTATGCAGTTTGCGGCGGGTGCTGGCGCGCGCTTCCTGCTCGGACGCGTGGAACGGCGGGTTGCACAGGGTGGCGTCGAATTTCTCGGCCGCGCCGATAATGCCGCTGAAAATCAGCTCAGGCTGTTTTTGCAGCCGCAGGCGCACGCTGTTGCGCAGCGTCGGGTTCATCTCGACGATCATCTTGGCCGAGTTGAGCGACACCGGATCGATTTCGGAGCCGGTGAAACGCCAACCGTATTCGCGCAGGCCGACGATCGGGTAAATGCAGTTGGCGCCGACGCCGACGTCGAGGATCGCCACGCCCTTGCCGCGCGGGATCTCGCCGCCGTTGCTGGTCGCCAGCAGATCCGCCAGGTGATGCAGATAGTCGGCGCGGCCGGGGATCGGCGGGCACAGATAATCAGCCGGAATATCCCAGTGTTCGATGCCGTAAAAGTGTTGCAGCAACGCACGGTTGAGCATTTTCACCGCCGCCGGATCGGCGAAGTCCACCGAGACATCGCCCCAGGCGTTCGGTTTTACGAACGGCGCCAGCGCCGGGCAACTGGCGATCAGCGCCGGGAAGTCGTAGCGCGAACGATGACGGTTGCGCGGATGCAGGCCGCTTTTCTGCTGCGGGAAGGTTTTCTTTTTTTCCACCGTGACGGGCTCTCTTGAAGGGATTTCCGGCGCGTAAGATAACACATCCGGCCCGCAATGGCGCAGCGGCGGGAAACCCGGCACAATGAAAGCCTCATCGATTGCCGCAGGGTCTCCCATGAACCGTGAATCTCGTTATTATTATGAACCCGCCGCCGGCCACGGCCTGCCGCACGATCCGCTGAACGCCATCGTCGGCCCGCGCCCCATCGGCTGGATCTCTTCCCGCAGCGCCGCCGGCTTGCGTAATCTGGCGCCCTACAGCTTTTTCAACTGCTTCAACTATCGCCCGCCGATCATCGGTTTCGCCAGCACCGGCTGGAAAGACAGCGTGGCGAATATCGTGGAAACCGGTGAGTTCGTCTGGAACCTGGCGACACGCCCGCTGGCGGAAGCGATGAACCACAGTGCCATCAACCTGCCGCGCGGCGAAGATGAATTCGCCTTCGCCGGCGTCACGCCGCTGCCCGGGCGCCGGGTCAAAGCCGAGCGCGTGGCCGAAAGCCCGGTGAACTTCGAATGCCGCCTGACCCAGTGCATTCAGCTGCAAACCGCCGCCGGCGAACAGGTGGAGACCTGGCTGATATTGGGCGAAGTGGTGGCGGTGCACCTCGATCCGGCGCTGCTGGACGAACACGGCGTCTACCAGACCGCTGCTGCCGAACCTATCCTGCGCGCCGGCGGCCCAACCGCCTACTATGGCATTTCCGAACAGCACCGTTTCGATCTGGCGCGCCCGACGCGCTGATCGTCTCCCCCTGTTTATGCAGAAGATGAACGGGGGAATTAACAATCAAAAAATCTGAACAAAACTGTCAACACTCTCCGATTTCATCCCGCCTGTCACTGCGCAATAATCCTCCCATCGAAAGGCAAACCCCTTTCTCCCTAATTCACTTTGACAGGAATGACCAACATGAAAACCATCAAAACTTTTGCTGCCTCTATCGCCCTGGCCACCGCTTCTTTCACCACTTTCGCCGCTGAACACGTCAGCGCCCAAGATGCCGCCCAATTCGAAAAAGCCGGCGTGATCGTCGCCAGCGGCGCAACCGACCTGAGCAGCCTGAAGTCTCAGCTGGCCGCCAAAGCCGATGCCGCAGGCGCCAAGGCTTTCACCATCACCTCCACCAGCGGCAATAACCTGATGCACGCGACCGCGGTTATCTACAAATAATCGCCGCCCCAGACGTCAAAAAGCCCGCCGGATATCACCCCGGCGGGCTTTTTTTATGTTCGCGTACGTCAGCGCTGAATGGGCACAACAGCGAATTTCTTGCCGTCCGCTTTATCAGCAACCCACGCGCCAACAAGCCGGAAAACTCTGTCGCAAACAGGCAGAAACCCTGTATTCAATGGGGTTTGCGGGGGGCTTGCACACACATTTTTTTACCTGCCCATGGCTGGACTAACGGGAGAGGATGATTATCATGTTACGCAGACTACAGATGCAGAGAGCGTTGTATGCAACATATCATTGAAGGTTTCCTCAGTTTCCAGAAAGAGATTTTCCCACAGCGTAAGGAACTGTTTCGCAGCCTTGCCTCCAGCCAAAATCCTAAAGCGCTTTTCATCTCCTGTTCCGACAGCCGTCTGGTGCCCGAGCTGGTGACGCAGCAAGAACCTGGGCAGCTTTTCGTTATCCGTAACGCCGGCAACATCGTCCCTTCCTTCGGCCCGGAGCCGGGCGGGGTTTCTGCGACCATCGAGTATGCAGTGGTGGCGTTGGGAGTTACCGATATCGTGATTTGTGGCCACTCGAACTGTGGCGCCATGAAGGCTATCGCGTCCTGCCAGTGCCTCGACCCTATGCCTGCGGTAGCTCACTGGCTACACTATGCGGATGCGGCCAAAGCAGTGGTCGAGAAGAAAACCTGGAATAGCGAAACAGACAAAGTTAACGCTATGGTGGAAGAGAACGTTATTGCTCAGCTAAATAATATCAAAACCCACCCTTCTGTGGCGGTGGGTCTGCGCAACAGCGGGCTGCGCCTGCACGGCTGGGTGTACGACATCGAAAGCGGCGAAATTCGCACGCTGGACAGAAACACCAAGAGCTTCGTGTCTCTGGCCGATAATCCCGACGTCTATTTCGAATAAAATCACGCCTGGTTTTAACCATTAAATAAAATCCACGCTTCCGCGTGGATTTTATTGCCAGCCTTAAACCAAACGCGCCTCTATCGCCGCGGCGAAGTCGCGGCACATCCGTTCGTCACCGTCGGCGTTGTCTGCCAATACCGTCTCGCCATCCACCACCCGAATATGCGCCTGCAAATCGAAATCCGCCGGCGGCTGCGGGCGTGCAGCGGCGGCGGCCATCGTCTGCTGCGCCTCATGCCACGCCTGCGCCACCGTCTGGTTGCAGGCCTGCGCCAGATAGTCCGGATTAAACCCTTCGCCGGTCAGGCTGCGCAGCGTGTCGTCGTGGCTGACGCTGTTGCCCGGCAACCAGTAGTGTTGCGCCAGATCCGGGCCAATGGCCGGGTTGTCCGTCAGATAACCGTCGCGCTGCAGGAAGAAGTGACGGGTTTGCTCCACCGCTATCATCGCCAGCAAATAACCCTGATAGGAACAGGCGGACTCCAGCGACAGCAGATGCGGGATCGCCAGCGTCGGGCGCGGGCTGCCGCTGATGCCGAGGATCTTCTGCTCGACCTCGCGCGCCAGCGCGGTGATGGCTTCCGGCGTGCGCTGCTCGTCATCCCACTGATACAGCGCCCACTCGAAGTACGGCACCAGCAGGATATGGCGTTCGTTGAACGCGCGCATCGGCTGGCGCGCCGCGATGCCGGCTTCGATCAGCGCATCGGGCACCGCCTCACCGGCGGCGTTTTTCGCATAGCGTTTCAGCCAATCGGCGTCGTCCAGCAGGCTGTCGCAGAACATCGACTGGGTTTCGGCATAGGCCATCGAGGTCGGCGGGAACTCCTGCGAGAAGCACGGCGCATTCTGGCGAATATTGGCGAAGTGCGCCGCGTGGCCGCCCTCGTGGAACAGGGTGTTGAGCCCGTAAGCGCCGCTGCCCACCTGCCCCGGCTGCGCCAGGCTGGTGAAGTTGATGCGCGCCGGCACCCATTCCCCCTGGCGCACAAACGGCGGCACCGGGCCGTGCATGAAGCCGTTCTCATACTTGCCTTTGCGCACCAGCAGATCGAGGTTCATCTCCGCGCCGCCAAAACCGATGTGCAGGCGTTTGAAGCTGTCGACCCAGCGTTCCAGCGAACGGGAAAACGGGAAGTAAGGATCCAGTTGGCGGGTGACGTCGCCGGCGCTGGCGAAGCGCACGTTCCACGGCTCCAGCGCCTGGCTGCCCCTCTCGGCCGCCAGCTGCTGCAGGCTGCGCGCGTTGGCCTCGCGGGTTTCCCGCTCGAAACGATCCAGAATGGCGAACAGCTGCTCCGGCGTCATGCGCTCGGTTTTGTTCACCTTGTAGTCGAAATAGTTGCGATAGCCCATCTGGCGCGCAAAGCGGTTGCGCAGGCCAATCAGCTCCGGCAGGCCGTTATGCAGCAGCCATTGCTCCAGATCGCGCAGCGCCTGCTGCGAGCTGCGGCGATACTCTTCGTTCGGGTTGGTCGCCTGATTGGTCAGCAGCTCGCCGAGCGAAGCCGCCACGCGCTGGCCGTCGGCGTTCAGATGGGTGACCTGATAGCCCTTGCGGCGCGAGTAGAGATCGGACTCGGCGTGGATGATCTGATCCAACAGCGCCTGCGCCTGAGGATCTTCGATGGCGTTGCAGTCGAAAAAACGCAGCCAACCCTGCAGGCCGTGGATCAGCGCATCGCGCTGCGCCTCCTGCGGCAACGCTTCCAGCCCAGCCAGCAGACTGCGGATCTCCCCGAGCCGGCGCGGTTCGGCGATAAAGCGCTTATAGGCGCTTTCGGCGGCGGAAAAGCGCGCCGAGACGTCTTCGCCGCCGGTGCCCATGTAGTTTTGCCAGAACAGCTCTTCTTTGGCGCGGTGTACGTCGAGGTAATCCTGGTTCAATTGATTGAAGTAATCGAGAGCCTGTTGCATAACCGTCCTTCTCAGCCGATGAGGAAATATCCCAGTATAGTCTCGCCTAGGCCTGATGCAGGCGACGCAGCCCCTGCTCCAGCGTCTCGCTTTCACCGGTGGCCACCAGACAACAGGCGATCTGCCGCTGAATGGCCAGCGGGATCGCCACCTCGCCGGCCAGGCAGCGCTCGGTCCAGCGCGCGGTGGTTGCCGCGTCTTTCGCCGCTGGCAAGAGAGGCGTTTCATCCTGCAAGGTGCGTTCCAGCAAGATGCGCTGTTCGCCGCCGACGATATGGTGAATCTGCGGGCAGCGCAACGGGTTGGCGTAGGCTTCGCCTTCCGTGCCGTGCATCAGCAGCCCGCGGGCGCCGATCTGGCGGAAAAACGACGCCACCCGGCCGACATACTCCGGGTGTGAAACGCTGGCGAGGCGCAACGCATCCTGTTCGCCGAACGGCGTCGCCAGCTTGGCCAGCGTATGGGCGCTGTTACGCACCCCCATGCGCCAACGCAGCCCGAGCTGCCGCGCCAGCGGCGCCGACAGCGCGGAAACCGGCATGAATACCGCCTCGCCGTTATCGAGACGCTGTTGGGCGTGAGCGGCCTGTTCCGACCACGGCAGCCCAAGCGCGCGGAAAATCTCGGCGCTGGTCACGCGGGTGCTGTCGTCCAGCACGCCGTGCACCACCACCGGCAGGCCCACTTTCGCCAGCAGCAGCGCCAGCAGCGGCGTCAGGTTGGCCTGCTTGCGCGCGCCGTTGTAGCTCGGCAGCACCACCGGCAATGGCCTCCCCTGCGGCGCCTGCAACGGCAAGACCTGCTGTTGCATCGCCTGGTAAAAACCCAGCATCTCTTCTTCGGCTTCGCCCTTGATACGCAGCGCGATCAGAATGCCGCCCAACTCCAGCTCGGGGACCTCCCCGGCCAGCATCGCCTGATACAGCTCAAAGGCGGTCTGTCGATCCAGATCGCGCGCATGGTTTTTGCCGCGGCCTATTTCTTTGATAATTTTGGTGTAATCCATCCGAAGGTTCCCTCAGCCCACTCTTCGGTTAGCATACCCTATCCGCGCCGCCGCTCAACCTCCGCCGCCAGTCGCCGCTGCGCTTCATCGCCGTCGCGCAGCCCGGCGATCACCCCGCCGGCATCCTCGGCGCTGCGGTTTTGGCTCATTTTCCATTTGCCTTCGCGCCGGGTGACGGCGATCTCAATACCGACGATGCCTTTAAGCTGTGCGGCGATGTAGTTGGCCGGCGCATCCTCGAGCCGCCAGGGTTCAGGACGCCGCCCTTCCTGCTGCGCGGTGAGATCGATCAGTTGGCGGCGCAGCCAGGCCGGGTCGTCCGTCACCGTCGGCACGCCATGCAGTTGCACCACGCTATAGTTCCAGGTCGGCACCACCTTGCCGGTCTGGCGCTTGCTCGGGTACCAGGAGGGCGACACATAGCCCTCCTGGCCCTGAAAAATCACCAGACATTCCGCCGCCTGTTGCAACCGTCGCCAGTGCTCGTTGGCGCGCGACAGGTGCGCCCGCAGCCGGATCTGCCCCTGTTCGACATCGGCCAGAAACGGCAGCGGATCGGCCGTCAATCCCTGCTCGCCGTGGCTGACCAACAGCCCCAGCGGGTGGGCGCGCACCAACGCCAGTTGGGCATCCAGATCGTCTTCGCGAAATGCGGCGGGTTGAAACATCAGTGTGGCTCCTTATCGCGCTCTCATGATGACGACAGTAAAGCACCCGCCAGCGGCCTACTTAAGATCCGCTTTCTGAGTATTTCGAGTGATCCGGTTTAACAAGATCAGGGCGACGCCCATCGCCACCAAATTACAGAGCATCGCACCGGCAAAGGCCTGGGCATAGCGTTCCGCCGCGCCGCCGCTCGCCAACAGCGGCACAAAACCGACGCCGCTGACCACGATACCCAGCGCCCCTCCCACCTGCTGCACGGTGGCCACCAGACCCGCCGCCATGCCCGCCTGCCGCTCCTGCGCCAAACCCAGCACCAGATTCAGCAGCGGCGTCATACTCAGCGCCTGGCCGAATCCCAACACCACCAACCCCGGCAGCAGCCGCAGCGGATGCGCCAGCGCCTCCCCCCACAGCGCCTGCGCCATCAATAGCGCCAACCCGGCGGCGTAAATCGCCACGCCCACGCTCAGCACGCCGTTGCCCCAACGCAGCGTCAGCCGGGGCGCCAGCATCGAGGCCAGCATAAAGGCCGCGCTGGCCGGGGCGAACAGGCTGCCCGCCTGAAAAGGCGTCAGCCCCGCCCCCGCCTGCAGCAGCAGCGCGAAGCACAAGAAAAACGAGGAAGCGGTGGCATAAATCGCCAGCACCACCGCCATACCCGGCGCGAAGCCCGCCTGGCGGAACAGCGCCGGATCGAGCACCGCATCATCACCGCGCTGCGCCAGGCGGCGTTCCCAACGCAGGAAGCCCCACAGCGTCAGCAGCGCCAATGCCAACATCGGCGCGATCCACCACGGCCAACCGCGCGCCGGGCCTTCCAGCAACGGCAGCAGCAACAGCGACAGGCCGGCCGCCGCCAGCCACAGGCCGACGCCGTCCAGCCGCTGCGCCTGCGCCACCCGCGATTCGGGAATGCGCCGCGCCGCCCACAGCGCCAGCGCGCCGATAGGCAAATTGATCAAAAAGATCATGCGCCAGCCGCTGCCGAACAGGTTGGCCTCAATGATAAAGCCGCCGAGGATCTGGCCGAAGATTGCCGCCAACCCCAGTGTCATGCCCAGCCAGGCGAAAGCACGCCGCCGCTGTTGCGGCGCGTACAGCACCCGCATCAAGGCGTAAATTTGCGGGAACAACAGCGCCGCCGCCGCCCCCTGCAGAATACGCGCGGCGATCAGCAGGCCGAGCGATCCCGCCAGCCCGCACAGCAGGGAGCTCAACGTGAATCCCAGCATGCCGAGGCTGAACAAGCGCCGACGCCCGAAGCGATCGCCCAGACGCCCACCGGCGATCAACAGCACCCCAAACGCCAGTTCATAACCGGCGACGATCAAACCGATACCGGCGAAATCGGCGGCGAACTGTTGCTGGATCACCGGCGCCGCCACGTTGACCACAAACAGATCGAACACCGTGACGAAGCCCCCCAACAGCAGCACCGGCAGGCCGGGCAATCCCCGCCGTTCAACAGATAATGAATGTTCCATACCACCTCCAGAGATTATGATGGTCGCAGTATGGAATAGAGTTTAAACTGTTACTATATAGCCATTTATACTATTACTAACAGCAACAGGACGGCCGACATGCCCCCACGCACCCTCGAACGCACCCGCCACGAACTGGGGGATTTTCTGCGGCAAAAGCGAGAACAACTGTCGCCGGAGGCAGTCGGCTTGCCGAGCGGCAGCCGCCGCCGCACGCCGGGCTTGCGGCGCGAGGAGGTGGCGGCGCTGGCCGGCGTCGGCCTCACCTGGTACACCTGGCTGGAGCAAGGCAGGGAAATCAATGCGTCGGTGACGTTTTTGGAAAATCTGGCGCGGGTGCTGCAGCTCGATGCCGCCGGCCGCTACCACCTGTTTTTATTGGCACATCAGCGCCCGCCGGTGCCGGTCGGCCATCAGTGGTGCCAGGTTTCGCCGTTGGTGCGGCGCCTGCTGGACGACCTGACGCTGCGGCCGGCCTACGTCATGAACCTCAGTTGGGACATCATCGCCTGGAATCCGGCGGCGCAGCGGCTGTTCGCCATCGGCGAGCGCCCGGCGCAAGAGCGCAACATGTTGTGGATGCTGTTTGCCGATCCGCAGCTCAATGCGCGCCTGCTGGAGTGGCGGGCGCAGGCGCCGCAAATCCTGGCCAGCTTCCGCCGCGACTACGCCCGTGCGCCGGAGGATGAGGTGATGCGCCAACGGGTACAGGCGCTGGAGCAGGCATCGCCGCAGTTCCGCCAGCTCTGGCGGCAGCATGATATTCACGGACGTTGCCAGGGGCGGCGCAGCTTCACCCTCCCGGAGATCGGCCCGGTCACCTTTGACCACGCCTCTTTCATCGTCGACGAAGAGAACCACCTGCGGCTGGTGATGTACAGCGCGCTGCCGGACGAACCGGCCAGCGCAGCGTTTGAAGCGCTGCTGCGCGAAGATTAACGACGGCTGTCGAAAATGAGTTTGCAGGCCAGCCCGGCGAACACGCCGCTCAGCAGATAGTTCGGCCAACGGGCGCTGAAGCGACGGCCGACAAAACGGCTTTTCATGCCGCTGACCGCCAGGATCACCCCGCCGTTAATCAGCAAGCCGACCAGATTCAGCACCGTCGCCAGCGCCAGCATCTGCACCACCACCGAGCCGGCGCGCGGATCGATAAACTGCGGGAACAGCGCCAACACGAACAGCGCCATCTTCGGGTTGAGGATGTTGGTGAACAATCCCTGACGGAAAATGCGCGCCGTCGGCACCGCCTGCAACCCGGAAGAAGCCTGCAGACTGCTGCCGGATCGCAGCGTTTTCCACGCCAGATAGAGCAGATAGGCCGCGCCCAGCATTCTCACCGCGTCGTAAGCCAGCGGTACGGCGACGAACAGTTGCGACAACCCCAGCGCCGCCGCCAGCGCGTGGCAGTAAGTGCCGAGCTGAATGCCCGCCAGCGAAGCGAAACCGGCGCGCCGCCCCTGGCTGACGCTGCGCGAAGCGATCAGCAGCATATCCGGGCCGGGGGTCAGCGCCAGCGCCACGCAGGCGCCGGAAAACAACAACAGCGTTGCGGCATCAATCATGAATCACCTGATAAGAAGACGGACGGGGATGGAGCTTCCATCATAGCGACGCTGACGTAGCTTGTCAGCGCCGCTCGCGTCAGATCACCCACAAATCGAGGTACTCGTTGACCGGCATCTGCGCCAGCCGCTGCCGATCCAGCGACACCTCGAGAATGCGCTGCTGCTGCAGGGCCGGGAACTGGCGCGCCAGGTTGGTTTTGAACTTCTCGATCAGCAGCGGGATGCCCTCTTCGCGCCGCCGCGCATGGCCGATAGGGTACTCCACCGCCACCTCATCCAGACGGCTGCCGTCGGCGAACTCCACCGTCAGCGCATTGGCGATCGAGCGTTTTTCCGGATCGTGATAATCGCGCGTGAAGGCGGGATCTTCATGGCAATGTATCTTGCTACGCAATGCGTCGATGCGCGGATCTTCGGCCACCCGGTCCTCGTAATCCGCCGCCGTCAGCCGGCCGAACAGCAGCGGGATCGCCACCATATACTGAATGCAGTGATCGCGATCCGCCGGGTTATCCAGCGGCCCTTGCTTGTCGATAATGCGCAGGCAGGCTTCGTGGGTGCGGATGCTCACCCTGGCGATATCGGCGGCGGTTTTGCCGGCGGCCTGCATCTGGCGGTGCAGCGTCATGGCCGCCTCCACGGCGGTCTGGGCATGGAACTCCGCCGGGAACGAAATTTTAAACAGCACGTTCTCCATCACATACGCGCCGTACGGCCGCTGGAAGCGGAAAGGTTTGCCGTTGAACGAGACGTCGTAGAATCCCCAGGTCGGCGCCGTGAGCGCCGAGGGATAGCCCATCTCGCCGGTGGCGGCCATCAGCGCCAGCCGCACCGCGCGCGCGGTCGCATCCCCCGCCGCCCAGGATTTGCGGGTGCCGGCGTTCGGCGCGTGGCGGTAGGTGCGCAGCGACTGCCCGTCCACCCACGCCAGCGACACCGCGTTCAGGATCGCCTCGCGGCTCAGGCCGAGCAGCTGCGCCACCACCGCGGTGGACGCCACCTTCACCAGCAGCACGTGATCCAACCCCACCCGGTTGAAGGCGTTTTCCAGCGCCAGGCAGCCCTGGATCTCGTGCGCCTTAATCATGGCGATCAGCACCTGCCGCATGGTCAGCGGCGCTTTGCCCGCCGCCACCGCCTGACGCGAGAGCCAGTCGGCCACCGCCAGGATCCCGCCCAGGTTGTCCGACGGGTGGCCCCACTCCGCCGCCAGCCAGGTGTCGTTGAAGTCGAGCCAGCGGATCATGGCGCCGATATTGAACGCCGCCTGCACCGGATCCAGCTGGAAGCGGGTGCCCGGCACCCGGCTGCCGTTCAGCACCTCGGCGCCCGGCACCACCGGCCCCATCAGTTTCTTACAGGCCGGATAGCTCAGCGCCTCCAGCCCGCAGCCGAGGGTATCGAGCAGGCAATAATGGGCGGTACGGTACGCCGCCGGGGTATCGACGGCCTCTTTCATCACATAATCGACGATATCGACCATCTCGCGATCGAACGGCGGACGGCCGGTGTTGGCAGACTCAAGCATCATGATCCCCAAAGGCTCCATAGTGAAAACGACACGATAACGATCGGCGCTCAGCGCTGATCCAGCGGTACGAACGCCCGCGCTTCCGGCCCGGTATAGTTGGCGGACGGGCGAATGATTTTGTTGTCCTGCCGTTGCTCGATGATGTGCGCCGACCAGCCGCTCACCCGCGCCATGACAAACAGCGGCGTGAACATTTCGGTAGGCACCCCCAGCTGGTGGTAAGACACCGCCGAGAACCAGTCGAGGTTGGGGAACATGTTTTTGGTGTCGCGCATCACGCTTTCCAGCCGGTCGGCGATGTCATACAGCTTCATCGCGCCCGCTTCCTGCGACAGGCGCAGCGCGATCTCTTTGATCACCTGATGGCGCGGATCGGAGACGGTGTACACCGGGTGCCCGAAGCCGATCACCACCTCTTTGTTGTCGATGCGGCGGCGAATGTCGGCTTCCGCTTCGTCCGGCGTTTCATAGCGCTGCTGGATCTCCAGCGATACCTCGTTGGCGCCGCCGTGCTTCGGCCCGCGCAGCGCGCCAATGGCGCCGACGATCGCCGAATAGACGTCGGATCCGGTGCCGGCGATCACCCGGCCGGCGAAGGTCGAGGCGTTGAACTCATGCTCGGCGTACAGGATCAGTGACGCGTGCATCGCCTGCTCCCAGCTGGTGGAAGGCGCTGCGCCGTGCAGCAGGTGCAGGAAGTGGCCGCCGATGGAATCGTCGTCGGTCTCCGGCTGAATGCGCTCGCCGTTGTGGCTGTAGTGATACCAATAGAGCAGCATCGATCCCAACGACGCCAGCAGCCGATCGGCGATGTCGCGCGCGCCGGCTGCGCCGTGCTGTTCTTTTTCCGGCAGGGTGCAGCCGAGGGCCGAAACGCCGGTGCGCATCACGTCCATCGGGTGAGACGCCGCCGGCAGCGCCTCCAGCACCGTGCGCACGCTAGCGGGCAGGCCGCGCAGCGCTTTGAGACGGTGTTTATAGGCCTGCAGCTCGTCGCGGTTGGGCAACTTGCCGTGGATCAGCAGATGGGCGACCTCTTCAAACTCGCAGTGGCGCGCGAGATCGAGAATGTCGTAACCGCGATAGTGCAGATCGTTGCCGCTGCGTCCTACGGAACACAGCGCGGTATTCCCGGCGGGCACGCCGGATAACGCCACGGATTTTTTCGGCTTAACGCCAGTCGGGCTTTGCGGGGGGATCGCTTGGCTCATACTGTCCTCATTTGGCTTCTGCGTGAATGGCGCTTATTCGTCGCGCTGGCGAGCGAACAGAGCGTCGAGTTTCTCTTCGAACAAATAGTAGTTGATGCTTTCGTACAGCTCGTTGCGGGTCTGCATGGTGTCGATGACGTTTTTCTGCGTGCCCTCTTCGCGCAGGGCGCGGTATACCCGCTCCGCCGCCCGATTCATCGCCCGGAAGGCCGACAGCGGATACAGCGCCATATCCACCCGGGCGCTGCGCAGCTCGTCGGTGGTGAACAGCGGCGTCGCGCCGAATTCGGTGATGTTGGCGAGGATCGGCACCTGCGTCGCTTCGGCGAAGCGGCGGTACATGCCCAGTTCGGTGATCGCCTCCGGGAACAGCATGTCGGCCCCGGCCGCCACGTAAGCCTGAGCGCGCTCGATGGCCGCCTCCAGCCCCTCCACCGCCAGCGCGTCGGTGCGCGCCATGATCACGAAGTCTGGATCGCTGCGCGCATCCACCGCCGCCTTGATGCGATCCACCATCTCTTCGGTGGAGACGATGGCCTTATTGGGCCGATGGCCGCAGCGCTTGGCGCCGACCTGATCTTCGATATGCAGCGCCGCCGCCCCGGCCTTGCTCACCGAGCGCACCGTGCGGGCGACGTTGAACGCCGATGCGCCGAAACCGCTGTCGACATCCACCAGCAGCGGCAGCGGGCAGACGTCGGTGATACGGCGAATATCGGTCAACACATCGTCCAGCGTCGAAATGCCCAGGTCCGGCAGCCCCAGCGAACCGGCCGCCACGCCGCCGCCGGAAAGATAGATGGCCTGGAACCCCGCCCGCTGGGCCAGCAGGGCATGGTTGGCGTTGATCGCGCCGGCGATTTGCAGGGGTTTCTCTTTACTCAGGGCCTGTCGAAAGGCGAGCCCGGGTGAGCGCAGCGTCATGACGTTCTCTCCGATTAGCTAGATGGAACAGACAGAGCAAGGGGCGGGCCAGGTTGCACTTTGGCGGGGAAAAAATTAAAAGCGATAAAAATAAGTGAGTTATAAAATTCGCGTCGCCATTGGGCAGACCAAGCGATAAAAAACGTTTCAGTTAACGTTTCAATCGCGGTTTCACGCGGCATATTTGAAACATGACTGAAACAAGGCTACACCTAATGCAGCCACTTTCATTCGGTAACCCACCATGAGCGATCACATCACGCCGTCCCGCACGCCGGACAAACCGGTGATCTGGACCGTCTCCATCACCCGCCTGTTCGATCTGTTCCGGGATATCAGCCTCGAGTTCGACCATCTGGCGGTCATCACCCCGATCCGCCTCGGCTTTGAGGAGGCGGTGCAGCATATCCGCGCTCGCCTGGCGACCGAGCCTTGCGACGCCATCATCGCCGCCGGCTCCAACGGCGCCTACCTGAAAAGCCGCCTGTCGGTGCCGGTCATTTTGGTCAAACCCGGCGGCTTCGACTTGCTGCAGGCGCTGAGCAAGGCGCGCAGAACCGCCGATCGAATCGGCGTCATCACCTACAAAACGCCCCTGCCCGCGCTGCTGGAGTTCCAGCAAACCTTCGATCTGCCGCTGGAGCAGCGCAGTTACGTCACCGAAGAGGACGCGCGCGGCCAGATCGCCGAGCTGAAAGCCGCCGGCATTCAGGCGGTGGTCGGCGCCGGCCTCATCAGCGATCTGGCGGAAGAGGCCGGGCTCACCGCCATTTTTCTCTATTCCGCCGCCACCCTGCGCGCCGCCTTCAGCGACGCGCTGGACGTGACGCGCCTGATGCTGGGCGGCGCCAAACGCGGCGGCGACTACGCCGCGCGCAATACCCTGCAGCCGCGCTATGGGCTCGGCGATTTACAGGGCGATTCCCCGCAGATGGAGCAGACGCGGCGCACCATCATGCTGTACGCCCGATCGCCGGCGGCGGTGTTGATCGAAGGCGAAACCGGCACCGGCAAAGAGCTGGCGGCGCAGGCGATCCACCGCGAATACTTTTCCCGGCGCGGCGCGACGCCGCCGTTCGTCGCCATCAACTGCGGCGCCATCGCCGAATCGCTGCTGGAGGCGGAACTGTTCGGCTATGAGGAAGGCGCCTTCACCGGCTCACGGCGCGGCGGCCGACGCGGGCTACTGGAAACCGCCAACGGCGGCACCCTGTTTCTGGATGAGATCGGCGAAATGCCGCTGCACCTGCAAACCCGACTGCTGCGGGCGCTGGAAGAAAAAACCGTCACCCGGGTGGGCGGGCAACAGCCGGTGGCGGTCGATTTTCGCGTTATCAGCGCCACCCACAATCGCCTGGAGCAGGCGATTCAACAGGGCGATTTTCGCGCCGATCTGTTTTACCGCCTGAGCGCCCTGCGGCTGCAGCTGCCGCCATTGCGGGCGCGCGGCGACGATATTGCGATGCTGGCGGAACACTTTCTGAAACAGTCGCTGGCGGCGCTCGACGTGCCGCTGACGGAGCCGCTGCGCGCCACCCTGGCCGGCTGCTACGCCGCGCTGAGTCATTACGCCTGGCCCGGCAACCTGCGCGAGCTGCGCAACATGATGGAGCGGGTGGCGCTGATGCTGAGCACCGGCGTCGCGCCGAGCGGCGAGACCCTGGAGTGGCTGCTGCCGGAGCTGGCGGTGGCGCCGCCGCCCGAGACGCCGGCGGCGCCCGTCTCCGCCCACGAAGCCCTGGCGCGGTGCGGAGGCGACCACGCCGCCGCCGCCCGGTTGCTTGGGATCAGCCGCACCACTTTATGGCGCCGGCTGAAAAAACCGCGCTGAGCATCAGCCGGCGCGCCGGCCGTCCGAGGCCGGCAGCAGTCGCGCTCGCCGCTCGCCCAGCAGGTTCATGCCCGCCGCCGCCAGCAGGATGATCGCCGCGCCCAGCAGCTGCCACACAGACAGCCGGTGGCCAAACGCCAGGCGATCCACCAGCATGGCGGCGATCGGGTAGATGAACGACAGCGAGCCGATCAGATTGGTGGGCAGCTTCTGCAGGGCGCCGTACATCAACACGTACATCAGGCCGGTGTGCAGCACGCCGAGCGTCGCCAGCATCCCCCACTGCCCAACGCTGGCCGAAACGTGGAAATCCACCAGCGGCAACAGCATCACCGCCCCCACCGTCACCTGGATCAGCGCAATAAGATGCGGCGGCGTGCCCTTCAGCCGCTTGGCCGCCAGCGCCATCAGGGCGTAGAAAAACGCCGCGCCGAGCGCCAGCGCGATGCCCGCCAGATAATGACTCTGTTCCCCCGCCTGCCGCGGCTGCGCCAGCACCACCAGCATCATGCCGCCGAACGCCAGCCCCAGCCACAGCAGCTTGCGGGCGGTCAGCCGTTCCCCCAGAAACAGCGCCCCCAGCCCCACCAGCATAAACGGCTGGGTGTTGTACACCGCGGTGGCGATGGAGATAGACGCATAGGAATAGGCGGCGAACAGCAGCAGCCAGTTGATCACCAGCGCGACGCCGCCGGCGATCGCCAGCAGCAGCGTGGCGCGCGTCAGCGCATCGCGTCGCAGCTGCCCCAATACGCCGCACACCGCCAGCAGCACCAGCGCGCCTACCGCGCAGCGCCAAAACACCACGTTGATAACCGGCTGGCCGGACATCAACACAAACCAGCCGATGGAGCCGGAAATCAACATCGCCGCCGCCATCTCCAGCGATCCGCGTTTTATCTCTGCATTCATTCTGCGTTCCTCGAAGCTTGCCCAGAGACATAGCTTGCGGCTTCGCCGGGCGGCTTTCCATAGCATAAAAAAGGCAGATATGCTTAACTGCCTTTTTCTCGAAGCTATAATAAATAAAATACCTAACGGAGGCGTTATGGATGATATCGATCGCCAAATCCTGACCATTCTGGCGGACGATGCGCGCGCATCGTTGAAGACGCTGAGCGCGCAGGTGGGCCTGTCGTCGCCGAGCACGTCGGAAAGACTGCGGCGGCTGGAGGAAAGCGGCGTGATCCAGGGCTATACCCTGAACGTCAATCTACAGGCGGTGGGCTACGCCTTCGAATCGCTGGTGCGCATCAAGCCGCTGCCGGGCATGCTGAAGAAGGTCGAGCAGCTGATTCAGGCGATCCCGGAAGTGGTCGAATGCGATAAGGTTACCGGCGAAGACTGCTTTATCGTGCGGCTGGTGGCGCACTCGATGGAACAGCTCGACCACACCCTCGATCGGCTGGCCGAACACGCGCAGAGCAACACCTCGATCGTGAAAACCACGCCGGTCAAGCGCCGCCTGCCGCCGCTGCTCTGATTAACGCCGCCGCTTGCGGGCGAACGGGTTGCCGCGCTTCTTCTCTTTTTTGGCCGCGTCGGCGGCGGATTTCAGCGCCGCCAGATGCGCCTTGTCGGCCTCCGGCACCGCGCGCTGCTCGATCGGGAACACCGGCAGCGACGCCAACAGCCGCGAACCGTAATTTTTGGTCAGCAACCGGCGATCGTAGATCACGATCTCGCCGTAGCATTGGTTGCTGCGGATCAGACGGCCGACCTGCTGGATCAGGTTGAACGAGGCGCTCGGCAGGCTCTGCACTTCGAACGGATAGCGCTTCAGCGATTTCAGCCACTCACCTTCGGTGATGATCACCGGGCTGTCGATCGGCGGGAACGCGATTTTGTGAATGTGCACCTGGGTCAGCAGTTCGCCTTTCAAATCCAGCCCTTCGGCGAACGATTGCAGCCCCACCAGCACGCTGGCGACGCCCTTCTCCACCCGCTTGCGGTGCTCTTCCACCAGCCGGTAGCGCGGCTGGTCGCCCTGCACCAGCAGCATCAGCCGCAGATCGGTCACGTAGCTGAGGAAAGTCTGCATCGCCCGGTGGCTGCTGAACAGGATCAGCATGCCTTTGTGCTTGCCGCTCGCCTGCTCGGCGCGGAAAAACCGCGCCATCTCCTCGAGGTGCTCCGCCTCGTTGGCGAGCGCCGGTTCGTAGCGCATCTGCGGAATAACAATCTTGCCCTGTTCGACGTGATTGAACGGCGAAGAGAGCGTTTCGAAGCGATCGCCGGCCTTCTCGCTCAGCCCGCTCATCTCCTGCAAACGCGCGAAGCTGTTCAGTGAACGCAGCGTGGCCGAGGTGACCACCACGTGCGGCACCTTGCGCCACAGCAGCTTCTCCAGCTGATCGCTGACGCGGATGCCGACGCAGTGCAAATACAGATGGGTGACGTTATCGCGCAGTTCGCGCGTGACCCATTTGGAGATCGGCGCGTTGGACGACTTGTCGAGCGCCGCCAGCCGCCACAGCTTGCTCATCGCCTCCAGATAGCCCAGCGTGCGGCTCATCTGAATGATCGAGCGGTGCAGGCGCATGATGTCGTGCTTGCCGGTCTGCTCAGTAAGATCGTTAAGCACGAACTCCGCCAGCCCGCGCAGTGCATCGGTCAGTTTAAACAGCCGCGCGCAGCTCTCCACCATCTCCGCCGGCAGCTCGCCCATTTCAAAACGATGCTCGGCCGCCACGCTGTCGCCGGGCAGGTAGGCGCTGACCTGATGCTCGAAGATCTGCACCAGTTCGCGCAGCTCCTCGCAATGGTTTTTCAGCCGTTCGCTGCTGGCCAGCCCCGGCGGATTCTTCGGCCGGTACTGCGTCATGCACTGTTCGACCTGGCGCACGATCATGTCCAGTTGCAGGTTGGTCGACAGCGCGGTGATTTCCCCGTCGATCTCCAGCGCGTCGCGCGCCACCTCCGGCAAATGGTGGCCTTCGTCCAGCACCAGCAGCAACTCTTTCGGGTTCGGCAGCACCGATTCCGTCTCCAGCGCCGCCATCACCAGCGCGTGGTTGGCCACCACCACGTCGGCGCTCTCGATCTCTTTGCGGGCGATATAGAACGGGCATTCGCGAATGTAGTGACAGTTGCGCCCCAGGCAGTTGGCCTTGTCGGTGCTCAGCTTGGCCCACAGCGGATCGTCGATGCTCTGCTGATAGTGATCGCGCAGCCCATCCCACTCAAAGCGGGCCAGCGCCTTGGTCAGTTTCTGGCACAGCGCCTGCTCTTCGCCGCTGGACGGCGCCAGCTCGTCGTCGAGGAACAGCGTCAGATCGCCCTGTTGACTGACGTCGGTGCTCATCGCCGCCAGGTTGCGCGGGCAGACGTAACGCCCGCGGCCAAAGGCGCCGGTAAATTTCAGATCGGGGATAATCTTCTTCAGCAGCGGCAAATCCTTGCTGTAAATCTGATCCTGCAGCGCCACGTTGGCGGTGCTCACCACCAGCGGCTTGCTCTCCGCCCGTCCGACGGCGATGCCCGGGATCAGGTAAGACAGCGTTTTGCCGACGCCGGTCGGCGCCTCGATCGCCAGATGGCGCGGGTAGTCGCCGGCCAGCGTCTTGGCCACCTCGGCGATCATCTGGCGCTGGGGCGCGCGGGAAATAAAATCCGGTATTTGCTGCTGCAGGGCTTTGTACCACTGGCCAATCTGATCTTTAACTGCGGAGGAGAGCGCCATTCAACTCTTATCTAAACGAAATGATGGCGCTATTGTCCCACAGACCGCCGACGACGTCAGCCCGAGTTACGTCTGCGGATCGATCATTGAGGCGCGCCCGCCGCCGAATGACCACTCGTCCAACTGGGTGGTGGCGATCACCACCATCACATCCTCGGGGTTCAGCCGCAGGTTTTCCGCCAGCAGCGCCGTCAGCCGCCCGTAGAAGCGCCGCTTGGTGTCGCTGTCGCGCGGCCGCCCGGCGGTGATGTAAAACAGCACGAAATCCGCGCTGCGCGGCCCGCCGAGATAGTCGCGATCGTAGATAAGCTCACCGGGGCGGTATTGATCGATCGCCTGAAACCTGTCCGCCGGCGGCACCTCGAAGGCCTCCACCAGCGCCTGATGCAGGCTGTCGGACAAGGTTTGCAGATAGTCGGCGGACTTGCCCTGATGCAGGGCGATGCGGCTAAACGGCATGGGGCGCCTCCGGTTCCAGCTCGCGCAGGCGCGCCACGGCCGACGCCGCCGCGGGCCAGCCGGCGTAAAACGCCAGGTGGGTGATGAGCTCCGCCAATTGCGGGCGATCGACGCCGTTGCGCTGCGCCAGCTGCAGATGAAACGGCAGTTGCTCCAGGCAGTTGAGCGCCACCAGCGCGGCGACGGTGATCAGGCTGCGCTCGCGCGGGCTCAGCTCTGGCCGCTGCCAGACATCGTCAAACAAGACGCTGTCGCTGAGCTGCGCCAGCTTGGGGGCGATATCGCCGAACGCCTGTTGCCCGGCCTGGGATTTTGATGGCATCACTCTCTCCTGTCAGTTGCGGATAGCGTTACGCTACCCGCCGCCGAGGCGAGTGAAAATCGGGATTTTCGGCACTCTCAGTTCAGAAAAACGGGAGGGTTCCCCGCCAGGCGGCGGGGCGATTTCACGGTTCCAGCGAGGCAACGCCGTCGAAATGGGCGCTCAGCAGCGCATTCAGCTCCGGCCGCTGCTCCACCCGTTCGGCAATGGCGTACAGTCGCGGGCAGTGTTGCCGGAACCACGCGCGGCCCGGCCGCCAGTTGCACATTACCGCCACGTACAGATCCAGCGCGCTGAAGCTCTTGCCGAGAAACCACGGGCCAGACGCCCCAGCGGCGGCGTTCAACTGCCGCAACAAACGCTCGCGATAATCCATTACCGCGTTTTTCAGCTGTTCCGCCCCTGCCGCCTGCGGCTGCCAGCGCTGCGGATGGTCAGCATAGGTGAAAGTGGGGTAAATCTCCGCGTTGATGAACAGCAGCCAGCGCAGAAAACGCGGCAACAGCGGCGAACCGCCGGGCGGCGCCAGCTCGGCATGCGGCGCGCGATCGTGCAGCAGCAGGATAATCGCCGCACTCTCCGTCATCACTTCGTCATTGGGCAGCACTAAGGTGGGCACCTGACCCAGCGGGTTCAGCGCCAACAGGCGATCGCGCTCCGGGCCGTCCTGCGTGTAATCCACCTCCTCATAGCCCCAAGGGAAGGCGGTCAACGCCAACGCGGCGGCCACGATGGTCGAACCGCAGCCCTGCGTACCGAACAAAGTATAAGTATCGTGCATGATTCCTCCCGCAGCGGAACAAGGTATCGGTAACTGTAGACCAGCCGCCGACCATCGGCTGAAGAAAAAATTCACCCTTTGCGCGACTTTTTTAATCGTTCGACATGAAAATGAATTTTTTGTCATAAATAGATCACATTACTACGGTAAAAATTCTCCGCCGCCAACAATCAGGCGGCACAGTAAAACAGCAATGCAACTGATGATAAGCGTCTTTCAATCGAATAAAGCAGGGTAACCCATGAAACGTAATCTTCTGGCCGTTATTATTCCGGCACTTTTACTTGCGCAAGCGGCACAGGCAGCAGAAATCTACAATAAAGACGGCAACAAACTCGATTTTTACGGCCGTGTGAAAGCCCTGCATTATTTCTCTGATGATGCCGGCAATGATGGTGATAAAACCTACGTCCGTATCGGCTTTAAAGGCGCCACCCAGATTAACGATATGCTGACCGGCTATGGCCAGTGGGAATATCAGATCGCCGCCAACCATTCTGAATCCGACGGCACCAAAGACACCAAAACGCGTCTGGGCTTCGCCGGTCTGAAATATAAGGACCTCGGCTCCTTCGACTACGGTCGCAACTACGGTATCATTTACGACGTCGGCGCCTGGACGGATATGATCCCTGAATTCGGCGACGATGCTTATATCAAGACCGACAACTTTATGAACGGCCGTACCAATGGCGTCGCCACCTACCGTAATAACAACTTCTTCGGTCTGGTTGACGGCCTGAAATTTGCCGTGCAGTACCAGGGCAAGAACGAAAACGACGGCCGCTCCGCCAGCAAGGCGAACGGCGACGGCTGGGGTCTCTCCTCCAGCTATGAAATCATTGACGGCCTGAGCGTGGGCGCCGCCTATGCCTCTTCCAACCGCACCGCCACGCAAAAGGCGGGCACCTTCGGTAAAGGCGACAAGGCCGATATCTGGGCCGGCGGTCTGAAATACGACAACAACAATGTCTACCTGGCCGCGACTTATTCGCAGAGCCGCAATATCGCGCCTATTTCCGGCACCGCTACCATCAATAATAACTCGACCTCCGTTAGCGGCTTCGCCAATAAAGCGGAAGGGATTGAATTGGTCGCGCAATATCAATTCGACTTCGGTCTGCGCCCATCGCTGGGTTACGTTCAGCAGAAAGGCAAAGATATTGAAGGCATCGGCGACGTCGATCTGGTGAAATATTTCGACGTAGCGGCGACCTATTACTTCAACAAAAACATGTCCACTTATGTCGAATATAAAATCAACCAGCTTGATGACGACAACAAGCTGGGTCTGAAAAACGACGACGTCGTTGTTGTCGCCCTGACCTACCAGTTCTGATGTGATGAATGAATAACCACCACTGCAAACTTTAGCGTCACTTGATACCCAGAGTTTTATTTCGCCGGGCGGCTGCGTCCGGCTTTTTTGTTTTTATTTTCCCCGCCGGCGAATCCCCCCGCTTGCCTTGCAAAACAAACGGGTCTACATGTATAGCTTTCCCCCGAGCGAAATCAGCCATGCATAACGACGGACGCTTCGACTACCACAACGCCTTGCGCTACAGCAGCGACGAACTGGCCAACATCCTCAACCACTGTTTTGAAAACTACATCGTGCGTTTCGTGCTCGACGGTTCAACCTTCGCCGCCCGCTTCGGCGCCGAAGACCTCAGCCTGAACGACAGCCTGATCGTCACCCACCGCCATGAACCGGTGGCGGTGGCGCTGATCGCCCGCCGCGGCCGGCACAGCCGGGTGGCGGCCTTTTCCGTGCGCCCGGAGATGCGCGGCCAGGGGCTGGGCAAGGCGCTGATGCAGCGGCTGGTGGCGGATGCCCGCCAGCGCGGCGATCGGCGGCTGTCGTTGGAGGTGATCGAAGGCAACGAAGCCGCGCTGGCGCTGTACCACCGCGCCGGGCTGCGCATCGTGCGCACCCTGACCGGCCATCAGGCGCCGGCGGAAGTGCCGCCAGGCACGGCGGCGCTGCAGGCGGTCGATCCGCTGACCGTCAGCCATCGCCTGACGGCGGAAGGCGCCACCGACCTGCCCTGGTTGATCGCCCCCGAATCGCTGTTCAAGCTGCCGGGCAAACCGCAGGCCTATACGCTCAATCGTCAGGCCTACGCCGTGGTGATGCCCGGCGCCGAGCACTGCTGGCTGCGCCTGATCTACGTGCCGCCGCAGCACCGCGGCCAGGGGCATGCCCGCGCCTTGCTGGCCGCCCTGCAAGCGCAGTTCGCCCCTTTGCCGCTGACCGCCAACGTTTTTGTGCCCGAGGTGGCCGCCCCCTTCTTTACGCATCTTGGCTGGCGGCAGGATCCTCTGCGCCAGTTCGAGATGGATATGCTGCTGGACAGCCCACAAAAATAAAACCGAGAGAGATAACGATGGCAGGAAAACAGGCAAGGAAACTCACCCTCGGCGCGGCGGTTGGCGTCGCGCTGCTGACGTTGGCCGGTTGCGCGCAGCCGCCGCACACCGACGCCCAGGCCCAGCAGCGGCTGGCGGATCAGTCGGTGCTGGCGGTGAACTGGTTCCAACAGTCCGGCGAATACCAGGCGCTGGCCCACCAAGCGTTCAACAGCGCGCAACGCGCCTTCGATCGGGCCAGGGCCGCGCCGGGCCGCAAAAAGGCGGTGGTGGTCGATCTGGATGAAACCATGCTGGACAACAGCGCCTACTCCGCCTGGCAGGCGCAGCAGGGCCAGCCGTATGACGGCGCCACCTGGGCCCAATGGACGCAGGCCGAACAGGCCGGCGCGGTGCCGGGGGCAGTGTCGTTCGCCCGTTACGTTAACGCCCACCAGGGGACGATGTTCTACGTCTCGAACCGCAAACAGAGCGACTACGCCGCCACGGTGGCCAACATGCAGAAGCTCGGTTTCACCGGCATGTCGGAAAAAACCGTCTTGCTCAGTACCGACACGTCCAATAAGCAGGCGCGCTTCGACGCCATCAAACAAGCTGGCTATGACATCGTGGTGTACGCGGGCGACAACCTGAACGACTTCGGCGCCGCGACCTACCACCAGGATAATGCGCAGCGCCGGGCGTTTGTCAGCGAGAACCAGAACAAATTCGGCACCGAATTCATCGTGCTGCCCAACCCGCTGTACGGCGATTGGGAGAGCGGCCTGGCTCGCGACTACAACAAGCTGACGCCGCAACAGAAGCTGCAGGTGCGCCAACAGGCGCTCAAGGCCTGGCGCGGGCGCTAAGCCTCACAGCAGTTTGTACATATAGCAGGTGGCCTCCAACGCCCCGCCGTCGCTGGCGCGGGCGTATTGCGGGATGTCGCCCGCCGCCTCGAACCCCAATTGGCGGTACAGCCCCTGCGCCGCGCTGCCGCTCAGGGTGTCCAGCACCAACAGGCTGCGGCGATGACGCGCCGCCAGCGCCTGCACTTCCTGCATCAACAGCCGGGCAACGCCCTGCCGCCGCGCCTGCGGGTGCACCATCAGCTTGACCACTTCCGCGCGGTGGCGGCCGTTGTCTGGCATAGCCAGCAGCAGTTGCACGGTGCCGACCGGTCGGCCGTTCGCGAGCGCCACCAGCATCGCACGCTCTCCCCGCGCCAGAGCCGGCAGCACCCCCTGCCAAAATGCCTGCGCCTGTTCCTGCGTAAAGGGCATGACAAAACCGATGCTGGCGCCGTGCGCCACGCTGGCGTGCAGCATCTCGGCCAAGTCGGCAATGGCGCTTTGCGCCGCAGCGGCATCCCACTGTTGCAATTCAATCATGGCTATGGCCTACAGATAACGAGCGTGTAATGAGCCGGCTCATCGCCGGGGACATGGAAACGGGAGGCACCGAACAGGCGGTAGCGCAGACAGTCGCCGGCCGACAGCCGGAAAACGCGCTCTTCCAGGATCAATTCCAACTGCCCGGACAGCAACCAGAGATGATGTTCCAGCGCCGGAATCGACGGCAGGTCGTAATCGATCTGCGCGCCGGCATCAAGCCGGGCTTCGATAAACTCGGCCTTATACAGCGCGGCGGGTGGGGAAACGGAGCGACGGTGAAAACCGCTGGCGCGATCGACCCACACCGGTTGCTGCTGCGGCCGCAGCAGCTCCGGCGGCTCGTCTTCGATTTCGCTCAACAGGCGCGACATGGTCAACCCGTAGGCGGCGCACAGCCGGTTCAGCAACGACGCCGTCGGGCTGGTCTCGGCGCGCTCCACCCGCGAGAGCGTCGCCCGGCTAAGACCGGTGCGCTGCGCCAATTCCTCCAGCGACCACGCCCGCTGCTGGCGCAAATCCGCCAGCCGCTGCGCCAACCTCAGGTCGGCAGTCTCCAAACCGTTATCCACCGCTCACACTCCGCTTAAAAATCCCATATAAGAGAAATAATCTCAAATAAGAGATATAGCAAGCGGATTTTAAAAAATATCGCGCAGGAAGAACGCCAGGATCACCGCAAACATCGCCGAATGAGGAGAAGCGTTCTAGCACTCGCGCGAGGGTGGAGTTTGTACAAAATTGCCCGTCTCTGCGACCGGCGGCGCGATCGCGGCGCAGCGCCAGGCGCTGAATACCGCCAGCAGCGGCGCCAGCGCGAACGCCAGGAACAGCCAACGCGCCGCCGATGCCGCGCCCGCCGCGCCGCCCGGATCGTTCAGCCCCGCCAGGTTGGCCGTCATCCCGGCCAGCGCCGCGCCGAATGCGGTGGCGAACAGCTGCACCGTGGTAATTGAAGCGCCGGCGATGTCTTTGTCCGCTTCAGGCGCCACCTGCAAAATGCGCGTCAGCAGATGCGGCCAACCGAAGCCGATGCCGAATCCCACCAGCGACAACGCGATGACGATCGGCGTCAGCGCCTGCCAGTCACCGCCGGAGGGCGTCGGCATCAGGATTGCCAGCGCCAGCAGACCCACCAGCACGAACAGCGGCCCGCTGACGATCGCCCGGCGAATGCCCGCCCCGCGCCAGCCGGAGCTGAGGATTTCGGACAACGTCCAGCCGGCGGCCATGGTGGCGGCGATATAGCCGGAGATCAGCGGCGACTGGCCGTGCAACAGCTGCAGGAAATAGGGCACGAAGATTTCGCTGGTCATGCCGATCACCAGCAACGAGATCGTAATATAGAGCGCCGCCAGCGATGAGCCGCGCCGCAGCGAGCCATGCGGCAACAGGCGCGCGCGTGCGTGCGCCTCGCGCTTCATCAGCCAGGCCATCAGCACCAGCGAAAGCGCGATGCCCGCCAGATTGATCCAGACGCTGTGCGCCAGGCTGCCGGCGGACACCACCAGCACCGCCACGGTCAGCAACAGCAGTTGCGCAGTCGGCAACGGCGCGGCCGCCTGCTGCGCCTTGCCCTTGGGCAGGATCAGGAAGGTAAACGCAGCGTACAGCGCCATGATCGGCAGCAGAATGCCGAAGGCCCAACGCCAGGCGTGCAGCTCGGCAAAAATGCCGCCCACCGCCGGCCCCACCAGGGTGGCGATGCCCCACATCGCCGAGATAAGCGCCATGGCGCGCGGCCACAATCGCTGCTCGAACACCAGGTTGATCATCGCGTAGGAGAGCGCAAAGATCAGCCCGCCGCCGAAGCCCTGCACCGTGCGGCCGATCAGCATCACCGGCATGCTCGGCGCCAGCGCGCACAGCGCCGCCCCGACGATAAAGAACAGCGAAGCCACCAGATAGGCGCTGCGTGCGCCATAGCCGCTGAGCAACCGGGCCGACAGCGCGGAGCCGAGGATCGACGCCACCACGAACAGCGTGGTGTTCCAGGCATAGAGATCCAGCCCGCCGATATCCTGCACCACCGAGGGCAGAATGGTGGTGGCGACCAGAATATTGATGGCATGCAGCGCCACGCCGAGCGAGAGCGCGATCGCACTGGCCGCATTTTTGCCGGAGAAAAGGTCGCTCCAGCGGCTATCGTCATGGGTTATCACGGTTGTTGTCCTGTTTTCAGAGGAATGGCATTGAGTTGGTCATGAGATTGCGTTAAATTTAACAAGAGTTATCTTGGAATAAGTTAGGGCGAGGCGGAGAAATATGTCAAGAATAAACTTGGAAAATAGCGGCAGCACCGCACAATCGGTCAGTGACCGCTTGCTGACGTTATTGAAAACCCGCGGCCCACAGCTAGCTTCTGACGCAGGAAAAGTGCTCGGCACCACCGGTGAGGCGGCCCGCCAGCAGTTCGTCAAGCTGGCGAAAGAGGGGTTGGTCGAAGCGGTGGCGGAAACGCGCGGCGTGGGCCGCCCGGTGCAGCTGTGGCATTTGACCTCTGCCGGGAACGCGCGCTTTCCCGATACCCATGCGGATCTGACGGTGCAGCTGCTGCGCACCGTGCGCGACAAGTTGGGCGAACAGGCGATCGACGTGCTGATCGAGACCCGCGAACAGGAAAACCGCATCAACTACAAGCAGGCGATGATCGGCGCCACCGAGCTGCGCGAACGCGTGGCGCGCCTGACCGAGATCCGCTGCCGCGAAGGGTATATGGCCGAATGGCGCCAGGAGGAGGACGGTTCCTATCTGCTGGTGGAAAACCACTGCCCGATCTGCGCCGCCGCCACCGTCTGCCAGGGCTTCTGCCGCGCTGAGCTGAGCATCTTCACCGAAGTGCTGCAGGCGCAGGTGGAGCGCGCCGAACACATTCTGGCCGGTTCACGCCGCTGCGCCTACCGAATTTCTCTCTTGTAACACCGGTTTTTGCCCGCGTTTTCAACCGGTACAGATTATTCTGCTTGTGCACCCCGCACCTTCCCTTCTAAGGTTGAATTATCGAATATTCAGGCAAACAACGGGCCCCGCGCCCGTTCTGACACCTCCGTCGGCGCTTGGCGCAGCGGCAGAGTAACCCCACGGGAGTTGAACGATGAAGAAGCCGCATGCCGGATTCTGGCTGGCGACGCTGGGACTGGGCGTTTGCTGGCTGCTGGCGCTGCTGACTCGCGATCGGCTCAACGGCATACTGCTGGCCGGCGCGGCGCTGGCGCTGATCTTTACCCCTGCCGCCCGCCGCAAAGGCGCAGCCCTGGCCGCCCTGGGCGGTATCGGCATGGATGGGCTGTGGAGCTACAGCGGCGTGCTGCACTACAGCGGGCAACACGGCCTGCCGCTCTGGACCATCGCGCTGTGGATCGGCTTCGGCTGCTGGTGGTATTGGTTGTTGGACGTGGTCAGAGCGGCCCCCTGGCCGCTGGCGGTGTTGGGCGCCGCCGTTGGCCCCTTCGCCTACGCCGTGTCCTGGAAGCTGGACGCCTTGTTGCCCGGCGTGCCGCCCGAGTTCATGCTGCTGCTGCTGGCCGTCGGCTGGTCGATTTACCTGCCGGCCGTCAGTTGGCTGCAGTGGAAACAGCAAGGCCATTGAACGGCTTTCGGCCGTCGGAAAAATAATGCCGCAGGCCATTGCTTATCGGTTGCCCGATCGGGTTTACTGAGCGTTCTAATAATAATCATTCCCGCAAAATACAATCCTATGCTTAGCCAACAAAGCCGTAGCGTCCTGCCGTTGATCGGGGCGTTGTTCACGTTATATATCGTTTGGGGTTCCACCTATTTCGTCATTCGCCTCGGCGTCGAACAGTGGCCGCCGCTGATGATGGCCGGCATTCGCTTTCTAATAGCCGGCATCGTGCTGTTCAGTTTCCTGGCCTGGCGCGGCCACGCACTGCCGACGCCGAAGCAGTGGCTGGCCGCCGGCGCCATCGGCATTCTACTGCTGGCGGTGGGCAACGGCCTGGTGACGGTGGCGGAACACCAACACGTGCCGTCCGGCATCGCCGCGGTGATGGTGGCAACGGTGCCGCTGTTTACCCTCTGCTTCAGCCTGCTGTGGGGCATGCGCAATACCAAACTGGAATGGGCCGGCATCGCGCTCGGGTTGGTGGGCATCGTGCTGCTCAACACCGGCAACAACCTGGTGGGCAACCCGACCGGCGCGCTGCTGATTTTGCTGGCTTCGGCCAGCTGGGCCTTTGGGTCGGTGTTAGGATCGCGCATCTCGCTGCCGGCCGGGCCGATGGCCGGCGCGACGGAGATGCTGGTCGCCGGCGTGGTGTTATTGGCAGCCAGCCAGCTGAGCGGCGAGCGCCTCACTCAGATGCCGAGCACCGGCGGCTTTCTGGCGCTGGGCTATCTGATCGTCTTCGGTTCGATGCTGGCGATCAGCGCCTATATGTTCTTGTTGAAGAATGTGCGCCCGGCGGTCGCCACCAGTTACGCCTACGTCAATCCGGTGGTGGCGGTGCTGCTCGGCATCGGTTTTGCCGGCGAATCGCTGGCGCCGCGCGAGTGGCTGGCGCTGGTGATCATCGTGGCGGCGGTGGTGCTGGTGACGCTGGGAAAATACCTGTTCGCCCGCCCGGCCAACGTGCAGGCCATCGACTGCGAACGGCGATGATCACAAAGGGCGGTCTGCGGGCCGCCGTTAAAAACGATTCTTGTTTCACCCGGCGAAGGGGCTATAATTCACGCTGTTCCAAGCAACCTGCGAAATTATTCCTATGCTGAAAAAAGCGTTCGTCATCGTCATCGCCCTGTGCGCCTTCGGTTCTCTGGGCGGCGTATTCCTCGCCGGGCTGAACATCTACACCCGTTCTACCACCCCGCACGAAGAAAGCGCGCCTGCCGGGGATACCGCCGCTACGCCGGCGCAAACCGAAACTCTTCAGGCCAAGTGATCGTCCATCCAGCGCTGGCAGCGCTGCTGTAAAAAGCGCTGCAGTTGCCTGACGCGCTCCGACACCTGCGAACGATGCGGGCAGACCAGATTGATCGGCACCGCGTCGCTGCGCCATTCCGGCAACAGTTGCACCAACCGCCCGGCGCGAATATCCGACGCCACGTCGATCGCCGACTTGCGCACCACGCCGTGCCCGGCCAGCGCCCAGCGCCGCGCGACCTCACCGTCATCGGTAAAATAGCTGCCGTTCAGCGGCAGCTCGACCCCCTCCTCACCGCGCCACAGCCGCCATTCCACCTGCCGTTTGCCGCTGGGCTGATACACCAGAATGCTGTGCCGAACCAGATCGGCCGGCGTTTGCGGCGCGCCATGCCGCCGCAGATAATCCGGGCTGGCGCAGATCAGCCGCCGATGCTGCGGCAGGATCGGCAGCGCCACCAGCGAAGAGTCGGCCAGCGGCCCGAAGCGCAACGCCACATCCACCGGTTCGCGGAACAGATCCGCCTGCCGATCGTTGATCAGAAGCTGCAGCTGAATGTGGGGATGCTGCAGGCGGAACTCATCCAGCCAGCCGAGCAGCAGATTGCGGCCAAAATCCGACGGCGCGGAAATCTGCAGCATCCCGGACAGCCCCTGATGCTTCTCGCGGATCGCCTGCTCTCCTTCGGCCAACGCGCCCAGCGCCAGGCGCGCGCTGTCGAGATAGCGGGCGCCCTCCTCCGTTAACCTCAGGCTGCGGGTGGAACGCACCAGCAGCCGCGCGCCCAACTGCTGCTCCAGCCTTTTCACCGCAATGCTGGCCGCCGCCGGCGTGATATCCAGCGCGCGCGCCGCGGCGGAAAAACTGCCGCCGTCAACCGTGCGGACAAACACCTCGAGATCGACAAATGAGGTCATCTGCTCCCTCTCTTTTTAGCCCAATCAATTATTAATATTAATTTACAAGTGTTTGCTATTAGGCGGGCTTTTTTCCTCATTTTCAATCAGGAAAGATAGATTCCGTTGAAACTTACCTAAAAAGAGGCCTTAACATGACGATTCCCGACTCCCCCCTGAAACGACAAAAGCTGGTGATCCTGGGCGGCACCAGCGGCATTGGCGCCGCGGTGGCCTACGCGGCGGCGGCGCGCGGCGCTGAAGTGGTGCTGGCTTCGCGTCGTCTCCCTCACGCCGGGGAGAAGAACGACGCGCTGCGCCTGATGCAGGCCGATCTGACCGATGACGCGTCGCTGCGCGCGCTGTTCGCCGCCGTCGGCGCTTTCGACCATTTGGTGATCACCGCCGGGCCGTTGGTGCAGGCGAAGCCGCTGGCGGAGACCGCCCTTGAACAGGCGCAGGCCGACTTCAACGTCAAATTCTGGGGAAGTTTGCGCGCGGTGCAGGCGGCGCTGCCGACGCTGGCGCCGCAGGGCTCGATCACCCTGACCTCCGGCCAGCTGTCGCGTAAATACCTCGGCGGTCAGTTGGTCAAAACTGCCATCAATGCCGCGCTGGAAGCGGTCGGCAAACAGCTGGCGAAGGAGCTGGCGCCGCGGCGGGTGAACGTGGTCAGCCCCGGTATCACCGCCACCGAAGCCTACGACGGCATGAGCGCCGCACAGCGTCAGGCGCTGTTCGAACGGGTTGGCGTCAGCCTGCCGGTCGGCAGGGTCGGGCAGGCGGCTGACGTCGCGGCGGGTTATCTGCTGGCGATGGAGAATGGCTTCGTCACCGGCAGCGTGATCGACATCGACGGCGGCGGCCTGCTGTAACGGCGGCTAGAGCGCCGTCACGCCCTGCGCGGCGGCCTGCTGTTCCAGCACGGTGATAATCTGGTAGGCCGAACGCGGCACCAGGCTGAAATCGCCGATCAGCAGGCGGTCGCTGACCGCCTCATCCAGCATCGCTCGGGCGCCGGCGCGCAGGATTTCCACCTGTTCCGGCGGCGTGCCGGCTGCGGTGATCAACGGCAGGCCCGGCACCGCCGCCGTGCGGCCGATGATTTTTAGCCCCTCCAGCGCCTGCGGTTGCGCGCGGCGCAGCAGTTCCATGCTGATCGAATCGATGGCGGCGATATCCGCCTGCCCGCTGCGGATCAGCTGCAGCGACTGATAATGCGCGCCGGAGGCGATAGCCGCACCGAAGAATTTCCCGTCCTGCGCCAGCGGCGCGATCAGCGCGCGCAGGCCGTTGTAGCCGGACTGGGAATCGGTGCTGTTATACGCCGCCGTTCGGCCGCGAAAATCCGCCAGCCGCTCGCCGGGGTCGTCCGCGCGCACCACCAGCCAGCTGCGGTAATTCGGCCCGTCGCACCCTTCCACCCGATAATGATAGGTGCCGATCAACTGTACCTGCGGCAGACTGCTGACCAACGGATAACCGCAGGTTTGGCTGAGCAAGAGATCCTCGCGTCGCCAGTGCTGCGCCAGATCGTCCGGCCAACTGAGCCGTTCCGGCGCCGCCGGCAACCCCAGCCGCAGCAGCTTGTCGCGCAACACCTGCCAGAAGGATTCGGCCTGCTCCCGGCCAACGCCGTACATCAGTAGAGACACCTGCATCATTTCCCCCTTACCCCGCCGGAGTGGTCGCCAGCGTCTGCTGACGCCAGGCGGTGAGATAACGCACCCAACGTTCGAACAGCATATCGGTGATAATAGCCAACAACGCCACGACCGCCGCGCCCTGGATCACATAGGCGGTGTTAAACCCGCTCAGGCCGATAATGATCGGCGAGCCGAGCGTCTTGGTGCCGACGGTGGAAGCGATGGCCGCCGTGCCGATGTTGATGATCACCGAGGTGCGGATCCCGGCGACGATCACCGGCGCCGCCAGCGGCAGTTCAACCCGCCACAGAATTTGCCAGGCGCTCATCCCCACGCCGCGAGCGATCTCGCGCGTGGCGGGCGGCACCGATTCGATGCCCGCCAGCGTGCCCTGCAGGATCGGCAGCAGGCCGTACAGCACCAGCGCGATGATCGCCGGCTGCTCGCTGAAGCCCATCACCGGCACCGCCACCGCCAGCACCGCCACCGGCGGGAAGGTCTGCCCCACCGCCACCACCGTTTCCACCAGCGAACGAAACTCCCGGCCGCTGCGTCGGGTCACGGCCACGCCTGCCGCCACGCCGAGAGCCACCGCGATCAGGCTGGAGATCGCCACCAGCGACAGGTGCGCCCCCACCAGCGCGATAAAGCTGTCCTGCTGATAAATGGGCCGCTCCAGCTCGGGGAACCAGGCGGCGAACAGACCGCGCAGATGATCCATGCCGAACACCAGCGCCAACAGCAGCGCCAGCGTCCAGGGCAAAGGATCGCGCAGCAGGCGCCCGATGCGCCCGCTCATGACAGCGCCTGCCCGGCGATCAGATCGTTGAAGTGCAACACCCCCAACGCTTCGCCCCGTTCATCCACCACCGGCAGACAGTCGCTGCCGCGCGCCACAAACACCGACAGCGCCTCGCGCAGGCTCATGGCGGCGGCGATCGGCTCGCCCCCGGCGACACCGGGCCGCACCCGCTCCGCCACCGTCCCCAGCGACAGCAGCTTGATGCCGCGATCGCTGCGCCCGAAGAAATCACGCACGAAATCGTTGGCCGGGGCGGTCAACAGCGTCAGCGGCGTGCCCTGCTGCACCACCCGCCCCTGATCGAGCAGCACCAGACGATCCGCCAGGCCCAGCGCTTCGTCGATGTCGTGCGTCACCAGCACGATAGTGCGGCCGGAGAGCTGATGGATGCGCGCGATCTCCGCCTGCAGCGCCGCGCGGGTGACCGGATCCAGCGCGCCGAACGGTTCGTCCATCAGCAACACCTCGGGATCGGCAGCCAGCGCGCGCGCCACCCCCACCCGCTGCTGCTGCCCGCCGGACAGCTGGTGCGGATAGCGGCGGCGAAACAGATCCGGCTCCAAATGCAGCAGCTCCAACAGTTCGGTCACCCGATCGCGAATGCGCGCGCGCGGCCATTTCAGCAGCTGCGGCACGGTGGCGATGTTCTCCTCCACCGTCCAGTGCGGAAACAGGCCGATCGATTGGATCGCATAGCCCATGCGCCGCCGCAGATCCTGCGGTTTGAACGACTGGATCTCTTCGCCGGCAAAGAGAATCTTGCCCCGATCGTGTTCGATCAGGCGATTGATCATTTTTAACGTCGTGGACTTACCGGAACCCGAGGTGCCGATCAACACGGTGAATTCGCCCTCGGCGATGTGCAGCGTGAGATCGTCGACCGCCGGCTTGCCCTGAAAAATTTTGCTGACTTGCTCAAAGTGAATCATCGGCGCGATACGTCCAGGATTGAAACCCAAAATTTAAACAGCGAATCGACGATGACCGCCATCATGACCACCGGGATCACCCCCAGCAGAACCAGATCCAGCGCGCTGCTGAGCAGCCCCTGAAATACGATGGCGCCAAAACCGCCGGCGCCGATCAGCGCCGCCACCACCGCCATGCCGACGGTCTGCACCGCCAGAATGCGCACGCCGGTCAGGAACAGCGGCAGCGCCAACGGCAGCTGCACGCGCAGGAAGATCTGCCCGCGCGTCAACCCCATGCCGGTGGCGGACTCAATCACGCCGGCCGGCACGCTTTGCAGCCCCGCCACCACGCTGCGCACCAGCGGCAACAGCGCGTACAGCACCAGCGCCACGATCGCCGGCGCCATGCCGATACCGCTGACGCCGTGTTCCGCCAGCCAGGGCACCGCCACCGCCAACCCCGCCAGCGGCGCGATCAGCAGGCCGAACAGCGCGATCGACGGCACGGTCTGGATAATGTTCAACACGGAGAAGATCGGCCGCTGCCAGCGCTCGGAACGAAAGCACAGCACCCCGAGCGGCACACCGATCGCCAGCGCCGGCGCCATCGTCGCCAGCAGAATGGTCAGGTGCTGCAACAGCGCGGCATCAAACACTTCCTGCCGATTATGATACTCCTTCAGCAGCGACAGCTGATCGAGCTGATGGCCGAACAGCAGCAGCGCCGGCGGCACCAGCACCAGCGCGTTGCCGAGCATCCGCCGCAGGTGCGACGCGGTGAGACGCGCCATGGCGTCGGCGGCGATCAGCAGGCTCAGCGCCATGGTCAACCAGCAGCCGCTGCCCCAGGAAGTGCGTGCCAGGCGCGATCCCTCCTGCGCCAGACGCCCGGCGGCCTGCCCGCTGATCCAGAACGCCAGCGTCAGCACCCCGCAGGCGGCCAGTGCCGCCAGCAGCGCCCGCCCCCGCGTCGGCGGCAACAGGCTGAGGATCGCCAATGCCGCCAGCGGCAACAGCAGCCACAGCGCCGGGCCGTTCAGCAGGGAGAACAAGGAGAGGCTTTTGCCCGACAACAGGCGATTGGGGGCATAACTGAGGAACGGCAGGCCGAACGCGGCCAGCAGCAACAGCATGAACAGCGTCAACAAGACGCGATGTTTTACGGCGATAGTCAAAGAAACGCTCCGGCTCCCTCGGTTTACCCCCTCTCCCGACGGCAAAGGGGGCACCTCGGCATTATCCCTTAACAAACCCTTTCTCTTTCAGGTAAGCAGCCGCCACCTGTTTGGCGTCCTGGCCTTCCACAGCGATCTGCGCGTTGAGTTTTTGCAGCGTCGGCCCGTCCAGCGAGGCGAACACCGGCTTCAGCAGCTCAGGCAGATTGGCGTGCGCCTTCAGCGCCGCTTCGCGCACGATCGGCGCCGGCGCGTAGATCGGCTGTACGCCTTTCGGGTCCGCCAGCGTCTGCAGCCCCAGCGCCGCCACCGGGCCATCGGTGCCGTAGGCCATCGCCGCGTTGACGCCGGAGGTCTGCTCCGCCGCCGCCTTGATGGTCACCGCCGTATCGCCGCCGGCCAGGGACAGCAGCTGATCCTGATTCAGCTTGAAGCCGTAGGCGTTCTGGAACGCCGGCAGCGCATCCGGCCGCTCGATAAATTCCGCCGAGGCCGCCAGCTTGAACTTGCCGCCGCCGTTGATCCACTTGCCGAGATCCGCCAGCGTTTTGAGATGGTTGGCGTCCGCCACGTCCTGACGAATGGCGATGGTCCAGGTGTTGTTGGCCGGCGCCGCATCAAGCCAGACGATTTTGTTTTTGTCGTAGTCGAGCTGCTTCACCTTCTCGAAGCCGGCCTGGGCGTTCTTCCACGCCGGATCTTTCTCATCGGAGAAGAAAAACGCGCCGTTGCCGGTGTATTCCGGGTAGATGTCGATCTCGCCGGAAGTGATGGCGCCGCGCAGCACCTTGGTGGTGCCGAGCTGCAGCTTGTTGGTGGTTTTGATGCCGTTGGCTTCCAGCACCTGCACGATGATGTTGCCGAGCAGCGAACCTTCGGTATCGATCTTGGAGCCGACGCGCACCGAGTCGGCCGCCTGTGCCAGACCGCCGACGGCCAGCAGAGCCAGCGCGACGGCAAAGGAACGTCCGCGTGATAAGGTGATTGCCATACTTTTCCTCTGGTTATATGTTTTCCGGCTCATGGGCCAGTTCGGTTGGAAAATCCTGAGAAACGCGCTTCCAGCGCGCAATAAGTTTTTTCTTCGGCAGGACATCGCGTTCCTCCCGCCGTTCGCCGGCGCTCAGCGGATGCACGCCGACGTCGATCGGCGTCAGTGCGTAATCGCGCAGCCACTCGCCATAACCCTGCGCGACGAATCCCTGGCTGCGGCGCTGATACGCCTCGCGTTCCGCCAGATAGACTTCGCGCAGGCCATACCAGGGCAGGCCGGGCAAATCGTGATGCACTAAATGGTAGTTCAGATTGAGAAACAGCAGCCGCCACGGCCAGCCCGCCTCATTAATAATAGAACGTGCCTGCGGTGCGTCCACGGCGCGATGCTCAAAAAACGATCTTACCTTGGTCAGCGCCAGCGCCGGGTAGCTGATGGCCAACAGGTAAAACGCCGCGCCGATGCCCTGCATCTGCAGCCAGTGCAGCAGCGCCGCCAACAGCGACAGATGCGCCAGCCACATCGCCCAGGCGCGCAGATCGCCCGCTGCAAGCGTCTTCACTGCGCCGAACAGCGTGGTGACGATATCCAGCGCCGGGCCGAGGAGCACCCGGCCGATCAGCGTATTGCGCACCGCGGCCAACAGCGGCAGCAGGCGGGGATAACGCCGCCACTGCGCAGCGCTGAAGTAGTAACTTTCGGGATCTTCATGCGGATCGGTCAGGTGGTCGTTGCGGTGGTGGCACAGATGCGAATCCCGATACAGCCCATAGGGATACCACACCGCCAGCGGCAACAGGCCGAACAGCTGATTGACGCGCGGCCAGCGCGTCGGATGGCCGTGGATCAGCTCGTGTTGCAGCGACATATACCCGGTGGTCAGCAGGATCAGCAGCGGCGCGCCAAGCCACGGGCCCAGCGCCTGCCAATAATGCGCCACGCCGAACCAGCCGCCGTACACTGCCGCCATGATCCCCCAGGTAGGCAACTCCAGCCGCCAGTGCCAGCGCCGATGAAGCCGCCGGATGCGGTCGCGTTGTTCAGGGTGCAAATAGTGGGCGTGGGACATGCTGCGGCTCGCGGTTGGGAATTTTCCCCCAGTATCGGTGAGCCACAGTGACGTTCAAAATAACGAAAATGGCAAAGCTAAGTGAAAATTCAGCGGGTTGCGTACTCGGCCTGCGGTTCGCACGCCACCGGGAAATTCACCGAGTTGGCGATAAAGCACAGGTGATGTGCCTGCTCGTGCAGCTGTTGCGCCAGCTGCAGATCGTCGCCGTCGCGCACCGTGACCTGCGGCCGCAGCGTCACCGAGGTGAAAAAGCCACCGCGCGCCGCATCTTCGCGCATCACCCCGACGGCGTTGTCCTGATAGGCCAGTACGGAAATGCCCGAGGTAGCGCATAAATGCAGATACCATAATTTGTGACAGGCGCTGAGCGAAGCCACCAGCAAATCCTCCGGATTCCAGCGCGTCGCGTCGCCGCGAAAGGCCGGATCGGCTGAACCGGCGATGTCTGCCTTGCCCACCGCGCCAATCAGGTGATCGCGCCCATAGGCGCGGTAATCCTCGGTGCCTGCCCCCAAATTCCCCTGCCAGGTGACCGCCACCTGATAATGATGCTCACCTTTCATGCCTTTTTCTCCCGTTGGCCGGCCAATGAAAAATCGCCTTGCTGCATGCCCGGAGAACACTATTGGCGGAAAAGCGCGAAGATGCAAACGGCGAAACGATAAAAAACGGGCCGCGCAAGCGGCCCGTCGCTCACATGCTTTCAGGGAACGAAATCGAGCACCACGGCGTTGAACAGCGCGTATTCGGTAGCGCTGGCCATCGGCGGAAACTGCGCGCGCTGCACCGCAGCGCTCGCCGCTGCGCACAGGGGCGCATCGCCTCTTACGATCTTGCTGCTCGCCAGCTTGCCGTCCGGCTGCAAACGGATAGCGAGGGTGCAACGCTGACCGTGCGCATGTTCCGGCAAGCGCAGCTCGCGGCTCACCGCGTTATGTACCCGCTCCGGATAACTGAGCTGCGTTGCGGCCAATGCCGGGGCCTGCGGCAACGGTATGCCGGCCTCACGCCCGGCGCCGCAGCCGCTCAGCAGCAACAACGCCAACAGGCTTAGTGTCTTTTTCATTCCCTATGTCCTTATTGGGGGATTTATCCTTATCGAGCGGCCCTCACTGCGCCGCCGGGTAGGCCTCGCCGTCGTCCGCGTAGCGCTGCAGCCGTTCGCGCCACCATTTGGCCGCCAGGCCGCTGGCGCTTTCCCGCCAACCGAAATAGGCGATGTCGCTGCAGCGTTCCGATTCAACGCGTTTCGCCACCAGTTCGCCGCTGTTCAGGTAAGGTTCCGCCAAAGAACGCGGCAGATAGCCGCAGCCCAGCCCGGCCAGCTGCGCCTGCAGCTTGGCGTCGAAACCGAAGACCGTCAGCGTATCCTGCTCTTCCAGCAGATTCAGGCTCTGCGGCGCGTTGACGCGCGAAGTGTCGCGCACCACCACCGCCCGGTGCTGACGGATTTCGTCCTTCGGCAACGGTTCCGGCAATGCCGCCAGCGGATGCTGCGGCGCGACGGCGAACACGTAGTCCAGCTGCCCCAGGCGGCTGAACGCATAACCCACCCGTGACGGCGGCTCGCAGATGGCGCCGATGATAATGTCGGCGCAACCGTAGACCAGCGACTCCCAGGAGCCGGCCAGCACTTCGTGGCTGAAACGCAGCCGGGTATGGTGATGCTGCCGATAGAACTCGTCGATCAGCGGCAACAGGCGGGCAAACGGGAAAGAGGCGTCAATCCCGAGCGTGATTTCGCTTTCCCAGCCGTTTTCGACATAGCGCGCCTGCTGCTCCAGATCCTGCGCCGCCCGCAGCAGCACCCGCCCCTTTTCCAGCATCAACTTGCCGGTATCGGTGAACTTCGCCCGATGACCGGAGCGATCGAGCAGGGTGATGTCGAGATCGTTCTCCAGCTTTTGCACCATATAGCTCAGTGCCGAAGGGGTTTTAAACAGTGCGGCGGCCGCGGCGGCGAAAGATCCGTGCCGGTCCAGCGCGTCCAAAATCAGCAGCGCTTCCAGGTTTAATCTCATGCTTTCTCCCGTGTATAAAAAAACTCAACAAGTCGGCAAAAATTCTGCGGTATCTTTGAAATCGCCCTCTGCCTACCATGGGTTTTATCGGCGTTACACTCATCAGATGTTCAACCGAAATATCACTGGGAAGGTAAATTATGTCCAAGTTTCAACTGCTTGATAAAGACAATTCCGCACTGATTTTTATCGATCATCAACCACAAATGGCCTTCGGCGTGGCTAATATTGATCGTCAGCAACTGAAAAACAACGTTGTTGGTTTGGCGAAGGCAGGCAAGATTTTCAACGTTCCCACCCTTTTCACCTCGGTCGAAACCGAAAGCTTCAGCGGCTATATCTGGCCGGAACTGCTGGCGGTACACCCTGAAATCACCCCGATTGAACGCACCTCGATGAACTCCTGGGAAGACGCGGCCTTCGTTAAAGCCGTGGAAGCCACCGGCCGTAAAAAGCTGGTGATCTCCGCGCTGTGGACCGAAGTGTGCCTGACTTTCCCGGCGCTGATGGCGCTGGAAGCCGGCTATGAAGTGTATGTGGTGACCGACACCTCCGGCGGCACCTCCGTCGATGCGCACGAACGTTCGATCGACCGCATGGTGCAGGCCGGCGCCGTACCGGTGACCTGGCAGCAGGTGTTGCTGGAGTACCAACGCGACTGGGCGCGCAAAGATACCTACGACGCGGTGATGGCGCTGGTGCGCGAACACAGCGGCGCGTACGGCATGGGCGTCGACTACGCTTACACCATGGTGCACCACGCACCGGCCCGCACGGTGAAATAATTCCCCTTGCCCCGGCCTCGCGCCGGGGTATTTTCAGGAGTCGGTTTTATGGCCCATCCGCAGCATGTCACGCTGGTGATCACCCACCGTTTGGCGCCGGGGAACGAACAGGCCTATGAGGCCTGGCTGAACCGCATCATGCCCGACGCCGCGGGCTTCACCGGCCATTTAGGCGTCAACGTGATTCGCCCTTCCGGCGACGAACAGGCCTATACGGTGCTGGTCCGCTTCGACAATCTCGACAATCTCTACCGCTGGCTCAACTCGCCGCAGCGCAAGCAATACATCGAAGAAGTCACTCCGCTGTTGCTGGAGAACGACCATATCGAGATCCGCCCCGGCGCAGAGTTCTGGTTTACCCCTCCCAACCCCAGCGTGCGCCAGCCGCCCCAGTGGAAGCAATTCATCATCACCCTGCTGGTGATCTTTCCATCCACCAATCTGGTGCCCTGGTTTTGGGGGCTGGTGCTGCCGCAGCTGGACGGCTCGCTGCTCGGCCATTTTCTCAATGACGCCACCGTGGTCGCCCTGGTGGTGTACCTGTGGATGCCTATCGTGACTCGCGTTTTTCATCAATGGCTGACCCGCCGCTAGGCGGTTCGCCGGGAGAATGTTATGAACCACCACGCTTCATTGATCATCACCAACGGCAAGTTTCACACCGTCGATCGCCAACACCCCACCGCGCAAGCGGTCGCCATCCGCGACGGCAAGTTTCTGGCGGTCGGCAGCGAAAGCGAAGTCATGCAGCACGCCGGGCCGGAAACCCAGGTGATCGATCTGCACGGCCACACCGCCATTCCGGGCCTGAACGACTCGCACCTGCACCTGATCCGCGGTGGCCTGAACTATAACCTGGAGCTGCGCTGGGAAGGCGTGCCCTCGCTGGCCGACGCGCTGCGCATGTTGAAAGAACAGGCGCTGCGCACCCCGAGCCCGCAATGGGTGCGGGTGGTCGGCGGCTGGACCGAATTCCAGTTCGCCGAGCGCCGCATGCCGACGCTGGACGAAATCAACCAGGCGGCGCCGGACACGCCGGTATTTATTCTGCATCTCTACGATCGCGCGCTGCTCAACCGCGCGGCGTTGAAGGTGGTCGGCTACACCAAAGACACGCCGAACCCGCCGGGCGGCGAGATCCAGCGCGACGCCAACGGCAACCCGACCGGCATGCTGATCGCCAAACCCAACGCCATGATCCTGTACGCCACGCTGGCGAAAGGGCCGAAGCTGCCGCTGGAGCAGCAGGTCAACTCCACCCGCCAGTTTATGCGTGAGCTGAACCGCCTCGGTCTCACCAGCGCCATCGACGCCGGCGGCGGCTTCCAGAACTACCCGGAGGATTATCAGGTGATCGCCGAGCTGCACGAGAAAAAGCAGCTGACCATCCGCATCGCCTATAACCTGTTCACCCAGCGGCCTAAACAGGAGCTGGAAGACTTCGAGCTGTGGACCGACATGCTCAAGCCGGGCCAGGGCACCGATTTCTATCGCCACAACGGCGCCGGCGAGATGCTGGTGTTTTCCGCCGCCGACTTCGAAGACTTCCTGCAGCCGCGCCCGGATCTGCCGCCGGGCACCGAAGACGAGCTGGAGCGGGTGGTGCGCCATCTGGTCGAGCACCGCTGGCCGTTCCGCCTGCACGCCACCTATGACGAATCCATCAGCCGCATGCTGGACGTGTTCGAGAAGGTGAACCGCGACATTCCGTTCAACGGCCTGCACTGGCTGTTCGACCACGCCGAAACCATTACCGAGCGCAATATCGAGCGCGTCAAGGCGCTGGGCGGCGGCATTGCGGTGCAGCACCGCATGGCGTTCCAGGGGGAGTATTTCGCCGACCGTTACGGCATCGAAGCCACCAAACATACGCCGCCGGTGGCGAAAATGCTGGCGGCCGAGCTGCCGGTCGGGCTGGGCACCGACGCCACCCGCGTCGCCAGCTACAACCCTTGGACGGCGCTGTACTGGCTGGTTTCCGGCCGCACCGTCGGCGGCATGGCGATGTACGACGACAGCGCGCGGCTGGATCGCGAAACGGCGCTAATGCTGTGGACGCAAGGCAGCGCCTGGTTCTCCACCGAGCAGGGCAAGAAAGGCCAGATCAAGGTCGGCCAGTTGGCGGATTTGGCGGTGCTGTCGCAGGACTACTTCAGCGTGCCGGAAGAGCAGATCAAAGGCATCGAGTCGGTGATGACGGTGGTGGACGGCAAAGTGGTCTACGCCGCCGGCAGCTTCTCGCCGCTGGCGCCGCCGCCGCTGCCGGTGCTGCCGGAGTGGTCGCCGGTCACCCAGGTGCCGGGCCATTACCGCTCCGCACCGCCGTCGGCGGCGGCCCGCGTCGGGGTAGTGAGCCAGGCGCATCAATGCTGCGGCCCGTGCGGCGTGCATGCACACCAGCATGACATCGCGCGCCGCTCCAGCATCCCGGTGTCGGACGAGAATGCCTTCTGGGGCGCGTTCGGCTGTTCGTGTTTCTCGTTCTAAGTTATCAAGCCAATAACTTATTATAAAGTTAACTTAATAAGCTATTAAGCTGGCAACATAATAAATTAATGGCGCTGTCCACGGGAGAGCGCCATTTCATTTTCAATCGCGGTTGATCTCCAGCCAGCGCCGCTGTTCGGCGGAGGCGGCTATCGCGTCCAGCACGCACGACACCTTCCAGCCCTCTTCAAAGTCCGGCCACATGCGATCGCCCGCGGCGATGCCGTTGACCAGATCGCGGATCTCCACCGTCTTCTGATCGTTAAAACCAATGCCGTGCCCGGCGCTGATGCAAAACGCCGCATAGTCCGGGTGCTTCGGCCCCACCAGCAACGTCTTGAACCCCTGCCGCTCCGCCGGTTCATCGTGCCGATACAGCTTCAGCTCCGCCATCCGCTCCTGGGTATAGCTCAGCGTGCCTTTGGTGCCGGTAACCACATAGGTCAGCCCCATCTTGCGCCCGCAGGCGATGCGCGACGTTTCGATAGTGCCCATCGCGCCGCCGGCGAAACGCAGCAACGCACTGGCCTGATCTTCGTTTTCCACCGGGTGCAGGCGCGTCGGGTCCTGCGGATCCGGGCGCTGTTTGATCACGGTCTGCATATCGCCGGAAACCGCCACGATATCACCCACCAGGTAGTGCGCCATATTGACGATGTGCGCCGCCAGATCCCCGAGCGCGCCTAATCCGGCGCTGGCGCGGCGGCAGTGCCAGTCGATCGGCGTGCGCGGATCGGCCAGATAATCCTCATTGTGGGTGCCGTAAAAATGCACCACCTCGCCGATTTCGCCGTTGGCGATAATTTCGCGCGCCAGTTGGCTGGTGGGGTTTTTCATGTAGTTAAAACCGACCAGCGTTTTCACCCCCTTGGCGCGCGCGGCCTGCACCATCTCCGCCGCGTCGGCGGCGTCCAGCGCCAGCGGCTTTTCCGAATACACGTGCTTGCCGTGGCGGATCGCCGCCAGCGCCATCTCTTTATGCAAAAAGTTGGGGGCGCAGATGTCCACCACATCGATCGCCGGATCGGCCACCAGCTGCCGCCAGTCGCCGGTCGAGCGCGCAAAGCCGAATTCGGCGGCGCGCTGCGCCGCCAGCTCGGGCGTCACTTCCGCCAGCATCTCCAGCACCAGTTCCCCTTTCAGAGGAAAGACCGTGGCGGCCTGCGCATAGGCGATAGCGTGACAACGCCCGATATAACCGGTGCCGATTAACCCAACGCGTACCTGTTTCATCATTTTCTCCCGTGACCAAAATTCTGCGTAGGACCAGGCGTCGCTCAATGAAACGCGCCGGTTGATAACGGGTTTATATGGAATATAAATTTCAATAACAAGCACACAGGAAAATAAAGTTCATATTCGTGATGCCGTTCATGAAACGTTGACGGGATGATGTAATAAGGAAAGTCCGGGCACGGTGGGGCGTATCCGGACAAGATGAAATGAACCGTTTATTTCATATCACGGTAAACCGTTAGCACCGTGCTGCACATAGCCAGGGCGTTGCAACAGGCGCTGCTGATAGGCCGCCAGCGCCGCATAATGCGGCCGCTCGAACGGCGTCATCAGCCAGCGGTTCAGCGACAGCCCCAGCACCACGTCCGCCAGCGTGAAGGCGGCGCCGGCGGCATAAGGGCCGTGCTGCGCCAGATGTGCGTCCAACAAGCCCATCAGCCGGTTCCATTCGCGCTCGGCGGCTGCCAGGCTGGCGGCATCCTGATAATCCGCATGCCCACGCACCCGCGACATAAACACGTAGCGCCAGGCGCCGTTCAGATCGGTGGCCTGCCAGTCCATCCACATCTCCACCGCCGCGCGCGCGCCGGGTGCCTGCGGCAGCAGATCTTGCCGCCCTTCCCGCCCCGCCAGATAGCGGCAAATGGTATTCGACTCCCACAGCACCCGCTCGCCGTCGATCAGCACCGGTACCAGGCCGTTGGGATTCAGCGCCAAAAACGCCGGCTCCTGCGTGGAGCGATAACCGCTGCCCCAGTCCTCCCGTTCCAGCGTCAGCCCCAACTCCTGACAGGTCCATAACACCTTGCGCACGTTGATCGATGAGGCTTTACCCAATAATTTCAGCATTGACTTTCCTTATTCTCTCCAGAACGGTTTATACCCTTCCCTCCAGGCCTCCGCCCGCGTCAGGCCGATATCCGCCAACTGCCTGTCGTTCAACAGCAGTAACTCTCTGCGCGTTCTGCGACGCAACAAATACCAACGCCAGCGTGACCAGCCTACCCGTCGCCACATCGTCATGCCATCAAACAGAGCCATCTTATATCCCCCCTGATGTTTTCGCCTGGTAGTGATGATGCGCGCCAGGCAAAAAACAATACAGATTCACGCTGGCGCTATTTTTTTCATACAGCTGCGCCAAAAAACCCGCTGAATGGTTTATTTTGAACGTATCTGTACCGGTTTTTTAATCCTGACCACCGATGAGAGGCCTCTGTATGACACGCTACGCCACGCTGGCCGCCATTCTCAGCCAACGCATTCAGCAAGGGTTGTATCCGGCCGGCCATCGCCTGCCTTCGGTGCGCGCGTTGAGCCAGGAGCACGGCGTCAGCATCAGCACGGTACAGCAAGCCTACCGGTTGCTCGAGGAACAGCGCCTGGTGGAAGCGCGGCCGAAGTCGGGCTACTTCGTGCATACGCAGCGCGCGCAGGCCGAGCTGCCCGCCATGACGGCGCCGGTGCAGCGGCCGGTGGACATTTCGCAATGGGAGCAGGTGCTGGAACTGGTGCGCAGCCGGCCGCGCGAAGGCCTGATCCAGCTGGGGCGCGGCATGCCGGATATCGCCGAACCGACGATGAAACCGCTGATCGTCGCCCTGCGCAACGCAGCCCGCCACGGCGACCTGCGCAGCCTGTATTACGACAGCATTCAGGGCGTGGCCGCGCTGCGCGAACAGGTCGCCCGTCTGCTGCTGGACTCCGGCTGCCAAATCGGCCCCGATCAGCTGCTGATCACCACCGGTTGTCAGGAAGCAATCTCCGCCGGGCTGCGCGCCGTTTGCCAACCCGGCGACATCGTGGCGGTCGATTCGCCCTGCTTCCACGGCACCATGCAGACGCTGAAGGGGCTGGGCATCAAGGCGCTGGAAATCCCCACCGATCCGCTCACCGGCGTCAGCCTGGCGGCGCTGGAGATGGCGCTGGAACAGTGGCCGGTCAAGGCCATCCTGCTGACGCCCAACTGCAATAATCCGCTGGGCTACATCATGCCCGACGCCCACAAACAGCGGCTGCTGACGCTGGCGCAGCGCCACGACGCGGCGATCATCGAAGACGATGTCTACGGCGACATCGCCTACCACTACCCGCGGCCGCGCACCATCAAGTCATTCGACGACGACGGCCGCGTGCTGCTGTGCAGCTCGTTTTCCAAAACGCTGGCGCCGGGGCTGCGCGTGGGCTGGATCGCGCCCGGCCGCTACCTGGAACGGGTGCTGCACATGAAGTTCATCGGCTCCGGCGCCACCGCCACCCAGCCGCAGCTGGCGATCGCCGAATTTATCCGCGGCGGGCATTACCTGCAGCACCTGCGGCGCATGCGCGCACGCTACCAGCAGAACCGCGACCGCATGACCGATCTTATCCTGAAACACTTCCCGGCCGGCACCCGCGTCAGCCGGCCGCGCGGCGGTTTTATGCTGTGGATCGAACTGGACGAAGCGTTCGACACTCTGCGGCTGAACCGCCATCTTGAACAGCAAGGCGTACAAATCGCCGTCGGCAGCATCTTTTCCGCCGCCGGCAAGTACCGCAACTGCCTGCGCATCAACTATGCGCCGACGTTGACGACAGAGATCGAGCTGGCAGTGCATAAGGTCGGCGCCACCATCCAGCGGCTGATGCCGGTCGACAGTTTGGCGCAATCGGATTAAATCTTGACGCGATCGGATTATCGCTGCGCTGCCCGGCGCTCTAAAGTGGCATCACACCCACTCGCAATCAGGAAGGTCATGATGTCTCAGTCACAGGTATGGTTAATCACCGGCAGTTCCCGCGGCCTGGGCCAACAGCTGGCGCAGGCGGTGTTGGCCGCCGGGCACCGTCTGGTCGCCACCGCCCGTCAGCCGCAACAGCTGCAGCCGCTGGTGGAACGCTACGGCGATCGGGTCGCCACGGTCGCGCTCGACGTCACCGACGCCGCCGCCGCCGAACGCGCGGTGCGCACGGCGATTGAACGCTTCGGTCGGCTGGACGTGCTGGTCAACAACGCCGGCTACGGCAATATCGCGCCGGTGGAGGAAGCCGATGAAGCCGATTTTCGCGCGCAGCTCGAAACCAACTTCTTCGGCGTGTTCAACGTCACCCGCGCGGCGCTGCCGATATTACGCCGGCAGGGCAGCGGCCATATCATCCAGATCGCCACCATCGGCGCTCGCCTCGGCATTGCCGGCCTCAGCGCCTACCATACCGCCAAGTGGGCGGTCGAAGGGTTCTCCGAATCATTGGCCAAAGAGATGGCCCCCTTCGGCGTCAAGGTGACGATGGTCGAACCCGGCGGCTTCCGCACCGACTGGGCCGGTTCTTCAATGACCATTGCGCCGATCGGCGAAGCCTATCAGCCGACGCTGGGGCCGATGCTGGCCTTCCTGCAGCAGCATAACGGCAGCCAAACCGGCGATCCGGCCAAGGCGGCGCAGGCGATCCTGCAGTTGGCGGCGCTGGAAGCCCCTCCGCTACGCCTGCTGCTCGGCAGCGACGCGGTGCATATGGCGGCGCAGGTGTTGGCAGAACGCCAGGCGGAGGACGCCGCGTTTCGCGCCCTCAGTCTCAGCACCGACCACGATGACAGCTCGCCGGATCACGCCGCGATGGCGGCGGTGGTGACGGGAAAATCCTAAGGAGCCCGCATTGAGCAGCGATCAAATTCCGGTTTCCGGCGCGCTGGCGGTACACCTGGCGTCGCAGGGCGTCGATATTGAGCAGCTCGGCCGATTGGCCGGGTTGCCCGCCGGGCTGTTCGGCGAACGGCGCGACAAGATTAAACTCACTACGCAACAATTCTTCTCTCTTTGGCGCAGTCTGCCGCAGTTGAACGACGATCCCGCCTTCGGTCTGCGTCTGGGCGGCGAGGCGGCGCCGGAACACTATGACATTGCCTTGGTCGCCGCGTTGCATTCCGCCACGCTGGGCGAAGCATTGCAAAAGGTGGCGCGCTATAAACGGCTGGTTTGCCCGGAAGAGCTGATGCTGGTGGAAGACGGCGACAGCATGCGCCTGCACACCCGCTGGACCATGAGCGAAGGCCACGCGCCGGCGCTGCTGATCGACGCCATGTTCGCCGCCATCACAGCTCTGTGTCGGCGCGGCACCGGCTTGCCCCTGCAGCCACAGGCGATCGAATTGACCCGGCGAGCGGACGCCGCCTCGCCGCTGGCGCGCTATTTCGGCTGCCCGGTGACATTCAACGCCCCGCTGGACGTGCTGGTGTTCGATCGCGCGTTGATGCGTCAACCCTTCGTCACCTACAACCAGGCCATGCTGGCGGTGCTGCTGCCGGGGCTGGAGGCGGAGCTGGCCAAATCTCAGTCGGCGCACGATCTGCCCACGCAGGTGATGGCGATCCTCAGCCGCAGCATGCGCGGCCAGCGCCCCAGCGTCAACAGCGTGGCCGCTGAACTCTATCTCAGCCCGCGCACGCTGCAGCGCCGCTTGCAACAGCACGGCTACAGCTACCAGCAATTGTTGGACAAAACCCGCCACCGCACCGCCTGCCGGCTGTTGGCGGAAACCGACCTTGAACCGGGCGAAATCGCCTTTGTGCTGGGATTCGAAGAGCTGAATTCGTTCAGCCGCGCCTTTATTCAGTGGGAAACGCTGACGCCCAGCCGCTGGCGCACGCAGCGCGCCGCTGGCCAGTGGGAGAACAGAACATGAAAGTGATTATTTTCGGCGCCAGCGGCATGGTGGGCCAGGGCGCACTGCGGGAATGCCTGCACGAACCGCGCGTCAGCGAAGTGCTCAGCATCGGCCGAAGCCCGTTGGCCCAGAGCCACGCCAAACTGCGCCAGCTTTCTGTGCCCGATCTGCGTGATCTGTCGGCGCTGGAGCCGCAGCTCGCCGGCTACGACGCCTGCTTCTTCTGCCTGGGGATTTCGTCCTCCGGCCTGAGTGAAGCTGAATATCGCGCGGTGACTTACGATCTGACGCTGGCCGCCGCCCGCCCGTTGGCGACGCTGAATCCGTCGATGGTCTTCGTCTACGTCTCCGGCCTCGGCACCGACAGCAGCGAACGCGGCCGCAGCATGTGGGCCAGGGTCAAGGGCGCCACCGAAAACGCGCTGCTGGCGCTGCCGTTCCACGCGGTGATGTTCCGCCCCGGCGCCATTGTGCCGCTGCACGGCATTCGCTCCAAAACCCGCCTCTACGATCTGGCCTATCGGCTGTTCAAGCCGCTGTGGCTCGGCGCATTGCGGCTGTTTCCCGCCCGGGTAAGCAGCACCGAACGAATCGGGCGGGCGATGCTGGCGGTGGCGCGACGGGAAAGCGCGCTACGCATCATCGAACCGGCGCAGATCAACCGGCTGGCGGCACCCTGAACAACGGGGTTAACCGCCCTGCCGCCAATACTCCGCCACCCGGCGGCGCAGGTGTTTGATACCCTGCGGATGGTGAATAAACTGCTCCACCGGCATCATCCGCCAACGCTGCCCCTCGTCGCCGAAACGTATGGCGGCGATCTGCACCGGAGTGATCATCCCGGCCATAAACCAGGTCGGCGGATAGCCGGGCAAAATGCCGTCGTAGCGCCGCCGCCAGACAACCTGACGTTCGGCGATCGCCACGCCGAACTCTTCCTGCGTCTCCCGCTGCACGCACTGCAGCGGCGTTTCGCCGTTTTCCCGCCCGCCGCCGGGCAGATCCCACAGGCCGGGCCACGGAATGCCCGGTTTATCGTCCCGTTGGTAAACCAGCAGGAAACCATCGCACAGCAGCGCGATCTTGGCCCCGCCAAACGCCTCGTCCGTCATGATTTTTCCGCTCCCTGCCCATTGCCTTTGACTGAACATCATACTTCATCCCCGCGCGGCCTGGTGTATAGTGAAAATCCGTTTTCACAACAGGCGAACAATAACGATGAACTCTCCGTTTCTGGTGACCCCTCAATGGCTTGCGCAACATATCAATGATGAAAATCTGGTGGTGATCGACGTCCGGATGTCGCCGGTGGGGCTAACGCCGAAAAAGGACATGCTTGCCGAGTTCGAACGCGGCCATATCCCCGGCGCGGTCTATTTCGACATCGACGAAGTGGCGGACAAAAACACCGCGCTGCCGCACATGCTGCCGACGGCGGCGGAGTTTGGCGCGGCGGTGGGCAAGCTGGGCATCAGCGAGCGCGATACCCTGGTGATTTACGATGAGGGTAACCAGTTCTCCGGGCCGCGCGGCTGGTGGACCTTCCGCAATTTCGGCGCCCAGCATGTTTACGTACTGGACGAAGGGCTGAACGGCTGGACAGCGCAGGGCCAGGCGCTGGCCACCGGCCCGGCGCAGCCTGAACCACAGGTGTTCAACGCCCGGTTCAACGCCGACGCGGTGGTGGATATGCGGCAAGTGGAACAGGCGTTAGGCACGCCGGTGCAAATTCTCGACGCGCGCGCCGCGCCGCGCTTTTATGCCGAAGCGCCGGAGCCGCGCCCCGGCCTGCACCGCGGCCACATTCCCGGCAGCATCAACATTCCGTACGGCGAGCTGCTGGAAAACGGCCGCTTCAAATCGCTGGAGGCGCTGCGCCAAACCTTTAGCGACAAGGGCGTGGATATCAACGGCCCGATCATCACCAGCTGCGGCTCCGGCGTGACGGCGGCGGTGCTGGCGTTCGGCCTGCTGTCGCTCGGCGCCCCGCAGGTCAAGCTGTATGACGGCGCCTGGAGCGAATGGGGCCAGCTGAGCGGCAAACAGCCGATCGCCAAAGATTAGGTTTCGATCCGCTCGACCACGATCTGCGCCAGCCGCTGCACGGCCGCCGAGGGCTGATCCTCGGCGCGGTGCAGCACCACGCCGAGCTGGCCGAGAACGGGCAGCAGTTCAGGCGCCAACGGTGACAGGCCGGGCGGCAAACCCGCCGCCGTGCGCACCGTGACGCCCAACCCGGCGCTCACCGCCGCCCAAACGCCGTTCAGGCTGCGGCTGGTAAAGGCGATGCGCCAGGGAATGCCGGCGCGATCCAGCGCCTGCGTCGCCGCGCTGCGCATCAGACAGGGTGCGTCGAACATCACCAACGGCAACGGCTCATCCCCTTCTCGCCACGGCGCCAGCGCGAAGCCGGGCGAGGCGATCCAGTGCAACTGCCGCTGCCCCAGCGCCTGATGAAACGGCGTGCTCAGACCGCCATCCCACGCCAGCGACAGATCCAGCTGGCCTTTCAGCACCCAGTCGATCAGCTCGGCATTGCGGGCGATGCGCGCCTCGATGCGCACCTTCGGATTGGCGCGCGCGAAGCTGCCCAACACCTGCGGCAGAAACGTCTCGCCGAAATCCTCCTGCAGCCCCAGCCGCACCGTGCCCTGCAGATCCAACCCGCGCACCGCGGCGGCGGCTTCGTCATTAAGCTCCAGCAGGCGGCGCGCGTAACCGAGCAGGGTTTCCCCCGCCTCGGTCATCACCATGCCGCGTCCGGCCTTGCGCAGGATCGGCGCGCCGACCTGCTGCTCCAGCTTTTTCAGGTGAGCGCTGACCGCCGACGTCGAACGCCCCAGCCGTTCCGCCGCCTTGGCGAAGCTGCCCAGCTCGACGCCGGTGACGAAGCTGCGCAAATCCTCGAGATCGAACGTGATTCGCCCCATGCTGACCATCCTGATTTTCTGAACCATCAATCAAAATAATACCGATTTTACTGATAAAGATGGCGTGTCACGCTCTCCCGGTCAATGTCTTTGCGGAGAATCCTTATGCTCGCGATGCAATACCGTTTCACCCTGCCCGCCGATTACGACATGGCGATCGTCCGCCGCCGCATCGCCGATTTCGGCCATCGGCTCGACGCCTGCCCGCAGCTGATCGTCAAAGCCTATCTGTACGCGCAGCGCAGCGAAGGCAGCGCCGAAAATCTCTACGCTCCCTTCTACCTGTGGAACAGCAGCGCCGGCATGAACGATTTCCTGGCCGGCGAAGGTTTCAGAGGCCTCAGCCAGGCGTTCGGCTGGCCACGCGTCAATCATTGGCTGCCGTGGCTGACGCATTTCGATCGCCCTCATCTGGCCGAGGCCGCCTGGGCAACCTGTCAGGAACAGGCCATCATCCCCTACAGCGATCTGCCTGCGCTGCGTCGGCAACATCAGGCGGCGCCCGGCGCGCTGGCCTCCATCGTGGCGTTCGACCCCGCCGAGTGGCGGTTAGTGCGGCTGGATTTATGGCGTGAACCGCCGCAGGCACGGCCGCAAAACGGCCAGCTGTTCCGCGTCGGCCATCTGTCCGCCCCCTTTGACCACACTGCGCCGCGGGTTGACAGTCAAACTTGATATTGATAATCATTATCAACATTAAACATTCACTTGCGGCTCGCGGGATGCGGGCCGCTCTCCGGGGTCAACCGTCATGTCGTCATCACCAATCACACCTTACGCCACCACCTGCTGCATCGTGGGAGGCGGCCCCGCCGGGCTGATGCTCGGCTATCTGCTGTCGCGGGCGGGGATCGACGTGACGGTGCTGGAGAAGCACGCCGATTTCCTGCGCGATTTTCGCGGTGACACCATTCACCCGTCGACGCTGGAAGTCATGCATCAACTGGGCCTGCTCGACGAACTGCTGACGCTGCCGCATCAGCGCGCGGAATCTCTGCACGCCGAAGTCGCCGGCCGCGACATCAAACTGGCGGATTTCACCCGCCTGCCGACGCGCTGCAAATTTATCGCCTTTATGCCGCAGTGGGAGTTCCTCAACTTTTTGGCGCAGCAGGCCGCCGCCTTCCCCCATTTCAGGCTGCTCACCTCGACGCAGGTTCATGAGCTGCTGTATGACCGCGGCCAGGTATGCGGCGTGCTGGCCGACGCGCCGGAGGGCCCGATCCGCGTGCGCAGCCAGCTGGTGATCGGCACCGACGGCCGCAACTCGGTGGTGCGCGAGCAGGCGGCGCTCAGCAGCCGCTCCTTCGGCGCCCCGCGCGACGTCTTGTGGATGAAGCTCAGCAAGCAGCCGGGCGATCCGGCCTGGTCGATGGGCCACACCGGGCCGAAGCAAAACTTCATCATGATCGATCGCGGCGACTACTGGCAGTGCGGCTATTCGATCGACAAAGGCAGCTTCGACGCGATCCGCCGCAGCGGGCTGGAGAAATTTTTGCTGCACCTCGCCGAGGTGGCGCCGTTCCAGGACGATCGCCTGCAGGAGATCGTCGAGTGGGATCAGGTAAAACTGCTGAGCATTCGCATCGATCGTCTGGATCGCTGGGCCAAACCGGGCGTGCTGTGCATCGGCGACGCCGCGCACGCCATGTCGCCGATCGGCGGCGTGGGCGTCAACCTGGCGATTCAGGACGCGGTGGCCGCCGCCAACGCCCTGATCCCGCCGCTGCGCCAGCATCGGCTGCAGCTGAAGCATCTGCTGAGCGTGCAGCGCCGGCGCGAATTTCCCACCCGGGCCATCCAGTTTTTGCAGATCAAAATGAGTCAGCGTAAACCAGGTCAGCGCCGCGCGGCGGGCGGCTCACGCCTGATCGCCCGCGTCGGCAACAGCCGCTGGCTGCCGCGTCTGTTCGGCCGCATCATCGGCCTGGGCTTTCGCCGCGAAACGCCGCGGCATCTTGAAAATTAACCCGCTATACTCATCGGTTCTCGCTTCGATGAGGTTCACTCATGTTCACCGTCCGTCAGGCATTGCTGGAAGATTTAACCCTGGTGCGCGATATCGGCATCCGCACCTATCGCGCCCACTTCGGTGAGCTGTGGCGCTACCCGCACGAGCTGGAGGCCTTTCTGGCGGAGGATTTTTCCGTCTCCGCGCTGGAACAGACGCTGCGCCAGCCCGACGTGTGCTGGCTGTTGGCCTATGAGAATGACGCCCTGGTCGGCTATGCGCGGGTGAACTTCGACAGCCTGCTGGCACCAACCGAACAAATCGGCGCAGAGCTGCAGAAAATCTATTTCCTGCCGGGCCATGCCGGCAACGGCTATGGCCAGCGCCTGTTCGAACAGGTGCAGCAGCGGGCCATCGAGCGCCAGCAGAAGACGCTGTGGCTGGAGGTGCTGCAACGCAACACCGGCGCCCAACGTTTTTATCAGCGTCAGGGATTGAGCATGTGTGGCGAGACCTGCTACACCAGCGCCCAGGGCTCGATAGGCATTTGGTATATGAGCAAGGCGCTGTAACCGCGCCCCGCTCCGCCTTCGTTAGCGCGGCTCCCGCTGCAGCATCAGGAACAGCAAGGCAAACGCATTGGGCGCCAGGTAGATCAGCGCCCCCAGCTGCACCGCCAACGGATCCTTCTTGGCCTGCCAGGCCATAAACCAGTCGCCGGCGACCACCATAAAGCCGACGCCCCACACCGCGATCGCGCAAAGCGCTCCCAGCATCGCCCAGGCTTTGCCCTTGGCGAAGGCGGCGTAAGGGCCTTTCAATCGCCCGATCATCAGCACCACGCCCGCGGCCGCGAATAGGCCGGCCAGCGTTTCCAGCGTGGTGATGACCGCCAACCCCAACATGCAGGCCCAGTCGGCGCGGATCGCGCGCCACATCAGCCCCGGCGTTTGATAAGTATCCTGCATGGCAAGCAGCGGCCCCACCGCATTGCGCGCGGTGCCGGCGAAATCCGCCGTATTGTTCAACAGGCTGAACAGCCCCCACAGGGCCGGAAACAGGGACAGGACGATGCAACCGAGGCGTGACACAGTGATTTCGTTCATGGTTATCCTTAATGAATAAACGAGTGGCTCCCATCCTCATGACGGGACCGCTATTGAGATCCTGATTGTTTGATGTGCACAATGTAAGAACTAATCTTACAATGACGCAGCATAGCCGAAAGTGAGGAGGAACAATGGGCAGAACACTAACGGTAGATCTGGGTGACGAACTGCGTAGCTTCGTCGAAGACCTGGTTGCCAGCGGCGATTACCGCACGCCCAGCGAAGTCATCCGCGAATCCGTGCGCACTTTGCGCGAACGTACCGCCGCCTCAAAGCTGGAAGAGCTTAGGCGCTTGATCGCTGAAGGAGAGAACAGCGGCGAAGCCGTCGAATGGGATCGTGATGTGTTCATGGAAAGAATACGGAGCAAAGCAAAAGGATGCGCAGGAGAGTAACCGTTCGTCCAAAAGCCTTGGACGATATGGAAGAGATCTATTTTTACGGGTTGGCGCACTTTGGCTTACAGGTGGCCGAAGATTATCTGCGCCGCCTGCATCAGGCTTTCGATAACCTTGGCCACCACCAACTCGGCAGAAACCTCGATGCAATCGGCCCCGGTCTATGGGTATTACCCGTCGCCAACCACCTGATTTATTTTCGACAGCACAGGCGGGAGGTGAATATCATCAGAGTGCTGCATCATTCCCGCGATCCGCTCAGCCAATCCTTTTTCAGCTGACCCAACGTCAAATCGCCACCAGCCCGCGTACGCCGTCCTGTTCCATATTGCTGCCGGCGCCACGCTGCACGATGCTGCCGCGCGACATCACCAGATAGCTGTCCGCCAGATCGGCGGCGAAGTCATAGAACTGCTCCACCAGCAGGATCGCCATATCGCCGCGCGCCGCCAGCTGTTTGACCACCGCGCCGATCTCCTTGATCACCGAAGGCTGGATCCCTTCCGTCGGCTCGTCGAGGATCAACAGCTGCGGCCGGCAGGCCAGCGCTCGGCCGATCGCCAGCTGCTGTTGCTGCCCGCCGGAAAGATCGCCGCCGCGCCGATCCTTCATCTGCCGCAGCACCGGAAACAAATCATAGATCGGATCCGGCACCGCGCGCGCGTCGGCGCCGGAAAAGCGCGCCAGCCCCATCAGCAGATTTTCCTCCACCGTCAAGCGCGGGAAGATTTCCCGCCCCTGCGGCACATAGGCGATGCCCGCCTGCACCCGCTGATGCGGCTTTTTACCGGTGATGGCTTCGCCCTGCCAACGGACGCTGCCGCTGCGCGCCGGGATCAGCCCCATCAGGCATTTCAGCAGCGTGGTCTTGCCCACGCCGTTGCGCCCCAGCAGGCAGGTCACCTCGCCGATGCGCGCCTCGAACGACAGGCCGCGCAGAATGTGGCTGCCGCCGTAAAACTGATTCAATTCCTCTACCTGCAGCATGATTACGCCTCCTCAGCGCCCCAGATATACCTCAATCACCCGTTCATCGGCCTGCACCTGCGCCAGCGATCCTTCCGCCAGCACCTGCCCCTGATGCAGCACCGTCACGCGATCGGCAATGGTTTCCACAAACCCCATGTCGTGCTCCACCACCATCAGCGAATGCTTGCCCGCCAGCTCGCGGAACAGTTCGGCGGTGTAGTCGGTTTCGGCGTCGGTCATGCCGGCAGCCGGTTCGTCCAGCAGCAGCAGGTGCGGTTCCTGCACCAGCAGCATGCCGATCTCAAGAAACTGTTTCTGCCCGTGGGACAGCAACCCGGCGGGCCGGTGGCGCTCATGCCCCAGCCGCAGGGTCTTCAGCATCTCATCGATGCGATCGCGCTGTTCGCTGCTCAGGCGCGCGCGCAGGCAGGCCCACACCGACTTGCGGGTTTTCTGGGCGATCTCCAGATTTTCGAACACCGTCAGCGCCTCGAACACCGTCGGTTTTTGAAACTTGCGGCCAATGCCGGCGTGGGCGATCTGCATCGGCGCCAGCCGGGTCAGGTCGACGGTCTGATCGTAAAACACCCTGCCGCTGTCCGGCCGGGTTTTGCCGGTGATCACATCCATCAGCGTGGTCTTGCCGGCGCCGTTGGGGCCGATCACGCAGCGCAGTTCGCCGACGCCAATGCGCAGCGACAGATCGGTCAGCGCGCGAAAACCATCGAAGCTGACGTTGACGTTGTCGAGCTGCAGCACCGGATCGGTTTGCTGCCGGTATTTGTCCGCCGGCAGCGGATGGGTAAACAGTTCGTCGGTCACTTGCATCGCCTTCATGAGGTTTTCCTCCGCCGCAGCAGGCCGATCACCCCTTTGGGCAGAAACAGCGTGACGACGATAAACATCAGGCCGAGGAAGAACTGCCAGTATTCGGGAATGGCCATGGTGAACCAGCTCTTGGCGCCGTTGACGATGCCGGCGCCGAGCAGCGGCCCCACCAGGGTGCCGCGCCCGCCGAGCGCCACCCAGATGGCGGCCTCGATCGAGTTGGTCGGCGACATTTCGCCGGGGTTGATGATGCCGACCTGCGGCACATAGAGCGCGCCGGCCAGCCCGCACAGCACCGCCGACAGCGTCCAGACGAACAGCTTGAAGCCCTTCGGATCGTAGCCGCAGAAGGTCAGGCGGTTTTCCGCATCGCGCACCGCGGTCAGCACCCGGCCGAACTTGCTGCGCGCCAGGGCAAAGCCGATGGCCAGGCTGGCGGCCAGCAGCAGCACCGTCGCCAGGAACAGCGCCACCCGCGTGCCGGCGGCGGTGATGGGAAAGCCGAGCAGCGTGGTGAAACCGGTAAAGCCGTTATTGCCGCCGAAACCGGTCTCGTTGCGAAAGAACAGCAGCATGCCGGCATAGGTCAGCGCCTGGGTCATGATCGAGAAATACACCCCTTTGATTTTCGAGCGAAAGGCGAAGTAGCCGAACAGAAAGGCCAGCAGGCCCGGCACCAGCACGATCAGGCACAGCGCCCAGGCGAAATGCTGGGTGCCACTCCAGAACCACGGCAGCTCAGTCCAGGAAAGGAATGCCATAAACGCCGGCAACCCGTCGCCCGCCGCCTGCCGCATCAGGTACATGCCCATGGCGTAGCCGCCGAGCGCGAAGAACAGCCCGTGGCCGAGCGACAGCAGCCCGGCATAGCCCCACACCAGATCGAGCGCCACCGCCACCACCGCGTAGCACAGGATCTTGCCCGCCAGCGTCAGGGTATAGGTGGACACCGCCAGCGGATGATCCGCCGGCAACAGCGTCATGAACGGCATCACTAGCAGCGCCAGCAACGCCAACCCGCCGATGCTCAACGCCAGCCGGGGCGCTTTCTGCACGCCGGTTACGGTCAATGGTTGGCTCATCAGTCAATCACCCTGCCCTTAAGGGCGAACAGCCCCTGCGGGCGCTTTTGAATAAACAGAACGATCAGCACCAGGATCAGGATCTTGCCCAGCACGGCGCCGATCTGCGGCTCGAGGATCTTATTGACGATGCCGAGGCCAAAGGCCGCCGCCACCGTCCCCGCCAGCTGGCCGACGCCACCGAGCACCACCACCAGGAACGAATCGATGATGTAACCTTGCCCCAGCTCCGGCCCGACGTTGCCCAGCTGCGACAGCGCCACCCCGCCGAGCCCGGCGATGCCGGATCCCAACCCGAAGGCCAGCATGTCCACCCGCCCGGTGGGCACGCCGCAGCAGGCGGCCATCGCGCGGTTTTGCGTCACCGCGCGCACGTTCATGCCGAGCCGGGTTTTGTTCAGCAGCAGCCAGGTCAACGCCAGCACCAGCAGCACGAACGCGATCACCGCGATGCGGTTCCACGGCAACACCAGATTCGGCAACAGCTGCACGCCACCCGACAGCCACGCCGGGTTGGCGACCTCGACGTTCTGCGCGCCGAACAGCACCCGCACCAGCTGGATCAGCACCAGACTGATGCCCCAGGTGGCCAGCAGGGTTTCCAGCGGCCGGCCGTACAGGTGGCGGATCACCGTGCGCTCCAGCGCCATACCGATCCCGGCGGTGATGGCGAACGCCACCGGCAGCGCCGCCAACGGATAGAGCGCCAACCACTGCGGCGCAAACTGTTGAAACAGCCCCTGCACCAGATAGGCCGAATAGGCGCCGAGCATCAGCATTTCGCCGTGCGCCATATTGATGACGCCGAGCAGGCCGTAGGTGATCGCCAGACCAAGCGCCGCCAGCAGCAGGATCGAACCGAGCGACAGGCCGCTGAACGCCTGGCCGAGCAGATCGCCGATCATCAGGCGATGCTGCACGCGCTGCAGGCTGCGTTGCGCCTCGGCGCGCACCGCGGCGTCCGGCTCATTGGCCGCGTCGGTCAACGCCTGCAGGCGCGCGCGGGTTTCCGGCTCGCCCGATTCCCCCAGCAGCCGCACTGCATTGAAGCGCACCTGCGGGCTGGCGTCGGTCAATTGCAGGTTCGCCAGCGCAATGCTCAGCGCGTCGCGTACCTGCGGGTCTTTCTCCTGCGCCAGCCGCCGGGTCAACAGCGGCAACTGCTCGCCCTGCGCCTCGCGCTGCAGCGCGGTCGCCGCCTGCAGCCGCACCGCCGCATCCGCGCTGACCAGCCGCTGCGCCGACAACGCGTTGGCGATCAGAATGCGCAGCCGGTTGTTCAGCCACACCTTCTTCGGTTCACCAACCGGGGCCGCCCCACCTTCAAGCGGCAGATAGCGATCGCCCTGGCGGATAAAGGCGCGTTTCGCCCCGTCGATCGCCACGGTTTCCTGCTGCAGCCCCTGCAGCAACGGCAGGCGCGCGGGATCCGGCTCGGCCGCCCACGCCTGCAGCAGTTTGGCCTGCTGCACGCGAGTGGCCGCCGCGAACTCATCGGCCGGCCCGGCCTGCGCCAGCAGGGGCCAGGCGCACAGCAGCCACAGCCCGGCGCGCAGAGAGGATAAAAACGGAGATTGCATCAGCTGCCTCTTCTGTTGGGCCGGCGCGCGTCGAGCCGCGCCGGCGCTGAGTGAAGTTACTTGCCGCCTTTCACCGGGTAATCCGGTTTTTTGTCGTTGCCGGCGATATAGGGGCTCCACGGCTGCGCGCGCACCGGCGCTTCGGTCTGCCACACCACGTTGAACTGGCCGTTGCTCTCGATTTCGCCAATCATCACCGGTTTGTGCAGGTGGTGGTTGGTTTTGTCCATGGTCAGCGTGAAGCCCGACGGCGCGGCGAAGGTTTGCCCGGCCATCGCCGCGCGCACCTTATCGACGTCGGTGGTGCCGGCCTTTTGCACCGCCTGCGCCCACATGTGGAGGCCGACGTAGGTGGCCTCCATCGGATCGTTGGTGACCGCAGTGGCGTAATTCGGCAGATTGTGCGCCTTGGCGTAGGCCTTCCACTGGCTGACAAACTGTTTGTTGGTCGGGTTATCCAACGATTCGAAGTAGTTCCAGGCCGCCAGGTTGCCCACCAGCGGTTTGGTGTCGATGCCGCGCAGCTCTTCCTCGCCGACCGAGAAGGCGATCACCGGCACGTCGGTGGCCTTGACGCCCTGGTTGGCGAGTTCTTTGTAGAACGGCACGTTGGAATCGCCGTTGATGGTGGAAATCACCGCGGTGTTGCCGCCGGCGGCGAATTTCTTGATGTTGGCGACGATGGTCTGGTAATCGCTGTAGCCGAACGGCGTATAGACCTCTTCGATATCCTTGTCCTGCACGCCTTTGCTGTGCAGGAAGGCGCGCAGGATCTTGTTGGTGGTGCGCGGATAGACGTAATCGGTGCCCAGCAGGAAGAAGCGCTTGGCACCGCCGCCGTCCTCGCTCAGCAGGTATTCCACCGCCGGGATCGCCTGCTGGTTCGGCGCCGCGCCGGTGTAGAACACGTTCGGCGACATCTCTTCGCCTTCGTATTGCACCGGATAGAACAACAGCCCGTTCAGCTCCTCAAACACCGGCAGCACCGACTTGCGCGACACCGAAGTCCAGCAGCCGAACACCGCCGCCACCTTGTCCTGGCTCAGCAGCTGGCGCGCCTTTTCGGCGAACAGCGGCCAGTTGGAGGCCGGATCCACCACCACCGGCTCCAGCTTTTTGCCGAGCACCCCGCCTTTGGCGTTGATCTCGTCGATGGTCATCAGCGCCACATCCTTCAGCGGCGTCTCGGAAATCGCCATGGTGCCGGAGAGCGAACTCAGAATGCCGACCTTGATGGTGTCGGCGGCCTGCGCGCTCCAGGCCAGACCCATGCCGATCGCGGCGGCGGACAGCGCAAAAGCTTTGATAAAACGACGACGTTGCATAGTTCAAACTCCTGATGTGTGTGAAATCAAAATCGTTACGCCGAGCGCGCAGGCTGCTGAGCCCGCGCCTGGTGCAACATGTGCAGCGTTATTTTTCGTACCTCTGCCTTGCTGACGGCGATATGCTCGCCGAGCAGCGTTTGCGCCGCCCCGCTTTGCCGCTGCAGGATCGCCTGCAAAATGGCGGCGTGTTCGCGGTAGGTGGCGTCCACCCGCGCCTGCTGGGTGAAATCCAGCCGGCGAATGATGCGGATCTTTTCGGTCAGTTCGCGGTGAATGCGCGCCATTTCGCCGTTGCCCGCCGCGGCCACCAACGCCTGATGAAACTGCTCATCGTGCTGCGACACCGCCTTGCCGTCCGCCAGTCGCGGCGCTTCGGCCCAAAAACGGCTCAGCGCCGCCAGCGCGCCTGGCGTTTCCCCGGCCGGGCGTTCGCACAGCCGTTTCACCGCCTCTTGTTCCAGCACGATGCGCAGGTCGTACAGCTCTTCGAAGTAGGCGAAATCGAACGGCCGCACCTGCCAGCCGCTGCGAAACAGCACCTCGACATAGCCTTCGCGCTCCAGCCGAAACAGCGCCTGGCGCACCGGCGTGCGGCTGGCCGCCATGCGCTGTGCCACCTCGCTTTCGCTGAAGCGATCGCCCGGCAGCAGGCGAAACTCGAAGATGTCGGCCTTGAGCTGCAGATAAATGCGCTCCGCCAGCCCCTCCGGGCGCGCCTTGTGCTCTCCGTTGGTGATTTGCATCATCGCTCCTCCGTTCAGACCGCCTTTTCCAGCCACAGCAGGGCGTCGCCCGGCCCGACCGGCCGCCCCTGCCGGCAGCTGATGCGTTTAACGATCCCGGCGCGCGGCGCGGTGACCGCCAGCTCCATTTTCATCGCCTCGACCACGATCAGCGGCTGCCCGGCCGCCACCGCCTGCCCCGGCTCTACCAGGATCTTCCACACGCTGCCGTTCAGATCGGCGCTGACCAGATCGCCGTCGATGGCGTCTTCTTCCTCCGGCGGCAACAGCTGCGCCTCGGCCTCGTCGTCATCGCTGCGCCAGCGCGCCACTTCGGCGCTGAACGCCTGCTGCTGGCGATGCTGGAAGTCGGCGATCGCCCCGGCGTTGTCGGCCAGGAAACGGGTGTAGGCGGCGAAGTCGAACTCGCTCTCGTCGATGCGCACCTGCATGCGCCCTTCGCGGAACGCTTCGCGCTGCTCGTCCAACTCTTGCTCGCTGACCGGGTAGAAGCGCACCTGATCGAAAAAGCGCAGCAGCCAGGGCTCACCGGCGGTGAACTGCGGGTTTTTGAGGAATTTGTTCCAGATCGGCAGCGTGCGCCCCACCAGCTGGTAACCGCCCGGCGAGTCCATGCCGTAGATGCACATGTACATGCCGCCGATGCCGACCGTCCCTTCGGCGGTATGGGTGCGCGCCGGGTTGTATTTGGAGCTCAGCAGGCGATGGCGCGGATCGAGCGGCACCGCGCAGGGCGCGCCGAGGTACACGTCCCCCAGCCCGAGGATCAGGTAGCTGGCGTCGAACAGAATGTCGCGCACCTGCTCGCGTCGGCTCAGGCCGTTGATGCGCTGAATGAAATCGACGTTGTTCGGCAGCCAGGGCGCCGAGGCGCGCACCGTCTGCTGATAGCGATCCACCGCCCCCAGCGTGGCCGAATCCTCGAACGCCATCGGCAGCCACACGGTGCGCGTCGGCACCTTCAGACGGCTGACGTCCCCCAGCGCCCGTTCGCGCGCCAGCAGGCGCTGCAGCAGGTCGGCCTGGCTAATCTGCCGGCTGTCGTAGCGGATCTGCAGCGAACGCACGCCCGGAGCCAGCTCCGCCACGCCCGGTATCGCCTCCTCACGCAGCGACTGCATCAGCAGATGAATGCGCAGGCGCAGCGCCAGATCGAGCACGTTGTCGCCGTACTCCATCAGGATGTAGCCGTCCCCCGCCTGGCGATACGCCACCGCCGGGCGCCCCTCCGCCGCCGGCAGCGCCGCCAGCACCGCGGCGGAAACGGTCTCCGCCGGGGCCAGATCCGGCGGCGGCAGGGTGATGGCCTTCACCGCCGCCAGCGCTTCGATGCTGCCAAGCTGCGCCTGCTCCAGCGACTGCGCCTGCCGGAAGCCGATCGGATGGAAACGGATGCGGTCGCCCGGCTTCACCTGCCCCACTTTCCACAGTTCAGCCTTGGCGATGGTCACCGGGCAAACGAAGCCGCCGAGGCTGGGCCCGTCGCGGGTCAGGATCACCGGGAAGTCGCCGGTGAAGTTGATCGCGCCGATGGCGTACTCGCAGTCGTGCACGTTGGAAGGATGCAAACCGGCCTCGCCGCCGTCCTCCCGCGCCCACTCGGGCTTCGGCCCCGCCAGGCGCACGCCGAGGCGGTTGGAGTTGTAATGCACCTGCCAGTCGGTGGCGAAGAAGGCCTCTATCGATTCGGCGGTGAAAAAGTCCGGCGCGCCGTGTGGCCCGTACAGCACGCCGATGTGCCATTGATCGCCGTAGTGCGGGATCAGGCTGTCGTCCATCGCCTGCGGCGCGGCGATCGGCGCCGGGGTGGTGCTGGCCGCCAGCGCCGGTTGGGCGATCGCCAGCATGTCCGCCACGCGCAAGGTGCGCCCGGCGTGGCCGCCGAACTGCCCGAGCGCGAAGGTAGAGCGGCTGCCGAGATATACCGGCACGTCGAAGCCGTTACGCACCGCCAGATAGGTACGGCAGCCGTGCGTAGCGCGCCCCAGCGTCAGCACCTGCCCGGCCCGCACCGTAATCGGCCGCCAATACGCAACCGCCTCGCCGTCCAGATCGGCCGGGCAGCTGGCGCCCGTCAGCGCGATGGTGGCGTCGCAGTGAAAGCGCAGCGTCGGCCCCTGCAGGGTAAACTCCAGCCCGGCCGCCGCCGGGTGGTTGCCGACGATGCGGTTGGCCAGCCGAAACGCGAAGTCGTCCATCGGGCCGGACGGCGGCACGCCGATGTCCCAATAGCCGAGGCGGCCGGGATAATCCTGCACGCTGCTGTAGGTGCCGGGTTGCAGCACTTCGAGGCAGTGCGGCTGGAAACGCAAATCGTCCAGCAGGCGCGTCCAGACGTCGCCGCGCTGAAATTGCGGCGTGGCGATCACCTGCCGCAGATAGTCGAGGTTGGTGGCGATGCCGTGCAAACGGGTCGCCGCCAGCGCCACGCGCAATTTTTCCAGCGCCTGCGCCCGATCCGCGCCGTGCACGATCAGCTTGGCGATCATCGGGTCGTAAAACGCCGAGACTTCGCTGCCGGTCGCCACCCAGCCGTCGAGGCGCACGTCCGTCGGGAAATGCACCTCGGTCAGCACGCCAGGGCTGGGCTGGAAGTTTTTCAGCGGATCTTCGGCATAGAGGCGCACCTCGATCGCCGCGCCCTGCGGCGCGCGGCGCAATGCCGCCCAATCCAGCGCGTCGCCCGCCGCCACCTGCAGCATGCATTCGATCAGATCCAGACCGGTGACCATCTCGGTAACCGGGTGCTCTACCTGTAAGCGGGTGTTCACTTCCAGGAAATAAAACTCGTCGCGCGCGGCGTCGTATATGAATTCCACGGTGCCGGCGCTGCGGTAATTCACCGACTCGCCCAGCGCCACCGCCGCCCGATGCAGCGCCTGGCGGGTCGCCGCCGGCAGATGCGGCGCCGGGGTTTCCTCCACCACCTTTTGGTTGCGGCGCTGCAGCGAACAGTCGCGCTCGCCGAGCGCAGCCACCCGCCCCTGACCGTCGCCGAAAATCTGTACCTCGACGTGGCGCGCGCGATCGACGAAGCGTTCGATAAAGGCGCCGGCGTCGCGGAAGAACTGTTCTCCCAGCCGTTTGACGCTGTCGTAGGCGTCGCGCAGCGCCGCCTCGTCGTCACAGCGCGTCAGGCCGATGCCGCCACCGCCGGCGGTGCTTTTCAGCATCACCGGGTAGCCGATGCGCGCGGCGGCGGTAACCGCCTGCTCAACGCTCTCCAGCAAGCCGGTGCCCGGCGTCATCGGCACCCCGGCCAACGCCGCCAGCTCGCGCGCCCGGTGCTTGAGGCCGAACTCGCGCATCTGCGCCGCCGTCGGGCCGATAAAGGCGATGCCCGCCGCCTCGCAGGCTTCGGCAAACTCGGCGCTCTCGGACAAAAAGCCGTAGCCGGGGTAGATCGCCTGCGCGCCGGTGGCCGCTGCGGCCGCGAGGATCTTGTCGATGCGCAGGTAACTGTCGGCGGCCTTGTCGCCGCCGAGCGCCACCGCCCTGTCGGCTTCGGTGACGTGCGGCGCATTGCGGTCGGCGTCGGAATAAACCGCCACGCTGGTGACGCCCAGGCGTTTCAGGGTGCGAATGGCGCGGCAGGCAATTTCGCCGCGGTTAGCGATCAGTACGGTAGTAAACATGTTCATGCCCCCTTAACGCTGGCGAGATAGTCGCGCCAGCCGCCAAACTCAGTGATATCCGTGGCACCTTCCAGCGCCCAGGCTTCGCAGATAAATCCCTTCACCCGCCGGCCGTCCGCCAGCAGCAGCGTGCCGATGCCCAATGGCGCCGGGATTTCCGCCACAAACTCGCCGAAACGGGCCAGCGGGATGTCCCACAGCTCTACGCGGATCGCCGCCCCCTGCGCCGCACGCGCCAGCCCCGGCTTCGGCGGCTCGGTCTCGGCCAGCGCGTACAGGCGGTAACAGGGGGCGGTGACGGTTTGTTCCACCCGCACCGCGTCGCGCTGCGTCAGCTGGACGTTGAGCGGCATGCCACTGAGGTGAGCACCCACTACCGCCAAACGCACGTGTCCCGAAGACGGGGCCGGCGCCGGCTGCGGCGGCAATGCCCGGCCGATAGCGCCGAGCGGCAAGGCGCTTTGCCGTTGCCAGCGCAGGCCAAACGCCGCCAGCGCCCGGTCATGCCAGGCGGGCGCAATCAGGGTGATACCCGCCGGCAGACCGTCTTCGCGCAGCGGCCCCGGCAGCGCCAGCGCGCTCAGATCGGCCAGGTTGGTGAAATTGGTGTAAGTGCCGAACTGCGAATTGAACAGCACCGGTTCCTGCGCCATCTCCGCCAGGGTGCGGATAGTGGGCGCGGTCGGCACCACCAGCGCGTCGAACGACGCCAGCCGCTGGCCGATCTGCCGCGCCAGCTCGGCGCGCAGGTATTCCGCCTTGTAGGCGTCGCAGGCGCTGTAGCCCAGGCCGTTACCAACGATGCCGCGCACCACCGGATCGATGGCCTGCGGGCTCGCTTCCAGCACCTGCTCAATCGCCACCGTGCGCTCCGCTACCCAGGGCCCGTAATACAGCTGTTCCGCCAGGGTGCGAAACGGCGCGAAATCGAGGGGTTCCAGCGTGGCGCCGCCCGCCTGCAGCTGCGCCAGCGCTCGGTGAAACGCCCGCTCGGCCTGCACGTCGCCGAAAAACTCCAGCTGGGCGGGAACGGCGAAACGCGGCGCGGCGGGGATATCCGCCGGCGCGGTATACGGATCGGCACGAGAATATGGGTCTGCCGCGTCAAAGCCGCTCGCCAGCTCCGCCACCTGCGCGGCATCGGCCACCGTCAACGCGAAGACCGACACCGTATCGTTCAACCGGCAGGCCGGCACCACGCCGCGGTTGGACAACCGCCCTTTGGTCGGCTTCAGCCCGACGATGTTGTTGAACCCGGCAGGCACGCGCCCCGAACCGGCGGTATCGGTACCCAGCGCGAACGGCACCAGGCCGCGCGCCACCACCGAAGCGGAGCCGGAACTGGAACCGCCGCTGACGTAGCGACTGTCGAAGCTGTTGACCACCGCGCCATAAGGTGAGCGGGTGCCCACCAACCCGGTAGCGAACTGGTCGAGGTTGGTTTTACCGAGGGCGATCGCCCCGGCGGCGCGCAGGTGGGCGACCACGGTGGCGTCCGCCGCGGCCTGATAGGTGAACGCCGGGCAGGCGGCGCTGGTCGGCCAGCCGCCGACGTCGATATTGTCTTTGATGGCAAAAGGCACGCCGAACAGCGGCAGGCGGCTGAGATCGCCGGCGACCGCCTCGAGCCTCTGTGCCAGCTGCCGATACTGCTGCTCGCGCTGCGCCGGCGTGGCGAGATACAGCCAGGCGTTATCGTCCGGGTTCAGGCCGGCGACCAGCGTTTCGATCGTCGCACTGACGCAGGCAAGGCGCTCGCCCGCCGGACGGGTTTGATAATGGTGCTGCCATTCACTGAGGGTAAAACCGCACGCTTCAACAGGTTCGCTCATCGGCTGAATTCCATCTGGTACACAAGATGGGATCCAACAGAGCAACCGTCGTGCCAATTTTTAATCTCATGATTTCAATAAATTATAATTAAAACTTATGACAGCGGCGGCAAACGGGCTGCACCAGCGGTGCGCAGCGGGGGAACAAAAAGAGTGCAATGGCGGGATGACGCAGAGGAAAAAACGGGGCGGCGACACTCGCCGCCCCACAGGCCGATGGGGATCAGTCGTTGATGCGTTTCAAACCGACCGGCGTAATGCAGTAGGTCTGTTGCTTGCCCTTCTCCGTCAGCCGCAGGTGCTGCATTTCGTTGACGATCGCCAGGCGGTTGTCCGGCTCTTCATGCCGCAGATGAATCACTTCACCGCCGTAACCCGACAGCGGCAACACCCAGGTTTTGGCCGGTTGATTCTGGCTGCCGATGACGTCGTAACTGAGCAAGACATTGCCGTCCGCATCCGTCACGCTGAGGAAGGCGTAGCTGTCGGCAAAGTAGTGGTGAGCAATCCCCGCCGCCAGCGTGACGGTAACGGTTTTCTTCACCAGATCGATGGCGCCGGTCAGGAACTGGCGATCGCCAATCCCTTTGCACGCCACGGTAAACGCATTGCCGACGTTAGCGCCCGGCGGCGTATTGTCGGCCGGCAGACAATCCCGATAGGTCGCCAACAGTGACTCGCGCTGCGGCTCGGCAAAGGCGCCGATCGCCAGATAAATATCATCTTTGAACGACGACGATGGTGCATAGTAAGCCGGCAGCAGATGGCGCAAACGCTGCGCCGCCTGTTCCAGGCGCGTCAGCAGCGCTTGTTCAGGATCGCCGGACAGCGCCGGGTTTTTCAGCCCGCTTTTTTCGATACGCAGCACGTTGGTTTTGTTTTTATTATCGATAACCCCGGTCGCCGCCGGATTCAGGCGCACCCGACTCGGCTCCACATGGTAAATCTCGATGTCATCGCCCTCGGCAAACGGCAGCTCGTCATGACTTAAGGTAGCCTGAGTGCCCTGAATCTCCTTGCTGAAGCGCACCGCGCCCTGCCGATCGCGCAGCGTCACCCGGGCATAGGTTTCACCGGGGAAGTAGGCGTGCGGCGTGGTGCTGGTCACGTCAACCACCACCGCTCCTTTGGCGCGATCGACAACCACGGTGGCGAAGACCGCATCGCTCAGGCCCAACAGATTGATCTCCTGCGAAACGATCGGCGAAGCGGCTTTGCGCTCAAAGCGAAGCGTGACCGCGTTTTTCCCCTGCCTCACCGTCAGGTAACCCGCCGTCGGCCGATATTTGCGATCTTTGCCGGTCGGCAACCGCAAGGTATACACGCCGATCGGCAGCGCAGTCAGCGCCAGGGTCGGCGTGTCGATACGGACTTTGTGGGCATAGCGCGCCCCTTCCATCAGGATCAGGTCTTCACCGTAGATCTGCGCAAAGTCATCGATATCCAGACTCAGAGTGACATCGCCTTTCAGGCCGCTCGCCTTGAGCTGATAAGAATCGACCAGGCGCAGGGAGGAATCCAGCTTCAGCTGCGCCTGCACCGCCGGCAAGCTCTGCGCATCCACCAGTTGATACAGCGGATATACCGCCCTGGCGTGGCTGAATGCGTTGAGATCGCGCTGCGTTTGCGTGATCACGCCGCCGGTCAACTCGACGAACGGCGTCACGTCGATCTGCTCGCCGGCCGCGGCGAAGCTTGCCGACAGCAGATCCAGCAAGGCATGTTCGGACGGCACGAAGCCCGGCGTGTTGCAGCTTTGACGATATTGCTGATTAAAGTGCGTGAAGGCGTTCTTGCCTGCCTTGTCGACCATCAGCATCGCGAAGAACAGCTTGGAGCGCAGATCCCACTGGTTGAGCGGCGTGCCCTGAGCGATCAAATCGATGATTTTCTTCTCGACGCCGGCCGCGTTGCCGTAGTTATACAGCCACCCTTCCTGGTATTTACGCTCTCCCAGCATCACGTCCTGATAGCAAGCGGCATAAATATTGTTCCACATCTCACCGGTGGAGAAATATTTGTCGCCCATAAAATGTCCCTGATAGCCGTGCGCGATCTCATGCAGGCTGCCCCAGTTGCTGTCTTTCGGCGTCAGCCAGAAGCTGCTGACCGAGTCGCTGGTTTCCGCCGTCCAGCGGCCGCCGTAATACGCGGCGCCGGCGCCGTGCTTATCGGCCTTCATAAAATAGCGGTTGCGAATATTGCGATCGGATTCGTGTTCAGCCTCGAACGAGACGCCGGTCAGCGCATTGTAGAAAGTGAAAATGCGATCGTAGTAGGCGATCAGACCGTCGATGTTTTTCGCTTCGCCCAGAGACTTCAGCGCCGGTTTACTGATTTTCGGCACCAGCAACACCGCGTACTCCGCATCGACCAGGGCAAACTCGGCGTCCCGATCGTCCCAGCGGGCAAAGAATGCGGCTTCGTTTTCGCCACGGCGATAGACCGGCAGCGCTTTCGCCGTGTCCGGGTACTCGAACTCCAGCGCCGGCTCGCCCTGCCCATACGGCGTATCGATGAACGGCACCGAGACGGCATTGACCTGGGCCTCGACCCAGCTCGCGCCAACGCTGAATTCCGCCTCCGTTTTGCTGTCGTCATTCAGCAAGCGCAGCGTGAGCTTGCCGGTAAACGCCGCGTTGGTCTGGCGTACTCGCAGCACCTGCCCGGCGGCGAGAATAATGCCCAGGTGCTGGCGATCGTGGTCGATGCCCTTGCTCATGCCTGCCGCATCCAGCCAGACCGGCCGGGTCAACGTGTAAAGTGATTGGGTTTTCGTGATGGTTGGCATCCTGCTTTCCTCATGGTTTGGGTGATTGAATTGACCATGAAAAAGTAACCGGATAGGCGGCACGCCCTCCATCGATGACGGATGGCTGAGGGCCTGTACAACAACGGCGGGCGGGAGAGCGGCAATAAAAAAGGCGCAACCTTGCGATTGCGCCTGATGTTCGGTGAACGCTGCGCGTTACTCGCCGCGAACGCGCTGCGCCAGCCCTTTGAGGAAGTAGCGCAGCATCTGATCGCCGCACGGGCGGTAGTTCTTGGTGCCCTCTTTGCGGAACAGCGCGCTCAGCTCCGGCTTGGAGATGCGGAAGTCCACCGCGGTGAAGATCTGGTGCATGTCGGTGTCTTTCAGCTCGAACGCCACGCGCAGCTTTTTCAGCACCAGGTTGTTGGTGATTGGCAGCTCAACCGCCGGCGCCGGGAACTTGTCGTCCTTGCCGCGCTTGAAGAACACCAGGCCATTGAGGAAGTGCGCCATCACTTCGTCCGGGCACTTCTCGTAGCCCGGCTCGCCTTCTTTGATCACGTAAGCGTCCATCGCCGACACCGCCACCTCGAAATCGTCCAGTTTGATAATCTCGACCATTTTGGCGTTGTTAATGCTCAGCATATAGCGCACGCTGCGCAGCACGTCGTTGTTCATCATGGGATTGCATTGCCTTATTTGTCTAACGGGGACGTGCGCACATTGCGAAACGAAATGACTGCCACACACCTTGAATGTGCGGCAGTATAGGGATCGGCAAGGGGTTTCTCAATCGATTTGGCTTTTTTGCTGATACAGCGGGATGTCTTCGCCGATGATGTACTTGTTGCGCAGCAGCGACGAGACCTTGTCCATGATCATCACCACCACCACCAGGATCAGGGTGATGAACATCACCACGTCCCAGTTCCACAGCCGCATGTTCTCCGCGTACACCAGGCCGATGCCGCCGGCGCCGACGAAGCCCAGCACCGCCGCAGAGCGGGTGTTGGATTCGATCTGGTACAGGCTGAGCGCCAGGAAGGTGGGGAACGACTGGGTGAAGATGCCGTAGCGGTGCTTCTGCAACCCGTTGGCGCCCACCGCCGTCAGGCCGCGGCTCGGGGACTTGTCCACCGCCTCGTGCCCTTCGGCGTACAGTTTGCCCAGCAGCCCGACGTCCTGCATCACGATAGCCAACACCCCGGCCAGCGGCCCCATGCCGACGGCGCGCACGAAGATCAGCCCCCAGATCGCCATATCGATACCGCGCAGCACGTCGAGCAAGCGGCGCACCAGCACGGAGATCGGCCGCAGCAACGGCGTCGACATCACGTTGCGCGCGGCGAAGAACGACAGCGGCAGCGCGATCAGCGACGCGGTGATGGTGCCGGCGAACACGATGGCGATGGTGATGCCAATCTGCTGGAAGTAGTACATGAACGGCCAGTTGGCGAAGTCATGCCAGACGAACATGCGCAGGAAATAGCGCCCCAGCTGCTGGCAGCCGTTGATAAACTGCGGCCAGCTAATGCCGAAGACCAGGAAGAAGAACACGTAGTACAGCACGATCGCCAAGGCGATCAGGCCGACGGTGCGCAGGTAGCGCCCCTGCTGCGCGAAGATCGCCGGATGCTGCTGTTTCAACTGGCGCAGCGTTTCCGCCGATGCCGGAGTGCCCGCTATCATTTTTCCCCCTCCACCACGCGCTTGCGCAGCTCGCCCGACACGTAGTCGAGCACGGAAACCACCACGATGATCAGCAGCAGCGTCATGCTGACCTGATCGTAGCGGTCGAGTTTAATGTTGGTCATCAGCTCCTGGCCGATGCCGCCCGCCCCCACCAGCCCCAAAATGGTCGACTGGCGAAAGTTGATCTCCAGCCGCATGAAGCTGTAGGAGAGAAACACCGGCTTCACCTGCGGCCACAGGCCAAAGCGCATGCGCTGCAGCGGCGTGGCGCCGCAGGCCGCCAGCCCGCGCACCGGTTTGTTGGAGGCGGTTTCGATCGATTCGTAGAACAGCTTGGTCAGGCTGCCGATGGTGTGCAGCGCCAACGCCAGGAAGCCGGGAATGGCGCCGATGCCGAACGCCATCACGAACATCACCGCCCACGCCAGCTCCGGCATGGTGCGCAGAAACGCCACCAGCGTGCGGATTGCCAGCCGCACCGAGGCCGGGGTATAGGTGTTGCCGGCCGCCAGAAACGCCAGCACGGTCGCCACCAGCACCGAAAAAATGGTCGCCGCCAGCGCCAGCTGCAGGGTCTCCCAGATCAGCGGCAGTTGGATGTTCAGGCGATAGCCCCAATAGGCCAGCGAGCCTTCGGTGCGCCCGTCAGCGAACAGCAGGTGCCAGTGCAGCGTCGGAACGGTTTCGGCCAGATAGTCGAAGAAGTGCGGAATAGACACCCAGACGGTGTGCAGGTTGAACTCGGCGAGGTTGCCGGCGCCCAGGTACAGCACCACCAGCCCGAGCGACCACAGCAGCGCTTCGCGCTTTTGCTTGCTGCGGATCCGTTGGTAATAGTGTGCGAAATCGGTATTCAAAACAGGTCTTCCATCGTTATGGAACAAGGGGTTCAGCATGCTGAACCCCTTCATTCGGGCGGCCGAGGCAGCCGGGAATCAACGGTCACCTTTGGTCAGCTCGCGCTTCATATCGATGATGGTCTGGTATTCCGCCAGGGTGGTGTCGCCGATGTGCTGTTTGCCGCCCATCGCTTTGATAAAGCACGCGTGATCGTCTTTATCCAGCTTCTTGATGGCGGTGACCACTTTGGCCTTGAAGTCGGCCGGCAGCGAGTTGCTCACCAGGATCGGGCCGTTCGGGATCAGCGGCGACTGCCAGATGATGCGGATCTGTTTCATCAGGTCCGGGTGATCCATGCGGATCATGCGGGTGAACGCGCCGCTGGTGTAGCCGGTGTTGTAATCGCCGATCATCGACGCCCAGGTCACCGCGCCTTCGAACTGGCCGTTCAGCACGCCGAGGATGTCCTGCTCGTGGCCGCCGGAGAAGGTGACGCTGGAGAAGGTGTTGTTGTATTTGTTGTCGACCGTGCCGCCGAACAGCTTTTTAAACGCCTGGTTCGGGATCAGGAAGCCGGAGGTGGAATCCGGATCGGCGAAGCCGATGGCTTTGCCCTTCAGGTCTTCCAGTTTCTGGTATGGGCTGCCGGCCTTCACCACCACCACCGAGTGGTAGCCGCGCGACTGGTCGACGTCGTCGACCGCGATGCCGACGATGTCCACCGCTTTCGGATCCTTGATGTAGACCGAGGCGAACGACGACGGCGACATGCTCAGCACCAGGTCAATCTTGCCGCCCAGCAGGCCCTGGATCACGCCGGAATAGTCGGACGAGTTGCGCAGCTTGGTATCGACGTTCAGCTCTTTATCCAGGAACTGCTTCACGCACTGGTTATCACCGATCTGCTGGGTGGCGTTCTGGCCGCCGAGAATGCCCAGGTTCAGCTCTTTCGGCGCATCCGCTGCGGCAGCATTAAAGACCATCATCGCGCCGGCCATCAGGGTGGTCAGACTCAATACTTTTTTCATTAGGTGTGCCTTGTGTGTATAGGGTAAAGGTCAAAAGTGCTTCAATGGATCTGATTGGCTTCCTCGCCATACAGCTGGTGCAGGATCCGTTCGTTCAGTTGCGAAGGATGCCCGTCAAACACGATCTTCCCGTGGGCGATGCCGATCACCCGCGAGCAATACTCTTTCACCAGTTCGACCGAGTGCAGGTTCACCATCACCGCGATGCCGTCTTCGCTGATTTTCTGCAGCGCGTCCATGATGCGGCGGGTGTTTTTCGGATCGAGCGACGCCACCGGCTCATCGGCCAGCAGGATTTGCGGGTTTTGCATCAGCGCGCGACAGATGGCGACGCGCTGCATCTGGCCACCGGAGAGGTGCTCGGCGCGCTGCAGCGCGTGCGGCAGCATGTTGAGCCACTGCAACAGCTCGATGGCGCGAGCGCGGTCGGCGTCATCGAACAGTTTGAAGAAGGATTTCAGGGTGGAGGTGTGGCTCAGGCGCCCCAGCAGCACGTTGGTCATCACGTCCAGCCGCGGCACCAGGCAGAAGTCCTGGAAGATCATGCCGCAGCGCGCGCGCCACTGGCGCATCTGGCGACCGGCAAGCTGGGCGATATCCTGCGCCACGCCATCGTCTTCGAAGTGCAGCATCTCGCCGCAGCTGGAAGGAATGGTGCCGTTGAGGGTGTGCAACAGCGTGGACTTGCCCGCGCCGGAACGGCCGATCACCGCCACGAACTCGCCGGCGTGCAGATCGAAATTGATGTCATCCAGCACGCGCTGCTGCGCTTTGTAGGCCTTGCCGAGCCCCTTTACCGATAACACTTTGCGGGATGCGGCGGCATGCTGCCCTGGGAACTCGTGCTGCGCCAATTTTAACAGTGCCTGAGCCATATGATTTCTCTGGTTTCAGTGGCTAATCATTATGGGCACCTATTAACGGATAAGTTTATGACAGTGGGATGATGGTTTTATGGCCGGGGCGTGACGCGTGCCGCCCCGGCGTGCGCATCATTCCAGGCTAAAGAAGTCCAGCCCCAGCGCCGCCTTGACCTGCTGCAGCGTCTGCTGGCTGACCTGATGCGCGCGGCGGGTGCCGTGCTGCAGGATGCGCGTCAGCTCGCCTTTATCGGCGATGAATTCGGCGCGGCGGGTGCGGATCGGTTCGAGCAGGCTCTGCAGGCAATCCTCCAGCAGCCGTTTGATTTTCACGTCCCCCAACCCGCCGCGCCTGTAGTGCGCCTTCAGCTCCGCCACCAGCGCGGCGTCTTCGCAGAAGGCGTCCAGATAGGTGAATACCATGTTGCCCTCCACCCGGCCGGGATCGCTGACGTTGAGATGGCCGGGATCGGTGAACATGCTCATCACCGCCTTATGCACCTCGTCGGCGCCGGCGCCAAGCTGAATGGCGTTGCCGCGCGATTTCGACATCTTGCCCTGCCCGTCCAGCCCCGGCAGACGCCCGACGTTGCTTAACAGCGGCTGGCACTCCGTCAGCACCGGTTGGCCGACGATGTGGTTGAAGCGCCGCACGATCTCGTTGGTTTGCTCCAGCATCGGCAGCTGATCCTCGCCGACCGGCACGTGGGTGGCGCCGAAGGCGGTGATGTCCGCCGCCTGGCTGACCGGATAGATCAGAAAACCGGCCGGCAGGCTGCGGGCGAAATCCTTCTCGGCGATTTCGTTTTTCACCGTCGGGTTGCGTTCCAGCCGCGCCACGCTGACCAGATTGAGGTAGTACATCGTCAGCTCGGCCAACGCCGGCAGCGCCGACTGCAGGCAAATGGTGGTCTTGTGCGGATCGATGCCCACCGCCAGATAGTCGGCCACCACGTTGAGCACGTTGGCGCTGATTTTTTGCGGGTTGCTGCCGTTATCGGTCAGGCCCTGCAGATCCGCCACCATCACCGTTTGGTTATGCTGGTGCTGCAGTTCCACGCGCTGGCGCAGCGAGCCGACGAAGTGGCCTAAATGCAGTGGGCCGGTGGCGCGATCGCCGGTAAGAATGGTGTAGCTCATGACAGTGCTCCTGAAGGTCTGTAGACCGCCGGATCAACGCCACAAAAAATAATGCCGCCAAACCGGCGGCATTAAAAAGAGATGTGAATACTCGTGCCGCCTCAGAAGAGGCGCCACCATGACTGATTGTGGGTGGAGTGCATCGATATATTCATGGTATCAAGGTATACCCGCTGCGGCAGCGCGTCAATAACCCGCCGCCGGTGCGTAAGACGACGTTACACTCCGGCATTTGCGTTCCTGGCCTGGCGCGCTAGGGTAAAACCTTCAACCTGAAAAAGGAGCGCATGATGAAGATCGGATTTGCCGGACTGGGTGGGATGGGCAGCGCCATGGCGGCCAACCTGTTGCAGGCGGGCTTCGCCTTAACGGTATGGAACCGCTCGCCGCAGGCGGCGCAGCCGCTGGTGAGCGCCGGCGCGCGGCAGGCCGAACGGCCGGAACAGTTGGCCGATGCCGACGTGCTGATCACCATGCTGGCCGACGATGCCGCCACGCAACAGGTGGTGGTGGACAGCGGATTGCTGCAGCGGATGAAACCGGGCGCGCTGCATATCAATATGGCGACCATCTCGGTCGAACTCGCCAAACGCCTGACAACGCTGCATGCGGAACACGGCATCGGCTATCTCGCCGCGCCGGTGCTGGGGCGGGTCGACGTGGCGGCCGCCGGCAAGCTGAATATTCTGGCGGCCGGCGATAGCGAGCGGCTGAAGCAAGCGCAGCCGCTGTTCGATGCCCTTGGCCAGAAAACCTGGCACTTCGGTGCCGATCCGGCGCAGGCTAACGTGGTCAAAATCGCCACCAACTTTACCTTGGCCAGCGCCATTGAAGCGATGGCGGAAGGCAGTGCGCTGGTACGCAACTACGGCGTGTCCGGCGCCGACTACCTGCAGATGCTGAGCAGCACCGTCTTCGCCGCCCCGGCCTATCAGGGCTATGGCGCGCTGATCGCCGCCGAGAAGTATTCACCCGCCGGATTCCGGCTGGCGCTGGGGCTGAAGGACGTCAGGCTGGCGCTGGCCGCCGGCGCCGACAGCCATACGCCGATGCCGTTCGCCGGGGTGCTGAAAGACAACTTCCTCGACGCGATGGCGCAGGGGGATGCGGATCTGGACTGGGCGGCGCTGGCCAAGGTGGCGGCGCGGCGGGCGGGCCTGAAATAACGAACGGGGGCGTTGGCCCCCGTTTTCCGTTCTCAGAACACGATGTCCGCCGCGGGCACTGCGCGGATCGGCACGCCGAAGCTGTCGATGTTCGACAGCGTCTCGTTATGGTGGGTGCGGATCAGCAGGCCATCGGCATAGGATTTGTCGTGGCAGGTATGCGCATCCGCCGCCAGCGTCACCGGATAGCCGCGCGCCGCCGCGCTGCGCACCGTGGTATCGATGCAAAACGGCGTGGAGTAGCCGCAAACCACCAGCTGCGATACGCCGTTGGCGATCAGTAACGCGCCGAGCGAGGTGCGCAGGAACGAGTCCGGCGTGGTTTTCTCCACCCGATGGTCGCCCGGCGCCACCGTCAGCGCCGCGAGCACTTGCCAGGCGGCGCTGCCGTGCGGCAACTCATCGTCCGGCGTATGGTGCTGAATGACGACAACCGGCGCACCGACCCGGCGGGCGCGCTCGCTCAGCTGATTGATGCGCGCAACGGTGCCCGCGGCATCCGCCGGCGGCGGCGTAAACAACCCTTCCTGCACATCGATAATCAACAGCGCGGTGGTCATGGCGGCTCCTGAAGAAAAGATAAGCGCGTCAGCACACCGGCTGGCGCGGGCGGAAAATATGGTCGACGCCCTGCTCGCGCAGCCTGTGCACCAGATCGTGCCCGCCATTCGGCGTGGCGTGCGCCAATTGGCGCTCGGCGGTAAACACCGGGCTGGCCCAGAACAGGTTAACCGGATCGCCATACTGCTGCGGCAGAGCCAGGTGCGCGTGATGCGGGTAGAAGGACGACGATAAAATATAGCCCTCATAGCCCAGCGGCGCCACGTCGGACTCCAGCGTATGCCCTTCGCCGATCCAGGTCAGCCGCGCCCACGGCGCATGAGCGAAACCGGCCAGCGCGCTGGCCATCTGCACCGCGTTGTCTTCGGTCATGTATTGGCTGTCGATGGCGATCGCCATCTCCATGCGGCGATAGCGCGAAGCCTCGTCGTTGAACAGGATCTCCACCCACGGCATCGGCCGGATGCTGACCCCCATGGTGAGGAAGTAATAGATGCCGTCGCGTTCGTGCTGGGTGATGGCCATCGGCGGCCACTTGCCCTGATCGATGGCGTAGTATTTTACCGAGGGGCCGAAATGCGGCTCATAGCGCGCCTGAAAATCGCGCTGCATCTTCGGCCACGGATTGCCCTCTTCACGCTGCCAGCTGCGCCAAAACTGGCGGGTGCTCTCCGCCTGCGCATATTGGGTGTTGGTCGAGGCCGAACCGAGCGGATAGGCCAACGGGCTCTCCTTGATGCAGCTGGCGGAATAGCACACCGAATGGTCGATATACAGGCTCCAGCCGGGGATCACCGCCAACAGTTGGCCGTAATACCACAGGGCCGCGCCGTCGTCGCTTTCGCTCCACACCACCATCAGCCCTTCCGGGTTCAGCGGCGCTTCCCCTTCCAGGTTGCGGCAATACTCCGCCGCCAGCATCGGCGGCTGCCCTTGTTCCAGCGCAGCGCGATCCTCCTGCAGCGGCGCGGCGGCCAGGTTGCGCAGCCAGCAGGCGCGCACCTGATAGCGATCGCTGTAGGCTTCGGCGGGATAGATGTAAAAATAGGCTGCCCGGTGATCTTGCTGAACCACCGCGACCAGCGTCTGGTTCTCATTGCTGACTTCAGCAAGTACGTATGACTCGTTCATATCACCTCAATAGGGTCAGGGCGCGGCAGAATCGGCTGCGCGCCAAAAATGGACTGTGGCTTTGCCCCAAGTGTAAAACGCATTACTGGCCGGATCACCCGTAAAAGTCTCAAAAACGGCCGTAAACGAAGATAAACAAAGGCTAATTATAGCGGCTGCGGCTCATGACGGCTGAGTGATGCGCCGCACCGCACGCTGATAGGAACCGTTGCGCATCGACGCGCCCAGCACCTTGCCCAAACCGGCGGCGCCCGTTCGCACCAGCCGCCGCCGCAGCGCGCCCGGATGAAAACCGAACTGCCGCTGCGCCCAATCGGGTAACAGATCGATGCCCGCCTGCATCACCACCCCGCCGAGGGGGCGCGCCAATGCGCTCGGCGCCGGCGCCTTCAGCAGAATGCGCGCCACCTCTTGCGTGCGTTCATCGCACACCAGCTGCGGCCGCATCGCCTGCAGGTATTCTTCGACCTCCGCGCAGGACTGAGGAATTGCCGTCGCCCCCAGCGCGGCGGCCACGCGCGCCGCTTCACGATAGTATTGATCCTGCAAATCGCGGGAAAGGTGCGGGTTGCGGTAGCGCAGGTGGCTGGCCAGAAAACGGCTGCTCTCCGCCACGTGCACCCAGGTCAGCAGCGCCGGATCGCTGGCGGCATAAGGCGTGCCGTCGCTGCCGACGCCGGTCACCCGCAGATGGATGGCTTTGACTTTGGCGATCAGCCGCTGCGCCTCGGCGGTCGGGCCGAAGGTGGTGACCGACACGAACTGGCTGGTGCGGCGCAGGCGGCCGATCATATCTTCGCGAAAATTGGAGTGATCCCACACTCCGGCCAGCGCCAGCGGGTGCAGCATTTGCAGCAGCAAGGCGCTGACGCCGCCGCACAGCATCGGGGTGAAGTCGCGATGTACCTGCCAGATGACAGACTGCGGACCGAACAAGCCCGGATCGCCCGGCGGGTTCTCAAAATCGACGCCGCCGAGCGCCAGCCCGGTCAGGCTGAGCACCTGTTTTTCTATCGCTGCGCGTACCGCTTCCATCCTGCCGCCCTCTTGCTGGTTCAGCGGCCAGTGTATCACGCGACGAACGCCTCATTGCGCCCTGCGGCGGTTGAAAGCATTAACTTGCTGAATTACAGTTGTTATACCGCTTGCGAGAAGGCGGGCCTATTCGATCCACTGCAGAGGCGCTTTGCAGGGCGTTAACCCACGTTAATTCGGCACTAACCCCACAAAACCTCTATCTAGTTTCTTTTCCTTCAACTTAGATAGCAGAGAGTTCGATGATTACCATCAGAGCACGCGCGGCGGAAGACAACGCGCAATTGGCAGATATCTGGCTGCGTTCGGTGCGCGCCACCCACCATTTTTTAACCGAAGACAACATCGCGCAGCTGTTCCCGCTGGTGCTGAACGACTACCTGCCGGCGGTCAACGTTTGGGTGGCCGAGGACCGACCGGGGCATCCCTGCGGCTTTATCGGCCTGAACGGCAACAAGGTGGAGATGCTGTTTATCGACGCCGCTCAGCGCGGCCAAGGCGTGGGCAAAGCGCTGTTGACCCACGCGGAAACGCTGCACGATGAGCTGCAGCTGGACGTGAACGAGCAAAATCCGCAGGCCAGCGGCTTCTACCGCCACTACGGGTTTGTCATCACCGGCCGCTCGCCGCTCGACGGCCAGGGCAACCCGTTCCCGCTGCTGCACATGAAGCTGGACAAACGCTAGCCTTCCGCCGGCCGCCCTGCGGCCGGTCAGTCTATTGACAAAGAGGGGAAAAAGCGTGGTTTTTCCCCTCTTTGTGGTGATCAGCCGAAAATCAATAAATTGATTTTCCTTGTTTTTTATTCGGTGCTCTCTGCCAACCCGGCAAGGGTATAAGGTTTGTCATCAATCTCGCCGGCCGCCCTGCGGCCGGTTTTCTTCCCCCGCCTCCCCCGCCGCCTTATATATCAAATCAGAATAAGTAATAGATTTTACATTCTTCCTGTCACTATCAACCCTCGGTAGGATTGCCCGGTATTCACCCGCAACAGAGGTTCCGTCAGCCGAAAAGCCGAACGATCTCTGTCCGGCGCACCGCGCTCTGGACGGAATGCTGTGATGTATCGATAAGGATCCGCTTCGCTATGATCGTTCTTTCGAACGTTTGCAAAACTTTTGACAGCACACAGGGCCGCGTCGTAGCGGTAGACAACGTCAGCCTGGCGGTAGAGGCCGGGCAAATTTACGGCATCATCGGCTACAGCGGCGCCGGCAAAAGCACCCTCATCCGCCTGCTCAACGGCCTGGAAACGCCCACCAGCGGCCGCATCGACGTCGGCGGCTTCGATATCGCCCGCGCCAAAGGCAGCCATCTGCGCCAGGCGCGGCTGAAAATCAGCATGGTGTTTCAGCACTTCAATCTGCTGTGGTCGCGCACCGTCAGCCAGAACATCGCGTTTTCCATGCAGATCGCCGGCGTGCCCAAGGCGCAGATTGCGCCGCGCGTGGCGGAACTGATCGCGCTGGTCGGCCTGCAGGGGCGCGAAAACGCCTACCCGTCGCAGCTCAGCGGCGGCCAAAAGCAGCGCGTCGGCATCGCCCGCGCGCTGGCCAATAACCCGAGCGTGCTGCTGTGCGACGAGGCCACCTCGGCGCTCGATCCGCAGACCACCGACGCCATTCTCGACCTGCTGTTGGACATCAACCGTCAGCTGAAATTGACCATCGTGCTGATCACCCACGAGATGCACGTGGTGCGCAAAATCTGCCACCGCGTGGCGGTGATGGAAAACGGCCGCATCGTCGAAGAAGGCCCGGTGCTCGACGTGTTCACCCGGCCGCAGCAGCCGATCACCCGGCAGTTCGTCAAACAGGTGTCGCAGTATGCGGACACCGAAGAGAGCTTCAACCCGCAGCTCACCGCCCACCTGCCGGGGGCGATTTTCAAGTTGACCTTCGTCGGCGTGCAAACCCATCAGGCGGTGATCTCTGAAGTGATCCGGCGCTACGCCCTGACCATCAACATTCTGCACGGCAAGATCAGCCACACCCTCAACGGTTCGTTCGGCGAACTGTACATCCACGCCGAAGGCAACGAACAACAAGTCGCCGACATGCTCAAGTTGCTGAACGAAAGAAACATCGCCGTCGAGGTTATCCAACATGATTGAATCCCTGTTCCCCCACCTGCGTCTGGACCAACTGTGGGACGCCACCTGGGAAACGCTGTACATGACCGGCATCGCCGGTTTGGCCACGCTGGTGCTGGGCATCGTGCTCGGCGTGCTGCTGTTTTTAACCTCGAAGGGCCAGCTGTTGCAGAACCGGGCGGTCTACTCGCTGATCTCCGTGTTGGTCAACGTCTTCCGCTCCATTCCGTTCATCATTCTGATCGTGCTGCTGATCCCGTTCACCAAGTCGCTTATCGGCACCATTCTCGGCGCAGATGCGGCCCTGCCGGCGCTGATCGTCGGCGCGGCGCCGTTCTATGCCCGGCTGGTGGAGATCGCGCTGCGCGAGGTCGACAAAGGAGTGATCGAAGCGGCGCGCTCGATGGGCGCCAAAAACCGCACCCTGATTTTCCGCGTACTGCTGCCGGAAAGCTCGCCAGCGCTGGTTTCCGGCATCACCGTCACCCTGATCGCGCTGGTGAGCTACACCGCGATGGCCGGGGTGATCGGCGCCGGCGGCCTGGGCAACCTGGCCTATCTGGAAGGCTTCCAACGCAACCACAGTGACGTGACGCTGGTGGCGACGCTGACGATCCTGCTGATCGTTTTCGTCATTCAGTTCATTGGCGACACCCTGACAAGAACGCTCGATAAACGTTAATTAACCAAGGAAAACGATGATGAAAAAGCACTTACTGATGTTGGCTTTCGCCTCCGTCGCCACTCTGGCTTCTTTTGGCGCCGCCGCGGCGACCAAGCTGGTGGTCGGCGCCTCCAACGTGCCGCACGCCGAGATCCTCGAACAGGCTAAACCGATACTGGCGAAGGAAGGCATCGATCTGCAGATCAAGCGCTTCCAGGACTACATCCTGCCGAACACTGCGCTGGCCAGCCATGACATTGACGCCAACTATTTCCAGCACGTGCCTTACCTGAACTCGGTGCTGAAAGACCACGCCGACGACAAGAGCTACGACTTCGTCAGCGCCGGTGCGATCCATATTGAGCCTATCGGCATCTACTCGAAGAAGTACAAGAGCCTGAAAGATCTGCCGGAAAACGGCAAAATCATCATGCGCGACGCGGTGGCGGAAGAAGGCCGCATCCTGTCTATTTTTGAACGGGAAGGCGTGATCAAGCTGAAGCCGGGGGTGAGCAAAGTGGACGCGCGCATCACCGACGTGGTGGAAAACCCGAAACACCTGAAGTTCCAGGCCAACGTTGAGGGCGCCCTGCTGCCGCAGATGTATAACAACAACGAAGGCGACGCGGTGGTGATCAACGCCAACTACGCCATCGACGCCGGGCTGAATCCGACCAAGGATCCGATCGCGGTCGAAAGCGGCGAAAACAACCCGTACGCCAACATCATCACCGTGCACAAAGCCGACGTGAACAAGCCGGAGATCGTGGCGCTGGTGAAAGTGCTGCACTCCAAGCCGATTCAAGACTTTATCCGCGAGAAGTACCAGGGCGCGGTGATCCCGGTCAATCAGTGACGTTGTATACGGCCCGGTGAAAACCGGGCCTGTTTCTACACCTTATTGCCAATCTGGCTGAGACGCGGCCACACCAGCATCAGCGCCTCCAGCAACCGCAGCAGATCGCTGCGGCTTGCCCCTTCGCGCGCCTGCACCGACATGCCTTCAATGGTGCAAATGACGTATTTCGCCAGCAGCGCGGTGTCGGTCTTCGCCAGCAGTTCACCCTGCTGCACCTTACGATCGAAACAGGCTTTCAGCGCCGCTTCCTGGGCATGATGTTTTTTGCGCAGCATCTGGGCGACGTCGTCGGACGCGGACGACAGCGCGGCGGAGGCGCACACCATAAAACAACCTGACGGCGTATCGGGATCGGTAAACACTTCGACGGAAGAACGCACGTAGGCCTCGACGATCTCGGCTACCGGCAACGCCTGTTCCAACAGTTGGTTGGTGCAGGTGGTGTATTTTTGCAGATAGCGTTCCACCGCCGCGCGGAACATCCCTTCCTTGTTGCCGAATTCCGCATACAGCGTTGGCGCTTTGGCGCCGGTCACTTCCACCAGATCGGCCAGCGAGGTGGCTTCATAGCCGTGCCGCCAGAACAGATCGAGCGCGCTTTCCAGCGCCCGGTCGCGATCAAATTGTTTCGGCCTGCCACGGCTCTTTTTGCCGCAGACCTCTTCATTGATGCTCATCATTCTCTCCTGTCCCGCTCCACAGCAGGGTTAGCACAAATAACTTAACGATCATTATAAAAAAATATTGCGCCCTCGTCGAGAACCGATTAGCATTTAGTTATCGATCGTTAAGATAATTTAGCGAAGCGGATTAAACCCCTCTATTCACCGTTATCGGAAAGGAATTAACATTATGAAAAACTTAAAATTAACCTTAGCAGCCCTCACTCTGGCCAGCATTTCCTTCGGCAGCTTCGCCGCTGATTTGGTCCAGAACCAACCGGCTGACCAGCAGAAAGTGGGCGTCATTACCGTCAGCGGCGCATCCGATCTGACCTCGCTGGAAAGCAGCCTGGCCGCCAAAGCCGATCAGGCCGGTGCAAAATCCTTCCGTATCATCGGCGCCGGCGGTAACAACCAGCTGCACGGCACCGCAGAAATCTATCAATAACAATGAATTAAACCAGCGGATCGCGATAAGTTTTGCTCCCGACGCCAGGGCGTCAAAAAAAATTAATTAACGAGCATTAAAAAAATACTTGCAATCCGTCAAACCGGCATCTAACATTAAATTATCGATCGTTAATTAATTTAACGACCTTACAAAACAAACATCGTAAAGAACAAAGATAGGAAATAAGACCATGAAAAACCTGAAAATGACCATCGCCGCCATCGCACTGGCTTCCGTCTCCTTCGGCAGCTTCGCCGCCGAACTGGTTAACGCACAACCCGCCGATCTGCAAAAAGCCGGCGTCGTCACCGTCAGCGGCGCGTCCGACCTGAGCAGCCTGGAAAACAAACTGGCGGCCAAAGCCGATGCGGCGGGCGCAAAATCCTTCCAGATCATCGCCACCACCGGTGACAATAAACTGCACGGCACCGCGATCATCTACAATTAATGGCCGGATCGGCAATCGTGCAAAAGGGCGGCTCAGGCCGCCTTTTGTTTGCTTTAACGCCAACGTTCTGTTGTAAGCTGTAGCGACCTTTTTCCGCTGAGCCGAGCAACGCCATGACTCCCCTGCTGTTCCACAAATATCACGGTCTGGGCAACGACTACCTGGTATGCCACCGTTCGGTCGCCGATCGGCTGAGCCATGAACAGATCCGCCTGCTGTGCCACCCGCATTACGGCATCGGTTCCGACGGCCTGCTGATCGACAGCGGCGACGCCATCAATCCCACCCTGCGCATCATCAACCCGGACGGTTCCGAAGCGGAGAAGAGCGGCAACGGCCTGCGCATCTACGCGCGCTATCTGTTTGACAGCGGCCGCGTGGGGCATCAGCCGTTTTTGGTGCACACCGCCGGCGGCGACGTGCGCTGCCAGGTGGCGCAAGACGCGCATCAGATAACGGTGGAAATGGGGCGCGCCAATTTCAGCCCGGCGGCGCTGCCGGCGTTGATCGATCTGCCGGAGGCGCTGAACTATCCGCTGCCCCTGAGGGAGGAGACGTTAAGCGTTTCGCTGGTGTCGATGGGCAACCCGCACTGCGTGGTGCCGGTGGAAAAACTGGATCTGGCGCAGGTGCATCGGCTCGGACCGCAGATTGAACGCCATCCGCTGTTCCCGAAACGCACCAATGTACAACTGGTGGAAGTGGTCGATCGCCAGACGCTGCGCATCGGCATCTGGGAGCGCGGCGCCGGTTTTACCCTCGCCTCCGGCAGCAGCAGCTGCGCCGCCGCCAGCGTGATGCGCAAGTTGGGACGAGTCGGCGATCGGGTTAGCGTGCGGATGCCGGGCGGCGAGCTGCAGATCGCCTTCAGCGGCGATTTTCAGGTCAGCATGCGCGGACCGGTGCATAAAATCGCCACTCTGACGCTGGACGAAGATTGTTTTGCCGGCGGCGCAGGGCTGTTTACGGGATCCACCCCAGCAGTCTGAACCACAGATAATCCAACGGCACCAGCAGCGCAAAGCTGAGCGCGGCCAACAGCAGGCACAGCTTCAGCCCCTCGCGCGCCGGCACTTTGCCCATCCCCATCGCCACCACGATCGGCGCAGCCTGATACGGCAGCAGCGGCGTGGCGTAACCGATCACCTGGGTCATCAGCACCGTCAGCAGCGGTAAACCGCTGCCCGCCGACAGCGCCTCCGCCAGCGGGGTAAACAGCGCCGGTACGCCATTGGCGGTCACCACGAAATTCAGCAACGCGGTGATCCCCACCAGCGAACCGAACGCAGCGAACGGTTTGTCATGCAGATCCGGCATCATCGCCAGCAGCGCACCGCCCAACCGATCGCCGAGCCCCGAGTGGCTGACCAATGCGGTCAGCCCCAGGATCCCCGCCACGTAGATACAGGTGCGCACGTTAACCCCGACGGCGAACTGCTCGCCGTTGAGAAACCCGATACGCGGCAACAGGCAGAAACACGCCGCCGCCAACCCCACCCAGGCGGGAGCGATGCCGTGCCAGCTGTCGGTCATCCACAGCAACACCGTGGCGCCCAACAGCGCGATCAGCCGCCATTCGGCGGTGCTGAGCGGGGTTTGCGCCGCCTCGGCCGCCACCGGCTGCGGCCGCGCACGGAACAGGCCGCAGATGCACAGCGTCAGCAGCGCGCCTTTGGCGATCCCGAGCACCGGGGCGTGCAACAGCAGGTAAGAAAGATAAGCGAAGTGGCTGCCATAGGCGCTTTCCGCCGCGCCGCTCATCACCAGATTGGGCACGTTGGCCGGCAGGATGCTGGCAGAGAGCTGGAAGGTGCCGAACCCCACCGCCAGCGCCAAACCGATGCGGCCGCGCGAGCCTTCCGCCAGACCGGCGCGATTGGCCAACGCCATAACGATCGGCATCAGCAGCGTAATGCGCCCCATATTGGAAGGCATGACAAACGCCAGCGCGTAGCTTATCGCCACCACGCCACCCACCAGCCGGGGCCAGGAACCGGCCAGATGCGGCAAGAGCCGGTTGGCCAGGCGATCCGCCAAACCGGTGCTGCGGATGGCGGAGCCCAGCACGAAACCGCTGAGCACCAGCCAGAATGCGGAAGACGCGAAACCGGAAAAGGTCACCGCGGCGGGCGCCAGCTGCAAGACCATCACCGCCGCAAAGAACAGCAGCGCGACCACATACTCCGGCAAGCGGGCGCTGGCCCATAGCACGATGACCACCAGCGTGACCAGCGCGGGCAGCGCCATCGGATCCCCCAACATAGTTTCCTCCCTGATAAAACGTTGTGATTGTTATCAAACGGTTAACAGGGTGACACAAGGCGCGGGCGCTAACCTTGAAACCGCTCACATATCGTCGCTCTGGAGATTTTTCAGCATGCATACGTTGCAGCCGTGGTGGCCGGTATTGCCGCGCCGTTCCGTCAACAGCGTGAACCCCAGCGCATAGTACAACCCGATCGCCTCTTTCAACTGTTCGGTGGTTTCCAGGTAGCAGTAGCGATACCCTGCCGCCCGCGCCGCCTTCAGCGCCTGCACCACCATATGGCGCGCCATGCCCAACCCGCGCGCGCCGGGTTTGAAAAACAGTTTTTGCAGCTCGCAATAGCCGGGCTCTTCGCCGGCCAGCGGCGCCATGCCGACGCCCCCCACCACCTGTCCGTCCCGCTCCAGCACCCAGTAGTGGCCGCCGTTGTCGCGATACAGACCGGTCAGCCGATCGAGATCCGGATCGTGCAGACTGACCCCTTCCATTTTGTCCATGCCGTACTCGCGAAACACATCGCGAATGATCGCCGCCATTACCGCATCGTCGCGCTCGGCGATCGGCCGCACCCGCAGATTGGCGTCGCGCTGTTTGCGCGCGCTGCGCAGCGCCGCGGTCATCTTTTTCATCGCTGCGGTGGTGCTCGCCAGCTCATCGTCGTCCAACTGCGCCAGCGCCGCCTGCATAAAACCGTCGGCGTCGCTCTCAATGCCGGCCAGCGTCTTGCCGCCCTGTTTACTCAGCCGATGCAGGTTGTGCCGCTTGTCATCAGGATGATCCACCGTTTCTATCACGCCGGCGGCCACCAGGCTGCGCAGCGCCCGGCTGGCGCTGGCCTTGTCGATGCAAAGCCGGGCCGCCAGCTCGGTGACGCCCAGCGGCTGCTCGCTGACTTCGATCATCAGATGGATCTGCAGCGGCGAAAAGCGCGAGCCGTTGCTCTGCTTGTTCAACATGCCGAATTCTCTGACCAAACTGCGCGCCAATGCTCTGAAATCCCTGATGTTCACAATTGATATCCCCGATTCGCTACCGATGAAAAATGACATTTGGTTGATAGTGTTACCTAATTTTCACTACCTTACCGGATCATCAAGCCGCCATGAACCCCGACATAACAGATGAGCTGATGCAAAATGTAATATCATCCAATATATAAAACTTATTAATTGAAAAATTTCAGAATAAACATCCATATATTTAAGATTAAAAAAACCATAAACCAGTTAAAAAACGTACAACCGTGAAAAAAACTTGCAGGAAAGAGAGAGAATCGATACTAATCCATTTAATTCCAATAGGTTACAACGATGTTAATAGCGGCATTAACGCCGATATCTTGTTGTAATTTGTTACATATTCATGGCAGGATCGCGGCGTTTCTATAACGACGACAACGCTCGTTATATCAACGTCGGGCGCGGGTTGCTCCCGCGCTGTTTTATGCTCATGGAGAGATTGCACGCCAATGAAAAAATCACTCGCCGTCTGTTCCGTCGCCCTTTCCGTCACTTTGCTGGCGGGCTGCGCGACCGAATCTTCTCGCACTTTGGAAGTGCCGAAAGTGGCTTCCTACAACACCACTTATCAGGGCCCACGCAGCCCTATCGCCGTCGGCAAATTCGACAACCGCTCCAGCTACATGAACGGCATCTTCTCCGATGGCGTCGATCGGCTGGGCAATCAGTCCAAGACTATCCTGATCACGCATTTGCAGCAGACTGGCCGTTTCAACGTGCTGGATCGCGCCAATATGGAAGAGCTGAAAACTGAAGCCGGTATCAAAGGGAAGGCACAAACGCTGAAAGGCGCCAATTATGTGATTACCGGCGATGTCACCGAATTCGGCCGTAAAGAAGTCGGCGATCATCAGCTGTGGGGGATTTTGGGCCGTGGTAAATCACAAGTCGCTTACGCCAAAGTCAATCTGAACGTCGTAAACGTACAGACCTCAGAAGTTGTCTTTTCCTCTCAGGGTGCCGGTGAATACGAACTGTCCAATCGCGAAATCATCGGTTTCGGGGGCACCGCCAGCTACGACTCCACCCTTAACGGCAAGGTGCTGGATCTGGCCGTGCGTGAAGCCGTCAATAACCTGGTCACCGGTATCGAAAACGGCGCATGGCGCCCTGCTAACTAACGGACTAGAAGCAGAAAGATGATAACTAAAAAAATGGGCGGGGCGCTGTTTGCAGCGACCCTGCTGGCCGGCTGCGCCGCGCCGAAAACGCTTTACAATTGGGATGGCTACCAAACCTCTCTCTATCAATACTACCAGCAGGAGGGGCAAAGCCCTGAGCAGCAGATCGCCACGCTGAAAGAGATCGTCGAGGAATCCCGCGCCAAGGATAAAGCCGTACCGCCGGGGCTGCATGCGCAACTGGGGCTGCTGTACAGCAAAACCGGCAACGACGGACAAGCCATGAGTGAATTCAACACGGAAAAAACGCTGTTCCCGGAATCAGCTCCGTTTATGAATTTCCTGATGGCCAAGGATAAGGGGAGCTTTAAATGAAACGTGTACTCTCTTTCCTCAGCGTTGCCGCCATCCTGTTGCTGAGCGGCTGTGCCAAGCAAACGCCTTATGACTATGCGGCATTCCATGAGAGCAAGCCGAAGTCGATCCTGGTCTTGCCGCCGGTTAATCAGTCGCCGGACGTCAAAGCCAGCCACAGCGTGCTCGCCAGTGCAACCTTACCGCTGGCCGAGGCCGGTTACTATGTGCTGCCGGTCGCTGTAGTGGAGGAAACCTTCCTGCAAAACGGTCTGACCAACGCCAACGACATCCGCGCCGTCAGTCCGAAAAAACTGCACCAGATTTTCGGCGCCGACACCGTGCTGTACCTGGATGTCACGCAATACGGTACCAGCTACATGGTGATCAGCAGCGAAACTCGCGTTACCGTAGCCGCTCGCCTGGTTGACCTGCGCAACGGCAAACAGCTGTGGGCCGGCACCGCCACCGCATCCAGCAACGAAGGCAACAACAATTCCGGTGGCCTGCTGGGCATGGTGATCAGCGCCGCGATTTCACAAATCGCCGATACCATCAGCGACAAAGGGTTCGACATTGGCGCCATCGCCAACACTCGCCTCCTGTCGGCAACAGGTCAGAACGGCGCCATTCTTTATGGCCCGCGCTCGCCTCATTACGCCAGCCAGCGTTAAGCAGTCTCTCGGGCGGCCTTCTCAGGCCGCCTATGCCAAACTTGTCCCTTTTGCCAAAAGTAGCCCATGCTTTAACTGCTCCTTTCCTTCTGGCTAACCGGGACGCTGGCTCATGACGAAAAAAACCACCCTGCTGCAATTCTTCCACTGGTACTACCCCGACGGCGGCAAACTGTGGCAGGAGGCCGCCGAGCGCGCCCCGCACCTGGCCGAACTGGGCATCACCGATCTGTGGCTGCCGCCCGCCTGCAAGGGCGCTTCCGGCGGCTACTCCGTCGGCTACGATACTTACGATCTGTTCGATCTGGGCGAGTTTGACCAGAAAGGCAGCGTGGCGACCAAATACGGCGACAAGGCGGCGCTGGAACATGCCGCCAATACGCTGCGTGAACACGGCGTGGGCGTGCTTTACGATGTGGTGTTCAACCACAAGCTCGGCGCGGACGAGAAAGAACGGGTGCACGTGTTCAAGGTGGACGCCAACAACCGCAACGACATTGACGATCAGGGCTTCGACGCGCTGGCCTACACCCGCTTCACCTTCCCCGGCCGCCAGGGCGTGCATTCCGAATTTATCTGGGATTACAAATGCTTCAGCGGCGTCGACTATGTTGAGCAGCCGGACGACAAAGGGGTGTTCAAAATCGCCAACGACTATGGCGACGACGGTTGGAACGATCAGGTCGACGACGAGAAAGGCAACTACGACTATCTGATGGGCGCCGACGTGGAGTTCCGCAATACCGCCGTGACGGAGGAGCTCAAATACTGGGCGCGCTGGCTGTTGGAAACCTTGCCGTGCGACGGCTTCCGCCTCGACGCCGCCAAACACATTCCCGCCTGGTTCTTCAAAGAGTGGGCGGATCACGTGCGCGGCAGCGCGCAACGCGACCTGTTTATCGTTGCCGAATACTGGTCGCACGATCTCAGCGCGCTGCAACAATACATCGAGTTGGTGGACGGCAAGGTGATGCTGTTCGACGTGGCGCTGCACCTGAAGTTTCATCAGGCGTCGAAGCAAGGCGACGGCTTCGACATGGCGCAGATCTTCACCGATACCCTAACCGCCGCCGATCCGGCCCACGCGGTGACGCTGGTCGCCAACCACGATACCCAGCCGCTGCAATCGCTGGAAGCGCCGGTGGAACCCTGGTTCAAACCGCTGGCCTACGCGCTGATCCTGCTGCGCGAACAGGGCGTGCCCTGCGTGTTTTACCCCGACCTGTATGGCGCCAGCTACCGCGACAAGGGGCGCGACGGCGGTGAATACCAGATCGACATGCCGGCGATCCCGGAGCTGGAGAAGCTGATCGCCGCGCGCCAGCGCTTCGCCAACGGCCCGCAAACCGACTACTTCGACGACAGCCACTGCGTGGCCTTCAGCCGCGCCGGCACTGCCGAGGCTCCCGGCTGCGTGGTGGTGCTGACCAACGGCGGCGAGAGCGGCAAGACGGTTACGCTCGGCGCCGATCTCGCGCACACCGCCTGGCGCGATTTCCTCGGCAACCGCCCGGAGGAAATCACCGCCGACGACCAGGGCAGCGCCCATTTCCCGGTTAACGCCGGCAGCGTCAGCGTCTGGGTGCCGGCCGCCAGCCTCTGATCGCCCGCCGCCGCGTAATGATGACGCGGCGGCAAAACTAATGTTTGCCTTTCGGGTCTAACTTACGCTATCAACTGCGCAAGCCATTCACACCGGAGCCTAAATAGGGTACAAGGCTGCATGAAAATTCCAAAACGACTCCAGCCGCTGGTGGATGACGGGTTAATCGACGACGTCATCCGCCGGTTGAAAAGCGGCAAAGAAGCCGACGTGTTTATCGTGCGCTGCGGCGATGAGATCCGCTGCGCCAAAGTGTACAAAGAGGCCGAGAAGCGCAACTTCAAGCAGGCCGTCCACTATCAGGAAGGGCGCAAGGTGCGCAACAGCCGCGACGCACGCGCCATGAGCAAAGGCTCCAAATTCGGCCGCCAGCAGCAGGAAGAAGCCTGGCAAAACACCGAAGTGGACGCGCTGTATCAGCTGGCCAAGGCCGGGGTGCGGGTGCCGCAGCCGGATATCTGCCTGGACGGCGTGCTGCTGATGGAGCTGATCACCGACGAAGAAGGCCTGGTGGCGCCGCGCCTGAGCGATGTCATCCTGACGCCGGAACAGGCGCGCGCCGATCACGCCCTGATGATGAACTACGCGGTGCGCATGCTGTGCGCCGGGCTGGTGCACGGCGACCTGTCGGAATTCAACGTGCTGATGGATAAAGACGGACCGGTGATCATCGATCTGCCGCAGGTGGTGGACGCCGCCGCCAACAACCACGCCAAAAGCATGTTCGAGCGCGATATCGGCAATCTGGCCGAATATTACGGCCAGTTCGCGCCGGAACTGCGCGACAGCCAATACGCCAAAGAGATTTGGGCACTGTATCAGGAAGGCAACCTGACGCCGGACAGCGCCCTCAGCGGCCGGTTCAACGAAATCCAGAAGCGCGCCGACGTCGGCTCGGTGCTGGAAGAGATCCAGGCCGCCAGCGAGGAACACCAGCGCCGCCTCATGGCGCGCAATACGGAAGAGTAACGGCCGCGCTATTCGACGCGAAACACCTCCGGCCGCTGCGGCGTCGCGGCCTCGTGATAAATATCCCCCAGATAGCCGGCGATCTCCTCTTCGCGCAGATCCGCCGGCAGCACGATATCGTAGCTGGGAGCATATTTGCGCTCCGGCAGCGTCACGCGGAACAGCCGCCATTCGTCCCCGATGCGCTTCACGCCCAGCAGACGGCCGAACACGTTAAAAATCATCATCCGCCATTCCCCCACTCGTCGCTTTCAGGCTATAACACTGTGATGCCGCCGCAGTGAAAAGGAAAGCGTATGAGTGAAAAAACGCCGCAGTTCTGGCGCGATCCGCAGTTGCCGTTCGTCGAAGCCCGCGCTATCGCGGATGGCCGCCAGGTATGTTACAGCCTGCACAGCCACGAATTCTTTTCCATCGGCGCCATCACCGGCGGCGTCAGTACCTATGTCAACGGCGAGCGGCGCATGCAGGTCAGCGCCGGCGATCTGGTTGTCATCAACCCGCAGCAGGCGCACGCCTGCAACCCCATCGCCGATCGCCGTTGGTCGTACGTCATGTTCTATCTCGATCTCGCCTGGCTCGGCGCGCTGCAGCAGGAGCTGCTCGGCGGCGAGGGCGACCGTTTTGTTCCGTTCAGCCAGCCGCTCAGCCGCGATCCGGCGCTGTTCCACGGGCTGAACCGGCTTTATGCGCTGCTGACGGATCCGCTGTGCAGCGCGCTGGAAAAACAGATCGCCATGGTGGAGTATTTCAGCGCCCTGCAGCTCGGGCTGGGCGATGTCCGCCAGCCGGAGACGCCGCCGCATACCCGACTGGAAGCGGCGGCGGCATTCATCGACGCGCACTGCACCCAGGCACTGACGCTGGAAGACATTTGCCGCGCCGCCGCGCTGTCCCCTTCTTACCTGATCCGCGCCTTCCGCCAGCGTTACGGCATGACGCCGCACGCCTATCTGGTCAACCGCCGCGTACAGCACGGCCATCGGCTCTTGAAAAGCGGCCTGCCGATCGCTGCGGCCGCCAGCGAAAGCGGCTTTGCCGATCAGGCGCACTTTCAGCGCACCTTCAAACAGCTGTTGGCCGCCACGCCCGGCCAGTATCAAAAACCCTCCGCCAACAGATAGCAAGCGCTGGCCGCCAGCAACGCCGCCATCGCGCGATTAAAGCGCTGTACGTTGCGCGCCTGCCTGAGCAGGCCGCGCAGCATCGAGCCGACATAGGCCCAGCAGGCTACCGAGGCATAGCAAATCACGAAGTAGAGCCCGGCGAACTGCCACAGCAGCCGAATGTCACCGTCGCCGACAAAGGCGCCGAGGCTGGCCACCGACGCCAGCCATGCCTTGGGATTCAGCCATTGCATCAGCGCGCCGTACCAACAGGAAGGCGCCTGCGCCGCGCCGTTGCCCAGTCTGCCGTCGTCAAACGCCAGCCGATAGGCCATAAACAGCAGAAAGGCCACGCCGGCCCACTGGATCAAGCGGGTCAGCCCCGGCCACAGGATCAGCAGTTGGTGCATGCCCAATCCCAGCAGCACCAGCAACAGGGTAAACCCCAGCGTGGCGCCGAACACATGGCGCTGGGTTGCGCCAAAGCCGAATTGCGCCCCGGCGCTCAATGCGACGATGTTGACCGGGCCGGGAGTGATGGAGGCCGCCAGCGCAAACGCGGCCATGGAAAGGTAGATATTCATGATGGACACCTGAGAAAATATTCACAGGCGCCAGAATGCCGACCGCCGCCGACAGCGTATTGAACAGAATTACCCTATTCGGTTTAGCGCACGGCGACGGCCCGGCGGCGCGGCAGCCCGAAGGTGTTGACCGCCATGCCGGCCAGCACCAGCAATGCGCCGCCGAACTGCGCCGGCGACAACGCTTCGTCCAGCAGCAGCCAGGCGGCGAACAGCCCGACCAGCGGCACCAGCAGCGTCAGCGGCGCAACGCGCCAGGTTTCATAGCGCCCCAGCAGGCTGCCCCACACCGAATAACCGAACAGCGTGGCGGCGAACGCCAGATAGGCCACCGCCAGCCAGGTGCCAACCTGCACATGGCTCAGGCTGCTCAGCACTACCTCAGGGCCGTCGAACAGCCAGCTGCAGGCCAGGAACGGCACGACCGGGATCGGCGCGCTCCACACCACCAGCGATAAGATATTACGCTGCGGGAAACCGGCCAGGATCTTCTTGTTGGTCAGGTTGCCCAGCGCCCAGGAAAACGCCGCCGCCAGCGTCAACAGCAGGCCCGCCAGAGGGACCGCGCCGCTGCCCGGCTTATGCAGGCTGGCCTGCGCCAGCACCAGCATGCCGCCGCTGGCGATAGCGATGCCGACGAAATGGTTGATCCGCAGCTTTTCTCCCATCAGCACAACGCCCAACAGCAGGGTGAAGAACACCTGCGCCTGCAGCACCAGCGAGGCCAGCCCCGCCGGCATGCCCACCTTGATGGCGACGAACAAAAACGCGAACTGCGCGAAGCTCATGGTCATGCCGTACAGCAGCAGCCATTTCCACGGAATAGTCGGGCGCGGGATAAAGAAGATCGCCGGCAACGCCACCAGTAAAAAACGCATCCCGGCCAGCAGAAACGGCGGCATACCCTGTAAACCGAACTTGATCACGACGAAATTCACGCCCCAGATCACCACCACCAACAGCGCCAACAGCCGATCGCGCAATGTCATCCTCGCCCCGCTTATCCCATTGAAAATTCGCTTTGCCTTGCAGGTTACAACCAAACCGGGCGCATGGACACCGGCAAACGCCGGCGATTATTCAGGCATCAGGCCGATAAAGGTGGTCTTCTTGCGCGGGCCGGTCATCAGCGCTTCCAGCTTCTCCACGCACTGCAGGTAGTGCGGGGTCTGCTTGTGCGCCGCCACCGCCTGCTCGTCGCGATAGGCTTCGTAGATGTAAAACCGCGTCGGGATCTGTTCATCCTGCAGCACATCGAAGCGCAGGTTGCCCGGCTCTTCGATCGCGCCCAGGTGATTGGCGCGGAAAACATCGATAAATTCGTCGATTTTGTCTTGTTTAACGTTGATCTCAACCAATGTGACGTGCATGGCAACTCCTTGTTTAAACGGCGCGCCGTAACATGGCGCTTTCCAACCATAGGTTTATTCCCGTCGATTGCCCTGCCGCAACGGCAATTTTGCCGCCTGGCTCACAAATCGCGTCGGCGACGCCCACTCCTCCCCCGGCGGGGTAAGGCGGCGGCATCTATAGTTAACATTCCTCCCCCTGAGAGCATAGGCTATGGATAACTACTTGATGGCGCTGGACGCAGGAACGGGCAGCATTCGCGCGGTGATCTTCGATCTGGCAGGTAACCAGATCGCGCACGGCCAGGCGGAGTGGCAACACCTCGCGGTGCCGGGCGTGCCCGGCTCGATGGAGTTTGACCTCAGCCGCAACTGGCAGCTGGCCTGCCAGTGCATCCGCCAGGCGATGCAACGTGCAGGATTGAGCGCTCAGGCGATCCGCGCGGTGGCCTGCTGCTCGATGCGTGAAGGCATCGTGCTGTACGACCGCAACGGCGTGCCGATCTGGGCCTGCGCCAACGTCGACGCACGCGCCAGCCACGAAGTCAGCGAGCTGAAAGAGCTGCACAACCACGGCTTCGAACGCGAGGTGTACCAGCACTCCGGCCAGACGCTGGCGCTGAGCGCCATGCCGCGCCTGCTGTGGCTGGCGCACCATCGGCCGGACATCTACCGCCAGGCGGCGACGCTGACCATGATCAGCGACTGGCTGGCCAACATGCTGAGCGGCGAACTGGCGGTCGATCCTTCCAACGCCGGCACTACCGGCATGCTGGATCTGACCAGCCGCGACTGGCGGCCGGCGTTGCTCGACATGGCCGGCCTGCGCGCCGATATTCTGTCGCCGGTGAAAGAGACCGGCAGCATGCTGGGGCGCGTCACAGAACAGGCGGCGCAGGAGAGCGGGCTGCTGCGCGGCACCCCGGTGGTGATGGGCGGCGGCGACGTGCAGCTCGGCAGCCTGGGGCTCGGCATCGTGCGCGCCGGGCAGACGGCGGTGCTCGGCGGCACCTTCTGGCAGCAAATCGTCAACCTGCCGGAGCCGGCCATCGATCCGGAGATGAACATCCGCATCAACCCCCACGTCATTCCCGGCATGGCGCAGGCGGAATCCATCAGCTTCTTTACCGGCCTGACCATGCGCTGGTTCCGCGACGCCTTCTGCGCGGAAGAAAAACTGCTGGCGGAGCGGCTGGGGGTCGACGCCTACAGCCTGCTGGAAGAGATGGCGGCCAGAGTGCCGCCGGGCGCCTACGGCGTGATGCCGATTTTCTCCGACGCCATGCATTTCAAAACCTGGTATCACGCAGCGCCGTCGTTCATCAACATGTCGATCGACCCGGAGCGCTGCAACAAACAGACGCTGTTCCGTGCGCTGGAGGAGAATGCCGCCATCGTCTCCGCCTGCAATCTGGAACAGATCGCCGCCTTCTCCGGCGTGCAGGCCCGTTCGCTGGTGTTCGCCGGCGGCGGGGCCAAGGGCAAGCTGTGGAGCCAGATCCTCAGCGACGTCACCGGGCTGACGGTGCGGGTGCCGGTGGTGAAAGAGGCCACCGCGCTGGGCTGCGCGATCGCCGCCGGCGTCGGCGCCGGGCTGTACGCATCGCTGGCCGAAACCGGCGAGCGCCTGGTGCGCTGGGAGCGCGAGCATCAGCCGGACATGATCCACCACGCGCTGTATCAGGAGCAGAAAGAAACCTGGCGGCGGATCTACGCCGATCAGTTGACGCTGGTGGACAACGGCCTGACCACCTCGCTGTGGAAAGCGCCGGGGCTGTAAGCGCCGCGCGGCATTCGGTCATAACCTTATGCCGTTTTATTCCTTTCCCCTCGGCGCGGCGCAAGCCGCGCTTTAACTCACTGCCGCGATTGTTCCCCCTCAGAAACAGTGTAACCACCGCAGATGGATTTATCCGCGACTTGCACCTGCCGTAGATTGTGACTTCGGTCACACCGCGCCCCGCGCGCGGCCTGCGCATTCACCTGAGACGAGCGGCATTATGCTGAATAATAAAGATAACCCTGCATCATCCCCGTGGCCGGCGATCTTCTCGCTGACGGTCGCCTGTTTTGTCATGGTCACCACCGAGTTTCTGCCGATCGGCCTGCTGACCAACATCGCCCCTACGCTCGGTGTCAGCACTGGCACCGCCGGGCTGATGGTCACCATGCCCGGCATCGTGGCGGCGGTGGCCGCACCGGTATTGAGCCTGGCTTCCGGCCGGCTGGACAGACGCCTGCTGATGCTGGGGTTGTCGCTGCTGCTGATGGTGTCCAACCTGGTGGCGGCGCTGGCCGTCAACTTCCCGATGATGCTGCTGGGCCGCGTGCTGCTGGGCATCTGCGTCGGCGGCTTCTGGTCGTTCGCCGCCAACTACGGCCGCCATCTGGTGCCGGAAGCCAGCCAGGGCCGCGCCACTGCGCTGATCCTCAGCGGCATCTCGGTCGGCGCGGTGTGCGGCGTGCCGGCCGGGGCGCTGATCGGCGATCTGTTTGGCTGGCGCGCCGCCTTCTTCGGCGGTGCGGCGCTGGCGGTCGGCGTACTGTTGGCGCAGCTGCGTTTGCTGACCTCGGTGCCACCGTCCCGGCCGGTCACACCGCGCGATCTGGTACTGCCGCTGCGCCTGCCGATGGCGCGCATCGGCCTGATCGCCATCGTGCTGTTGTTCATCGGCCACTTCGCCGCCTACACCTATCTGCGGCCCCTGCTGCAGCAGGTGTTCGTGCTCAGCCCGTCGGCGATCTCGCTGCAGCTGTTGGCCTATGGCGCCATCGGCCTGCTGGGCACTTTCCTCGGCGAGCGTCTGGGGGAATACAGCCTGCGCGCCACCTTTATTCTGATCGCTGCCATGCTGGCGGGCATTTTGATCGTTTCGCCGCTGCTCAGCGGCCTCGCCGGCGCCACGCTGATGGTGCTGGTGTGGGGGCTGGCCTTTGGCGCCGTCCCGGTGTGCGCCACCAACTGGATGTTCGCCGCGGTGCCGCAGGCGCCGGAAGCCGGCCAGGCGCTGTTGGTGTGCGTCATCCAGATCGCGCTGGCCTCCGGCGCGCTGCTGGGCGGCGAGGTGGTGGACTGGCAGGGCGTCAGCAGCGCCATGCTGTTCGGCGGCGCGCTGATCCTCTCCGCCACGCTGGTGTTCGGCCTCAGCTTGCGCTCCGGCGCGATTGGCGCTAAACAGTGTTAATCATTATCTATCTGCAGAAACATGCCCCGGTCACCGCCGGGGCATGGCGTTGAGAACCCTATGGACCATCATTTGCTCGCTATCCGGGTATTTAACCGCGTGGTGGAAACCGGCGGCTTTACCCGCGCCGCCGATTCGCTGGGCATGCCGAAAGCGACGGTCACCAAGCTGATCCAAAACCTGGAGGATCACCTGCAGACCAAGCTGTTTCAGCGCACCACTCGCAGCGTGTCGGTCACCCGCGAAGGCGAATGCTATTACCAAAATACGGTGAAATGGCTGGCGGATTTGGAGCAGATGGAGGGCTGCCTGACCGAGTCGCAAAGTTCTCCGCAGGGCGTGCTGCGCATCGACACCGGCAGCGGCACCGCTCGCCAACTGCTGTTGCCGGCGCTGCCCGGCTTTTTGGAACGCTACCCGCAAATCCAAATCGATCTCAGCATCGGCGATCGCGTTATCGATCTGATCAGCGACAGCGCCGACTGCGTGATCCGCAGCGGCCCATTGGCCGACTCCAGCCTGATCGCCCGGCGTCTTTTCGATCTGGACTGGGTCAGCTGCGCCACCCCGGCCTATCTGGCGCGCCACGGCACCCCGCGCCACCCGTGCGATCTGGAACAGGGCTTTCCGATGGTGCACTACCGCCATCCGGTCAACGACCGCATCCATCCGCAACGCTATGTCGAGCGCGGCAAAGAGATCGCCATCCAGCAGCGCTACCCGGTCAGCATCAATGAAGGCAACGCGCTGCTGGCGGCGAGCCTGGCCGGATTAGGCATCATCCAGATTTATCGGTTTATGGCGCAGCCACACCTCGAGCGCGGCGAGCTGGTCAGCCTGCTGCACGACTGGCAGCCGCCGCCGGAGCAGATGTACGTGGTCTACCCGTCCAATCGCCACCTCAGCGGCAAGCTGCGGGCGTTCATCGACTGGGCGGTGGAGACGTTTCATTAACCGATCGCCCCGGCTATAGTGGCTTCTCTTACGGACAATAAAAACGGGCAAACCATGCATATCGAACCGCTGCTTGCACATCGTCAGCGCATTGACGAACTGGCCGAATTACTGCATCAGGAATGGGGCGCCTTTGCGCAGTGGAGCAACCGCGACGCCATCAGCCGGCGGCTGGCTGAACGCTGTGCGCCCGAGAGCCAAGGCGTCGTGTTGCTGGCGCTGTCGCCGCAGCAACAGATCGTCGGCACCGCCAGTTTGACGCGGTATGAATTGACAGATAAACCGGAGCGCCAATACTGGCTGAGCGAAGTCTTTACCCACCCGCAGCACCGCGGCCAAGGCATTGCCCGCAACCTGATCGCACGCTGCATCGAGCACGGCCGAACCCAGGGCATCAGCGAACTGTATCTGTATACGCCCGACCAGCAGACGCTGTATCAGAAACTCGGCTGGCGCCCTCTGGAGCAACGCCAGGTCGCCGGTGAAACCGTCACGGTGATGAGCCGCACGTTGTAGCCGCACGCACTGTGGTATTATTGGCCGCATATTGATTCCCGACGGACGACCACCATGGCCTATATCCCCAAAAACTATGCGAAGCTGGAAACCGGCTACCGCGAAAAAGCGCTGAAACTGTTCCCCTGGGTATGCGGGCGCTGCTCACGCGAATTCGTTTATTCCAACCTGCGCGAGCTGACGGTGCACCATATCGATCACGATCACAGCAACAACCCGGAAGACGGCAGCAACTGGGAAATGCTGTGCCTGTATTGCCACGACCACGAACACTCGAAATACACCGAGGCCGATCAATACGGTTCGACGGTGGTGGCCGGTGAAGATGCGCAAAAAGATATCGGCGTCGCCACCCACAACCCGTTCGCCAACCTGAAGGCGATGATGAAGAAATAATGTCGACAACAGCTTAATGAGTCACTAACTTATTAAGCTGTTAAATTAATAAAACCCCCCTCCGCATCGCCACTTCCCAGAGAATTCCTACTTACCCATCCGGGCCATCCAGCGCAAAATAAGCTGCACAGTTAACGACATACTGGCTTGGCAAGCCGCCGCAGTTGGTGCATATTGTTCGCGAGTTGTTCTTGTTAACCTGTTTGATTATCAACCTAATAAGCACATTAACTTAATAAGTTACCTGCTTAATAACTTGAGAGATGGCAGCATGATTGTTCTGATTGGCTCGCAAAAAGGCGGTGTCGGCAAGTCGACGAAAGCGGTGAATATCGCCGGGTATCTGATTCTTAAGCAAGGCAAGACGGCGATCATCGTCGATGCCGACGACCAGAAATCGATCATGACCTGGTACAACGACCGTCAGAACGTCGAGGGGTTGCCGCACATTCCGGTGGTGGCCGCGTCGGGCAAAATCAAGGAAACGCTGCTGGAGCTCGATCGCCATTACGACTACGTGATCGTCGACACCGCGGGCCGCGACAGCGCCGAACTGCGCTCCGGCCTGCTGGCCGCCGATCTGTTCCTCTCGCCGCTGCGCCCTTCGCAGATGGATCTCGACACCATCGGCTACCTGTCGGAGATGTTCTCCACCGCGCAGGAGTATAACGAGAAGGTCAAAGGCTACATTGTGCTGAACATGTGCCCGACCAATATCTTCATTAATGAAGCCAACGAAGCGGCGCAGGTGCTGAGCGAATACCCGGAGTTCACCCTGGTGAGCCACCGCCTGTGCGACCGCAAAATTTACCGCGACGCCTGGGGCGAAGCCATCACCGTGCATGAGGCGAACAACGAAAAGGCGCAGGCCGAGATCGAATGCCTGGTGAAAGAGGTGATCCTGTGAAGAAGCGCACCCCCACCCACCGCATGTCGGAAGACGAATTCATCAACAGCGCCACCTCACACACGTTGCCGGTTGCGGCGCCCGCGCCGGAAGCCAAGCCGGCCGGCCGCAAGCGCACCTATAAGGCGATTTCCGTCAGCCTGACGGACAACCACATCGAAGCCATCGATGAGGTGATCGTGCAGGCGGCGCGCAACGGCATCGTGCGCATCACCCGCTCCGACATCATCAAGCTCGCCATCGACGGGCTGGCGGAGAAAAGCGAAACGCAGCTGCTGGCATTGCTGAAAAAACTCTGACCGCACGGCAGCCGCCGGCTGACTTCGCCGGCGGGCCGTTAAACGGATGAAAACTGGCGCGGGAACGGCATAGTACGATAGGTTTTGCCTGTGGCCTTATGCAGCGCGCTGGCCATCGCCGGAGCGACCACCGCAGTAGACACTTCCCCGCATCCCTGCGGCGCACGCGCGCTGTCGAGCACCACCACTTCCACCTTGGGCATTTCGGCGATCGCGAGCAGCGGATAACGATCGAAATTCCCTTCCACCACGCCGCCCCGTTCAAAATGCAGTTCGCTGTGCAGGCAGGTGGTCAGCGCAAAGCCGATGCCGCCCTCTACGTTGGCGCGCACCAGATTCGGGTTTATCACCTTGCCGCAGTCAATCGCGCATATCGCGCGGAGCACCCGCAGTCGCCCCTCCTGAATGGCGATTTCAACCACCAAACCGACGTAAGTGGTGAAAGCGTTATTGCGGCCAACCCAAATATTGCACGACATCCCGCGATAAACGCCCGGCGGCGGTTCATGCTGCCAACCAGACGCCGCCGCGGTGGCGTCCAGTACGCGCAACGCTTCCGGGGTGTCCTGCAACAGATGCCGCCGATACTGGTACTCGTCCAGGTTGGCCTTATGGCTGAGTTCGCTGATAAAGCTTTCCAAAAAGAACAGGCTGGCGACGCTGCCGACGCCGCGCAGATAGCTCAGGGAAATCGGCTGTTCGACGATGCCGGCCTCCACTTTCAGATGAGGGATGCAATACGGCGTGCTGTAAACGCACTCCACCATACTTTCATCCCATCCCCCGGCCTCGTGTACCGTTTCGCGCCGCATCTGCCAGAAGAGCGACTGCCCGGCATAGCGCGCCCACAGTGCCTGCGGGTAGCCGTTTTCATCCAACAGCGCCCGATAATGGCTGGTGCAGGCCGGACGATAGTATTCATGCCGCATGTCGATCTCGCGCGGATAGATCACTTTGACCGGTTTCCCCACCGCCCGGGAGGCGGCGGTAGCATGCATCACGGCATCCGGCAGATATTTGCGCCCAAAGCTGCCCCCCAGGTAGGTCGTATTCACCACCACATCCGTCGGCTTCAGCCCGAACATTTTCGCCAGAACGTTGCGCACCATGTCCTGCCCCTGGAAAGGGCCCCAGGTTTCGATACGGCCCTCTTCATAATGGCTGGTGGCGTTGCAAGGCTCCAGGGTGGCATGCGCCACATAAGGCGCGCTGTAACGCGCCTCATGCAGGCGCGAATCCTGCTCAGCGTTATGAATCAACGCCGACGCCTCGCCGCGATCGACCGCCGGCACCAAGGTATCGCCGTCCAGCATCGCCAGATTCTCCGCCGCAATCGCGCTGCCGGTCAGCGCTTGCCCTGCGCCCGGCAGCCAGTCGACCTCCAGCAAATCCGCCGCCTTTTTGGCCTGCCAGTAGCTCGCAGCCACCACGATCACCGTATTGAGTGACATATCGTGATCCAATCCGACCATGTTGTTCATCGACCACTGCCGGGTCAGCACCAGATCCACCACGCCCGGCATGGCCCGAATCTGCCGTTCATTACGCACGGCGACCAGCTTTCCGCTGAGGTCGGGCACCATCCAGGGTACGCCGATCAGCATCTCCGGCAGATCGATATCGATACCGTAAATCGCACTGCCGTCCACTTTCTCCGGCGTATCGACCCGCAACAGCGGCTTGCCGATGAGACTCTCTTGCTCTTGCGCTTCGCTCTTTAAAGCAGGCTGCGGATCCAACGGCAGCTCGGCGGCATAGCGCACCAGATCGCCATAGGCGATCTTGCGCTGCCCGCCCTCCTCAAGCACCCAGCCTTTCTCCGTGCGGCACTGCTGCGGTGAAAGCGCGAAATGTTTTGCGCCGGCGCGCAGAAAGAAATCTCTCGCCTGTGCGCCGGCCAGCCGGGTGCGCTGATAAAATTTGGTCATTGAGGTTGAAGCGGCGACAAACTGCGCGAAAGCCTCGCCCCCGGCAACCTGACGGTAAGCATCACGCCCGGTGACGAATTTCACCGTCACCTGCGCCCAATCGGCATCCATCTCCGCCGCCACCACTTCGGCCAGGCCGGTATAAATCCCCTGCCCGACCTCGCATTGCGACACGCCGATGACGATGCGGCCACCGCTATCGATCCAGATCCAATCGTTTAATTCGTACTGACCGTCCGGTGGCGCCGCGTCCTGCGAAACCACGGCCGCCAGGCTGCGCGTCGATATCGGCAGCAGCATGGCGGCCACCGCCAAAGCGCTGCCTTTAATCAAGGTTCTGCGGGTGATCGCCATGCTTAGGGTTCTCCCTTGTCGGCGGCGCGATGCACCGCCGCGCGGATTCGATGGTAGGTGGCGCAGCGACACAGATTGGTCAGACCCGTATCTATCTGCCGATCGTCCGGCCTCGGATGTTCCGCCAGCAGTGCGCTGACCGCCATGATCATGCCCGATTGGCAGTAGCCGCACTGCGGCACATCCTCCGCAATCCAGGCCTGCTGCACCGGATGACTGCGATCGGTGGACAACCCTTCGATGGTGGTCACCTGCCGATCGCGCACCAATTGCAGCGGATAGCAACATGAACGCACTGCCTTACCGTCGACATGTACCGTACAGGCGCCACAGGCGCCGATACCGCAGCCGAACTTGGTGCCGGTCAACTTAAAATGTTCTCGGATCGCCCATAGCAGCGGCGTATCCGGCTCGCCGTTAAATTCGACCGCCTGGCCGTTCAGATTGAACTTCATGCCATCCTCTCTTAGATCAATGCTTCATCCGACGTTTCACCCACGCCCCGATGACGATCAATGCCAGCAATACACTGCCCCAGAACACATAAGGCAATGACGCGATCAACAGCGGTTTTTCACCGCCCGCCCGCTGCCGAGCCACTTGCTCCGGCGTTATCCTGACTGCCGGATTGCCGAATTGCTGCAATACATAGTTGCCCAACTCGGCCAGTTGTCGGTCATCCAGGCTATCGGCGAATCCCGGCATCCAGGTTTGCAGCGTCTCTCCCTGGCGCTGCACGCCATGCAGCATCACCATGATCAGGTTATTGACCCGCTCGCTGCCTACGGTGGAATTGTGAGTCAAAGCAGGGAAATGGCCGTCATAGGCGCCTTCGCCGCCCAGGCGATGGCAGCTGGCGCAGGCAGCGGCATACAGCGCCTGCCCGGCTGCACGGCCTTCACCGCCCCCTTGGTATTGATAGGCTGCTTTCGTTCCTTGCACGGTGACGATCGGCGGAGTCTGTTTAAGCCAGTCGGCGATGGCGTTGAGATCGTCGTCACTCAGGAAACGCAGGCTATGCTCCACCGCCTCCGCCATGCCGCCGGCCGCCTGGGCTTTGTCATTGCGCCCGGTACGCAGATACTGCACCAACTCTTTCCGGCTCCAGCCGCCGATGCCGCTGACGGGATCCGAGGTGATATTCGGCGCGATCCAACCGCCGGCCTCCCCTCCCGCCAGATAACGATCGTCGCGTTCGGCCATCATCCCGTTACGCGGGCTGTGACACGCCGAGCAATGCCCCAAAACATCCACCAGATAGCGACCCCGCGCTTTTTTCTCATCTTCATCGCCGGGCCTTTTTTTCAGAAACAGCCAGTTCCAGCCGTGGATCGCATAACGCCAGGAAAAAGGGAACGCCAGTTGGGTCTCAGGCACCGCACGATCGACCGGTGCGACCCCGGTCATAAAATAACGATACAGTGCGTGCAGATCGTCATCGCTCAACCCCTGATAAGCGGTATAAGGCATGGCGGGATACAAGGGTTGACCGTCTCGCCGGATACCCTGCGTCAACGCGCGGCGAAACTCTTGCTCACTGTAGTCGCCAATGCCGGTCCCCTTGGCGGGCGTGATATTGCTGGCGATGATGTCGCCCATCGGCGAAGCGATGGCATAACCGCCGACGTAGGGGGCGTCCTGTTGGCTGCTGCCGCGGTGACAAGCCGCGCAATCTGCGGCGGTAGCCAGATATTTTCCCCGTGCGATGACCTGTTGGTCATTCTGGCTGGCGAAGACCGGGCAGGAGAAGATCCCCAACGCGATAACGCACAGCTGTTGTGCTCTCCGCCAGCGGCCGTTCACGCTTCACCTTCCGGCTTCATCGCTCCCGCGCGCTCCTCCGCCAGCAGCGCAAACTCGTCCGGCAACAGATTTTCCTGTTCGAGCATCGCTATCGCGTTATGTTTGATGCCAAACAATACGCGGTAAAAAGCCTCCAGATCGTTGGCCGAAATGCCGTTGAGCAGTTTTTCCCTCGCTTGCTGGCTGGAATGATCCAACTGCGCCAGCATCTCCTGCCCGGCCTCGGTCATTCTCACCCCTTTGGCGCGCTTATCTTCGGACAGAGCATCGCGAGCGATCAGCCGGTTTTTTTCCAGAAATAGCAGCGCGCGCGACATCGTCGAGACTTCGGCGTTCAAATGCTGCGAAACGTCTTTCAACGTGCAGCCATCCCCCAGATCGGCAATCGCACTCAGCGCCAGCCAATGCGGGCGCGTCAGATTGGTCATTTTCACCGACTGGTCCATCGCCGTGCGCCATAGACGGTTGGTGACATCCAGATGGATGCCCAGTGCAGCAGGAAGTTTGCGTGGTTGAGACATATCAGATGGCTCTCGATTATTTATTTGCTTGTGCAAACAAATAATAGATCGGACGTTATGACGGGATCAAGCAGATGAGAGAGAATAAAATAAAAATGAGTTAATACATTTGGTTAGTTCGTATCGCACGGCATACGCTCCCCAACGACGGGGAGCGATAAGAAAAACTCAGTTCCCCGCGACCTCGCACCGGTAGTCCTGAATTTCGCCGGCCGAGCCCAGGTTCAGGTCGGTCAGCTTCAAACGGTTCGCCAACAGCAGCATCTCGCCCTGCGGGCTGACCGCCAGCGCCAGGCCGTAATTGCCGATGCTGTCGCCCTGCTCGACCACATAGTTCTGCAGTAAACGGAAAGGATCTTCCTGGGTTAAATCGGTGCCCGCCAATTTTCTGGCCAGATATTGGTGGCCGACCAATTTCACCGCCAGCGGCCGCCACTGTTGATCTAATTGTTCCGCCTGCTGCCCCAGCGCGTTATAGACATCCTGGCGCAAGCAGGCAACGTGAATATGCAGCTGATTCTGAGAGCGACCATATTTCGAATTGACCGCCAGAGAAACCCATGCGTCTTTTAACGGTTTACCCAGCTCGCTGGATATATGTTCGCGGTTATTCCAGGCCTGGGCGAAATAAGGTGGCGTTCGCACCGCTTGCAATATCGGGCTCTCGATGCCGCTGACCTTTTCGGTCGGCATCACCAGATCGTGATAGGGGCCTTTGCTGTCCTTAAACAGCACATAACCCTCGGTTAAATCAACCTTTAAACAGGGCGCCGGATCGTTGTTCTGCTGCTGATTGGGCACGCACTGTTGGCTGACGATTTGCCACAGCGCATTCGGATTACCGCGCCCGAAGAACCACCACAGCACCGCCGCCAGCAGCAAAATGACAAGCAAAATAATTAATAGTCTGAAAAGTCTTTTCATCGCGACGCCCTGTTTACCTATTCCATCTTGAAAGAAGCGCCAGCATAAACCAAGGCTCTTATCATCACCAGAATATTAGCCTTAACGTCACCTTTTATTGACGTCTTGTTAGCAATGCAAATTAAAAAACCCACGCCCACCTGAGTAATTTAAGGTAAATTAATACCGCAGGTTGAATATGAGTGTGATATAAGCAGCCGGACTCTCTTTATATAAGGAACCGACAAGATGCCAACGATGGGCAAATCCCTGCATTATCTCGACGTGGGCTCAGGCTTTCCGTTGCTGCTGGGCCACAGCTATCTGTTCGATCTGAACATGTGGGCACCGCAGTTCGAGGCGCTGGCGAAACGCTACCGCCTGATCGTGCCTGATCTCTGGGGACACGGCGACTCCCCGGCGCTGCCGCCTGGGCGAAGCAGCCTGTCGGATATCGCCGCCGATCATTTGGCGCTGATGGATCATTTGGATATTGCAGAGTTCGGCATCGTCGGCCTGTCCGTCGGCGGCATGTGGGGCGCGGAACTGGCGGCGCTGGCGCCGGAGCGGGTGAAAGTGCTGGCGCTGCTGGACAGCTACCTGGGCGACGAAACGCCGGAGGCTCGGCAGCGCTATATGGGCATGCTGGCCGCCGTGGAACAGGCCGGCGCCATCACGTCACCGCTGCTGGAGTACATCGCCGCGCAGTTTTATTCCGACGAAGTACCCGATGCGTTGTCGCAGCCATTGCTGGCCCATCTGCAGAGCCTGCCCGCCGAGCGCCTGCGCGACAGCATCGTGCCGCTGGGCCGGATGATCTTCGGCCGCCCCGACAAGCTGGCGCTGCTGGAAAACATCACCGCCACCAGCATCGTCATCACCGGCGCGCAGGATAAGCCGCGCCCGCCGGCAGAAGGCCAGCGCATGGCGGACCTTCTCGGCTGCCGACACGTGCTGATCCCCAACACCGGGCATATCAGCAACAAGGAAAATCCGGCGGCGGTCAACGAAACGCTGCTGGCGTTTCTGGCTGAAAACACCACCCCGCTGTTTTGGTGAGATTCTCCGGGCCGCCTGGCCCGGAGATTCCCTTCAGACGAAGCCTTAGGGAGGGGGAGGCTACATCCGGCGTTTATTGACCGATAGACGTCAGACCCTGGCGGATCCCTTCGTCAGCCTGCTGGCACCATGTCTGCAGACCCTGTGGCGCTTCTTTTTCCAACGCAACCACTTTGCCGTCGTCGTTCAGCACATTGCCTTCACGGCCCATCGCTTCACGCTTGTCACCGTCGCGGGTGTCGACACCGCCGGGAATGGCGGCCACGTAGGCCACCATTTTCTTGGCGTTGTCGATACTGTCCGCTTTCAGAAAACCTTTATCGACGCAGTAAGACATCAGCCCGCTGGTATTACGCGTAATGTCATAGACGTTTTTCAATGCAGCAGGGTCCATCCCTTCGGCATTAGCGGTATTGAACAGGCCCAGAGTCGCGGCAATCATGCCGGTCAGAATGCTCTTTTTCATTGTTATCTCGTTTTAATAATTAATTATTTAGCTTTGAATTATTCACAAAAATAATGTGAATGTCGGTACGGTATAACGGCGGCTCAGATTAACACAACCCAAACGCGTTAATAACTGTGATTAAGTTAACCTCCAGTAAAATAAAAATGCATGATGGGGTTATTACTCCGCCCGACGTCAGTTTTTACGTTCGACATTAACCGCACCCAATTCAATTTTAAAATAGTCTCACCAGGGAATTATTTACAACGTAAGCGTTGGCCTGCGGTCAATCGCGCCCCCGCCCTTTGCTAAAACCGCAGGCGTAACATAGCCTGTTAAGACGCGCCATGCCTTAGTGGGAGGGGATTCACATGAACCATTCCGTCCGGCCGCCGCAATGCGACGACAAAACCATTCTCGATATCACGATGAATTTATATCTCTATCCGGCGGCGCTTATTGCGCACCGCCTGGGCATCTTTGAATTTATTGCATTGCGCCCCCGCAACCTGACCGATATATGCGCTCAGGCCAATGTGGAAAGACGCCCGGCAGGGACACTGGTCATGGCGCTAGTGGCATTGAAATTGATAGACAGAGACGGCGAAACATTCTCTCTGACGCCGGAAGCGGAAACCTTTTTGTTAAAAAACAACCCGCATTATTTCGGCTATTTTTGGGATTTGATGATTGAAAACAGCGAGATTTTCACGCTGAAAAACCTGGAAAGCGCCATCAGAAAGAATGCCTCGCAGGTGTACGGCGAGCAGGAGCTGTTTGAAACCCATACGCTCGACGCCGACAGAATGCAGCTGTTTACCCACGCCATGCACAGCCTGAGCATGGGATCGGCCAGCGTTTGGCCTACGCTGTTGCCCCTCGGTGCCTGCCGCACGGCGCTGGATATCGGCGGCGCCTCCGGCGCGCATGCCATCAGTCTGGCGACCCACTGGCCGGCGCTCACGTGCACCGTGTTCGATCTGCCGGAGGTGTGCCCGCTCGCCGCCGACTACGCGCACGATCACGGCCTCAGTCAGCGCATCGGCACCCACAGCGGCGATATGTGGCGCGATCCCTACCCGGCGGCGGATCTGCACCTGTACTCCAATATTTTCCACGACTGGCCGATGGACAAGAACCGCTTCCTGGCGCAAAAGAGCTATGCGGCCCTCCCGCCCGGGGGCAGGATCGTGATCCACGAAGTGCTGTACAACGATGACGGCGACGGCCCACCTGCCGCCGCGGGGTACAGCCTGATGATGATGGGATGGACGCAGGGCCGCCAATACTCCGGCAAGGAAATCGGCGACCTGCTGCGCGACGTCGGCTTCGGGCCCGCTCAGGTGCTGCCGTCGCTCGGCTATTTCAGCATCGTCACGGCGCAAAAACCCCAGGCTTAGCGGTTCACCGAGCGCGCCATGCGGCTGTAGGTGTGGCGCACGCCGCGGATCGCCACGCTGTAGGCGAAGATGTTTTCCGGCAGCGCCAACCCCAGATAGCCGGTATCGCCGATATGGTGCAGATCCGCCCCGGCCATTTTGCTCATCAGCGCGATCTGCCGCACGGTCTGCACGTCGGCCCCCTCTTGCGAGGTGCCGATCGCCGTCATCGCCAGCGCCCCCTGCCGCTGGGCAAAGGCGATCAGCGCCGCCACTTTCTCCTGCGACATGCCGGGAATGGTGCCCGGCGCCGGCAACAGCACGATGTCCGCGCCGTTCTCCACGAACAGCGCGATATCCTGCTCGCCGATCAGCTGGCTGCCGCTTTCGCGCACGATGCCGGCGCCGTGCATCTTGCCGGTCACCAGCACCATCTCGTCGCCCACTTCCTCGCGGATCGCTTTCAGCGCGGCGGCGATCGCCTGATTGCTGACGCCGTTGTTCGGGTTGCCGGTCAGCACCAGCATGCGCGCGCCGAGCTGATACAGCTTGCGCGCATTCTCGGCGGTGGCGGCGCGGCCCGCCGTCATCTGCCAGAAATCGTTATGTTCGGTGGCGAAAGCCGGATCGACAGCCTCCAGATTCACCCCGATCACCCGCCCGGTCAGCCGCTGCAGCGTGCGCAGCGCCTCCTGCGGCGGCACGTCGGCGGGCAGACCCGCGATATGCGGACGATCGACGTCGAACAGGTTCAACAGCAGCAGATCGGCGCCCTGGCTGGCCGCCAGTTCGGCGTTGGTGACGTTATTGAGCAGCGGCTGAGTGACCGCGATGGTTTCGCTGACCAAGATGCGCCCTTCGCTGGCGCGGATGGCGTAGAGCAGATCGGCTTTGCCGATATCGGCCAGATCGCTGGCGCTGCAGTCCAGATAGCGTTTCATGAGGCAAGCTCCGGTGACGTTAGCGGAAAGGGATGGATGCCCCCTCTCCCACCGCAGTGAAAGAGGGGGAAAAGGTTACTTCAGGGTAAAGCTTTGCACCTGCACGTTGTCGGAATCCAGGCCGACGAACACGTTGAATTTGCCCGGCTCCGCCCCCCACTTCAGGCTGGCGTTGTAGAACTTCAGATCGTCTTCGCTAATCGGCAGCTCAACCTGCTGCGACTGACCGGCCTTCAGCGTCACTTTCTTGAAGTTGCGCAGCTCTTTCACCGGGCGGCTGACCGACGCGGTGACGTCCTGCAGATACAGCTGCACCACCGTGGCGCCGTCGTACTTGCCGGTATTCTTCAGCGTGACGCTGGCGGTTAACTTGCCGTTGCGCGCCATCGTCGGGCTGGATAACTTCAGATCCGACAGGCTGAAGGTGGTGTAGCTCAGGCCGTAACCAAACGGATACAGCGGGCCGTTCGGCGAATCGAAGTAGCGCGAGGTGTACTTGCCCGGGTTCTCCTTGCCGAACGGCCGGCCGGTGTTCAGGTGGTTGTAGTACATCGGGATCTGGCCGACCGAGCGCGGGAAGGTCATCGGCAGCTTGCCCGACGGGTTGTAATCGCCGAACAGCACGTCCGCCACCGCGTTGCCGCCCTCGGTGCCGCTGTACCAGGTTTCCAGCATCGCGTCCGCCTGCTCGCTCTCCCAGCTCAGCGCCAGCGGGCGGCCGTTCATCAGCACCAGCACCAGCGGCTTGCCAGTGGTTTTCAGCGCGGCGATCAGATCGCGTTGGCTCTGCGGAATAGTGATGTCGGCGCGGCTGGAAGCCTCGTGCGCCATGCCCTGCGATTCGCCCACCACCGCCACCACCACGTCGGCCTTGTTCGCCGCCTGCACCGCTTCGTCGATCATCTGCTGCGGCGAGCGGGTATCGAACGCCACCGCCGGCTCATACTCGTTGAGATAGTCGATGATGCCTTTATCCTGCGTGACGTTGGCGCCCTTGGCGTACAGAATGCGCGCCTTGTCGCCCACCGCCCGCTCCAGCCCTTCGCGCAGGGTGACCGACTGCTTGACCACCCCGGCAGCCGACCAGCTGCCCATCACGTCGCGCTGGCTGTCGGCCATCGGCCCGACCAGCGCAATGGTCGCCTGCTTGCTCAGCGGCAGCGTCTGCTTATCGTTCTTCAGCAGCACCATCGTCTTGCGCGCCACCACCCGCGCTTCGGCGCGGTGCAGGCGGCTTTCGGCGTTGGTGTCCTGCGGATCGGAACCCGCCGGCCCCAGATGCACGTAAGGATTGGTGAACAGCCCCATGTCGTACTTGGTGTTCAGCACGTCGCGGCAGGCGCGGTCGATATCGCTTTCAGACACCAGCCCGTCTTTCACCAGACCCGGCAGGTATTTGTCGTAAAACTCGTCGCTCATGCTCATGTCGACGCCGGAGGTGATCGCCAGGCGCACCGCGTCGCGCGCGTCGGCGGCCACGCCGTGTTTAATCAGCTCTTTGATCGCGCCGTGGTCGCTGATGGTGATGCCTTTAAAGCCCCACTGGTCGCGCAGCAGATCTTTCAGCAGCCACGGGTTGGCGGTGGCCGGTACGCCGTTGATCGCGTTGAGCGACACCATCACCCCGCCGCTGCCGGCGTCCACCGCCGCTTTGTAAGGCGGCAGATAGTCCTGATGCATGCGCAGCGGGCTCATGTCGACGGTGTTGTAATCGCGGCCGCCTTCGACGGCGCCGTATAATGCAAAGTGCTTGACGCTGGCCATCACCGAACCGGGTTTGGCCGGATCGCCGTTCTGGAAACCATCGACCATCACCTTGGCGATTTTCGATACCAGCCAGGTGTCTTCGCCGAAGCCTTCGGAGACCCGGCCCCAGCGCGGATCGCGGGTGATATCGACCATCGGCGCGAAGGTCATGTTCAGGCCGTCGTCGCTGGCCTCCTGCGCCGCCACGCGGGCGCTGAGCGCAATGGCTTCCAGATCGAAGCTGGCCGCCAGCCCCAGGCTGATCGGGAACACGGTGCGCTGGCCGTGCACCACGTCATAGGCAAAGAACAATGGGATTTTCAGGCGGCTGAGCTGCATCGCCTGATCTTGCATCACCCGGATATCCGGCCGGGTGACGGTATTAAAGATGGCGCCGATCTGCCCTTTGCGGATCCCCTCGCGGATCGCTTCTTTCGGGTTATCCGGCCCGACGCTGATCAGCCGCAGCTGGCCAATCTTCTCTTCCAGCGTCATCTGCTTCATCAAATTGGACACGAAGGCGTCGCGCTGCTGGGCGTGAATGCCCTGCGTTATCGGCGTTTCCTGCGCAAAAGCCGGGCTGAGGGCCAGACCGGACAACATACTCACCACACAAAGCCATTTCATCTTGTTTTATCTCAGGCGTGTTTCCGCCGCCAACGCCGCGGAGTTTAATCGGAGTGAAGAAACAGTTTGCCACACTCTGTTTCATCGCCAAGGGAATTCGCATCGCTAATGTTTACAAAGCATTACAGGTTATCGGCAGGTAATTCTGCAGCCGGGCGCGGCTGTCGGCGGCCTCCGCCGCCAGAAAATCGACCAGCGCGGTTAACGTCGGCGGCGCTACCGTGCGTTCAGGATAGACCAAATAATAGGCCGCGCCGCTGCTGACGCAGAGCGGGAACGGCGTGACGATGCGCTGCGCCTGAATATCCTCCTCCAGCAGGCACAGATCGCCGATGGCGATGCCAAACCCTTGCAGCGCGGCGCTCATCGCCAGATCGAGGGTATCGAAATGCTGGGCCTTGCCGGACGGCAACGCATCGGCGCCCGCCGCCTTCAGCCAGCGCAGCCAGTCGCGCCGATCGCGCGTCGGGTGCAGCAGGGTTTTGTCCGTCAAGTCCGTCAACCGGGCCGCCGGCGGCAGGAACGTCGGCGTGCAGACCGGCGTGAGGATTTCATCGAACAGCAAGTGCGCGGTCAGCTTTTTACCCGGCGGCCGGCCGAACACCACCGCGGCGTCAAACTGCTCGGTAGTGAAATCCAGGCCGTGCGACACCGAGGCGGTCAGCTCGATATGCATGTCCGGCCGTTCATTTTGCAGGCGAATGATACGCGGCAGCACCCAGCGCATGGCGCAGGTCGGGCATTTGATGCGCAGCGCCCCCGGCGGAGCGGCGGCCCGCGTCAGGGCTTCATCCAACTGCCCCAGCGCCTGCTGTACCGGCGCCAGCAGCTGCGCGCCCTGCGGCGTCAGCGCCAGACCACGCGCCTGGCGGCTGAACAGCGGATAGCCCAGGCGCTGTTCCAGCCCGAGGATTTGCCGGCTGACCGCTCCCTGCGTCAGGTGCAACTGCCGGGCGGCATGGGTAAAGTTAAGGCGTTGCGCCACCACCACGAAGGTTTTCAACACGTCGAGCGACGGCAGGGATATCGGCATAGCGAGCCTCGATTAGGTATGATCGTAGTGCATGGCAAGTATGACAAACTTTCCCTTGTCCGCCTACGCCGGCTGATGCTTAATCGCTCAACACTTCCCTGTTTGCCTGGAGCCCATCATGCAGAGCGCCTGCTCATCCCGCTCGAAGCTGCCGGACGTCGGCACCACTATCTTCACCGTCATTGGCCAACTCAGCGCCGAACATCAGGCCCTCAACCTGTCGCAGGGCGCGCCCAACTTCGCCGGTGACCCGCAGCTGATCGAGGCAACGGCGCAAGCCATGCGCGCAGGTCATAACCAATACGCGCCGATGAGCGGCGTGGCGGCGTTACGTGCTGCCCTGGCGGAAAAAGCTGAACGATTGTATGGCGCGCGCTATGACGCCGACGAAGAAATAACGGTGATCGCCAGCGCCAGCGAAGGGCTGTACTCGGCGATCAGCGCGCTGGTGCATCCCGGCGACGAGGTGATTTATTTCGAACCGGCGTTCGACAGCTATGCGCCGATCGTGCGCCTGCAGGGCGCCACGCCGGTGGCGATCAAACTGTCGCTGCAGGATTTTCGCGTCGACTGGGACGAAGTGGCCGCCGCCATCAACGGCAAAACGCGCATGATTATCGTCAACACGCCGCACAACCCGACCGGCGCGGTGTTTGACGCGCAGGATATCGACCGCCTGACCGCCCTGACCCACGACACCGACATCGTGATCCTGTCCGACGAGGTCTACGAGCACGTGGTGTTCGACGGTGAAATTCATCACAGCATGGCGCGCTATCCGCAGCTGGCGGAACGCAGCGTGATCGTGTCGTCGTTCGGCAAAACCTACCACGTCACCGGCTGGCGCGTCGGCTACTGCCTGGCGCCGGCGGCGCTGATGGACGAGATCCGCAAGGTGCACCAGTTCATGGTGTTCTCCGCCGATACGCCGATGCAGCACGCCTTCGCCGCCGCGCTCGCCAACCCGCAGAGCTACCTGGGGCTGGCGGCGTTTTACCAACAAAAGCGCGATCTGCTGGCCCGCGCCCTGCTGGATTCGCGCTTTGAGCTGCTGCCCAGCCGCGGCAGCTTCTTCATGCTGGCCCGCTTTAGCGGCTTCAGTCACGAAAGCGACAATGATTTCGCCGTGCGCTTGATCCGCGAAGCGAAGGTGGCGACGATCCCGCTGTCGGCGTTCTACAGCGACGGCACCGATACCGGCCTTATTCGGCTGAGTTTTTCCAAAGATAACGAGACCCTGCTGGAAGGCGCGCGCCGCCTGAGCCAGGTGTAATTTTTTGTCCGACCATGGGAAAGGGGCACTGCCTATGAAAGCTTTGAAAACGCTGTTCGCCGCCGGATGCCTGCTGGCCGCCGGCTCTTCTCTGGCGGCGGAAAACAGCCTGCGCTTCGGTCTGGAAGCGCTGTATCCGCCGTTCGAATCCAAATCCGCCAGCGGCAAACTGGAAGGGTTCGACATTGAATTGGGCGACGCGGTGTGCGCCGCCGCGCAGTTGCAATGCAGCTGGGTGGAAACCTCGTTCGACAGCCTGATCCCGGCGCTGCAGGCGCGCAAGTTCGACGCCATCAACTCGGCGATGAACGTGACCGAACAGCGGCGCCAGGCGATCGCCTTTACCGACGCCATCTATCAGGTGCCGAACCGCCTGATCGCCAAGGCCGACAGCGGCCTGCTGCCGGACGCCAAAGCGCTGGCGGGCAAACACGTGGGCGTGCTGCAAGGCTCAATTCAGGAGATCTACGCCAAAACCCATTGGGCGCCGGCGGGCGTGGATGTGGTGTCTTACCAGGATCAGAATCAGGTGTATCTCGATCTGGCGGCCGGTCGGCTCGACGCCACGCTGGTGATGGCGCCGTCGGGGCAAAGCGGCTTCCTGTCGCAGCCGGACGGCAAGGGCTTCGCCTTCGTCGGCGAGGCGGTGCGCGACGACAAAATCCTCGGTGAAGGCATTGCCTTCGGCCTGCGCAAAGGGGATGAGGCGCTGAAGAAGAAACTGGATGCCGCCATCGCCAAAGTGAAACAGCAAGGCACGGTGGCGGCGCTGTCGAAGAAGTATTTCGGCGATATCGACGTGACGGTGAAGTGATGGACGGGGGCGGCACCGCCGCCCCCTGCCGCGTTTAGCGATCGAACACCGAACTGTTCAGCGCGCGATCCTGCTGGTGGCGCTCCAGCGCCAATTCGATCAGGCGCGTGATCAACGCCTGGTAGCTGACGCCGCTGGCAGCCCACAGCTTGGGATACATGCTGATGTTGGTGAAGCCCGGCAGCGTGTTGATTTCGTTGATTACCACCTGGTTGTCCGGCGTCAGGAACACATCCACCCGCGCCAACCCGAAGCACTCCAGCGCGCGGAACGCCTTCAGCGCCACCTCGCGGATGTGGTCGCTCACTTCCGGCGCGATCGCCGCCGGCACCACCACCTGAGCGCCCTGCTCATTGATGTATTTGGTGTCGTAGGAGTAGAAGGCGTCGCTCAGCACGATCTCGCCGCATACGCTGGCCTGCGGATCGTCGTTGCCCAGCACCGCACACTCGATCTCGCGGCCGACGATCGCCGACTCCACCAGCACCTTGTGATCGAAACTGAAGGCCAGTGCCACCGCCGCGTCGAACTCGGCGCGGTTTTCCACCTTGCTGACCCCGACCGACGAGCCCTGGTTGGCCGGCTTGACGAACAGCGGCAGGCCGAGGCGCTCGCTCAGTTGCTCAAACGTGAACCCGGCGCGGTTGGTGCGCGTCAGGGTGACGAACGGCGCCACCGCCAGCCCGGCGTCGCGCAGCAGGCGTTTGGTCACGTCTTTATCCATGCTGACCGCCGAGCCGAGCACCCCGGCGCCGACGAACGGCATATTGGCCATGCGCAGCAACCCCTGCAGCGAGCCATCCTCCCCCAGCGTGCCGTGCACGATCGGGAAGATGACGTCGAGCTGGCCCAGCGCGCCGGCGCTGCCCGCTTCGATCAGCTGCTGCTTTTCCTGGCCCGGGATCAGCGCCACGTTCTTGTTCGAGCGGTTCAGCGCGATCAGCGCCGGGTTCTCGGCATTGAGCAGATAGTTGGAGGCGTCGTTGATGTGCCACTGCCCCTGTTTGTCGATCCCCAGCAGCGTGACGTCAAACTTCTCTTTGTCGATTGCATCCACAATGTTTTTGGCCGACTGCAGAGACACCTCATGCTCCGCCGATTTACCGCCAAAAATCACCCCAACACGTAGTTTAGTCACGCCTTAAATCCTTCTGAAAAATCATGGCAAAAAAGTCGTTTATCACAATAAACGCATTGCCTGGCGGCGGCAATCGTTGTTGCCAGAATCTTCTTACGCCACAGAATGCCACATCGCGACCATCCAAAACGTATACACTTCGTATATTGTTCATTTATGGAGACGCCGATGGGCATCGTAAAAATTTCGGACGCGCTGCATGACGATCTGCGCCTCGCCAGCCTGACCATGACGCGTTCGATCAACGCGCAGGCCGAGTACTGGATCAAGATCGGCATGCTGGCGGAGTTCCATCCGGAACTGACCTACCCGCAACTGGTAAAAAAAATGATGAAAGATAACGCGCTGACGCTGAAGGAGATTGTCGGGTGAAACAGATTGTGATTAAAACGCCGGAAGAGATTGCCAAAATGCGCCATTCCGGCGCCCTGCTGGCCAAAGTGTTTGCTATGCTCGATGAAGTCATCGTCGAAGGCATCTCCACCATGGAGATCAACGACCGCGCCGAGGCGTTTATCGTCGAAGAGCTGAAGTCGCGCCCGGCCAGCAAGGGGCAGTATGATTTCCCCTATGTGCTCAACACCTCCGTGGACGACGTGGTATGCCACGGGGTGCCGTCGGCCAGCAAAATCCTGCGTTCCGGCATGATCGTCAACGTGGATATCACGCTGGAAAACGGCGGCTATATCGCCGACTCCAGCAAGATGTACTGCATCGGCCAGGTGACGCCGCTGGCCAAACGGCTGGTGAACAACGTCTATGAATCGATGTGGCAGGGCATTCGCGCGGTCAAACCGGGCGCCACCCTGGGCGATATCGGCCACGCCATCCAGCGGCACGCCGAGCAGGCCGGCTACAGCATCGTGCGGGAGTATTGCGGCCACGGCATCGGCCGCGACATGCACGAAGAGCCGGCGGTATTGCACTACGGTCAACCCGGCAGCGGCATGGCGCTGCAGGAAGGCATGGTGTTCACCATCGAGCCGATGATCAATCAGGGCGACCGCCGCATCAAGCAGAAGAAAGACGGCTGGACGGTGGTGACGCGCGACAAAAAACTGTCGGCGCAGTGGGAGCACACCGTGGCGGTCACCGCCGACGGCGTGGAAATCCTGACGCTGCGCGACGAAGAGCGCCAGGCCGGCTACGCCGAGCGCTACTAAACCCGCAAGCCATTAGCCCACCAAGCTGATAGCTTAATAAGTTATTTAATTGATAACCTCTTAGCTTATTGCGCGGCACCCCGGCGCCGCGGTTAAGGCGACGGGGATGACAGGGAGACAGGCAGCATGCAGTCAGGCAATCAGACGTTTATCAATCAGCTTAAGGACATCGTCGGCGGCCCGCAGCTGTTGACCGGCGATCGCAACACCGAGCGTTATCGCAAGGGCTTCCGCTCCGGCGAAGGCCAGGCGCTGGCGGTGGTGTTTCCCACCAGCCTGCTGCAGCTGTGGCGCATTCTGCAGGCCTGCGTGGCCGCCGACAAAATCGTCATCATGCAGGCCGCCAATACCGGCCTGACCGAAGGCTCAACCCCCAGCGGCAACGACTATGATCGCGATATCGTCATCGTCAGCACCCTGCGCCTCGATCATATTCAGGTGCTGGACAACGGCAAGCAGGTGGTCGGTTTTCCCGGCAGCACCCTGCACCACCTCGAGAAATTGCTCAAACCCTACGGCCGCGAACCACATTCGGTGATCGGCTCTTCCTGCATCGGCGCCTCGGTGATCGGCGGCGTGTGCAACAACTCCGGCGGCTCGCTGGTGAAACGCGGCCCGGCCTATACCGAAATGGCACTGTACGCCCAGCTAGGGGAAGACGGCCAGCTGCACCTGGTGAACCATCTGGGCATCCGGCTTGGCGACACGCCGGAAGAGATCCTCACCCGGCTGGAAAAAGGCGACTATCGCCCGGAGGACGTCGAATACGGTGAGCTGCGCGCCTCGGATAACGAATACGCCAGCCGGGTGCGCGACGTCGATGCCGACACCCCTTCCCGCTTCAACGCCGACAAACGCCGCCTGTACGAAGCTTCCGGCTGCGCCGGCAAGCTGGCAGTGTTCGCGGTGCGGCTTGACACCTTCGAGAAAGAGGGCAAAGAGCAGGTGTTCTATATCGGCACCAACGACACCGCGGTGCTGACCGAACTGCGCCGCCACATGCTGAGCAAATTCGAAAACCTGCCGGTGGCCGGTGAATACATGCACCGCGATATCTTCGACATCGCCGAGGTGTACGGCAAAGACACCTTCATGATGATCGACAAACTCGGCACCGATCAGATGCCGCGCTTCTTCACCCTGAAAGGCCGCATGGACGCCAGCCTCAACAAGCTGCCGCTGCTGCCGCACAACCTGACCGATCGGCTAATGCAGGGCCTGAGCCATCTGGCGCCGAGCCACCTGCCGAAGCGCATGAAGGAATACCGCGAACGTTTCGAACACCACCTGCTGCTGAAGATGGCCGGCCCCGGCGTGGAAGAGGCCCAGCGCTACCTGACCGACTATTTCGCCCAGGCCGAAGGCGCCTTCTTCGCCTGCACGCCTGACGAAGGCAAAAAGGCCTTCCTGCACCGCTTCGCCGCCGCCGGCGCCGCGGTGCGCTACCACGCGGTGCACGCCGACAAGGTGGAGGATATTCTGGCGCTGGACATCGCCCTGCGCCGCAACGACACCGACTGGTTCGAAGCGCTGCCGCCGGAAATAGACAGTCAGTTGGTACATAAGCTGTATTACGGCCACTTTATGTGCCACGTCTTCCACCAGGACTACGTGGTGAAAAAAGGCGTGGACAGCCATGCACTGAAAGAAAAGATGCTCGAGATCCTCAACCGGCGCGGCGCCGAGTACCCGGCGGAGCATAACGTCGGCCACCTGTACCACGCCAAACCGGATCTGCAGGCGTTCTACCGCACCGCCGATCCGACCAACAGCTTCAACCCCGGCATCGGCAAAACCAGCAAACGCAAAGGCTGGGCCGAAGCCCCCCGCTAAGAGCGCCCGATTGGCCTGCCGACGCGGGCCACCTCACCTTCCTGTTGACCTTCAATGGCCCATTCAGCGTTCCGCGCGCAGCAGCAAGGAGACGATGAACGCGCCCCCCAGCCCCGCCGTAATGATGCCGATGGGCAGCTCCTGATTGGGGATCAGGCTGCGGCTGAGCATGTCGCCGCCGGTCAGCAGCATCGCCCCCAGCAGGCCACACATCGGCACGGACAAGCGGTGGCGCACGCCCACCAGGCGCCGGGCCAGATAAGGCACCATCAGCCCGACAAAACCGATCACGCCCGTCAGCGAAACGAGAAACGCCGTGGACAGTGCGCAGCACAGAAAGGTCTCGGTGCGCAGGCGCGCGACGTTGACCCCCATCGAATGGGCGGTGTGCTCGCCCGCCAGCAGCGCGTCCAGCGCCCGCCAACGCAGCGCCGTAAACCCGGCCAGCAGCACGAAACTCGCCAACGGAATGAACAGATTATCCCAACGCGCCAGCCCCAGCCCGCCCAGCGACCAGAACAACACCGAACCGGCCGCCCGCTGATCGCCGGAAAACACCAGGTAGCTGGTGAGCGCGCTGAACAAAAACGAGACCGCCAGGCCGCAGACGATCAGCTGCTCGGCGCGCCTGACCCGGCTGACGCGAAACAGGATCATCACCGCCATCGCGGACAAAATGCCGCCGGCGAAAGCGGACAGCGGCAACGTCAGCGCGCCCAGCGCGTCGCCGAAGCGCGTGATGACCAGCACCGCGCCGGCGGAGGCGCCGGAGGAGAGCCCAAACAGAAAAGGATCGGCCAGCTCATTGCGGGTAGTGGTCTGCAGCAACGCGCCGGTCATCGCCAGCCCGGCGCCGGTCAACGCCGCCAACAGGGCTCTGGGCATTCGCAGTTGCACGACGATGGTATCCAGCATGCCGGAGAGGGGCGCCGAACCGAGCCCTAACGCCGCCAACGCCTGCCGCCATGACAGCGCAACGCTGCCCAGCTGCAGGCTCCAGATCATTAGCCCACACAATACCGACAGCGCCAGCGGCGCGAGCAGCATAAATCGCCGGGTCGGCGAGTTCATTCAGCCTCCGGCGCGTACAGCGCCCGCGCCAGCTTTTCCACCGCGCCGATGTTGGCCGGCCCCGGCGTCAGCTCCGCATACTGCAGTTTCAGATAACGGTGGTGCCGTACGGCCGGCGTCAATTTCATCAACGGGTGAGATTCGAGGAAACGCCGCAGCGCATCGGCCCCCGAACCGGTCTGGTAATCCAGCAGAATAATGAAGTCGGGCTCGGCCGCCGCCACCGCCTCCCAGGACGCCGTCGTCCAGCTCGCCGGCAAACCGTCCATCACGTTGCGGCCGCCCGCCGCTTCGATGATCGCCGTCGGCATGGCGTATTTGCCGCTGGTAAAAGGCTTCTCCTCCCCCGAGTCATAGACGAACACCTTGAGCGGTGGCTGGCCCGCCGGTCTGGCGGGAAGCGCAGCCAACCGGCGCCGCCAGCCTTCAACCAGCGCGGCGGCCTCTTGCGGCTTGCCGAAAATCTTGCCGAGCTTCAGCTCATCGTCATACAGCAGGTTCATATCGGCCTTCTGCGGCCGCCCGCCGGCCTGCACGCAGCTCTCGCTCAACACCAGCGTTTTGATGCCGAACGGGGCGAGCTTCTCCGGCGTGACGTCGCCGCCGATCTTCATACCGTAATTCCAGCCGGCGAAGAAGAAATCCGGCTGCGCCGCCAGCAACGTTTCCAAAGCGGGATATTTCGGCGCCAGTTCGGGAATGGCGCCCATCGCCGCCTTGAAGTCGGGCGTCAGTTTGTACCAGCCGGTGATACCGGTCAGCCCGACAATGCGATCCTGTAGATGGAGCGCAAAGGCCATCTCGGCCATGTTGATGTCGTTGATGACGGCGCGTTGAGGCGCCTGGTTGAAGGTGATCGGCGAACCGCAGCTGTCTACGGTGACGGGAAATTTTTCGGCCGCCGCCGCCCCGCCGGCCAGCAGCAGGAGCAGGGGGAATACGCGTGTGTTCATATTTCTCTCTGGTTTATCAAGCGCAATGGGGAACGTCAAAAATACGCAGCGTTTTCCCGCTGACGGGGTGCGCCACCTTGAAACTGTTCATGCCGAACACCGGCAGAATAACCGGGGTCTGCAACACCGCCTCGGGCGTACCACAGGCTACCTGGCGGCTTTCGTTGAGCACCAGGATCCGATCGGCAAACGCCTCCGCCACGGGCAAATCGTGCAGCACCGCAATCACGGCGATATCTTTATTTTTCACTAACGACAACAGCGCCGAGCGCCCGGGCGGATCGAGATGATTGGTCGGTTCATCCAGCAACAACAGCTCGGGAGACTGCGCCAACGCCCGGGCCAGTGCGGCGCGCTGGCGCTGGCCGCCCGAGAGCCGCCCCAACGGGTGGTGCCTGAGCGGCGCCAGCCCGGTTTCCCCGATGGCCTCATCAACGATGCGCTTTCCCGTCGCAGAGCGTTTGCCATGCGGTAAACGGCCCAACGCCACGTAATCCTCAACCGAAAGCCGCAAATCCGGCAGATCGTTTTGCGCCAGAAAGGCGATGCTTCTGGCGCGCTCCGCCGCCGGCCACGCGGACAAGGCGCGCCCTCGCCAGTAAATGCCGCCGCTGTCCGCCCGCGTTTCGCCGATCAGGGTGCGCAACAGGCTGGACTTGCCGCTGCCGTTGGGGCCGATCACCGCCAGCTTCTCACCGGCGCGGAGCGCGAAATGGATGTTGTCGAGTATCAATGCCCCGCCGTGTCCGGTCAGGCTAACTCCATCAACATGGAGGATGTCGTGAACTGAATTCATTATGCATAAATTGTTATATTATAACATATCAGTGTTTTTACCACGATTGCTCGCCTTCTGCAAAAGCGAATCGCAAATTCTGATGCCGCACGCGCTGCGTGAAGCAAGGCAGAGGGCAAGCCACGCCCTGCGTCAAAACGGCGTGGTTAAAGCAACATAGCACACCTTTTTATTAATGATAATGATTTTCATTATCATTAATATCTCTGTGATTTCCGATTGCACGCCCCGCTGAACTTGGTTATGTTTGAAGCGATTCGTCTCAATCCCGATTTTCAGGAACTCACATGACCTATCTGGCGCACAGTACAGATCCGACAAACGCGACCGTTCCGGCCGTCGTTTTGCTGTGTGCTTCCTCTGCCCCACCCGCCGTTTCTTCTGTCGTTTCTGCGGTTGCCGCTTACCCGCCACGCCTTGTGGTTGTGCGTTAAGCCAAACCGACTTTTTACCTCCGGCTTAGTGATCTGTTGCGTTCAGGCGTAGACCGCCGCGCGCGCCGGAGCCTGTAATTTTCACGACAGGTGAAATTGATATGCGATTACCTTCTCTCTGGGCCAATGCCGGCCTGGCTACGCTGTTCGTCCTGCTCTGGAGCAGCGGCGCGATCATCTCCCGTTGGGGATTGGAGCACGCCTCCGCCTTCGCTTTTCTGTTCTTCCGCTGCGCCATCGCGCTGGCGGTGCTGTTGGCCATCGGCCTGTGGCGGCGCCAGTGCCTGCCCGCCCCCGGCACCCGCCGGCGCGTCGCGCTGATCGGCGTGTTGATGATCGGCAGCTATCAGATCTGCTATCTGCTGGCGTTGGAACAGGGCATTACGCCCGGCGTGCTGGCCACATTACTCGGCGTACAGCCGATCCTCACCCAGTTCATCACCGAACGGCGCTGCACCGGGCTGCGCGCATTCGGGCTGGCGCTGGCGATGGCCGGGCTGACGCTGGTGGTGTACCAAAGCCTGATGGTGGCTCATTTCTCGCCGAGCGGCATGCTGTTCGCCTTTATCGCATTGGGGAGCATGACCGCCGGCACCCTGCTGCAAAAGGGCATGACGCAGCCGCCGCTGGCGGTCTTGCCGCTGCAGTATGCCATCGGGCTATTGATGTGTACGCTGGCGCTGCCGTTTGAGCCGCTGCGGGTCGACTGGCGGCCTGAGTTCGTGCTGCCGCTGCTGTGGATGGCGGTGGTGATCTCGGTGCTGGCGACGTTCTTGCTGTATCGCCTGATCCAGCGCGGCAACCTGGTGCAGGTCACCAGCCTGTTCTATCTGATCCCGGCGGTGACCGCCCTGCTGGATTATCTGCTGCTCGGCCACGCGCTGGCCGCGCTGAGCCTGTTGGGGATGGCGGGCATCGTGCTCGGCGTGATGCTGGTTTTCCGCCGCGCATAAAAGCAAAAGCCCCCGCGCCGTTCCACCGGCGCGGGGGCGACAACAACAGCCGTTAACTCAGAATAACCAGGAACCGTACCCCCACAGCAGCACCGTCACCCCAAGCAGCAGCTCGAGCAACAGGATGCCGATAGCGAAGGTCGAGCTGGAGAAGATGAACCCTTCCTTACTGTCGATATTCAGGAAGTGCGGGATCCCCAGATTCAGCAGATAGCCCGAATAGCACAGGCCGATAATGCCGACAAACAGACACAGCCAGACGACCGGATAGAGCGCCACCACCCCGCTGAGGAACATCGGGGTCGCCACGTAGCCGGCGAACACCATGCAGCGGTGCAGGCTGGGGCGCGATTCATAGCGCCGCGCCATCCAGTGAATGACTTTCCCCATGGCCGCTACGCCCGCCAGCATCAGCAGGTAGAACGCCACGGCGGTATAAAGCGCGGTAAACATGTCGAGCCTGATGGCATGTCCCTCGCCGGAGAGCCAGCCCAACTGGGTGGTGCCGATAAAGGCGCAGACCACCGGGATGGCTGCCAAGAGCAACACGTGATGGGTGTATAGGTGCGAGACGCTTTCATTCTCGCTTTTGATCTGTTCGAACTCGGCGCTGGGATGCGCCAGAAGTCCCCAAACATGACTGACCATGAGACACCTCCAATCTCGCCGTAGGCCGCGATCGGCGAACGAATTTCACACCTCTGACGGACTGCTACCCGTGCGAGGATTGCGGCCACGGGGCTCTCTCCCCTGTACTAATTATAGTCTTTCGGCGAAAAAACGTGCGGAAAGCGCAACGCCGCGGCGCTTTGTCTTATACTCCCACCATGAAAACCAGGCTGTGAGGAAGGTCATGTCATCCGTTATCACCACCCGCCAGGCGGGGATCGTCGACGTCGAAGCCGGGCGCAACGTTACCGTGATCGAACCCTGCAATCTGTACGGTTGCCGGCTCGGTGACGATGTCTTCGTCGGCCCGTTCGTCGAGATCCAGCGCCACGTCAGCATCGGCGCGCGCAGTAAAATTCAGTCGCACAGCTTTATCTGCGAATACGTCACCCTCGGCGAAGCGTGCTTTGTCGGCCACGGCGTCACCTTCGCCAACGATCTGTTCAAAGACGGCGCGCCCAATGCCGATCCGGCCAGCTGGGGGCGCACCTGCATCGGCGATCGGGTGTCCATCGGCTCCGGCGCCACGATCCTGGCGGTGGAGATCTGCAGCGACGCGGTGATCGGCGCCGGGGCGGTCGTGACCCGCGACATCACCCGCAAGGGGATCTACGCCGGCAACCCGGCGCGTCTGCTGCGGGAGCTGCCGTAATGAACCCGGCCATCCGCATCGTGGCCATTGAGACGTTGCCCGACGATTATCTGGCCCGCGGCGATTTCAGCTTCACCATCGCCTGTTACGCCCTGCCGCAGTTCGACAGCCCGGTCGACAGCTGGCCAACCCGCCCGGTGGCACCGTTTCGCAAGCAGTATCCGCTGGCGCCGTTCGCCAACGAAGACAGCGTGACCTTCCTGGCGTATCGCCAGGACGACGCCGTTGGCCACATCACGCTGAGCAAAAACTGGAACGGCTACACCCTGATCGACGAGATCGCGGTCAGCGCTGACGCGCGCCGTCAGGGCATCGCCGGGGCGCTGGTGGACTGCGCCAAACAGTGGGCGCGGCAGCAGGAAACCTCAGGTATGATGCTCGAAACGCAGAACAACAACCTGGCGGCCTGCCGCTGCTACCAGCACTATGGGTTTATCCTCGGCGGCATCGATCGCTTGCTGTACCGCGCCGAACCGGAGATCGCCGATCACGAAATCGCGCTGTTCTGGTATTTGCCGTTCAATAGCGAAATCGGTTACTGATTTATCGATTGCCATTGAGGCTATGTTTACTTTTTAACCCCTACCATCGGATGAGAACTGTTATCACTTACTCTGATAAACCAGCGACACCCATGGAGGGCCGTATGAACAAGAACAAGGCTGTTTTACTGATGTTAGCTATCGCCATGAGCGGATGCGCCGATCGCCCCACCGCCGTCACCCCCGCAACGCCGCCGACCGACGCCGCCGTTTCGCCGCCGAACCTGCAACCGCAGATGGATGACAGCACCCGCAGCAAGCTGCGTGAGATCCTCGCACTGCGCGCCGGTTGGCCCGCCGCGCAGCCGCATGGCCGCACCGTCGATTTGATTTCGCGCGAATTCCTCGGCACGCCCTATCTCGCCAACCGCCTGATCGGTTCGCAGAGCACGCCCGAGCAACTGGTGATCGACTTCCGCGGGCTGGATTGCTTCACCTACATCGATTATGTCGAAGCGCTCAGCACCGCCCGCAGCGAAGCCGAGTTCGTTCAGCGCCTGGTGGACATCCGCTACGTCGACGGCAAAATCGCCTTCCCGCAGCGCAAGCACTTCTTCACCGACTGGGCGCAGCGGCCGAAAAAAGTGGCCGAAGACATCACCGCCCAGCTCAGCCCACACGCCGTCAGCCTCGTGAAAAACCTCAATCAGAAAGCCGACGGCGGCAGCTACCTGCCCGGCTTGCCCGACGTACAGCGCAGCGTGACCTATATCCCCAGCGACCGCGTCGACGACAAGGTGCTGGCCCAGCTGCGCACCGGCGATTACATCGGCATTTACACCAACCTCGCCGGGCTGGACATGACCCACACCGGCATCTTCGTGATGACCGACAACGGCCCGGTGCTGCGCAACGCCTCTTCGCGCAAAGCCAACATGCGGGTGGTCGATTCGCCCTTTATGGATTACGTGATGGCTACGCCGGGCATCGTCGTGCTGCGTTCGCTCAGCCGATAATCCCCCATCGCATAACGGCTATAAGCTATAGCCGTTTATGCTGAACGAGCGTTTGACTTCATCGGCGGTTCAGGCTTAGCTGTAAGAACAAAAACCAACTGATTTTATTGTTCTTTTCAGGGAGACTTCGATGACCTTACGCTGGCGTATCACCCCTCTGGCGGCGGCCTTCGCCGCCGTATTGGCGCTTCAGGGCTGCGATCAAAAAACCGACCAAAACCATATCAAAGTCGGCGTCATCAACGGCGCGGAACAAGACGTGGCGGAAGTCGCCAGGCAGGTGGCGAAAGAGAAATACGGGCTGGACGTCGAGCTGGTCGGCTTCAGCGGCTCGCTGTTGCCGAACGACGCCACCGACAAGGGCGAATTGGACGCCAACGTGTTCCAACACCGCCCATTCCTCGAACAGCAAAACAAAGATCACGGCTACAAGCTGGTGGCGGTCGGCAATACCTTCGTCTTCCCGATGGCCGGCTACTCCAAAAAGATAAAATCGCTGAAAGAGCTGCCGGACGGCGCGGTGATCGCCATTCCGCTCGATCCGACCAACCTGGGACGCGCCCTGCTGCTGCTGGAAAAAACCGGGCTGATTAGCCTGAAGCCTGGCAAAGGGTTGCTGCCTACCGCGCTGGATATCAGCGCCAACCCGCATCATTACCAGATCATGGAGCTGGAAGGCGCGCAGTTGCCGCATGTGCTGGACGATCCGAAAGTCACCGTCGCCGTCATCAGCACCACCTACATCAACCAGACCGGCCTGTCGCCGACCAAAGACGGCATCTTCATCGAGGATAAAGACTCGCCGTACACCAACATCATCGTCACCCGCGAAGACAACAAGGACGCGCCGAACGTGCAGAACTTCATCAAGGCCTATGAGTCGGAAGAAGTGGCCAAGGCCGCCGAGAAAATCTTCAACGGCGGCGCGGTGAAAGGCTGGTAAATTCGGCCAACATCAAGGCGGATTCTGCGTACGAATCCGCAATATTTCACTTTCATTCCCCGTTTCCTTACGCCACACCTTTCTCTAAAAGCAAAACGCCCGCATGCTCATTCCTCCATAACACGGATTGTTCACAACAAAGGAGTGTCTCGATGCCGATCAAATTTGCCCCCAAGGTCGGGGAAATTCTTGAGTGCAACTATGGCAACTATCCCCTATCAGTCTGCCAACCGCATGAAGCCGGCTTTTATGATGGCCACATTCCACCAGAAATGGTGAAGAACCGTTTAGTTGTTGTGTTAAATGGCAAAATTAACGGCAATGCCTGCATTATCGTACCGCTGTCGACCACCAGAGATTCGAACAAGATCGAACGGGGATTGCACATCGAAATTACGCGTGAACTCATCGAAGATATGAGATTCTTTCATCCGCAAACCCGCTGGGCAAAGGGCGATCTGGTGCAGCAAGTCAGCCGCCAACGGCTGAACAGAGCCCGTAAAGAGAGAGGCTTTCTTACCCAGTGTCTGTCGCGCGAGCTTGTTGCTGACATACAACGCGCCGTCATTAAGTCGATCAATGCCAAAAATATGCTGTTCTGACCAGTACGCTGTTGTTGACAAAACAGACAAATCAGGTGAAATTGTCGCCGTAGCCGATAAAGGCCCTTATGCTATACCCTCCCTTTCAGGGACCTGCGAAGCCCAGCCATCCAGTTGGGCTTTTGCCTATCAAGCGCCCACCGATTTCTTATCTTTCCGCTCTTGCCCCCTCAGCCTTTCTACCCCGGCTGATGCGCGGTTGACGACCCCATAGGGTTTTCTTATCTCACCATAAGAAAACCCGATTTACCCCGGCGGCAAGCGGCACGCATAATGGCGTTTATCCGCTGATTTTCAAGGTAAACAGCCATCACCATGACGCTCTCCGCTCCCGTACTCAGCCTCCTTGACGCCACACCGGACGATATGGCCGCCGTGCAGCGTATTTACACCCACCACGTGCTGCACGGAGCCGCCTCGTTTGAAGAACAACCGCCGACGCTGGCGGAAATGCAGCTGCGGCTGGCCAAGGTGCAAGCAGCCGGGCTGCCCTGGCTGGTGGCGAAAAGTGAAGGCCGTATTGTGGGCTACTGCTATGCCACGCCGTATCGCCCCCGGCCGGCCTATCGCTTTACCGTGGAAGACTCGGTGTATATCGCCGAAGGGCAGCAGGGCAAAGGCGTCGGCAAGGCGCTGCTGAGCGCGCTGATCGCCCGCTGCGAGCAAGGTCCCTGGCGCCAGATGCTGGCGATCGTCGGTGATTCCGCCGCCAACCGCGGCTCGCTGGCGCTGCACCAGTCGCTCGGCTTTACCAGCGTCGGGACGTTAAAGGCCGTGGGATTCAAGCTGGGGGAATGGCGCGACACCCACATCATGCAGCGCGCGCTGGGCGCGGGCGACAATCAGCATCCTTGAAGACATGGCGACGCACGATAGGGAGTTAGCGTCTATAGTGAAGAGTGATTTCATTGAGTTAGCGCCAATCGCGCGCCACCTTTAACCGGTAAGGGAGAATCAAATGAAAATTATTCTGTGGATAGTCGCCATCATCTTTATCGTGGGTTTGTTGACGATTACCGGCGTTCTCAAACTGATCTTTTAATGCGCTTAATACGTCCCGCCCCTTCCGGGGCGAGACTTTTCATCATGCCTTGAAACGCGCGCGTACCGCCCCCAGCGCCGATACCACCGCCAGCACCACGCCGCCGGCCACCAGCCCGAACGCCACGTTCAGCAGGGCCGGAACCACACCCTGCAAAAGATGGCCAAACGTCGGCACCACGGTGGTGTACGAGGCCCAATCTTCGAACAGGTGATGCACCGGCGGCAAACCATGGGTCAGAATACCGCCGCCGACCATAAACATGGCGACAGTGCCGACGATCGACAGCGTTTTCATCAGATAAGGCGCGGCGCGCACGATGCCGCTGCCGATGGCGCGCGCCAACGCGCTGCCTTTGCGGCTCAGATACAGCCCCAGATCGTCCAGCCTGACGATGCCAGCGACAATGCCGTACACGCCGAGCGTCATCACGACGGCGATGCCGCACAAGACGATCACCTGCTGGCTGAAGGTGGCGCCGGCGACCGTACCCAGCGTGATGGCGATGATCTCGGCGGACAGCACAAAGTCGGTGCGTATCGCCCCCTTCACCTTGCGCTTCTCATAGGCTGCGGCATCCTCATTGGCGCCGGGCCCGTCCGATTTTTCCTCCTGCGTCGCCTTGCCGTGGCTCAGGCTGTGGAACACCTTTTCGAACCCTTCGTAGCACAGGTAGGCGCCGCCCACCATCAGCAGCGGCGTAATCGCCCAGGGCGCGAAGGCGCTGATCAAGAGCGCCAACGGCACCAGGATCGCCTTGTTGATCAGCGAGCCTTTAGCGACGCTCCACACCACCGGCAGTTCACGGTCGGCTTTAACGCCGGTGACCTGCTGCGCATTGAGCGCCAGATCGTCCCCCAGCACCCCGGCGGTTTTTTTTGCCGCCATCTTGCTCATTAAAGAGACATCGTCCAGCAACGAGGCGATGTCGTCGATGAGAGTGAGTAAGCTACTTCCTGCCAAAATGATTCATCCTTTTCATATTCACGGGCCATTCTATGTTTAGCATAGCGGTAAAGCGTCATAAAAGGATATGAGAGGATCGCGGAAAACGCCGGGCGGGCGTTAAGCCCCCTCGCCCGCCAGCCCCTCATCGGATCCGATAGCGGACACACGCGAGATATGTTGAAGGACAAGGCGATGGGCATCAAAGACGCACGATAAATGCGTGCTGCCTTCAAGCAAACCAAAGGCGGTTTGGGCGTTGCCATGCTGTTCGACGAAGCGCTGCATCGCTTGCGCATTGAACAACTCGTCCTGCGCGGCCGCCAGCAGCAAGGTCGGCAATCGCAGCGCCGCCAGTTGCTTGGCCGGGGCGCGAGGCGTCAAGGCGTTAGCCATATTAACGCTGTATTGGCAGATAAAATCGGGGGAGGCGGCCAGTACGGCCGGGGGAAAATTCAGGCTGACCGCCCGAGATTGCCCAAACCATCGCCCACCGCTAAGCGCATTGGCCACAAAAGGCCATTGACGCACCTGGGCAAAACGAGCCGTCGCCGCCAGATCGCGGGCTATGCCGGAAAATGGCCCCAGCTCGGGTGCCAGCAGGATCAGGCTATCCGCCTGCTGCTCGCTAGGATAGCGGGTCAGGTAGTTGAGCAACATCCCGGCGCCGCTCGAATGGCCCAGCAGGTGCCTGCGCGCCAACGGAAACCGGCGGCGCATTTCCGCCAGGATGACATCGACATCGCGCCAAATACGCTCAGGCCGCTCAACCGTCCCCCGCTCTCCCGTGGAATCGCCATGTCCGCGAATATCGACCAGGCACACCGCGAGCGTTGGCTCGGCCGCCAACTGGCGCGCAAGAACGTCATACCCGGCGGCGCTGTTAACCCCGCCGCCGTGATACACCACCATCACGTCTGCACTCGCGGCAGTTTGCCGATACAGGCGATAGCTCAACCCCTCGACGCAACCGGACGACATCTCCACGTGCCCGCCCGGCCACTCGCCGTAAGACTTCGCTTGCTCAACATAGCGGTCAAAATCAATCAAAGCGCACCTTTCCATGAATGTTGTCGGTATTGCCCACGGCAGAATTCCCTGCCACCACGGGGGTAAGCATATGAAACAACCGCAGGCGCTACCATCCCTTTTGCACGCCCTTGGCGTCAGGGTAGATCCCCCGCCGGCACATTGAGCTGCCAAGAGAGGCCGAAACGATCGTTCAGCCAACCGAACCGGGCGCTGAAGCCGTAGTCATCGAGCGGCATCAGCACCTTGCCGCCTTCCGCCAGCCGGTGGAACGCCCGCTCCAACGCTTCTTCGTTAGGCAGGTTGATGAACAGCGACACCGCCGGGGTGAAGCTGAAGTCATGGCTGATCGGGCTGTCGATGAACACCAGGTTCTGCCGGTCGAAATCGATGGACGCATGCTTGATCAACCGCCGGCCGTCCGGCGTCGGATCGTAATGCTGCACCTGCATGAGCCGAAAACGCTCGAACACCTGGCTGTAAAGGTCGATCGCCCGCTGCGCCTCTCCCTGGAACATGACAAAGGTCGAAACCTGACTCATAACATCCCCTCCGACAATCGTTGTGGTATTAATGGAGGATAGCGGATTACCGTTGAAGCGGCGGAAAGGAGCAATCATGAGCATCATTCATCGCCTGGCGCAGCCGGACGATCTCAACGGCCTGTTAGCCTTGTATCGCGAGCTGCGCCCGCAGGACGCGCCGCTGCGCGCCGACGACGCGCGCCGTGCCCTGCAACGCCTGCTGGACGATCCGGCGATCCGCCTGGTGGTGGCGGCGGACGAGGAACAGCCGATCGCCACCTGCATGCTGGCGCTGATCCCGGGGCTGGCGCACCAGGCGCAACCGTTCGGCGTCATCGAACACGTGGTGACGGCGGAGCCCTACCGCGGCCACGGCGTGGCGCTCGCCATGATTGAATACGCGCTGCAGCTGGCCTGGCGCAAGGGCTGTTATAAGGTGATGCTGCTGTCGGGGCAGCAACGCACCGGCGCGCACCAGCTTTATCTCAAAGCGGGTTTCGACGGCGATCGCGAGCGGGGATTTGTCATCAGACGGCCCGAGGGCCGATAGCGGCCCGCCGCAAACGGGCGGACCGCCAGGCGGGTTATTCGCTGTCGTTCTTCGCCAGACGGGCGTCTTTTTGGCGGCGATAGTCGCGGGCAGCGGCCGGGATCGGTGTCACCTTACCGGTTTCAATCCAGCTGCGCAGACGGTTGGCGTCGGCGAAGTGAGTGTATTTGCCGAAGGCGTCCAGCACCACCAGCGACACCGAGCGGTTGCCGATCATGGTGCGCATCGCCAGGCAGTGCCCCGCCTGGTTAGTGAAGCCGGTCTTGGTCAGCTGAATGTTCCATTTCGGGTTGTACACCAGGTGGTTGGTGTTGCGGAACGGCAGCGTGTAGTTGGGATCCTTGAAGCTGGCCATGCGCTCAGTGGTGGTGCTGAGCTGGCCGATCAACGGATATTGCTTGGTGGCGATCAGCAGTTTGGTCAGATCGCGCGCCGTCGACACGTTATGAATAGAGAGCCCGGTCGGTTCCACGTAATGGGTGTTGGTCATACCCAGCGCCCTGGCCTTGGCGTTCATCGCTTTGATGAAGGCGTTGTAGCCGCCCGGATAGTGGTGCGCCAGGCTGGCGGCCGCGCGGTTTTCCGACGACATCAGCGCCAGCAGCAGCATATCCTTGCGGCTGATTTCGCTGTTCAGCCGCACCCGTGAATACACCCCTTTCATCTCCGGCGTCTGGTGGATGTCCACCGACAGCATCTCGTCGAGCGGCAGGTGCGCGTCCAACGTGACCATGGCGGTCATCAGTTTGGTGATCGAGGCGATCGGCACCACTTCATCCGGGTTGCGCGCGTACATCACCTTATGGGTTTGCATATCGACGACCATCGCGCTGCCGGAGGCCAGCTCAGGCTGAGTGGCGTGCAGGGCGGCAGCGTTGTCGCTGGCCAGCGCGCGCGGCGCAAAGCCTGCGCCCGCCTGCAAAGCGAGCAGGGTCAGAACCAAAACACGTATTTTCACAGGCATTACTCTGAAATGGGGGCTTGAACTCAGCGAATTATATGTGAGGGTTCAGCGCTTGGCACTGGGATTATAGGGCGGATTTGTGACAAATTCTGTCGGCCGAAAATCGGCACAGCCCGCGGGCGCTCTGGGATGAACGCCCGCGTAGAAAAAGTTACAGCGCCGGCTGCCAGGCCGATTGCGGCAGCAGGTACAGCCCCGGTGTTTGCCGCGCCCCTGCACCGACGATATGGCCGATGCCGGCCGTCATCACCGCCAGCGTGACGTCGAAGGCATTGAGGCTGTCGCCGTAGCCGGCGGTCAGGTTGAACATCGAGCCGTTGGCCAGCAAATAGACCGTCTTCTCATTGAGTTGGTAAGCGTTCACATAAGGCATCGGCTCGTGGTGCGGCAGGCCTTTGAGGAAGCCGACGTCGATCTCTTCCGCCACGTGGCCGACGTTGAGGATAAATACGCCGTCCTGCGTCTGTTGCAGATGCTGCGCCGAAAGCACGTTTTTCGCGCCGGTCGCGGTAGCGATCACGTCCGCCTGCGCGACCCCGCTCGCCAGATCCACCACCTGCCAGCCGTCATAACGCGCCTGCAGCGCACGCGCCGGATCGATTTCCGCCACCATCACCTGGCCGCCGTAGGCCCTGGCCGCGGCCGCCGTCCCCTGCCCGACCAGACCGTAGCCAATCACCAGCACGCGCTTTTCATGCAGCGTCAAATGGGTGGTCTGGAAGAAGGTGTGCCAGGCGGTCAGCCCAACCATATGCCGATTGTGCAGCCCTTCTTTCACCGGCAGATCGTCCCAGTTGAAGATCGGGTAGCGCGGCGCCACGCCGTTTAACCGATTGATGCCCGATCCGGTGGCCTCCAGCCCGGCGACGATCTGCGGGCCGTTCGGCGATTGGTGCAAACGGGTGGTCAAATCCGCTCCCATTTCGCACAGGTGGGTCGGCTGCCAGGCCAACGCGCGATCGAAAGATTCCGACCATTCGCCGGCGCTCATGTCACGCCAGGCATAGGCCTGCGCGCCCCGCCGTTCCAGCCAGGCCACCACGTCGTCCTGCACCGTAGTGGGATTGCAGGTGGTCAGAAAGATCGCCGCGCCCTTGTCCAGCAGGCCGGCCACCAGCGGCGCCATTTTCAGATCCAGGTGCATATTGCACGCCAGCCGCACCCCGTGCAGCTCCGGCAACGCCGCCACCGCCGCCCGGGTGCGCGGCATATGACGCGTCGCCCAGCTCAATTCGCTCTCAAAATCCTGATACATCCGTTGCTCCTCTGGTGTGCCCCGCCGCCAGGCGTGGCAAAAAAGTTATCCCGCGCGGCCGAGCCGGCGGATCGCCTGCGGCGACAGGCCAAATACGCGGATAAACGCCCGCCTCATGCGTTCCGGATCGCTGAACCCCACCGAACGGGCGATCGCTTCCAGCGGCTCGGCGCTCTCTTCGATGCGCACCCTGGCCGCCTCTACCCGCAATTGCTCGACCACCTTGGCCGGCGTCTGCCCGGTTTCAGCGCGGAACAGCCGGCCGAATTGCCGCTCGCTCAGGCAGGCGGCGTCGGCCAGATCCGCCACCGACAGCGGCTGGTGCAAATGTTCGCGCGCGTACGACAGCGCGGCGCGCATGCGATCCGACGACGGGTTCAACGCCAGCAACAGCGAGTACTGCGACTGCCCGCCGGGGCGGCGGTGATAGACCACCAGCTGCCGCGCCACGGCCGCCGCCAGGGTGGCGCCCAGATCGTCCTCGATCAGCGCCAGCGCCAGATCGATGCCGGCGCTGATGCCCGCCGAGGTCCAGATATCGCCGTCGCGGATGAAAATGCGGTTGCTGTCGACGCGGATACGCGGATAACTCTGCTGCAACCGCGCCGCATGATACCAGTGAGTGGTGGCGCGTTTGCCGTCCAGCAGCCCGCAGGCCGCCAGAATAAACGCTCCGGTGCATACGCTGGCGATACGCCGCGCTCGTCGGCTTTGGTTGGCCAGGAACGCCACCAGCGCCGGTGACTGTGCCGCCATCACGTTGCCGCTGCCGCCGGCCACCACCAACGTATCGAAACGCTCGTCGCCGCACGGCTGCGTGGCGATTTCCACCCCGGCCGAGCTGGCGACCATGCCGCCCTGCGGCGAGATCGCCATGCAGCGGTAGGCCGGCGGGTCAGTGAACTGGTTGACGTTATCGAACGCCGCCAGCGGGCCGGCAAAGTCCAGCAGGTTGAAACCGGGAAAAACCACAAAACCGATCGTTTTCATGATGGCGCTTTTTGAGGGTTATCTGTCATATCAGCCAAAAACAGGGCGGCTATTATGGCCCAGGTCCAACGATAAAAATGAGGCGAATGTCATGTCTGAACCACTGGTGATTGTATTTCCCATCTATCAAGGCGTCACCCAGCTCGATTTCACTGGCCCACTGCAGTTTCTGCGCCGCATGCCGGGCGCGGAAATCATCGTCGCTTCAGTAGACGGCGCGGATGTCGAGTCGGAAGGCTTGCACTTCACCCAGCTGCGCCCGCTGCCGGAGATCGCGCGCTGCGATGTGCTGTGCGTGCCGGGCGGCAGCGGCTGCACCCAGGCGCTGCAGGATAAAGCATTCATGCAGCAAATCCGGCGGCTGGGCGCCGATGCCCGCTATCTGACTTCGGTATGCACCGGTTCGCTGATCCTGGCCGCCGCCGGCCTGCTGCCGGGCAAACGCGCCGCCTGCCACTGGTCGATGCGCGACAGCCTGAAGCTGTTCGGCGCCATACCCAGCGCTGCACGCGTAGAGCGTGACGGCAACGTGATCAGCGGCGGCGGCGTTACCGCCGGCATCGACTTTGCACTGGCGCTGATCGCCGAACTGCACGGCGAAGACACTGCCCAAACGATCCAGCTCTATCTGGAATACGCCCCGGCCCCGCCGTTCGAGGGCGGCACGCCGGAACTGGCCCCGCCGCACATTTACGCCAGGGTACAGGCGCAGATGGCGGAGAGCCTGCAGCGGCGCAGAGCGTTGGTGGCCCAGATCGCCCAAGGCTAGCGATCGGGCGTATACTTGCCCTTATGCGTCAGTCACATAAGGAGTAAGGAATGACCGATTTGGCCCACTACATTACGGACTATGGCTACTGGGCATTGTTTATCGGCTGCCTGGCTGAGGGGGAAACCATCACGCTGCTGGGCGGCATCGCCGCCCATGAAGGGCTGTTGCACTGGCCGTGGGTGATCGCAGTAGTGGCGCTCGGCGGCATGATGGGAGACCAACTGTTGTACTTCGCCGGCCGCCGGTTCGAAGGCAAAGTCATCTCGCGGCTCAAGGGGCAGGAAAAGCGCATCGCGCGCGCCAGAAGGCTGATCGCCCGCCACCCGATGCTGTTCGTTATCGGGGTGCGCTTTATGTACGGTTTCCGCATCATCGGCCCGGTGCTGATCGGCGCCAGCCGCCTGCCGCCGTCGCGCTTCGTACCGCTCAATATCCTCGGCGCCATTTTATGGGCGACGATCTTCGTCATGCTCGGCTATTTTGGCGGCCAGGCGATCGAACGCTTCGTTACCGGCTTCGACAAAAAGCTCTCCAGCCTGCTGTTTGTCGCGCTGGCGATCGCCGCCATCCTGCTGGTGCGTTTCTGGTGGCGTAAACGCCACCCGGAGTAAGCAAACGCAGCGGGCGTCAGCTTTCCTGCGGCGCCGCGCGCATCAGCTCGACCAGCTCGCGCGCCGCTTTGTCCAACGGGCGATTCTTAAGCCAGATCAAATGCATCGGCAAGCGCAGCTCGTTCTTGGTGTTTTTGAATTTCAGCCGCACCAACCGCCCCTGCGCCAGCAGCGGCTCGGCCAGCGACAGCGGAAAATTGCCCCACCCCAGGCCCGCTTCCACCATGTTCAGCGCCATCGGCAGGCTGTCGGTGCGCCAGTAAGCCTCCGCCACCTGGGGACGCAGATCGCCGATCGGCAGATCGCGGCTGGCCACCATGATCTGCCGCACGTTGACCAGATCCTCGAGAAACAGCTCGCCCGCCGCGCCGTCCAGCGCCGGGTGCTGCGGCGACAGCATCGCCACCAGCGACTCCGCGCCGACGAAGTGGAACTGTTCCGCGCTGTTGACGTTCAGCCCGCCGAACGCCAGACAAACGCCGATGCGCCCCTCGTGCAGCATGTGCAGCACGTCGTCCTGCGGCGCGCTGAGCACTTCGATGTTCAGCAGCGGATAACGCTGCGACAGCGTTTTCACCGCCGCCAGCAGGCCGGCGCCGTTGATATCCGACGCCACGCCGATCGAAAGCCGGCTCTCCAGCCCCTGGGACAGTTCGATGGCGTGCACCTGCAGCTGCTTGAGCTGCCCGGCGATCAGGCGGGCGTGCGGCGCCAGCGCCAGCGCCAGCGCAGTCGGCGTCGGTTCACGGTGAGAACGGTCGAACAAGGCGAAACCGAGCTCCGCCTCCATGTTGGCGATGGCCATGCTGACGGCGGAGGGCACGCGCCGCAGCGCGCGGGCGGCGGCGGAAAACGAGCCGCGATCGAGCACCGCCAAAAACAGTTCGATATTGTCGCTGGAGAAATTCATTGTTTTATCTGTCAGTAAAACTGACAACTCCTGACTTTTTCTATCAATGTGGTTGACGTTATCTTAGCCGTCGTCGCCACAGAGGCAACTAAAAACAGATCGGGAGAAAACGATGCAAGGCGTCAAACGCAAACTGGTGTATGTCACCGCTTATGAAATCATCGGCATGGCGATCTCGGCACTGGGGTTGGCGCTGCTGTCGGGTCATGCGCCGAGCAGCACCGGGCCGCTGGCAGTGGTGATCACCACCATCGCGGTCAGCTGGAACTTTATTTACAACTATTTATTCGAGTGGTGGGAAAGCCGCCAGGCGTCGCGCACCCGCACGCTCAAACGCCGCATTTTGCACGCCGTCGGCTTTCAGCTGACGCTGGTGGTGTATCTGATCCCGCTGATCGCCTGGTGGATGGGCATCACGCTGTGGCAGGCGCTGCTGCTGGATATGGCGCTGATCGTCATCATTCCTTGCTACACCTTCCTGTTTAACTGGGCGTTCGACAAGCTGTTCGGCCTGCCCGTATCGGCCCTGCCGGCCGGTGAATCGGCCTAAGACTCGTTACGCACCCACCGACCCGTTGCTGATGCCATTTTCTGCGCGGGTCGCCATTTCCTTCCTCTTATTTCTCGCCGAAAAATATAAGAACAACACCCTGTAATTTGCACGGTAATTATTATTTTGTGATTTTAATCACTTTTTATTCTTCGATATTTCCGTCTTGATAAAACATCACATCTTTTTGAATAATATATCCTTTTATATTTGGATTAAAAAATAAACACACTTGTTCACGTTTTATGCGCAGTATTTTTTGCCACCATTACGGAGAAAAGGTAGCATGCTTCGCCGTTATTTTAATGATGGCTGTATACACAATAAACAGCGGAATGATGCCACGACCTCATTCTCATAACGATTGGTCATAGCAATCGTTTGCTCTCATTAAGAGCAGGGTTAACATAGACAGGTAAACAGGACGGATAATGCACTCACAAAAAAAGTCGGCGGATGACAAACACGCCGCCAGAAGACGCTGGCTAGACTCTCATGAATCCGGTTATCACAAAAGCATGGGCAACCGGCAAATCCAAATGATCGCCATCGGCGGCTCCATCGGCACCGGCTTGTTCCTCGGTACCGGCGGCCGTCTCGAACTGGCCGGGCCGGCGCTGGCGCTGGTCTATCTGGTGTGCGGGATCTTCTCTTTCTTCATCCTGCGCGCGCTGGGCGAACTGGTGCTGCATCGCCCTTCCAGCGGCAGCTTCGTTTCTTACGCCCGCGAATTCCTCGGTGAAAAAGCCTCTTACGTCGCCGGCTGGATGTATTTCCTCAACTGGGCAATGACCGGCATCGTCGACATCACCGCCGTGGCGCTGTACATGCACTACTGGGGCACCTTCGCCGACGTGCCGCAATGGCTGTTCGCCCTCGGCGCGCTCGGTATCGTCGCCACCATGAACATGATCGGCGTGAAGTGGTTCGCCGAGATGGAGTTCTGGTTCGCGCTGATCAAGGTCGCCGCCATCGCGCTGTTCCTGATTGTCGGCGTCGTCTTCCTCGGCACCGGCACCCCGGTCGCCGGCCACACCACCGGCATGCACCTGATCACCGAAAACGGCGGCATGTTCCCGCACGGCCTGCTGCCGGCGTTGGTGCTGGTGCAAGGGGTGATCTTCGCCTTCGCCGGCATCGAGCTTATCGGCACCGCCGCCGGCGAGTGTAAAGATCCGGCCAAAATGATGCCTAAAGCGATCAACAGCGTGATCTGGCGTATCGGTCTGTTCTACGTCGGCTCCGTGGTGCTGCTGGTGCTGCTGCTGCCGTGGAACGCCTATCAGGCCGGCCAAAGCCCGTTCGTCACCTTCTTCAGCAAGCTGGGCGTGCCTTACATCGGCACCATCATGAACATCGTGGTGTTGACCGCCGCGCTGTCCAGCCTCAATTCCGGCCTCTACTCCACCGGCCGCATCCTGCGTTCGCTGGCGATGGGCGGCTCCGCGCCGAAGCTGATGGCTAAAATGAGCAGCCAGCAGGTGCCTTACGCCGGCATCCTGGTCACCTGCGGCATCTATGTGATCGGCGTGGTGCTCAACTACCTGGTGCCGGCGCAGGTGTTCGAGATCGTGCTGAACATCGCTTCGCTGGGCATCATCGCCTCCTGGGCGTTTATCATCGTTTGCCAGATGCGCCTGCGCAAAGCCGTGCGCGAAGGCCGCGCGCAGCCGGTGTCGTTCAGAATGCCGGGCGCGCCGTTCACTTCGTGGCTGACGCTGGCGTTTCTGCTGATCGTGGTGGTGATGATGGCCTTCGACTACCCGAACGGCACCTGGACCATCGCCACCATTCCGGTGTTGGCGGTGCTGCTGACGCTGGGCTGGTTCGGCCTGCGCAAACGCGCGCAGGAAGTGAAGCTGGAACAGCAGGCTCACGAAGAACAGAGCCAACGCTGAATCGACAAACCGCCCTCCGGGGCGGTTTTTTTTATCCGCTATAACCGCCCGTAGAACGTCATTCTGGCGCTTTCCGACAGCATCACGTCCGGCTGCGCATTGTAGGCCAACACCACCAGCATGCGCGTGGTGTCGCCTTCGGTCGGCGTCACCCGGTGCATGGCGTTGCGCCCGCGAAACAGCACCAAATCCCCCTCCTCCATCGCCAGCCGTTTGACCGCCCGCTCGCCGTCCAGCACCTGCGTGACCCCGGCATAGTTCATCTCGCCGCGATCGGCGTCGCGCAGGTTCTCCACGTATTCGAAGCGCCCGCCCGCCTGCGGTTTCTGGATCAGCAGCGTGATGGCGAACGAGGAGTTGTCAAAATGCCAGCCCAGCTCCTGGCCGGTGTGGGCGTAATGCAGATTGATCGACGACAGCCGATCGGCGTAGGGGTAGAGCTGCGCCTCGCCCAGCACCTCACACAGGAACGCGCGAAACGCCGGGGCGTCGTACAGCGCGCGCAACGGCGACTGCGGCGGAATATCCTCGTCGGTAATGCACCCCTTGGACGACACCATCAGCCGGTTGCGCGCATGGTCGGCCGGCAGCGCGTCGTCCTGCGGCCGTAGATACACGTTGTGTTTGCTGGTGGCGTAAAACGCCGCATGGTGCTGTTCAGCGCCCTCCAGCCGCACCGTCGCCAGCGCGGCTTCACGCAGAAATCCCGGCAGCACCAGCGCGCCGGCGCGCGCCAGCGTTTGTCGGCAGCGGGTGCGGAACGCGGCGTCGTCGATGGGATGGGCGGACAGATCGATAATATCGGCAAGTGGCGGCATGACGTTCCCCTCGTGTGCGAAAGCCGGATGCCTCTCACTGTAGCGAATGCCGCATTGCCGCCATAACAAAAATACGTTATGGATAAGTTAACGAATTCTTAGCGATAAGCCCTGCTCATGCACTCACCGTCCCGTGCGCGCTTGCCCAAGCTGAGCGCCATTCTGGCGTTCGAAACCGCCGCTCGCACCGGCAGCCTGGCCCGCGCGGCGGATGCGCTGGCGCTGACCGCCGCCGCCGTCAGCCAGCAGATCCGCCAGCTCGAACAACATCTGGGCATCACGCTGTTCATTCGCGCCAAAAGCGGCGTCACGCTGACCGAACAGGGCGCGGACTACCTGGCCTACGTGCAGGAGGCGTTTGAAACGCTGCGCGTGGCGCAGCAACACGTCGAACGCCAGCGCGGCAAGCAGACGCTGACGGTGTTCACCTTGCCGGCGTTGGCCTCCAAATGGCTGAACCCGGCGCTGGGCGACTGGCTGGCGCAGTGCCCCGACGGCGATCTGCGGCTGCACGCGACCCATGCGGCGGTCGATTTCGCCCATTCGGCGGCGGATTTCGCCCTGTGCTTCGGCGATCAGGATTACCCGCTGCTGGAAAAGGTGCAGCTGTTTCAGGATCGGGTGCAGCCGGTATGCAGCCCGGCGCTGCGCGATCGCGGCGACTGGACGCAGCTGCCGCTGATCCACGTCGACTGGGGCAAGGAGAGCCAGTTTCTGCCGGGCTGGCACGAGTGGTTCACCGCCGCCGATCGGTCGCCGCCGCCGCGGCGCGGGCTGACCTATAACCTGACCTCGCTGGCCATCGACGCCGCCGTACAAGGGCGCGGGGTGCTGCTCGGCCAGCGGCGGCTGATCGCCCGTGAACTGGCGGAGGGCCGGCTGGTCACCCTGGCCGAACCGGCGCTGCCGCTCAGCAAACCCTACTACGTGGTTTACCCGCCGCGCACGCTGGAAAAACCCGGCGCAGCGGCGTTTCTCCGCTGGCTGCAGGCGCTGGCTCAGCACGCGGTATAACCGCCGTCGATGCTGTAAAACGCACCGGTGGTGAAACTGCTGTCGTCCGAAAGCAGGAAAGCCACCGTTTTCGCCACTTCTTCCCGCGTCGCCATTCTCCCCATCGGGTGCGAAGCGGCCATCTGCGCCCGCGCCGACGCCGGCAGTTCCCCCATCGCCGGCGTATCCACATAACCCGGCCCGACGGCATTAACGCGCACGCCGCGCGTAGCGAATTCCAGCGCCGCCGAGCGCGTCAGGCCCAGCACGCCATGCTTGGCGGCGGTATAGGGCGCAATCCCGGCAATGCCCACCACGCCGTTGGCGGAAGAGAGGTTCACCACTGCCCCGCCGCCGCCGGCGACGATCGCCGGCAGGCCGTACTTCATGCCGAAAAACGTGCCGCTCAGGCAAGTGGCGATCACCTCATGCCAATCTTCGACCGCGTACCGATCGATATCCACCTCGTGCGGGCCGGTGATCCCGGCGTTGTTGACCAGCAGATGCAGCGCGCCGCAGCGCCGCACGATCTCTTCAATACCCTGTTGCACCGACTGCGCGTCGCGCACGTCCATTCGCAACGTCATCAACCGCCGGCCGTCGGGATCGAGCCGCGCGGCGGCGGCGGCGAGAGGCGCAGTGTGGCGGCCGGTCATCACCACCGTGGCGCCGCGCCGAAACAGCTCGGCGGCGATCGCTTCGCCAATGCCGGTGGACGCGCCGGTCACCAGCGCCACCCGATGTTTGAAATCTTGCATAGCCGTTTTCCTGCCAAGTTGAGTTCAAGGGGAACAGGCTAGCGCCGGCAAGTGACAGTTTGCGGCAGCAGTGATGCCCAACGCGGCGAGGAATAAAAGGAGTAATGCTTATCAATATTTTATCTATACGATGGAAGTAAATTGTATAACCATTTTATTTTCATCATTAAATGTGTAAGGCGCACCCGCTCTGACGCCAAAACTCATTATAACTTTTTATATATTAGTTAGATTAAACCCCTATTTTCCCCGCTGTCACAAAACTGTCATAGATAAATGCATCTTAACTTTTCGGAGCATTTATCATGGCAAAGACTCGCATTATCGCTACCATCGGCCCCGCCTCTCGCCACATCAACACGTTGGCAGCGCTGGAAAAAGCCGGCATGTCCGTCGCCCGATTGAACGGTTCGCACAACACGCTCGACTGGCATGCGGAAACCATCGCCCTGCTGCGTAAAACGTTGCCGGATACGCCGGTGCTGTTGGACATTCCCGGTAGAAAAATCCGCACATTGCAACTGAAACACGAACCCTCATTCACTAAAGGGCAAACGCTGATCCTCACGACCGATACCTCGCATAACGGGGAGGAAAAAGTCCCGGTGGGGTACGGCCGGTTGCATGAACGGCTGACGGTGGGCGATAAGGTTTTCGCCGATGATGGCACCCTCTCGTTCCAGGTCGTTAACATCGTCGATCGGGACATCCACCTACAGGCCGACATGGACGGCCAACTGAAAAGCCGCAAAGGCATCAATGTGCCTGGCATCGATCTCGGGCAGGCGCTGATAACGGAGAAAGATCGCGACATGATCGCCTTCGCCAAAGCACATCAAGTGGACTACATCGGCATAAGCTTCGTCGAAAGCGCGGCACACATCAACGCGATCAGAACGCTGATCGGAGGCGATACGCCCCGCATCGTGGCGAAAGTGGAAAACAGCGGCGGCATAGAGCATCTGGAGGAAGTCATCGCCGCCGCCGACGTTATCATGATCGATCGCGGCGATCTGGCGGTGGAAACCTCGATCGACCGCGTTTCTCTCTACCAAAAACAGATCCTCCGAGCCGCCTCCCATGCGGGCAAACCCACCATCGTAGCGACGGAATTGCTGCACAGCATGATAGAGAACCCGCTGCCAACCAAAGCGGAGGTCAGCGACATCACCAACGCGGTGCTGGATGGCGCCGCGGCGGTGATGCTCTCCGGTGAAACCGCCGTAGGCCGCTATCCTCTGGAGGCCGTTGCCCGTATCGCCAGCGTAGCCCATCAGGCGGAACAGCATTTAGCGCATGCGCCCCACTCATCCCCCCCTGCGCAGATTGACGATATTCGACAGGCTGTCGGCGCCCTTATCCGCGCCTTGCCGATCTCCCGGGTGGTGGTGTTTTCTCGCACAGGTTACAGCGTGCGCATCGCCGCCATGGCCAACATCGGCATCCCGATCGTCGCATTCGGCAACGATGCGGCGACGGTGCGCAGCTGGAATATGCTGCCAGGCATCACTGGCCTGACATTGCCTCGGATCGATCTGACACAGCCGGAAACCGAACGTTTGGCTCTGAATGTCCTGTCAGACAATGGATTGATAAATCGGCACGATGTTTTGCTGCTGGTCAGCGCCCAGCAAGACAATCAGCATATCAGCGGGAATATCTTGCGCACGCTCAGCGCCGATGCCTACCTGCAATCTGACGCGGCACGGGAACCTCACCGGAAAGAAGAGGTGGCCTGATGGATAATCATGCGTTGTTCTATCTGGTGATTGCGCTATTTGCCGTGATCCAATCGGTTTTCGGCATGGGCATCTTGGTGTTCGGTACACCGACGCTATTAATGCTGGGCGTTGATTTCTCCTCCGTACTTGGGCTGCTGCTGCCGTCGTCGGTGCTGATCTCTCTGACGCAGACGCTTGGCGCCCGACGGATTGCTTTTCCCGCTCGCGAAAAGGTCAATATGCTGATTTGCGCCATTTTCGTCATTCTGGCGCTGAGCCTGGTCTTGCATTCGACGGTGAAGATGAATGTCGATCTGCTGGTGGGCGCCATCCTGCTGTTTTCCGCCTTGATGCGCTTTCGTCTGTCACTGCAGGAAACCGTGAAGCGTTATCTCGGCAAACATCAGCGCGCTTATGTCGCAGTCATGGGCCTGATACATGGCGTCACCAACATGGGTGGCGCCTTGCTGGCACTCTACGCTACCGCCAGCCATCGCGAGAAACTGGAGATAAGAACCACCGTCTCCCGTTACTACCTGATGTTCGGTTTAATCCAATTGGCCACGCTGGCCTGCATTAAATGGCAAGCCCTGAACCTCGACGGTTTCGCCGCGGCGCCGCTGGCTCTGCTGGTGTATCTGGTCGTCGGCAATCTGCTGTTCAAGAGGGCCAGCGCTCCCGTTTATGAAAAAATGGTAACCGGCTTTATTGCCTTCTATGGCGTGGCCGTTCTCACTAAAGGCTATTTATAGGCTCCCCATGACGACGACTCTCTTTTCTCTGATCCCGGTGATATTTTTAATCGCCATGGGATTCACTCTGCGGCACAAAAACCTGATCGATCGGGCTTTCTGGCTGCCCTGCGAGAAGCTGAACTACTTTTATCTCTTCCCGGCGCTGATGTTTATTCAGGTCGGCAAAGCCGACCTGAGCCAGTTTCCGGTACGGCCGATCGCCCTGTCGGTCCTGGGCGCCGTGTTGATCGGCGCCTTGTCGTTGTACCTCTGGCGAATCTGGCTAAAACAGCCCGGGCCGGTTTTCTCTTCCGTCATACAGGGCGCTCTGCGCCCCAATACCTACATCGGGGTTGCCGCAGCGGCGGCGACTTTCGGCCACACCGGCCTGACGGTGACCTCAATCAGCATCGCCGTCGCCATCCCGCTGTTGAACGTGGCCTCGATTGTCATACTGATGCATTACGGCCAGGGCTCCCGCCCCGGCGGCAGACAGATCGCCAAAGCGCTGGGGAAAAACCCAGTGATCCTTTCGGTCTTGGCCGGGCTGGCCTTCAACGCCAGCGGCTGGTCGCTCGGCACGGCGCTGGAGAACATTCTCACCATTCTCGGCGGCGCCTCTCTGCCGTTGGGGTTGCTGGCGGTCGGCGCGGGGCTGGATATCAAGGCGGCGCGTACGGCACAGGGCCCCGTACTGCAATCGACCTTCGTCAAGTTACTGCTGGTACCGCTGTTGACGCTGGGAATCGGCATCACCCTGGGCATCTCCGGCCCGGTGCTGGCGACTATCGTCCTGTTTAACGCCTTACCCTGTACACCTTCCGCCTACATCATGGCGAAACTGCTGGGCGGCGATCATCGCTTGTCGGCCGGTATCATCACGATCCAAACGTTGCTGGCGGCGGTCACCATCCCTGTTATTTTGCTGCTGACCCAGTTTTCAGCTCATCCAGCTTAAGATGGGCCTCATACTTCCGCCACAACGCGTCGAACCAGCCGTCGTCTCCATGACGATCGTTGATGCGCTCGATCGCTTCCGCACACTGTCGGCGGGCCAAGGCCAACAGGCCGGCCTCACCCGCCGATAAAACAGCCAATAAGCGCGCCATTTCCACCAGATAGTGACGGGCAAAGGGGACATCGTAATCGGTAATGTTTTTGCTGTTGTCAATCAAGTCGCACAGTTTGATGGTCTGCGCTTCCGCACAGGCCTGCGCGCTGTGCCGCAGATTGGCATTTTTACGATGCAGACGCTCACCGCCGTAACTGCGAGGCTGCACGTCGGTCAACATTTCCACATAACGCTCGACCGTCGGACCGAATTCTCGCCGGATATCCGCCAGGGTCACCGCCGTATCTTCTACCGTATCATGCAGCCAGGCAGCGGCGACCATTTCTGGCGTCGGCTTAGCCCGCTGCAGCAAATCCACCACCGCCGCGGGGTGCACGATATACGGCTCCCCGGTGAACTTGCGCCGCTGATTGCAGGCATGGTGAGCGTCATTGGCAAATCGCTGCGCTTTCAAGGTTAAATCCATACTTTCTCCTTATCCATATCGATTCAGTGTAACGGCAGCCATGCTGACATCTGAGTCGATTTGGTTATGAGTTATGCCGACAACGCAGCACGTAATGCGCTCACAAACGCCGCAAAGCCCGCTATTTTATGCCTACTTTTTCTCATGCGAGACACCCTGTGGATACCCAACGCTACCTGCAGCATATCGGCTTTGCCGGCACCGCCCGTCCTGACCTCCCCACGTTGCAACAGCTGCACCATCGCCACATGCTGAGCGTACCGTTCGAGAACCTGAGCATTATTTATCATCAGGGTATTCAGCTGGCGCCCGAAGCGCTGTTCAGCAAGGTGGTCGAGCGTAACCGCGGCGGCTTCTGTTATGAGCTGAACACGCTGTTCGCCCTGCTGTTGCGGGAGATCGGTTTCAAGGTGAGCTTCATCTCCGGCGAGATCCGCGCGCGCGACGGCCATTTCGGCCCGCCCTACGATCATCTGGCGCTGCGGGTGGATCTGGCGGGGCAGGCCTGGCTGGTGGATGTCGGTTTCGGCGATTCCTTCCTGACACCGCTGAAGATAGTCGTCGCCGAGCCGCAACCGCAGGCCAGCGGCACCTTCCACCTGGAGCGGGAAGGCGAATATTACCTGCTGGAACGCCGCAACGGCGACCAGCGCTCGCATGCCAAAACCCTGTATCGCTTTACCGTTCAGCCGCGCGAGTTGCCCGAGTTCGACGAGATGTGCCGATTCCACAGCACCTCGCCGCAGTCGCACTTCACCCAGCGCCTGGTGTGTTCACGGCCGACCGAACAGGGCCGGGTGACCCTCAGCGACATGAAGCTGATCGTGACCGAAGATCACCAGCGCCACGAAACGACGTTGCATTCGGAAGAGGAACGCCGCGCCGCGCTGTGGCAGCATTTCGCCATCGATCTGGAGCGTTGACGGCGCCGGCGACGCCCTTTTATTACGATTCTGTTACACCGATTGCATAACCGCGCTTGGCTGATTGCCAGCACCGCGGCGGCAGGCATCATAGGGCCATGATTCGGCAACAGAGTGCGAAAAATGATCCGTGTGATACTGGTGGATGACCATGTGGTGGTGCGCTCCGGCTTTGCGCAATTGCTCAGCCTCGAGGACGATCTCGACGTGGTGGGGCAATACAGCAACGCAGCGGCGGCCTGGCCGGCATTGCTGCGCGACGACGTCAGCGTCGCGGTGATGGACATCGCCATGCCGGATGAAAACGGCCTGAGCCTGTTGAAACGCCTGCGGGCGCAGAAGCCGCAGTTTCGCGCGATCATACTCAGCATTTATGACTCCCCCACCTTCGTGCAGAGCGCGCTGGATGCCGGCGCCAGCGGTTATCTGACCAAGCGCTGCGGGCCGGAAGAGCTGGTGCAGGCGGTGCGCTCCGTCGATATGGGCGGCCATTACCTGTGCGCCGACGCGCTGCGGGCGCTGCGCGGCGGCGAGCAGCCGACCGCGGCGCTGGAAGCGTTGACCCCGCGCGAGCGCGAGATCTTCGATCTGCTGGTCAAAGGCGACAGCGTAAAGGAGATCGCTTTCAAGCTCGATCTCAGCCACAAAACGGTGCACGTGCATCGCGCCAACGTCCTGGGCAAGCTGCAGTGCAGCAGCACCATCGAGCTGGTGCATTTCGCCCTCGACCATCAGCTGCTGGCGGGGCATTGATGGCACCGCGCTTCCGGCCCTGGGTTATCTCGCTGTTTATCCTGTTGGCCTGGGGCAGCGGCTGGCTGATGCTGTGGACGCTCGGTTTCTACCTGACCCACAACGGCAATCAGGCGGCGCTGTTTCTGCCTCACGGCGTCTATCTCGCGCTGCTGATCCTGCTGGCGCGCCGCTATTGGCCCGCCCTGATAATACCGCCGGTGCTGCTGCTGTTCTGGCTGCACGGCGAACGCCTGCTGAGCGGCTACAGCCTGCTGGCCGCGCCGTTCATCACCCTGCTCCCGGCCGCGCTCGCACAGCGATTCTGGCGCCGTTTTCCACTCTACTGGCAGCGGCTGACGCTGCTGCTGGCCGCAGTGACCGCCGCTTCGCTGCTCAATACCGCCCTGCTTGCGCCTTTCGCACACAGCCCGGCGATGCTGCTCGGCCTGGCGTCATTTACCGGCGGCGTCTTGCTGACCCCGTTCGTCTACCTGATTTTTGAATTTCTGCGCCAGCAGCACCGTTACCATCTGCTGGGGCTGGACACCAGCAACCCGCCCCTGCGCGCGTCCTTAATCATCTGGTGCAGCCTGTTTTTCGTTATCGGCATCGGCACCCAGATGGTGCTGTCGCCGGAAATCGAACGCCTGCTGCTGATCGTGGTGTTTTTGCCGAACGTGGTGATGGCGTGGAAGTTCGGCTGGCAGGGCGGCGTGCTGTCCGGCCTGCTCGGCAGCATGATGATCACCCTCGCGCGGCAGGTCGGCGTGGGGTTCGGCAATCTGGTCGAGCTGGAAATCTTTCTGGCGACCCAGGCGCTGCTCGGCATCGGTCTGGGCATCGCCATCAGCCGTCAGCAGCACCTGGCGCAAAACCTGCACCACTATCGCCGACGGCTGGAAGAAGAGCTGGCAGCGCGGCGGGCGTTGACCGAAAAACTGATCCACACCGAAGAAGACACGCGAAAGAACCTGGCGCGCGAGCTGCACGATGAAATCGGCCAGAACATCACTGCCATTCAAATTCAGTCGCAGCTGGTCAAGCGGGCGCGCGATCCGGCGCAAACCCAGGCCGCCGCGAACCAGATTGCCGATCTCGCCCGGCGCATACATCACTCCACGCGCCAGCTGCTGCGCCAGCTGCGCCCGCCCGCGCTGGACGAACTGGCGTTCAAAGACGCGCTTCACCACCTGCTGAATGAATTCGCCTTCAGCGAACGGGGCATCCGTTGCCGTTTCGACTACCGGCTCATCGACACGCCCGCCGGCGAGACGGTGCGCTTCACCCTCTACCGGCTGCTGCAAGAGCTGCTCAACAACGTGTGCAAACACGCCGAAGCCAGCGAAGTCGCCATCGTTTTGTATCAACAGGGGGCACTTTTGCACCTCGAGGTGCGGGACAACGGCATCGGCATCCGTGCGGACAAGGCGCCCGGCCTCGGCATTCAGGGGATGCGCGAACGGGTCAGCGCGCTCGGCGGCGAACTGACGCTGGACACGCAGCGCGGCACGCGGGTAATTGTTAACCTGCCCACAAATTTGCAACAAACCGCCGACTAACTAGGAAAAAGTCTTAGCCAGTCCGGACTTTCTCTCATCCCCTTTCCCTTTCATCTTCTTATAGTCATCACCAGGGAGACGGCTATGCAGACACGCTCGGCATCTGAAATCGACCATCGTTACCGCGCGCTGCGCCCGCGACTGCTGCTGTACATGGTCATCGGCTACGCCGCCTTTTACCTGACGCGCAAAAGCGTGAATTACGTGCTGCCGGCGCTGCAAATGGATTTGGGGCTGGATAAAGGGGACATCGGCCTGCTCGGCTCGCTGTTTTATCTGAGCTACGGCCTGTCGAAATTCGCTGCCGGGTTGTGGCACGACGGCCACGGGCAGCGCAGGTTTATGGGGATCGGCCTGTTCGCCACCGGCGTGCTGAACGTGGCGTTCGCCTTCGGCGAATCGCTGACGCTGCTGTTGGCGGTCTGGGCGCTGAACGGCTTCTTTCAGGGCTGGGGCTGGCCGCCCTGCGCGCGGCTGCTGACCCACTGGTATTCGCGCAACGAGCGCGGCTTCTGGTGGGGCTGCTGGAATATGTCGATCAACCTCGGCGGCGCGATCGTGCCGCTGATCAGCGCCTTCGCCGCCCAGCGCTGGGGCTGGCAGGCGGCGATGTTGATCCCGGGGGCCGTCAGCATGGTGTTGGGCCTCTGGCTCACGCGGCGGCTGACAGGCACGCCGCAGGAAGAAGGCCTGCCGTCGGTCGGCCAGTGGCGCCACGATCCGCTGGAACTGCGCCAGGAACAGCAAAGCCCGCCGATGGGGCTGTGGCGGATGTTGCGTACCACGATGCTGAAGAACCCGATGATCTGGCTGCTGGGCGTCTCTTACGTGCTGGTCTACCTGATCCGCATTGCGTTGAACGACTGGGGCAATCTGTGGCTGACGGAAAGCCACGGCGTCAACCTGCTCAGCGCCAACGCGACGGTGATGCTGTTCGAGATAGGCGGCCTGCTCGGCGCGCTGTTCGCCGGCTGGGGATCGGATGTGCTGTTCGGCGGGCAGCGCGCGCCGATGATTTTGCTGTTCACGCTCGGGCTGATGGTTTCCGTCGCCGCGCTGTGGCTGGCGCCGGTGCATCACTACGCGCTGCTGGCGGGCTGTTTCTTTACGGTGGGCTTTTTTGTTTTCGGCCCACAGATGCTGATTGGCCTCGCCGCCGTGGAATGCGGGCACAAAGGCGCCGCGGGCTCCATCACCGGCTTTCTCGGCCTGTTCGCCTACCTGGGGGCGGCGCTGGCGGGCTGGCCGCTGTCGCGGGTCATCGAAGGCTACGGCTGGTCGGGCATGTTCAGTTTGCTGTCCATCGCCGCCGTTCTTATGGGTTTATTGCTGATGCCGCTGCTGATGGCGAGCGTTACCACCTCTACCGAGAGAAGGATAAAACAATGAAAAAAACGTGGGTCACTACCCTGATAGCGTCCGGCATCGCGCTGGCGACTCTGAGCGGCGCCGCGCACGCCAAGGGCCGCCTGGTGGTCTACTGCAGCGCCACCAATGAAATGTGCGAAGCGGAAACCAAAGCCTTCGGCGAGAAATATGACGTGAAAACCTCGTTCATCCGCAACGGCTCCGGCAGCACGCTGGCGAAAGTGGACGCCGAGAAGAAGAACCCGCAGGCGGACGTCTGGTACGGCGGCACGCTCGATCCGCAATCCCAGGCCGGTGAAATGGGGCTGCTGCAGCCGTACAAATCGCCGAACCTCGACCAGGTGATGACGCAATTCCGCGATCCGGCCAAGCTGAAAGGCAACTACTCCTCGGCGGTCTACGTCGGCATTCTCGGCTTTGGCGTCAACACCCAACGCCTGAAAGAGAAAAACCTGCCGGTGCCCAAATGCTGGAAAGACCTGACCAAGCCGGAATACAAGGGCGAGATTCAAATCGCCGATCCGCAAAGCTCCGGCACCGCCTATACCGCGCTGGCGACCTTTGCCCAGCTGTGGGGAGACGATCAGGCGTTCGATTACCTCAAGCAGCTGAACGCCAACGTCTCGCAGTACACCAAGTCCGGCATTGCCCCGGCGCGCAACGCCGCCCGCGGTGAAACGGCGATCGGCATCGGTTTCCTGCATGACTATTCGCTTGAAAAAGAACAGGGCGCGCCGCTGGAGCTGATCTCGCCTTGCGAAGGCACCGGCTATGAAATCGGCGGCGTCAGCATCCTCAAAGGCGCGCGCAACCTCGACAACGCCAAACTGTTCGTGGATTGGGTGCTGTCGAAAGAGGCGCAGGAGCTGGCGTGGAAGCAAGGCAAATCCTATCAGATCCTGACCAACACCACCGCCGATACCTCGCCGAACTCGCTGAAGCTCGACGATCTGAAGCTGATCAACTACGACATGGACAAGTACGGCTCGACCGAGGTCCGCAAGGCGCTGATCAACAAATGGGTCAGCGAAGTCAAGATGGGTAAATAAGCCCACATTCTGCGCCTGTTGCCGGGTAAGCCCCACGGTTTGCCCGGCCTGAACATCCGGGAAACTTATGTCACATACACATGCACTCCATCTCGTAAAAAAACGAGATGCGATATTCCTTTGGGTTTTGCTCGGCTGGCTGGCGTTCGCCCTGCTGCCGAGCTGGAGCCTGGATTACGGCCTGCTGGAGTCCACCGGCGAAGAGATCCTCGCGGCCTACGGCTGGTCAAATCGCAATGTCAGCTGGCTTTGGTGCCTGCTGCCGAGCCTGCTGCTGCTGCGCCCTTACGCTGCGGCGGGCGGTGAACGGCGGCGGCGCCACGCGTTCGACGCCGGCTGGGCGCTGCTGTGCATGGCCTTTATCGTCGTCAGCGCCACGGTAGCGGGACGCGGTTTAGGCTACGCTACCCTGGTGCAGTTGACCGCGCTGGGCGCCATCATGACGTTGGCGCTGACCCGCCTCGACTGGCTGGGCGGCGACCGTTTCGTTATCGGCGCGCTGGTCACCATCGTGGCGCTGATCGGCGTCTTCATCGTCTGGCCGAGCATCGCGATTTTCATTCCGATGTTCACCGACCAGACGGGCGCCTTCGCGCCGCTGGCGTTTATGAACGTGCTGTCGCAGGCGCACATCGTCCAGGTGATCCTCAACTCCATCGCCCTGTCGATCGCGGTAGGCACCGGCTGCACCTTCTTCGGCCTGGTGCTAGCGATTTACACCACCCGTATCGCCAGGCGCAGCGCCATTATCGGCCGCATCTTCTCCATCTTGCCCATCGTCACGCCGCCGTTCGTCGTCGGGCTGGGGGTTACGCTGATGATGGGGCGCTCCGGCTACGTGACCGAGTGGATGGTGGCCTGGTTCGGTCTGACCAACACCAACTGGCTGTACGGCTTTACCGGCATCTGGCTGGCGCAGGTGCTGGCGTTCACCCCGATGGCGTTCATGATCCTCGACGGCGCGATCAAGACCATTCATCCTTCGCTGGAAGAGGCCTCCTACACCCTGCGCGCCAGCCGCTGGCAAACCTTTAACGGTGTGTTCGTGCCGCTGCTAAAACCGGCGCTGGCCAACGCGTTTCTGATCGTGGTGGTGCAATCGCTGGCCGACTTCAGCAACCCGCTGGTGCTCGGCGGCAACTTCGACGTGCTGGCGACGCAAATCTATTTTTACATCACCGGTTCGCAGCTCGATTATCAGGCCGCCAGCACCCTCGGCGCCTTCCTGCTGCTGTTCTCACTGCTGGTGTTCTGCATCCAGTATATGTGGATCGGCAAACGTTCCTACGTCACCGTGTCCGGCAAATCGTATCGCGGCGACGTGCAGCCGCTGCCGGTCACGCTGGTGTGGGGCGTGATCGCGCTGCTGGCGGTGTGGGTAGCCTTTAATGCCCTGCTTTACGGCAGCATTTTCTACGGCAGCTTCACCGTCAACTGGGGAGTGGATTACACGCTGACGCTGGATAACTTCATCAAACTGTTCGGCCAGGGCATGAGCGACGGCGCGTGGCCTTCGCTGCTCGACACGCTGCTGTACGCCGGGATCGCCGCGCCAATCACCGCCGCGTTCGGCCTGCTGATCGCCTGGATCGTGGTGCGCCAGCAGTTCAAGGGCAAAAAGACCATCGAGTTCACCACTATGCTGTGCTTTGCGGTGCCGGGCACCGTGGCGGGCGTCTCTTACATTCTCGCCTTTAACGGTGCGCCGGTGTACCTCACCGGGACGGCCGCCATCGTGATTATCTCGATGGTGATGCGCAACGTGCCGGTGGGCATTCGCGCCGGGATCGCCGGGCTGGGCCAGATAGACAAATCGCTGGACGAAGCCTCGCTCAGCCTGCGCGCCGGCTCGCTGCGCACCATCACGCACATCCTGCTGCCGCTGCTGCGCCCGGCGATCCTGTCGGCGCTGATCTACAGCTTCGTGCGCGCCATCACCACCGTCAGCGCCATCGTCTTCCTGGTGACGCCCGATACCCGCGTGGCCACCGCCTACATCCTCAACCGCGTGGAAGACGGCGAATACGGCGTGGCGATCGCCTACGGTTCAATTCTGATCGTGGTGATGCTGGCGATTATTTTCCTCTTTGACTGGCTGATCGGCGAGGCACGCATCTCCCGTTCAAAAGCCAAAAACCAGGCGTAATGGAGCCCATGATGAGCCAGAAAAATTTCGTTGAACTGCGCAACGTCTCCAAACGGTTCGGCAACAACACGGTAATCGATAACATCACGCTCACCATCCCGCGGGGGCAAATGGTGACGCTGCTCGGCCCTTCCGGTTGCGGCAAGACCACCATTTTGCGCCTGGTCGCCGGGCTGGAAAAGCCGAGCGACGGGCAGATATTCATTGATGGTGAAGACGTCACTCATCGTTCCATACAGCAGCGTGATATCTGCATGGTGTTCCAGTCTTATGCCCTGTTCCCGCATATGTCACTGGGAGAGAACGTCGGCTATGGGCTGAAGATGCTCGGCATCCCGCGCGCCGAAGTGAAAGCGCGCGTGCAGGAAGCGCTGGCGATGGTGGACTTGGCGGGATTCGACGATCGCTATGTCGATCAGATCTCCGGCGGCCAACAGCAGCGCGTGGCCCTGGCGCGCGCGCTGATCCTCAAGCCGAAAGTGCTGCTGTTCGACGAGCCGTTGAGCAACCTCGACGCCAACCTGCGCCGCAGCATGCGTGAAAAGATCCGCGAGCTGCAAAAGCAGTTTGATATCACGTCGCTGTACGTCACCCACGATCAGAGCGAGGCTTTTGCGGTCTCCGACACCGTGCTGGTGATGAACAAGGGGCATATCATGCAGATGGGCTCGCCGCAGGATCTCTATCGGCAGCCCGCCTCGCGCTTTATGGCGAGCTTTATGGGGGACGCCAACCTGTTCCCGGCCAGCTTCAGCGCCGACCATGTCGATATCAGCGGCTATCGCCTGCCGCGCCCCGCGCACTTTGCCGCCCAGGGCGCCGGCACGGTGGGCGTGCGCCCGGAAGCGATCACGCTGAGTGAGCACGGCGAGGAAAGCCAGCGCTGCGTGATCGAACATGTCGCCTACATGGGGCCGCAGTATGAGGTGACGGTGGCGTGGCACGAGCAGCAGATTTTGCTGCAGGTCAACGCCACCCGCCTGCAGCCCAACGTCGGCGAGCAGTATTATCTGGAAATACACCCCTACGGCATGTTTATGCTGGCGGACGCGGCATAATAAGCATCACCCTTAAGCGTTAGAATAACGGTCATTCCGTATGGAATGACCGAAAATAACCGCCAAAAAAACCGTATTTATCTATTTTTACAATTCTACCCAAGTCCTTGTTCAGCCGAATAATAAATATATCCGCATTCATTGAAAAATAACCCACAAGGCCACCGAGGGTGATATTTTTATTTAGATAGGGTAAGCTTAGTCCCGCAGTCGAAATTATTTAACGGCCAACTCAAGGAGAAATTCATGAGCAACAATGCAAACGCACAGGCGCAGCTGGATAATTTACGCAACGTCACTTCCCAGCTGAAAGAAATGCGCCACTATGCACAGGCGAATACCGAGACGCTCTCCGCACACTGGCTGGCCTTCGATCAGGGGGAATGCAAAAATAAGGCATTCGCCGAAGCCATTAACGACCTGTTGAATAAACAGGGCGCCTGTCTGGAAGGGCTGGAAAAAACCATTCAGGATATCGAGATAGAATTGAACCGTCTCGACAAAGCCGCCTGATAATACCGATTTAAATAAACCCGCCGCGCGCGGGTTTATTTTTAGCTGCGGCAGATGACGCGCGCAATATCCCCGGATGTCGTCAGCGCGCGTATTTCGCTGAACAGTTCGGTGGCTTCGTCATATTCTTTGCGCAAATAGCCCAACCACTGTTTGATGCGCGCCACGTGATACAGGCCGGTGTCGCCCTGCTTTTCCAGATGGACGTATTTTTGCAGCAGCTCAACCACCTGCGGCCAGGGCATGCGCGGTTCGTTGTACTTCACCACCCGGCTCAGATTCGGCACGTTGAGCGCGCCGCGCCCCAGCATGATGGCGTCGCAGCCGGTCGCCTGCAGGCAATCCTGTGCGCTCTGGTGATCCCAGATCTCGCCGTTGGCGACAACCGGGATGCTGAGCCGCTGACGGATCTCGCCGATCGCCGCCCAGTTGATGCGATCCGCCTTGTAGCCGTCCTCTTTGGTGCGGCCGTGCACCGTCAGCTCACTGGCGCCCGCCTGCTGCACCGCATCGGCGATTTCAAAGCTGCGATTGGAGGAGTCCCAGCCCAGGCGCACCTTCACCGTGACCGGCAGATGGGCCGGCACCGCCGCGCGCATCGCTTTGGCGCCCTGGTAGATCAATTCCGGATCTTTGAGCAGCGTCGCCCCGCCGCCGCTGCCGTTCACCAGCTTGGACGGGCAGCCGCAGTTGAGATCGACGCCGTAAGAGCCCAATTCCACCGCGCGCGCGGCGTTCTCCGCCAGCCACTGCGGATACTGCCCCAGCAGCTGTACCCGCACCAGCGTGCCCGACGGTGTGCGGCTGGCGTGGCGCAGCTCCGGGCACAGCCGGTAGAACGACTTGGCCGGCAGCAGCTGATCGACCACGCGCAAAAATTCGGTGATGCACAGATCGTAGTCGTTCACTTCGGTGAGTAACTCACGCACCAAAGAATCGAGAACGCCCTCCATCGGAGCCAATAATACGCGCATGACCAATCCCAGCTAAAAAAAGACCCGCAATGATACGGGTGAATGCCCGCGCCAGACAAGCCTCAGCGGGCATTAAAAATACCGTCAGCCCAGCCGGCGGATCGGTTGGCCGGCAAGGAACGCCGCAATGTCCTCGACCGCCTCGGTGAAGTAGGCGCGGTAATTGTCGTCCGCCACATAACCCACATGCGGCGTCGCCAGCACGTTGGGCAACTGGCGAAACACGTCGTCGGCCGGCAGCGGCTCCGTCTCGAACACGTCCAGCCCGGCGCCGGCGATCTTCCGCTGTTGCAGGACGTCCACCAACGCCGCCCGATCGACGATGCCCGCGCGCGAGGTATTGATCAGGTACGCGGTGGGCTTCATCGCCGCCAATTCATCACGCCCCACCAACCCGCGGCTGCGATCGCTCAGCACCAGGTGAATGGAGACAAAATCGCTCTGCTCAAACAGCGCCCGCTTGGACGGCGCCAGCTCAGCGCCCTCCTGCGCCGCCCGTTCCGCCGTCAGGTTCTGGCTCCAGGCCAGCACCCGCATGCCGAACGCCTGCGCCACCCTGGCCATCTGGCCACCGATCTTGCCCAGCCCCAGCAGCCCCAGCGTTTTTCCTTGCAGCGTGACGCCCAAGCCCAGCTGCCACGGGCCGTTGTTCCGCAGCCCGACGTTTTCCGGCACGATATGCTTCGCCAGCCCGAGCAGCAGCGCCCAGGTCAGTTCCATCGGCGCGGCCGAGCCGCTGGCGGTGCCGCACACCATCACGCCGCGCTCGGCGGCGGCGGCCAGATCGATAGCGGCGTTGCGCATGCCGGAGGTGATCAGCAGCTTCAGCTTCGGCAGCCGCGCCAGCAGCGAGGCGGTCATCGGCGTGCGCTCGCGCATGATGACCAGAATGTCGCACTCCTGCAGATGCACCGCCAGCTCCGCTTCATCGGTAAAGTGCGCGCTGATGGCCGACACCTCCACCCGATCGGCCAGCGCCGACCAGTCCGCCATCTTGAGCGCCACCTGCTGGTAATCATCGAGAATTGCGCACTTCAATTTCATTTCCGTCTCCTGGAATCTAGGGGTAGCCACCGTCCAGCCTAGTACGAAAATGCCGTTCCGCCAGGCAAAAAAAAAGCCGCCCGTATCGGCGGCTTACTCTTTGAGCAATCAGGCTTATTCGGCCGGTTTGCGGTTGCGCGGGCGACGCGGGGCCGGCGCGCCAGAACGGCGCTGGCCGTCACCCTGCGGGCGAGCGTTGCCGTTACCGTTGCCACGGTTTTCACGCTGGCCGCCGTTGGCGTTACCGCTGCGCTGACCGCCGCCGTTACCGGAACGTTGGCCGCCGCCGTTGCCGCGCGGCGCACCGCGTCCGCCGCCCTGGCGGCCGTTGATGATCGGCTCGGCCTTGATGGTCGGATCCGGCTCGTAGCCCGGCAGCGCAATGCGCGGAATTTCACGCTTCAGCAGACGTTCGATGTCGCGCAGCAGCTTGTGCTCATCCACGCACACCAGCGAGATAGCTTCGCCGGTACGCTCCGCACGGCCGGTACGGCCGATACGGTGCACATAGTCTTCCGGCACGTTAGGCAGCTCGTAGTTCACCACGTGCGGCAGCTGGTCGATATCCAGACCGCGCGCCGCGATGTCGGTCGCCACCAGCACGCGGATGCGGCCGTCTTTGAAATCGGCCAGCGCACGGGTACGGGCGCCCTGGCTCTTGTTACCGTGGATCGCAGCGGCGGTGATGCCGTCTTTGTTCAGCTGTTCCGCCAGGTGGTTGGCACCGTGCTTGGTGCGGGTAAACACCAGCACCTGTTTCCAGTCGCCTTCGCCGATCATCTGTGACAGCAGTTCCCGCTTACGCTTCTTGTCGACGAAGTGCACGCTCTGCTCAATCTGCTCGGACGCGGTGTTGCGGCGCGCCACTTCCACCGAGGCCGGGTTATGCAGCAGCTTGTTGGCCAGCGCCTTGATGTCGTCGGAGAACGTGGCAGAGAACAGCAGGTTCTGGCGCTTGGTCGGCAGCTTGGCCAGCACGCGGCGGATGTCGTGGATAAAGCCCATGTCCAGCATGCGGTCCGCTTCATCCAGCACCAGAATTTCGATTTTGGACAGGTCAACCGCGTTCTGATGCTCCAGATCCAGCAGACGGCCCGGCGTCGCCACCAGGATATCGACGCCGCCGCGCAGCTTCATCATCTGCGGGTTGATGCTCACGCCGCCAAACACCACCAGCGAACGCAGGCGCAGGTGTTTGCTGTAGGCATCGACGTTTTCGCCGATCTGCGCCGCCAGCTCACGGGTTGGCGTCAGGATCAGCGCGCGCACCGGGCGACGGCCCTTGACCGGATGGTCATGCTTGCTCAGCAGCTGCAACAGCGGCAGGGTAAAACCGGCGGTTTTACCGGTGCCGGTCTGGGCGCTGGCCATCAGGTCACGACCTTCAAGCACGACAGGGATAGCCTGACGCTGGATTGGCGTCGGTTCGCGATAGCCCTGTTCTTCAACAGCGCGCACAATTTCAGCACTTAAGCCGAGGGTTTCAAATGACATAAAGAGAAAAACTCCAGATCCCCCCTAACCTAACGGTGTTCGGTGCAGTTTCCTGGGAGGATGATCAGACGGGGCATTAAGCATGACCACGAGGGATTGGCACAAACTGCAGTGCACCAGGCGGCGATTGTAACAGAAGTCGCGCAATAAAAAGCACTTTTACGCACCCAGAGCACAATCTGCCGTAAATTCAGCATTGTCTGAAGCCGATCACATAACTCATTGTGGTTAGCGGTTGCGTTTTAGACAATCTGGCATAAAGTTAATCATATGATTGATTAACTTCGAGCGTGACCCATGCCAGCTTCCGTACCTCATCAGGCCGCCGGCCGGGCGCGCGGCGAGCAAACGCGCCGGCAACTGCTCGCCGCGGCGACCGAACTGTTCGGCGAATTCGGCCTGCAGGGCGCCACCACGCGCGATATCGCCCAGCGCGCCGGCCAGAACATCGCCGCCATCACCTACTACTTCAGCTCCAAAGAGGGGCTGTATCTGGCCGTGGCGCAGTCGCTCGCCGATTTCATCCAGCAGGCGTTCGCCCCGTTGGCCGAAGAGGTCGATCGCTTTGGGCAAGAAGCGCCCGAACAACGCTCACCCGACGCGGCGCTACGCTTGCTGCAGCGCGGCCTGCTGGCCTTCAGCGAGCTGATGACCCAGCCGCACACGCTGAACCTGAGCAAAATCATGTCGCGCGAACAGCTCGCCCCGACCGAGGCCTATCCGCTGATCCACCGCCAGGTGATCGCGCCGATGCACGAGCGGCTGTGCCGCCTGCTGTCTGCTGCCACCGGCATTGACGAGCACGCCACTCGTCTGGTGCTGCATACCCACGCGCTGATCGGCGAGGTGCTGTCGTTCCGCGTAGCGCGAGAGACCATCCGCCGCCAGGCCGGCTGGCAAGAGATTGGTGAAAGTGAAGCTGCGCAGATCGCGGCGGTGCTGAGCGAACATATCGAGATTTTGGTTATTGGGCTGCGCCAACGTCACGGCGCGTAAATTCAGGCAGGGAGTGTTATGAACAAAAAACGCAGTGCCTTGATCGTGTTGTTAATTCTGCTGATCGCGGCCGCCGCTTACGCGGTCTGGCATTACCAACAGCAGCAGGATAAGCCGCTGACGCTGTACGGCAACGTCGATATCCGCACGGTCAACCTCGGCTTCCGCGTCGACGGCCGCCTGGCGTCGCTGACGGTAGATGAAGGCGATACCGTTCAGCCGGGCCAGCTGCTCGGCAAACTGGACGATGCCCCCTATCACAACGCGCTGCAGCAGGCCGAGGCCAACGTCGGCAGCGCGCGTGCCAAACTGTCGCTGCTGCAGGCCGGCTATCGCACCGAAGAGATCGCCCAGGTGCAGTCAGAAATGGCGCAGCGCCAGTCCGCCTTCGCTTACGCCGACAGCTTCCTGAAGCGCCAGCAAGGGCTGTGGGCGAAAAACGCTACGTCCGCCGACGCGCTGGAGGATGCGCGCACCGCCCGCAATCAGGCGCAGGCCAACCTGCAGGCGGCGAAGGACAAGCTGTCGCAATACCGCAGCGGCAATCGCCCGCAAGAGATTGAACAGGCCAAGGCCGACGTGGCGCAGAGCGAAGCGGCGCTGGCGCAGGCGCAATTGAACCAGCAAGACGCCACGCTGGTCTCCCCGTCCGCCGGCACGGTACTGACCCGCGCGGTGGAGCCGGGCACCATGCTCGGCGCCGGCGGTACGGTGTTCACCCTGTCGCTGACCCGGCCGGTGTGGGTGCGCGCCTACGTCAACGAGACCAGCCTGAGTCAGGCGGTGCCCGGCACCGAGCTGGAAATTTACACCGACGGCCGCCCCGACAAGCCTTACCACGGCAAGATCGGTTTCGTCTCGCCGACCGCGGAATTCACGCCGAAAAGCGTTGAAACGCCGGATCTGCGCACCGATCTGGTGTACCGCCTGCGGGTGATCGTCACCGACGCCGACGACGCGCTGCGCCAGGGCATGCCGGTCACCCTGCGCTTCGCCAAACCCTGAGGCCGGCCATGGAACAGGCGCACACCATCGAGCTGGAAGGGCTGGAAAAACGCTTCCCGTCGCTTGAGAAACCGGCGGTCGCCAGCCTGACCACCACCCTGCGCAGCGGCGCGGTCATCGGGCTGGTCGGCCCGGACGGCGCCGGCAAAACCACCCTGCTGCGCATGCTGGCCGGGCTGCTGCAGCCCAGCAACGGCAAGCTGCGGGTCGCCGGGCTGGATCCGATCGCGCAGGATCGTCAACTGCACGCGATCCTCGGCTACATGCCGCAGAAGTTCGGGCTGTATGAGGATCTGACGGTGATGGAGAACCTGACGCTGTACGCCGATCTGCGCGGCGTTACCGGCGATCTGCGGCGCCAGACCTTCGAACGGCTATTGAAATTTACCGATCTGACGCGTTTCACCGAGCGCCTGGCGGGCAAACTGTCCGGCGGCATGAAACAGAAGCTCGGCCTGGCCTGCACGCTGGTCGGCGAACCCCAGGTGCTGTTGCTGGACGAGCCGGGCGTCGGCGTCGATCCGATCTCGCGCCGCGAGCTGTGGCGCATGGTGCACGAGCTGGCCAACGACGGCATGTTGATCCTGTGGAGCACCTCTTATCTCGACGAGGCCGAGCAGTGCCGCGAAGTGCTGTTGCTCAACGAGGGTGAGCTGCTGTTCAGCGGCGCGCCACAGGATCTGACCCAGCGCATGGCCGGGCGCACGGTGTTGATCGCCGCGCCGCCGGGCAGCCATCGATCGTTGCTGCAGCGGGCGATCTGCCTGCCGGCGGTCACCGACGGCGTGATCCAGGGCAAGTACCTGCGCCTGATCCTGAAAGAAGGCGAAGATCACCGGCAGCTGCTGCAGGCGCTGGATCTACCGGACGCCGAACTGGACGAAGCGGATCCGCGCTTCGAGGATGCGTTTATCGATCTGCTCGGCGGCGGCCCCAACCATCGCTCGGCGCTGGCGGAGATCATGCCGACCGTCAACGGTGAAAGCGGCGAAACGGTGATCGAAGCGGTGCAGCTGACCAAAAAATTCGGCGACTTCGCCGCCACCGATCACGTCGACTTTCAGGTGCGGCGCGGAGAAATCTTCGGCCTGCTCGGCCCGAACGGCGCCGGCAAGTCCACCACCTTCAAAATGATGTGCGGCCTGCTGGTGCCGTCCGGCGGCAAGGCGCTGGTGCTGGGGATGGATCTGAAGACCAGCTCCGGCAAGGCGCGCCAGCGCCTCGGCTACATGGCGCAAAAATTCTCGCTGTACGGCAACCTGACGGTGGCGCAGAACCTGAAGTTCTTCTCCGGCGTCTACGGCCTGAGCGGCAAGGCGCAGCGCGACAAAATCGACGAAATGTCGCGCGCCTTCAACTTCGCACCGATCCTCGATCAGACGCCGGACGCGCTGCCGCTCGGCTTCAAACAGCGCCTGGCGCTGGCCTGCGCGCTGATGCACGAACCGGATATTCTGTTCCTCGACGAACCGACTTCCGGCGTCGATCCGCTGACGCGGCGCGAGTTCTGGCTGCACATCAACGGCATGGTCGACAAGGGCGTCACGGTGATGGTGACCACCCACTTTATGGACGAGGCGGAATACTGCGACCGCATCGGCCTGGTGTATCGCGGCAAGATCATCGCCGCCGGCACGCCGGACGATCTCAAACAACAGGTGGCGCGCGACGACAATCCCAGCCCTTCGATGGAGCAGGCGTTTATCGAGCTGGTGCAGGGCTACGACGAGGAGGAAACGCGGTGAGCGATAACCGACCCCCAATCGACGACGGCGGCTTCTCCTGGCGCCGGCTGCGGGCGCTGTGCCTGAAGGAAACGCGGCAGATACTGCGCGATCCCAGCAGCGGCCTGATCGCCTTCGTCATCCCGCTGATGCTGCTTTTCATCTTCGGCTACGGCATCAACCTGGACTCCAGCAAGCTGCATCTGGGCATTCTGATGGAGCAACAGAGCGAAGACGCGCGCGATCTGGCCCACGCCTTCGCCGGTTCGCCCTATATCGAACCGACCATCAGCGACAACCGCCAGCAGCTGATCCAGCAGATGCAGGCTGGCACGATCCGCGGCCTGGTGGTGATCCCGGTGGATTTCGACCAGCGCATGGCGCGCCCGCACGACAGCGCCCCTATCCAGGTGATCACCGACGGCAGCGAGCCGAACACCGCCAACTTCGTGCAGGGCTATGCCCAGGGCGTATGGCAAGTTTGGCAACAGCAACGCGCCGCCGATCGGGGGAGCAGCGACAAGCCGCTGATTGACGTGCAGATGCGGTACTGGTTCAACCCGGCGGCCATCAGCCGGCACTACATCATTCCCGGCGCCATCACCATCATCATGACGGTGATCGGCGCCATTCTCACCTCGCTGGTGATCGCCCGCGAATGGGAGCGCGGCACCATGGAGGCTCTGCTGTCCACCCAGGTGACGCGCAGCGAGCTGCTGCTCTCCAAGCTGATCCCCTATTACTTCCTCGGCATGATCGCCATGGCGCTGTGCATGGCGGTGGCGGTGTGGGTGCTCGGCGTGCCCTATCGCGGTTCGCTGCCGATCCTGCTGCTGATCAGCAGCCTGTTCCTCGCCAGCACCCTCGGCATGGGCCTGCTGATCTCCACCCTCACCCGCAACCAGTTCAACGCGGCGATGGTGGCGCTGAACGCCGCCTTTCTGCCGTCGATCATGCTGTCCGGCTTCATTTTCCAGATCGACAGCATGCCGGCCATCGTGCGCGCGGTGACCTACATCATTCCGGCGCGTTACTTCGTCAGCACGCTGCAAACGCTGTTCCTGGCGGGCAACGTCGGCACCGTGCTGGCGATCAATCTGCTGTTCCTGATCGCTTCCGCCGTGGTGTTCATCGGCCTGACGGCCTGGAAAACCCAGCGCCGGCTGGATTAAGGAGAAAGAGCGATGTTTCACCGTCTGTTGACGCTTATCATCAAGGAAATGCAGGCGCTGCTGCGCGATCCGCAAACCCGCGCCATCCTGATCATGCCGGTGATCCTGCAGGTGCTGCTGTTCCCGTTCGCCGCGACGCTGGAAGTCACCAACGCCACCATCGCGGTCTACAGCGAGGACAGCGGCCAGGCCTCGGTGGAGCTGACCCAACGCTTCGCCAAGGCCAAAGCCTTCTCCCATGTGCTGCTGCTGCGCAATCCGCAGGAGATAAAGACCACCATCGACAACCAGCGGGCGCTGCTGCTGATCCGCTTCCCGGCGCAGTTCTCGCGCGATATCGCCGCCGGCCACACCGCGCCGCTGCAGCTGCTGCTCGACGGGCGCAACTCCAACAGCGCGCAGATCGCCGCCAACTACGTGCAGCAGATCGTGCAGGAATATCAGAACGAACTGCTCGGCAGCCGCGCCAAACCCAACAACAGCGAACTGGTGGTGCGCAACTGGTATAACCCGAATCTGGACTACAAATGGTTTGTGGTGCCGTCGCTGATCGCCATGATCACCACCATCGGCGTGCTGATCGTCACCTCGCTGTCGGTGGCGCGCGAACGCGAACAGGGCACGCTGGAACAGCTGCTGGTCTCGCCGCTCACCACCTGGCAGATCTTTATCGGCAAGGCGGTGCCGGCACTGATCGTCGCCAGCTTCCAGTCCAGCATCGTGCTGTTGATCGGCATCTTCCTGTACCAGATCCCGTTCGCCGGATCGCTGTTGCTGTTCTATGCCACCATGCTGCTATACGGGCTGTCGCTGGTCGGTTTCGGCCTGCTGATCTCGTCGCTGTGCGCCACTCAGCAACAGGCGTTTATCGGCGTGTTCGTGTTCATGATGCCGGCGATCCTGCTCTCGGGGTATGTCTCGCCGGTGGAGAATATGCCGGTGTGGCTGCAGGATCTGACCTGGGTGAACCCGATACGCCACTTCACCGACATCACCAAGCAGATCTACCTGAAGGACGCCAGCTTCAGCATCATCTGGCGCAGCCTGTGGCCGCTGCTGGTGATAACCGCCACCACCGGCAGCGCCGCCTACGCGCTGTTCCGCCGCAAGATCGCATAAAAAAAGCTCTGCATATCACATGCAGAGCTTTTTGATCGCCAGATACCCTAAGGCTTGAAAGACGACGGATTTAGCGGCGGTTGCCGAAGATGCGCAGCAACATCAGGAACAGGTTGATAAAGTCCAGATACAGCGTCAGCGCGCCGACGATGGCGTACTTGCGGAAGCCGTCTTTATCATCGGCGTTCAGCTGCTCGCCCATCGCCTTGAGTTTTTGCGTGTCGTACGCGGTCAGACCGACGAACACCACCACCCCGATGTAGGTAATCGCCCACATCAGCGCGGTGCTTTTCAGCCAGATGTTCACCAACGAGGCCAGCACGATGCCGATCAATGCCATGAACAGCATGCTGCCAAAGCCGCTCAGATCGCGCTTGGTGGTGTAGCCGTACAGGCTCATGGCGCCGAACATGCCGGCGGTGACCACGAAGGTGCTGGCGATTGAGCTGTAGGTATAAGCGATGAAGATGCTCGACAGCGTCAGCCCGGTCAGCGCCGAGTAGAGCATGAACAGCGAGGTGGCCACCGCGCCACTCAGGCGGTTGACCATGCCGGAAATCACGAACACCAGCGCCAACTGGGCGATGATCAGACCGAAGAAGGTGATCTGGCTGGAGAAGATGAAGTTGAGGATCGCGGGCGTATTGGCCGCATACCAGGAAACGAACGCCGTCAGCAGCAGACCGCAGGTCATCCAGCCGTAAACCTGCGCCATGTAGGCCTGAATGCCGCTGTTGGCACGTTCGACGATTGAACCATTAGAGCGTGGATATCGGTCCATGACGGTTACCTTTTGCGTTGTAAACAAGATTCCGAAGCCCCGCGAACGGGGCTTCGCCTGCTATAAGCGTACCACAGAATAGGCCGCGCGAAAGCGGCAAAGGTCTTGATTTGTTTCCGCTGTTGACGCGCTATTTAGCCGCTTTTTGCCAGCGCTGCGCCGCCTCGCGATCGCTGTCGCGGGCGTCCACCCAACGATCGCCCTGGCCGGTGGCTTCGCGCTTCCAGAACGGCGCTCGGGTCTTCAGGTAGTCCATGATGAACTCGCTGGCGGCGAACGCCATGCTGCGGTGCGCGCCGGTCACGCCAACGAACACGATCTCGTCGCCGGGATACAACGCGCCAACGCGGTGGATCACCGTCACGCGCTGCAGCGGCCAGCGGCTGCGCGCCTCGGCCACGATCTCCGTCAGCGCCTTCTCGGTCATGCCGGGGTAGTGTTCCAGCGTCAGCGCGCTGACGTCGTCCCCAAGGTTATGGTTGCGCACCTTGCCGGTGAAGGTCACCACCGCGCCGTCGGCGTCACACTGCGCCAGCCACTGATACTCGTCGCCGACGTTGAACGGCGCTTCGCCCACGCGAATGCGGGTGTTTTCCATGCTTACCCCCCGGTGACCGGCGGGAAGAAGGCCACCTCATCGCCGGCGCGCAGCGGGTGATCCGCCGCCACCAGCGACTGATTGACCGCCGCCAACAGCTTGCCGGACTCCAGCGCCAGCGCCCAGCGATCGCCGCGCGCGCACAGCGCCTGGCGCAGCGCCTCGACGGTCGGGTAATCCGCCGGCATCGACAGCGTGCCGGTGCCCACCAGTTCGCGCACCTGCGCGAAGAAAAGAATATCGATCATGCGTTCACCTTAAAATCGCCGGATTTGCCGCCGCTTTTCGCCAGCAGGCGCACCGGGCCGATCACCATGTCTTTCTGTACCGCTTTGCACATGTCATAGATGGTCAATGCCGCCACCGAGGCGGCGGTCAGCGCCTCCATCTCGACGCCGGTTTTGCCGGTCAGCCGGCAGCAGGTTTCGATGCGCACCCGGCTGTGCTCCGTCTGCGCCTCCAGCTGCACTTCGACTTTGCTCAACATCAGCGGGTGGCACAGCGGGATCAGCTCCCAGGTGCGTTTGGCCGCCTGAATGCCGGCGATGCGCGCCGTGGCGAACACGTCGCCCTTGTGATGGCTGCCGTCGACGATCATCGCCAGCGTGGCGGGCAGCATCTCGACGAAGGCTTCGGCGCGCGCCTCGCGCACCGTTTCGGCCTTGGCGGAAACGTCGACCATATGGGCTTCGCCGGCGGCGTTAATGTGGGTTAGCTGTGTCATGACTCAGGGCTTCTTTAAATGGGGCTGGAAGTTGCACGGCCGATGGCGCGCGTCCAACTGCTCTTCGATAATCCGCTCCCAGGCGGTGCGGCAGGCGCGGGTGGAACCCGGCATGGCGAAAATCACCGTGCGGTTGGCCAGGCCGGCCAGCGCGCGCGACTGGATCGTCGCGGTGCCGATCTCTTCGTACGACACCATGCGGAACAGTTCGCCGAACCCCTCCACCTCTCTGTCGAACAGCGGCAACAGCGCTTCCGGCGTGTTGTCGCGCGCGGTAAAACCGGTGCCGCCGGTGATCAGCACCGCCTGCACGTTGTCATCGGCAATCCACGCGGAAACCCGCGCACGGATCTGGTAAATGTCATCTTTGACGATGGCACGATCCACCACCTGATGGCCGGCTTCCCGCGCCGCGTCCTGCAGATATTGGCCGGAGGTGTCTTCCGCCGCGCCGCGGCTGTCGGACACGGTCAGGATGGCGATATGCGCCGCAATAAACTCGCTGCTCGCATGGCTCATGGTTCAATAAGCTCCTATTGGCTGTCAGCCGCCGATAAACGACAGGTTCTGGGTGATCCCGCTGTTGCCCTGATGCAGGAAATGGGTCTGCTTCTTGCTCAGCAGCCCGCTCTGGATGCGCGCCTTCAGCGCGTCGAGCTGGCCGTCGTCCGCCAGCAGATCGCGCAGGGGCACCCCCTGCTCGCCGAACAGGCACAGGTGCAGATTGCCGATGGAAGAAACGCGCAGCCGGTTGCAGCTGGCGCAGAAGTCTTTTTCATACGGCATGATAAGACCCACCTCACCCTGGTAGTCCGGGTGGCTGAATACCTGCGCCGGGCCGTCGCTGCGGCCGCGCGCCTGACGCTGCCAGCCCTGCTGTTCCAGCTGCCGGCGAATCACTTCACCGGAAACGTGGTGTTTGCGAAACAGCTCGCCGCCCTCGCCGGTTTCCATCAGTTCGATAAAACGCAGCTGGATCGGCCGATCCTTGATCCAGGCGAGAAAGGCGCCGAGCTGCTGGTGATTGACGTCGCGCATCAGCACGGCGTTGACCTTGACCTTGCTGAAACCGGCGCTAAAGGCGGCGTCGATGCCGTCCATCACCTGGCGGAACTTGTCCTGGCCGGTGATGGCGTGAAACTGACGGGGATCCAGGCTGTCGATGCTGACGTTGATCGCCGTCAGACCGGCATCACGCCAGGCGGCGACGTCGCGCGCCAGACGGTAGCCGTTGGTGGTGACCGCCAGCGTGCGGATGGCCGGGTTTTCCCGCACGGCGGCGATGATCTCGGTAAAATCACGGCGCAGCGAAGGCTCGCCGCCGGTCAGGCGCACCTTTTCGGTGCCCAGTTCGGCGAACGCGCGGCTGACGCGGCGGATTTCATCCAGCGACAGGAAGCTTTTCGGGCTGCCGCTCGGCTTGTAGCCATCGGGCAGACAATAGGTGCAACGAAAGTTACACACGTCGGTGATCGACAAGCGCAGGTAATAGAACTTGCGCTCATAAGCATCAATGAGTTGCGGTACCATAACACCTTTCCAAAGTCGGGAGATGCGAGCGTTTCCCCTCTGCACCCTGGTGGCTGACTTCGCCACGGCCCAGGCGCCATATCGTTCCGGATGAACAACGTAGGCGCAGGGGCTAGGAGTTTGATTTCTCTTCCCGCTACCTTGAGTAGCCGGAATGAAACCGTGGTTTTCAGCAGAATTCTAGCGCTAATCGGCAACGATAGCCAACGCGTTAATTCGCTATATAATTGTCTATACAGCGTTTTTAGACGCCGTCTATTCGGGTAAACCATGATAAACATCGCTTGCGTGGACGAATTGACCAGAATCACGCAAATGACACTCTTTATCGCGTTTTTATGCCGGATCCGCTACCTTATGCGGGCAGTTCAGCCCCTTTGTAAGGAAATTTATGCGTAATCGTACCCTGGCCGATCTCGACCGCGTGGTGGCGTTGGGCGGCGGACACGGTCTGGGCCGTGTGATGTCGGCCCTGTCGTCCTTAGGCTCCCGCCTGACCGGCATCGTCACCACCACCGACAACGGCGGTTCCACCGGCCGCATCCGCCGTTCGGAAGGCGGCATTGCCTGGGGCGATACCCGCAACTGCCTCAACCAGCTGATCACCGAGCCGAGCGTCGCCTCGGCGATGTTCGAATACCGCTTCAGCGGCAACGGCGAACTGGCCGGCCATAACCTGGGCAACCTGATGTTGAAAGCGCTGGATCACCTGAGCGTGCGCCCGCTGGAAGCGATCAATCTGGTGCGCAGCCTGTTGAAGGTGGACGCGGCGTTGATTCCGATGTCGGAACAGCCGGTGGATTTGATGGCGCACGATCACGAAGGCAACCATGTTTACGGTGAAGTGAATGTTGACCAACTGACTCTTATGCCGCAGGAGCTGATGCTGTCGCCCCCGGTCAACGCCACGCGCGAAGCGCTGGACGCCATCGCGCAAGCCGACGTGATCCTGATCGGGCCGGGCAGTTTCCTCACCAGCCTGATGCCGCTGCTGCTGCTGGACGATCTCACCCAGGCGCTGCGCCGCAGCAGCGCCAGCATGATCTATATCGGCAACCTCGGCCGCGAACTGAGCGTGGCCGCCGCGGCACTGTCGTTAAAGGATAAGCTAACGCTGATGGAAGAGAAGATCGGCCGCCGGATGATCGATGCGCTGATTGTCGGCCCGGCGGTGGACACCAGTGAAGTGCAGGATCGGGTGGTGATTCAACAGCCGCTGGAAGCGAGCGACATCCCCTACCGCCACGATCGCCAGCTGCTGCGCCAGGCGCTGGATCACGCGCTGGTGGAGCTGGCTGCCCGCCGCTGACCGAATTTAACCGTCTCGCCCGCGCAGCCAGGGATTATCGCTGGCCGGGGCGGGATGGCTGACCATATCGATATACAGCTCTTCCACCTCTTTGCGCGCCCAGGGCGTGCGACGCAAAAACTTCAGGCTGGACTTGATGCTCGGATCGCTGCGGAAGCAGTTGATGCGAATGCGCGCGCCCAGTTCGGACCAACCGTAGTGATCCACCAGTTTATTCAGCAGTTGCTCCAGCGTCACGCCGTGCAGCGGGTCTTTAGACTGGTGTTGGCTCATGTTCGGTACTCTTCGTGGTCAAATCGGGCCGCACACCATAACAGCTTTGACGCGGCCGACAAGGAATTTTGACGCCCACAGCGCGGGCGCCGTCCAACGGTCAGGAAATCGCGATGAACTGCTCGCGCAGCTGGTGGATTTCGTCGCGCAGCGCAGCCGCCTGCTCAAACTCCAGGTTCTGCGCATGGGTGTACATCTGCGCCTCCAGATCGCGGATTTTCTGATCCAGCGCTTTCGGCGTGAGGTTCTGCAGCTGAGCGCCGCCGTCCGCCGCCTTGCTCCTGCCTTTACCCTTGGCGCGGTTGACCGGCTGGCCGATCTGCAGAATATCGCCGATCTTCTTGTTCAGCCCCTGCGGCACGATGCCGTTGGCTTCGTTATAGGCCTGCTGCTTGGCGCGGCGCCGCTCGGTTTCACCGATCGCCTTGGCCATCGAATCGGTGATGCGATCGCCATACAGGATCGCCTTGCCGTTCAGGTTACGCGCCGCGCGGCCGATGGTCTGGATCAGTGAACGCTCGGAACGCAGGAAGCCTTCCTTGTCGGCGTCCAGAATCGCCACCAGCGACACCTCAGGCATGTCGAGGCCCTCACGCAGCAGGTTGATGCCCACCAGCACGTCAAACTCGCCCAGACGCAGGTCACGGATGATTTCGACCCGTTCCACGGTATCGATGTCCGAGTGCAGGTAGCGCACGCGCTCGCCATGCTCTTCCAGGTATTCGGTCAGGTCTTCCGCCATGCGTTTGGTCAGGGTGGTCACCAGCACGCGCTCGTTGATCGCCGCGCGCTTGCGGATCTCGGAGAGCAGATCGTCCACCTGAGTGGCGACCGGCCGCACTTCCACGATCGGATCCAGCAGCCCGGTCGGGCGCACCACCTGATCGATCAGATCGCCGCCGGATTTCTCCAGCTCATATTTGCCCGGCGTGGCGGAAACATAGATGGTCTGCGGCGCCAGCGCCTCGAACTCCTCGAAGCGCAGCGGGCGGTTGTCCAGCGCCGACGGCAGACGGAAGCCGTACTCCACCAGCGTTTCCTTGCGCGCGCGGTCGCCCTTGAACATCGCGCCGATCTGCGGAATGGTCACGTGGGATTCGTCGACCACCAACAGGCCGTCCGCCGGCAGGTAGTCGAACAGCGTCGGCGGCGGCTCGCCCTCGGCGCGCCCGGAAAGGTAGCGCGAGTAGTTTTCGATGCCCGAGCAGTAGCCCAGCTCGTTCATCATCTCCAGATCGAACTGGGTGCGCTGCGTCAGGCGTTGCTCTTCCAGCAGCTTGTTGTTGGCCAGCAGCACCTTGCGGCGGTCCGCCAGATCGACCTTGATCTCTTCCATCGCCTGCATGATCCGCTCGCGCGGCGTCACGTAGTGCGACTTCGGGTAAATGGTAAAACGCGGCACCACCTGCTCAATCTGCCCGGTCAGCGGATCGAACAGCGACAGCCGTTCCACTTCTTCGTCGAACAGCTCGACGCGCAGCGCCAGCTCGTCCGATTCCGCCGGGAAGATGTCGATCACCTCGCCGCGCACGCGGAAGGTGGCGCGCTGGAAAGCCTGATCGTTGCGGGAATACTGCAGCTCCGCCAGGCGGCGCAAAATGGAGCGCTGATCGATGATCATCCCCTGGGTCAGGTGCAGCATCATCTTCAGGTAAAGATCCGGATCGCCCAGGCCGTAGATCGCCGACACCGACGCCACCACCACCACGTCGCGCCGCTCCAGCAACGCCTTGGTGGCGGAAAGACGCATCTGCTCGATGTGCTCGTTCACCGAAGCGTCTTTTTCAATGAAGGTGTCGGAGCTGGGCACGTAGGCTTCCGGTTGGAAGTAGTCGTAGTAGGAGACGAAGTATTCCACCGCATTCTCCGGGAAAAACGCTTTCATCTCGCCGTACAGCTGCGCCGCCAGCGTCTTGTTCGGCGCCAGCACCATGGTCGGCCGATTCAGATCGGCTATCACGTTGGCGATGGTGAATGTCTTGCCCGAACCGGTGACCCCCAGCAGCGTCTGGTGCGCCAGGCCGTCTTCCAGCCCCTCTTCCAGCTTGCGGATGGCTTCCGGCTGATCGCCGGCCGGTTTGAACTCGGAATGCAGTTTGAAAAGTTTACTCATTGCTCGGCTACCCTGTGGAGATGCGCGCGCTCAGGCGGCCAGCCGGCTCTGCGCCGGACATGGCCCCTAATTATGGAAAGTGTCGGCGATTTGCGCCAGTGCTCATGATACTGGATATAAAACCAGCTTCAAGCGGATTCGTCGCTGCGCCCGGCACGGCGGCGATGCCGTTGCACCGTGAGGTTACAGCCGGGTGACATTTTTATTGTCAATAACAGATTTATCCCCAGAACTTGCCGCGAATTAACTTATTGATAGCACCGCGTCGAAAAATCATACATAGAGACCTGATCAATACCCCTGTGTCTTGATTTTAATTAATCTATTGATATATAAGATATTTAATAAAAAGACGAGAATGCGGGCAAAGCGAACAGAACCCGCGTCGGCTCTCGCTTTACAGCGTTTTTCTAAATCTAATGCACAAGGTTATCCACAGGAATAGTGGATAACTCTCACCGCCCCGCCCGGGGCGGGAGTTACAGAAAGAAAGCTTTTCGCCCTTTACACTCGCCAAAATGGCTTTTTTAGTTATTTTTTCATAAAAATATCGCTTTGTTTATGCCGATTAATACTAAAAATCCCCATTGCCAAAATCTCATTGCCCCCTTTCTCGCGTATCGCGCTTGACGGCGGCGCAATGCCTTGCACCACGCCCTCACCGGAGAGCACCACAAGAGTGCAAAAAACGTCCGGGTTAACTTCCCGGCGTATTTTCAGGCCGCCGCGGCAGAGCGCGTCAGGCCTGATTAGCGGTTAACAAGGCGATAACAACCTCCCGTTTTCACCCGGCGACAAAATTGGCCTGGGAGTTGCTTTATCTTCCTGCGTATCAATGCGGTGCGGCGGCGTGATGCGCTGCCAGCCGCAGCGTGTACCCCTCGCGGTGCTATCGCCTGTAAAAGCGCAAGAACGACACCAAGTCGTCACAAGCGTCGTTTTTAACGACATATTGACTGTCATTCCGTCCACCGCAGACCTTGCTCTGGCTCATCGGACGGACGGCATCTTGTTCCAGACATTGCCACACTCGGGAAATTCGCCGCGCATGCGGCCTTTGCTGTCCCCCGCCAACGAGTGAAACGAGCGTCTATGAGGAGAATGCCAAATGCTGAGCCTGAGATCGGTCAATCAATTCTACGGTCAAAACCACACCCTGTGGGACATCAACCTGGAGCTGCCGCGCGGCCAGTGCACCGTGCTGCTCGGGCGCAACGGCGTGGGCAAGACCACGCTGGTCAACTGCATCATGGGGCATTTGCCGGTAGTGAGCGGCAGCATGACCTGGCAGCCGGCAGATCAGCCGCCGCAAAACCTGCTGCTGCAACCGATGGAGCGCCGCGCCGCACTCGGCATCAGCCACGTCCCGCAAGGGCGGCAACTCTTCTCGCAGCTGAGCGTAGAAGAGAATCTGCAGGTGGCGCAGATGGCCGTGCGCGGCGCCCCTCGCCGCATTCCGCCGCTGATCTACAGCCTGTTTCCCAATTTGCGCCAGATGCGTACCCGCCGCGCCGGCGATCTGTGCGCAGGCGCCCAGCGCCAGTTGGCGATCGGTCGTGCGCTGGCGCAGGAACCGGCACTGCTGATCCTCGACGAACCCACGGCGGGCGTGCCGCCTTCGATCGCCGCCGACATCGGCAACGTGATCCGCAGGCTCAACTTTGAGTTGGGCATGACCATTTTGCTGGTAGAGCATCAGTTGCCGTTCGTGCGCCGGGTGGCGGACCGCTTTTGTCTGCTCGATAGCGGGCGCACCGTGGCGCACGGCGCGCTGACGCAGCTGGATGAGGCGCTGATCGGCGCCGGGCTGGCAGGACAGGACGGAGGATGAGGGAGCGAGGCTCCCTCATTGAGAGTTTATAACAGGCTGATATCCAGATACTGCCCCAGCGGCGCTCGTTCGGCCTGCGGCAGGTGCGGGATTTCACCCAGCAGCGGCGCCGGCAGCATGCGGCGCAGCGTGGCCAGGTATTCCTGATGCCGCCGCCCCGGCGGCGCCACGTCGTTGGCGATCCAACCGGCCAGCGTCAGCCCCGCCTGTTGCACCGCCTGCGCCGTCAACACCGCATGGTTGATGCAACCCAGTTTGATACCCACCACCAGGATCACCGGCAGTTGCTCCTGCTGCACCCAGTCGGCGAAGGTGTACTGCGCCGACAGCGGAGTAAACCACCCGCCGGCGCCCTCGACCAATACCCAGTCGGCGCGCTGTTCCAGCCGGCGCAGGCCGTCGGACAGCCGAGCTGCGTCGATCGGCCGGCCTTCATCGGCGCTAACGATATGCGGCGAAGTCGGTTCGGCAAAAACGTAAGGGTTCACTTCGTCGTACCCCAGCGCCACGCCGCTGTTGGCCTGCAGCGCCAGCGCGTCGCCGTTGCGCAGCCCCTCGGCGGTCATCTCGCTGCCGGAAGCCACCGGCTTATAGCCGGCGCTGCGGTAGCCCGCCAGATTGGCGGCCTGCAGCAAGGCGCTGCTGGCGACGGTTTTCCCCACTTCGGTGTCGGTGCCGGTCACGAACCAACGTTTAATCACGATAAATCACTCCATAAGCCAGATGATAGCTGAGCGGGAACTGCCCCTGCCGGCACGGGTAAGCCGCCTGCAGCGCGGCGAGGCGGCCGCGCGACATCAGGCCGCCCTCGCGTCCCTGGTGCAGATGCGTCGCCCCGATGCCCTTGAGCGAACGCATCAGCGTCATCACGTCCGGGTAATTCAGGGTGCGCAGCTCCGTCACCAGCTCGTGTCGATAGTCGGCACAGGCGGCGCGGATCTGCGCCAGCGGCAGGAAGGCGTTCACGTGACGTTCGCCGTCCACCTGTTGCCAGGCGTCCCCCAATTCCTGCAGCGAGCCCGCCGCCAGCGTGGAGAACAGGATCACACCGCCGGGCCGGGTGACGCGATACAGCTCTGCCAGCGCGGCGGGCAGATCGCTGCACCACTGCACCACCAGGCTGCTGAAACAGATGTCCATCGCCGCGTCGGGCAACGGCACCTGCTCGATATCGCCCAGCAGATAATGGTGCGCCGCCTGTTGCTGGCGGGCGAATGCCAACATCCCCGGCGCCAGATCGAGCGCCGTCACCTGCTTGCCGCGCTCGCGCCACAGACGGCTGAAATAGCCGGTGCCGCAGCCGGCATCCAGCAGCCGTTCGCCCGGGTGGGAACTCCCCATCCCCAGTAAGCGCTCGCCAACATCACGCTGCAGCGCGGCGGCGGCGTCGTAGCTGCCGGCCGCGCGGCTGAAGGCCGAGGCGACCGCCTGTTTGTTCACTGTGTCATTGGCTGACGTCATGCAATACCTCCAGCAGGCGATCGATATCCTGCGGCTGGTGCGCCGCCGTCAGGGTAATGCGCAGCCGCGCGCCGCCCGGCGGTACCGTCGGCGGACGGATGGCGCTCACCCACAGGCCGCGATCGCGCAGACGGGTCGCCAGATCGAGCGCACGCTGATTGTCCCCCACCAGCAGCGGCTGGATGGCGGTGTCGGAATCCGTCAGGGTAAGCGCCAGCGGCGCCGCGCCCTGGCGGAAACGCCGGATGTTGTCCTGCAGCCGGGCGCGCAGTTCATCGCCCTCTCGAATGCAGGCCAGCGCCGCCTGCAGTGCGCAGGCCTGCGCCGGCGGCATCGCGGTGCTGTAGATCAGATGGCGAGCGAACTGCAGCAGATACTCGGCGGTCGCCTCATCGCACAGCACTGCCGCGCCGCTGACGCCGAACGCCTTGCCGAAGGTCGCCACCAGCAGTTCAGGACGCACGCCCTGCTGCCAGCAGCTGCCGCGGCCTTGCTCGCCGCGCACGCCGACGCCGTGGGCATCGTCCACCATCAGCCAGGCGCCCGCCGCGCGGGTTAAGCGATGCAGCTCCGCCAACGGTGCGCCGTCGCCGTCCATGCTGAACACCCCTTCGGTCACCGCCAGCCGCTGCCCGTCGCAGGGTTTGGCCAGCAGATCCGCCAGCGCCTGCGGCTGATTGTGCTGGAAGCGGCGCAGCTCGGCCGGCGACTGAGCCGCCGCCTCCAGCAGCGAGGCATGGCTGAGGCGATCGGCCAAAATGCGATCGCCCTTCTGCATCAACGCCGCCAGCACCGCCTGGTTGGCGGCGTAACCGGAGATGAACAGCAGCGCGCGCGGATAGCCGAGCCACGCCGCCAGTTGCTCTTCCAGCGCCTGATGCGCCGCGCTAAAGCCGGTGACGTGGCCCGAACCGCCGCTGCCGACGCCGTAACGCTGCGCGCCCTGCTGCCAGGCGGCGATCACCCGCGCATCCTGGCTCAGCCCCAGGTAGTCGTTACCGGAGAAGTTCAGGTAGAGACGATCGCCGAGCCGGATCTGGCGGCCGTTGCCACCCTCGGTGGTCTGTCGCCGGCGGTAGGCGGCGTTGAGGCGCCGCTCTGCCAGCGCCTGCTCGATGCGTTGCTGCCAGCTCATCACGGCGCCGCGTTGTAAAACTCGGCGGTATCGGCGTTCAGCAGTTGCCTGGCCAGCACCTGCTGTTGCTGGTTGTCGCCGTGTTCGGTTGCGGTCTGCTGCGGGTTGAGCCCCAGCTTGCGGAACAGCTGCAGATCCTTATCTTCTTCCGGGTTCGGCGTGGTCAGCAGCTTGCAGCCGTAGAAGATGGAGTTGGCGCCGGCCATGAAGCACATCGCCTGCGTCTGTTCATTCATCTGTTCACGGCCGGCGGAGAGACGGACATAAGAGGCCGGCATCATGATGCGCGCCACCGCGATGGTGCGGATGAAATCGAACGGATCGACGTCATCGTTATCCGCCAGCGGCGTGCCTTTCACCTTTACCAGCATGTTGATCGGCACGCTCTCCGGCGGTTTCGGCAGGTTGGCCAGCTGCACCAGCAGCCCGGCGCGATCGCGCACCGTTTCACCCAGCCCGACGATGCCGCCGGAGCATACTTTGATGCCGGCGTCGCGCACCTTGTCGAGCGTATCCAGGCGCTCCTGGTAGCTGCGGGTAGTGATGATGCTGCCGTAGAACTCCGGCGAGGTGTCGAGGTTATGGTTGTAGTAATCCAGCCCGGCCTCCGCCAGCCGCTCGGCCTGAGTACCGTCAAGCGTGCCCAGCGTCATGCAGGTTTCCATGCCCATCGCTTTCACGCCCTGCACCATCTGCTGCAGATAAGGCATATCGCGCTCGTGCGGGTTCTTCCACGCCGCGCCCATGCAAAAACGGGTCGAGCCGTTCGCCTTGGCCTTGCGCGCCGATTCCAGTACCTGCTCGACCTGCATCAACCGCTCCGACTCCAGGCCGGTCTTGTAGCGCGAGCTCTGCGGGCAGTATTTGCAGTCTTCCGGGCAAGCGCCGGTTTTGATCGACAGCAGCGTGCTGACCTGCACCTGACGCGGGTCGAAGTGCTGACGGTGTACGGTTTGCGCTTCGAACAGCAGTTCCAGCAGCGGTTTATCAAACAGGGCCTGGGCTTGCCCTACTGTCCAGTGAATGCGGTCGGCCATCATGGCGTCTCCAAAACGAAAAAGTGTCGCCAGTTTAAATATTGTGGATATACTGTCAACCAATCTTAATTCAATTTGGTTTACAAGTATGTCTGTCACCGCTTCCGACCTGGCGTTTGACCAACGTCATATCTGGCACCCCTACACCTCCATGAGCCGCCCGTTACCCTGTTACCCGATCGAGTCGGCCAGCGGCGTCGAGCTGCAGCTGGCGGATGGCCGGCGCCTGGTGGACGGCATGTCCTCCTGGTGGGCGGCGATCCACGGTTACAACCATCCGAGTCTGAATCAGGCCGCCAGCCAGCAGCTGGAGAAGATGTCGCACGTGATGTTCGGCGGCATCACCCATCCGGCCGCCATCTCGCTGTGCCGTCGGCTGGTGGCGATGACGCCGGAAGCGCTGCAGTGCGTGTTCCTGGCAGATTCCGGTTCGGTGGCGGTGGAAGTGTCACTGAAGATGGCGCTGCAGTACTGGCAGGCGCGCGGCGAGCGCCGGCAGCGCATCCTCACTCTGCGCCACGGCTATCACGGCGATACCTTCGGCGCGATGTCGGTCTGCGATCCGGACAACTCGATGCACAGCCTCTATCAGGGCTATCTGGCGCCGCACCTGTTCGCCACCGCGCCGCAGTGCCGCTTCGACGAGGAATGGCGCGAAGAAGACATTGCGCCGTTCGCCGCGCTGCTGGAGCAGCACGCCGGTGAAGTGGCGGCGGTGATCCTGGAACCGGTGGTGCAAGGCGCCGGCGGCATGCGCATCTACCACCCAACCTACCTCAAGCGGGTGCGCGAGCTGTGCGATCGTCATCAGGTGCTGCTGATCGCCGACGAGATCGCCACCGGCTTCGGCCGCACCGGCAAGCTGTTCGCCTGCGAACACGCGCAGGTGGTGCCGGACATTCTCTGCCTGGGCAAGGCGCTGACCGGCGGTTACATGACCCTGTCCGCCACCCTGACCACCCGCCACGTGGCGGAGACCATCAGCAACGGCGCGGCCGGCTGCTTTATGCACGGGCCAACCTTTATGGGCAACCCGCTGGCCTGCGCGGTAGCGGACGCCAGCCTGGCGCTGCTGGCGGAAAATCGCTGGCAGGCGCAGGTGAGCGCCATCGAAGCCCAGCTGAAGCAAGAACTGCTGCCGTTGGCGGCGCTGCCGAAAGTGGCGGACGTGCGGGTGCTGGGGGCGATTGGGGTGGTGGAGATGCGCGAACCGGTGGATGTCGCCGAGCTGCAGCGCGGGTTCGTCGAGCGCGGGGTGTGGATCCGGCCGTTCGGCAAACTGATTTACCTGATGCCGCCTTACATCATCGAAGCGGAACAGCTCAGCCGCCTGACCGCCGCCGTGGCCGCCGCCGCGCGTTAATGCCTTACCAATGCTGGTCCAGATAGCGGGCCAGCAATCCCAGACACAGCAGCCAGAGTAAAATGATCATCACCGCCGCCATGCGGCCGGTGGGGTTGTCGACGCGCTTTTGCGCCTTCTCGCGCAGCTCGGCCATCAGCGGCTTGGGGATCAGGCGCACCGCCAGCATGATGCCCAACGGCACGATGATCACATCGTCCAGATAGCCCAGCACCGGAATGAAATCCGGGATCAGATCGATTGGCGAGATCGCATAGCCGGCCACCAGCAGCGCGATCAGCTTGGCGTACCATGGGGTGCGCTTATCACGGGCGGCCAGCCACAGCGCGTAGATATCGCGCTTGATGCCTTTGGCCCAACGGCGCAGCCAGCCGAACCACGGCGTGCGTTTTTTCAGTGAAATCATGATTACTTCATATAAGAACGTAAAACGGTCATCAATTGCTCGATGTCCTGCTCGCGCTGCTGCGGCGTAGCGTCCGCGGCAGCCAGATGTTCGCGCACATGCCCTTCCAGCACCTGCGCCATTAAACCGTTGACCGCGCCGCGCACCGCCGCGATCTGCTGCAGCACAGCAGAACATTCGCCGCCGCTCTCCAGCGCGCGCTCCAGCGCTTCGGCCTGCCCTTTAATGCGGCGCACCCGCGCCAACAGCTTCTTTTGATCTCTGAGGGTATGGCTCATTATTTCCGCCTGATTGTTATTTACTATACTGGGGTATAGTATATTTCAGCACACTACCTTTTGCTGAGGAACTTCACCATGACGTCTCACGCGCCCGCTTTGCACCGCGAGCACAGCCACGTTTTTGACGATGGTAACCCATTGGCCGAAAGAAACACCAGATGGGCGGTGATACTCACCGCCAGTATGATGGTCATCGAGATAGCCGGGGGCTGGCTGTTTAACTCGATGGCATTGCTGGCCGACGGCTGGCACATGAGCTCGCATGCGCTGGCTCTGGGCTTGTCGCTGCTGGCTTACGGCGCCGCACGCCGGTTGGCCAAGGATCGCCGCTTCAGCCTCGGCACCTGGAAGATAGAAGTGCTGGCCGGTTACACCAGCGCGGTGTTGTTGGTGCTGGTGGCAGCGCTGATGCTGTTTCAGTCAGCGCAGCGGCTGCTGAATCCCAGCCCGATTCATTATAACGAAGCCATCGCCATCGGCGCGATCGGGCTGGCCGTCAACCTGCTCTGCGCCTGGCTGTTGCGCGGCGGCGGCCACCATCACCACCACGGGGATCACCACGATGACCATCATCATGACCTCAACCTGCGTTCCGCCTATATCCACGTCATCGCCGACGCCGCCACCTCGGTGTTGGCCCTCGTCGCGCTGTTCGGCGGCAAGCTTTGGGGCGCCGCCTGGCTCGATCCGTTGATGGGCATCGTCGGCGCGGTGATGGTGGCCGCCTGGGCCTATAGCCTGATGCGCGATAGCGGGAAAGTTTTGCTGGATGCCGAAATGGACGCCCCCGTGGCGCAAGAGATACGTCAGACCCTGGCCACCTCCGGCCACCCACTCACGCTGACCGATTTGCATTTAGGCCGCATCGGTAAAGGAAAATATCATTGCGTCCTCGCCCTGAGCAGCGCCGATCGCGCCCTCACCGCCGACCGGGTGCGCCAACTGTTGGCCGCGCATCCCGAACTGGTGCACGTTACCGTCGAGATCAACCGCCCACCGTTGGCGCAAGGGGTTGTATTGTTCCACCGAAAAGATCTAGCTTAAGGGCTCTGCTTTTATCGCAACTGGGAGTCATTATGGCTTTTCGTTTGTACAGCAACGATCTGCAGGACGGCGGCAAGATGCCGCAGCAGCAGGTTTTCAACGGCATGGACTACCACGGCGATAACCTGTCGCCCCACCTGGCCTGGGACGGCGTGCCCAAGGGCACCAAGAGCTTCGTTGTCACCCTGTACGATCCCGATGCCCCTACCGGCTCCGGCTGGTGGCACTGGGTGGTGGCCAATATTCCGGCCGACGTGCGTGAGCTGCCGCAGGGCGCAGGCTCCGGCAAAACGCCGCTGCCGAACGCCGCGCTGCAAACCCGTACCGACTTCGGCTCGGCCGGTTACGGCGGCGCCGCGCCGCCGAATGGCGAAAGCCACCGCTATCAGTTCACCGTGCACGCGCTGGACGTGGAAAGCATCGAGGTGGATGAAGGGTCCAGCGGCGCGCTGGTGGGCTTCAACGTCCATTTCCACAGTCTCGGCAGCGCCACGCTGACGGTGATGTTCAACTGATTGATCTCCGCCTATAAAAAAGCGCGGTCAACCGCACCGCGCTTTTCTACTCTGCCCGCCGAATTACTTCGCCAGCACGCTCACCCACATCGGGCCTTTGCCCACCGGATAACGCGCCAGCATGGTCAGCTCGCCGCTGCTCTGGTCAATTTCATGCACCGCGATGTGATCGGACTTCTGGCCGGACGAAATCACGAAGCGGCCGCTGTGATCGATATTGAAACCGCGCGGTTGCGCTTCGGTCGGATAATACCCGACCACGCTCAGCGTGCCGCCGTCTTCGGAAACGCTGAAGAGGGTCAGAATGCTGGCGGTGCGATCGCTGGTGTACAGGAAGCGGCCGTTCGGCGTGATATGAATGTCCGCCGCCCAGCGGGTGCCGTCGAAATCGCTCGGCATGATGTCCAGCGTCTGCGTCACACTGTACTTGCCGCCGTTTTCCGAAATGGCCAGCACGTCCACCGTGCCGTTCAGCTCATTGACGCAGTAAGCGAACTTGTCGTTGTGGTGGAACGCCATATGGCGCGGACCGGCGCCGGCGGCGATATCCACCGCGTCCTGCGCGTGCGGCGTCAGCTGGCCCGCCAGGCTCAGGTTAAACAGACGAATGCGGTCTTCTTTCAGACACGGCACCAGCACCAGTTGGTTGGTCGGATCGATGTTCGCCGAGTGCGGCGCACTCAGGCCGTCGATCTGTTGGATCGGCGCCGTGACCACGCCGTCGTGGCCGATCGGGCTGATGCTGGCGCAGTTGCCGCTGTAGGAAGCGGAGAACAGGTAACGCCCCTGCAAATCGGTCGAGATATGGGTCGGGCTGCCCGGCAGCGGCGCCATGCCGGCCTGCTGCAGCGTGCCATCCGCCTCGATGCGGTAGCTGACGATACCGAACGCCGGACGCACGCCGACGTACAGGTGAGTCTTGTCCGGATGAAGGGTCATCGGCTGCACCTGGCCCGGCACGTCAACGGTTTGCAGCAGCGCCAGCGCGCCGGCGTCGTCCAACTGCCAGACGTGGATCTGCTGGCTCTCCGGGCTGGCGACATAAACGATTTGCTTCATGTGTTCTCCTTGCAAAGGGTAAAAGAGGAACCGGTTTCAGGCCGTTCGCTTGCCCCTAGCTTACCGCACATCCGTCGCATGGCAACCCTGCTTAGCACCGGAAGCTCACGCGGTTTTCTCCATAGGCTATCCGGTGTACCATCGGATTAATTTTATGGCTAACGATAACGAGAACCCTATGAGCTACCGCGTCATCGCCCTCGATCTTGACGGCACCCTGTTGGACAACCAAAAACGCATCTTACCGCAGTCGCTGGAAGCGCTGGCGCAGGCGCGCGCCGCCGGCGTCCAGGTGGTGGTGGTCACCGGCCGCCATCACGTCGCCATCCATCCGTTTTACCAGGCGTTGCAGATAGATACCCCGGCCATCTGCTGCAACGGCACCTACCTGTATGATTTTCAGCAGAAAAAGGTGCTGGCCGCCGATCCCTTGGCGAAGGAGCAGGCCAAACAGGTGCTGCAGATGCTCAAACAGACCGACATTCACGGGCTGATGTACGTTGACGACGCCATGCTGTATCAGGAACCGAGCGGCCACGTGATTCGCTCGCTGGCCTGGGCCGAAACCCTGCCGCCGGCGCAGCGCCCGACGCTGCTGCAGGTCGGCAGCCTGACGCAGGCGGCCGACGACGCGCAGGCGATCTGGAAATTCGCCACCTCGCACGCCGATATTCCGGCGCTGCGCGAGTTTGCCGACACGGTGGAAAAAGAGCTGGGGCTGGCGTGCGAATGGTCCTGGCACGATCAGGTGGATATCGCCAAAGGCGGCAACAGCAAAGGCAAACGCCTGCGTCAATGGGTAGAGTCGCAGGGGTTGAGCATGGATCAGGTGGTGGCGTTCGGCGACAACTACAATGACATCAGCATGCTGGAAGCGGTCGGGTTGGGCGTGGCGATGGGCAATGCCGATGACGCCATCAAGGAACGTGCCGATCTGGTGATCGCCGATAACCTGCAGCCGGGCATCGCCGAGGTGATCCGCACCCGCGTGCTGTAGTCTTTTCGCCCTCCCGCCGGGAGGGCCTGCCTTAGCGGCTCTCGCGGCTGATAGACACGCTCTTCACCTGCGCATACAGCCACTGCCCGGGGCGGATCGCCAGTTCATCGCGCGCCCATGGCGTAATGCGCGCCCACAGCACGTGTTCGCCGACCGCCAGTTTCACTTCCACCTGCCCGTCCACGTCCAGACACTCGCTCACCTTGGCTGGCAAGACGTTGCGAATACTGCTGTTGACCGGCGGCTGCAGCACCAGCGAGACGTCGGCGGCGTTGATGCGGATGCGCAGTTGGGTGCCCAATTCAGCGTCGATGCCGCTGACCCACAGCCTTTGATCGCCAAGCGCCAGCGCCGTCATGGCATAACGTTGATGATGCTCGATCACGCTGACGCGCAGCACGCTGCTCTGATCTTCACGCTGCAGCCACGGCCGCAGCGCGCTGCTGGCCCAGACTTCTTCCAGCCCGCCGAACGCGCGCACTTCGCCGCGATCCAGCACCATCACCTGCTCGGCCAGCCGCAGGATCTCGTCCAGGCTGTGGCTGACGTAAAGGATGGGGATGTTCACGTCCTGCGCCAACCGCTCCAGATACGGCAGCAGCTCGCGTTTGCGCGGCAGATCGAGCGAGGCCAGCGGTTCATCCATCAGCAGCAGTTCCGGCGCGGTCAGCAGCGCGCGGCCGATCGCCACCCGCTGTTTTTCACCGCCGGAGAGCGTCAGCGGCAGCCGGTTCAACAGCGGCCCGATGCCCAGCAGCTCGACGATGGTATTGAACTGCGCGCGCATGCCGGCCGCCATGCCGTACTGCAGGTTGCCGCGCACCCGGTAGTGCGGGAACAGCCGCGCATCCTGAAACACATAGCCGATACGGCGCTTTTCCGGCGGCAGGCAGAGGCCGGAGGCGGTATCCACCAGCGTACGGCCATTGAGCGCGATGCGCCCCTGCTGCAAACGGGTCAGGCCGCCGATGGCGTTGATCAGGGAGGTTTTGCCCGCGCCGGACAGGCCGAAAATCGCGGTGATGCCCTGCGCCGGCAAATCGGCGCGGACGTTGAGATTGAGGTCGCCCAGCTGCTGCGAGAAATCCAGCTCCAGCATTTACACCCCCATCCGTTTGCGGCCCCAGCGGGCCAGCCATTCGGACACCATCAGCGAAGCCAGCGACAGCACGATGGCGATCACGCACAGACGCGCGGCGGCGGCCTCCGCCCCCGGCGTTTCAATCAGCGTATACATCGCCAGTGGAATGGTGCGGGTTTCACCGGGAATGTTGGAGACGAAGGTGATGGTGGCGCCAAACTCCCCCAGCGAACGGGCGAAGGCCAGCACCACGCCGACAATAACGCCGGGCAGCGACAGCGGCAGAGTGATGGTGAAAAACACCCGCCACGGATTGGCGCCCAGCGTGCGCGCCGCCTGCTCCAGCCGGGTATCCACCGCCTCCAGCGCCAGCCGGATGGCGCGCACCATCAGCGGAAACGCCACCACCGCCGACGCCAGCGCGGCGCCGCGCCAGCTGAAACTGAAGCTGAAACCGAACCAGTCGTACAGCCACTCGCCGATAACGCCGCGCCGCCCCATGGCGATCAACAGCAAATAGCCAACCACCACCGGCGGCAGCACCAGCGGCAGGTGAATGACGCCGTCCAGCAGCGCCTTGCCGGGGAAGCGGCAACGCACCAGCACCCAGGCCATCAGAATGCCGAACGGCAGGCTGCAGACCACCGCCAAACCGGAGACTTTCAGGCTCAGCTCAACCGCCTGCCACTCGTACTCACTCAGAATCATTTACGCGGGGTGAATCCATAATGTTCGAAAATAGCGGCCGCTTCCGGGCTCTTCAGATAGGTATAGAAAGCGCTGACCGTCGGATTTTGACGATCTTTCACCATCGCCATCGGATATTCAACCGGTTTGTGGCTGTCTTCCGGGAACACGCCCACCACTTTCACCTTGTCGCTGGCGACCGCGTCGGAGCCGTAGACGATGCCGAGCGGCGCTTCACCGCGCTCCACCAGCGCCATGGCGCTGCGCACGTTGTTGGCGCGCGCCAGTTTCGGCTCCAGCAGGCTCCAGGCGCCCAGGTGTTCCAGCGCTTCCTTAGCGTAGATACCGGCCGGCACATGATCCGGATCGCCCACCGCCAGGCGGCCGCCGTTGAGCAGCTTGGCCCAGTCGGTCTGCTTGTCGATGGCGATCTTGTCTTGCTTATCGCTCTTGGCGGCGATCAGCACCAGTTCGTTGCCCAGCAGCGTGTAACGGGTGTCTTTCACCATCTGCTGCTTGTCGATGGCGTAATCCATCCACTGCTGATCGGCGGAGATAAACAGATCGGCCGGAGCACCCTGCTCAATTTGGCGCGCCAGCGTCGAGGACGACGCAAAGGAGGAAACCACCTGCACGTCCTTGCCTTTTTGATATTGGGTGGCGATGTCCTGCAGCGCGTTGGTCAGCGACGCGGCAGCGAACACGGTGATCTTTTCCGCCGCCGAAGCCTGAGCCACCAGGCCCGATGCCAGAACGATCCCGCCAACCCATTTGGTCCATTGCTGTTTCATTGTTTTTCTCCGCAAGTTAACGTGCATTATCACTCTTCGTTATATAAAAAATAATATAACGTTGCGCGAAAGCTTGTCATGCGGTTTATCGGCAAAGCGTGAGATAACTTGAGGAATGCCCGCCGGGGAATGCCGGCGGGTATCGGGATGGGGAACGGTCAGTGCTGGGTGCGGTTTTCTTTCGAACGGCCCACTTTGGAGAAGACGTTGAACACTTCGCCAAAACCGTAGATCAGGCCGAGAATGAGCGCCATGACCACCGGCACCATCACCACGGCGAACAACAGACTTTTCAATAATTCCAACATGATAGCCTCGCTTAACTGCCCATTGAGCGGCAAATGCCTTTCACCGCATATCCGGTTATTCTAACCCAAAAAAATCGGTAAAACGGAGTTATTTTAGCCAGCGAGGCGAAATTGTGATCGGCCAAACGTGCCCTTTCAACCGCCCTCATCCCGGCGCGGGGTAATAGATCAACGGCGGCGCATAGCCGGCGGGCGCCGCCAGCCTGGCCTCCACCCCGTATACCGCGTGAATGTTCTCCGGCGTCAACGCCTGCCGCGGCACGCCCGCCGCACAGATCCCGCCCCGCTGCAGCAGCGCGATCCGATCGCAATAACAGGCCGCCAGATTAAGATCGTGCAGCGTCACCACCACGCTGAGTTTCAGCCGCCGCAGCAAGGCCATAAACTGCTGTTGATGGGCGATATCCAGATGATTGGCGGGCTCGTCCAGCAGCAGCCACGGCGTTTGCTGCGCCAGCGCGCGCGCCAAATGCACCCGCTGCCGCTCGCCGCCGGACAGCCGCTGCCAATCGCGATCGGCCAGGTGGCTGATGCCCACTTGCTCCATCGCCTGCCCGGCGAGGCGGCGATCCTCGGCGCCGAAGCCGCGCCAGCGGCCGGTATGGGCCAGGCGCCCCAGCAGCACCGCCTCCTTCACCGGCAGCGCGAAGGCGCCGGGGGCGGATTGCTCGAGAAAGGCGATGCGCCTGGCGCGCTCCCGCCCGGAAAACGCGGTAATTTCGCGCCCTTCCAGCCAAACGCGGCCCCCGGCGGCGGGCTGCAGCCCGGCCAGCAGCTTGAGCAGCGTGGATTTACCGCTGCCGTTGACGCCCAGCACGCCGGTGACCTCACCGGGCAAGGCGCAGAAACTGAGATTTTCCAGCACCGTGCGTGCGCCCGCTCGCCAGCTCACCGCCTCGGCGCACAGGCCAGTGCGCGCTTTTTCAATCGTCATGCATTGACCTTCCGATACAGCAACAGCAGGAATACCGGCACCCCCAGCAGTGCGGTCAGCACCCCGACCGGCAGCTCGCGCGGGGCAAACAGCGTTCTGGCCAGCGTGTCCGCCGCCACGGCGAACAGCGCGCCGCACAGCGCGCTGGCCGGCAACAGCAGCCGATGCCGCGAACCGACCAGCCGCCGGGCGACATGCGGCACCGTCAGCCCGATAAACCCCACCGCGCCGCTGAACGCGACGATCGCCGCCGTCAGCGCGGTGGTCGCCACATACAGCAGCAGCTTCAGCGGGGCCACCGCCACCCCCAGCGAAGCGGCGGTCACGCCGCCAAACGCCAGCGCGTCCAGCTCACCCGCCCGCAGCCAGCAAAGCAGCAGCGCCGCCGCCAGCGCCAGCCCGCACAGCCCGACCTGCGGCCAGCGCGCGTCGCTGAACGATCCCAGCAGCCAGAACATCACGCCGCGCGTGGCGTTGGCGTCCGCCTGCCAGAGGGTGATCAGCGAAGTCAGCGCGGAGAGCAGCTGCGTCACCGCCACCCCGGCCAGAATAAACAGCGTGGACTCCCCCTGCAGCGAACGCCCGGCCAGCAACATCACCAACGCAAACGCCGCCAGCGCGCCGATAAACGCCCCGCCGGACACCGACAGCAGGCCGCCTCCCAGCCCCAACACCAACACCGTCACCGCCCCCAAGCCGGCGCCGGAGGAGATCCCCAGCACCCAGGGATCGGCCAGCGGGTTGCGGGTCAGCGACTGCAGCACGGTGCCCGCCAACGCCAGCCCGGCGCCGGCCAGCGCCGCCAACAGCGCGCGCGGCATCCGCAGCGACCAGATGATGCGCTGATACACCTCGGCATCGGACGCTGCGCCGCCGCTGACGCCGAGTACAATGCGCCAGGCGTCGCGCCACGCGATCGGCGCGGGCCCCGACAAGGTGGCGCCCAGCAGGGCCAGCGGCAGCGCCGCCGCCAGCAGCAACAACCAGCCGGCCTCACGGCCGGGCAGTAACCGCCGGCTCATGCTATTTCCAGCCTGCGATCACATAGTCGTCCAACAGTTGCCATACCGTCCCCGCCTCGCTGAAACCGGCTTGTCTGAGGGCCGCGAGCTGGAAATCCACCGGCGTCGGCGGCGGTACCGGGCGGCCGGCGAACAGCGCTTCGCGCTCGGCCTGATAAGCGGCCAAGGCCGGCGATTGCAGTGCGCCGGCGAACCAACGATCCCAATCCTCAACGCCGCTGTCCCAGGCGCGCTGTTGGGTCTGCTCGTCGTGCCGCTCCGCCAACGCTTTCAACCTCGGCTGACGGTGGTCACAGCGCTGATGATCGGCATTGAGGAACACGCCGCCGTCGGCCAGCAGCCCGGCGACGTTGCGGAACAGCGCCAGCTGCTGTTCCGGCATCAGCCAGTGCAGCGCCGTGCTGGACACCGCCGCCTGCGGCGCGGGGCCGGACAACGCGGAAAAACAGGCCGGATCCGCCAGATCGGCCTGCAGGATACGGATCCGATCGCCATACTCCGCCAGCGCGCCGCGCGCCACCGCCAGCAGCAGCGGATCGAGATCGATGGCGGTCACCCTGGCCTGCGGAAAGCGCTGCAAAATACGCAGGCTCAGCGATCCCGGGCCACAGGCCAGATCCAGCACGTGAAAATCCTGGCCGACGGCCAGCGCCAGCACGTCCAGCTGGGCGTTAAAACGCGCTTCGCGTTCGGCGATGTAGGCCGCCTGCTGGCGATCCCAGGAGTCCAGCAGCGAAGAGAATGAAACGGCAGTCATATCAAGGTTCCTTGTTGGAAAGCGTCGGAGCCTGCGGCGGCAAGGCCGCCAGGCCCCGAATCAAACGGCCCAGCGCCGCCACGGTGCGGGCGGAAGGGTCCATGTCGTAACCGGGGAGGATCACGTAGCGCCGCTGACGCACGGCGCGCAGCGTCGCGGTCAGCGGGTGATGCTCCAGAAAGGCGATCTTGTCGGCCGCGCTGTCCCCGAAGCCGCCGCGCGGCAGATCGCCAAGCACGATCGCATCCGGATCGCGGGCGGCGATAATCTCCCAGGACACCGTCGGCCACAGCTCGGGCAGATCGCCGAACAGGTTCTCGCTGCCGACGCTGCGGCTCAGCAAGCCTGGCGCGCCGCAGCAGCCGGCCACATAGGGCGTCTGCGCGCCGGCATACCACCACAGCAGCCGCAAATGCGGCAGCTGTGCGCGCTGCGGCTCAAGCACCCTCAACTGCCCGCGCAGCCGTTCGATCAGCGCTTCACCGGCGCGGCTGACGTTGAAGATACGCGCCAGCTCCCGCAGCTCGGTGAAAATGTCTTCGAACGTCAGCGCGGCGGCGATCGCGCTTTGCTGGCCGCTGCAGGCGCCGGGAGAGAGATAAGTGCCGATGCCCCATTCCGCCAGCCGCGCCCGATCGGGCGTTTCCGGGCTGTGCAGCCAGTAATAGCTGGCCGAATAGACAAAATCCGGCCGCATCAGCAGCAACGCTTCCGCCGTGGGCGGCGCCGGGCTGGCTGGCGCCCGCAGCGCCTCGGCCGGCGCCGTCGGCGCGGGATCGCGCGCGCGGTCATACCCGATCACGCCGATCGCACGGCCGGCCAGCCCCAGCGCCAGCAGGTTTTCCAGCGCCGGGTTGGCGTAAACCAGCACCCGCTGCGGCGGCTGCGGGTAATCGCGCGTTACCCCGCAATTGTGCAGGCTGACGGCATCGGCACGCAGCGGCGCGCCCCAGCCCAATCCCAGGACGCACAACAACAGGTAAAGCGAGCGTTTCACGCCGTCAGAACCTGACCGAGACGAAGGTTTCATAGCTACGCGGCGGCGCAATCAGCGCCTGATCCGGGTAGGTGCGCTGATAGGCGTACAGCTGGTTGGTGGCGTTGCGAATGCGGAAACCGACATCGACGATCGGCGTCAGCTGATAGTCCGCCGCCAGATCAAGCGTGGTGTACGCGCGCATCTTGCGCCGGTTGGCATCGTCGTTGTAACTGCTGCCGACGTAGCGCAGCGAAGAAGCCAGCCCCAAACGTTCCGTCGCCTGATAATGCACGCTGAGGTTGGCGGTCCAGTCCGGGATATAGGCCGGGCGATTGCCGTTGTAGCTGCGCAGCGGGCTACCGCCGCGATAGTCGTCGTAGCGGGCGTGCGTGTAGGCGGCGTTGCCGGCCAACTCCCAGCGCTCGTCGGGGCGCAGCACCACGCCAAGCTCGATGCCGCGCGACGTCTGCCTGCCTACCGCGTTCAACGCATCCGGCCGCTGTGCGTCAGGCACAAACAGGTTGTCCTTGCGCAGTTCGTACAGCGCCAGCGTCGCCTCGCCCTTGTTACCCCAAAACTGCCCTTTGGCACCGGCCTCCCACTGGCGCGCTCGCGTCAGCGGCCGATCGGTCTGCGTCGGGCTGAGGAAGAACAGATCGTTGCCCGGCTCCTGGCCGGTGGTGTAGTTGGCGTAGAGCGTGAGGTTATCGGTCAATGCATAGCTGGGGCCCAGGCTCCAGGTGCTGAACACGTAGGTGTGCGCGCGGCTCTCTTCCTGCGGCCCCTGGAAGCGCCAGTCCATGTCCATATGGTTGTAGCGCAACTGGCCCAGCAACGCTAAACGCTCGGTCAGGCTGAAGCGATCTTCAAGAAAGGCGGCGTACTGATTCTGGGTGACGTGGCGCACCGGCGCGCGTTGGCGATCGGTGCCCTGCGCGAACGGCTCTCTGGGCGGCGCGCCGAGCGGCACGTCTTCGGAACCGGGGAAACCGTTGGAGTAGTACTGAAAATGCCGCTTGCTCAGATCGAAGCCGACCAGCAACCGGTTATCGAAACCGGCAATGGCGCGATCGAACACCAGCGAACTGCGGTTGCCGATCAGATCGTCGTCGTGTGCCAGGGCGCCGAAAGAGTCGCGGTTGACGTCGCCGGGCCGGGCCGCCGCCGCGACGCGGAAACGCTCGACGTTGCGCCATTCGCGAAAGCCGCTGTAGTAATAGAATTGGTTATGCCACTCCACTTCGGGCGTCATAAACCAGTCCAGACTGGCCTGAAATGCGGTGGCGTTGCTCTGGATGCGGCTGTCGGTCAGGTTGTTGTAATTGATGTCGCGCAGCTCGCCGGCAATGCGCCCATCCAGCAGCGGCGTGCCGTAGTAAGGGTTGTTGGTGCGGTTGAGCATGCGGTCCAGGCTCAGCGTCAACAGCGCATCGTCGGTCAGCTTAAACAGCAGCGAGCCGGAAACCCGCTTCTGCCGATCGCGCTCGTCCTGCACATTGCTGCCGCTGTCGTTGCCGCTGACGTCCAGCCGATACGCCACCGCATCGTCCACCAGCGCACCGCCGGCTCCCAGATGCAAGCGCTGGCTGCGGTAGCTGCCGAGGCCATAATCGAGCTCGAACGGCTGGCGGCTGAAGGTCGGCCGCCGCGAGATCAGGTTGACGCTGCCGCCCGCGGCGCTCAGGCCGTTCAGCGCCGATCCCGGCCCGCGCAGCACCTCAATGCTGTCGTAATGCGCCGGATCGCCCAGCTGCAGCGTGCTGCCGGGCATTTCTACGCCGTTATACAGCCAGGCGATCGGCCGGAAACCGCGCGCGGAAAAGTTATTGGATAACGTCGGCGAGGCCACGCCGGACAGGCCGGTGGCGTGCTCAACGGCGGCGGCCAGCGAGCGGTCGCCCCGCTGTTGGATCGCCCGTGCGCTGATGATATCGATACTGCGCGGCGTCTCCCGAGCGCTCAGCCCGAGCTGCGACGCGCTGCGGCTCACGGCGTTCAACGCATCGTAGCGCCCGGCGGGGGCCGCCGCCTCCACGGTGAGATGTTCTTCGCATCCCGTGGCATTGCGGGCTTTATCACAGTCGGCGGCGAAAGCCAGCGGCGCCGTCAGTGCGCCAGCGACCCAGGCGGCGGCCAGGCATAAAGATTTTCTGGGCGCGCTAAGACGCCAGCGTGTCGTACTCATGTGGAGCATCCCTGTGGTGAAATAAAAACCGGCCGCAGCCGGCGTAAAGCCTTATTGTTTTTCTGTTATGTTATATTATAACAACAAAACAATACCAGTCTTTATTACCCCGCTCTCCAGCGCACTGCGTTTGGCGCTTTGCCGCCAAATCGGCGACAATACGGTTTTTGCCGCCGACAGGATGCGCTATGCAGGCCGAAATTCTTCTGACTCTCAAACTCCAGCAAAAGCTGTTCGCCGATCCGCGCCGCATCGCGCTGCTGAAACAGGTGCAGCACACCGGCTCCATCAGCCAGGGCGCCAAACTGGCGGGCATCAGCTACAAAAGCGCCTGGGATGCCATCAATGAGATGAACCAGCTGGCGGAACAAACGGTGGTGGAGCGCGCCACCGGCGGGAAAGGCGGCGGCGGCGCACAGCTGACGCGCTATGGCCAGCGGCTGATCCAACTGTATGACCTGCTGGGCCAGGTGCAGCAAAAGGCCTTCGACGTGTTGCAGCAGGACGATCTGCCGCTCGACAGCCTGCTGGCGGCCATCTCGCGCTTCTCGCTGCAAACCAGCGCGCGCAATCAATTCTTCGGTACCGTCATCGAACGCGATCATCAGCAGGTGCAGCAGCACCTGGCGATTTTGTTGAACGACGGCAGCACTCGCCTGACGGCGGCCATTACCCAGCAAAGCGCCGACCGGCTGCAGCTGACGCCGGGCAAAGAGGTGCTGGCGCTGATCAAGGCGCCGTGGGTGCGGTTAAGCGTCGAGACGGCGGAACATGCCGGCGCGGATAACGCGCTGGTGGGCGTGGTGGCCGGCATTCAGCCAGGCGCCGAACACAGCGAGGTGCTGGTGACGCTGGCGGGGGGCGAAACCCTGTGCGCCACGCTGACGACGGCGGAGCTGCAGCGTCTGCAACTGAGCGTCGGCGCCGCCGTACACGCCCTGTTCAACGCCGACCACGTGATTGTCGCCACGTTGTGTTAAGCGCAACGTAACGTTGCATTTTTGTTGATTGACATCCCCCTGCAATGCGCCTATTTCTAAGGCAAATAATTGCAAAAAAAGGAACAGGTGATGTCGTCGTTGCACATTTCGCAAGGTTCATTCCGCTTAAGCGATACCCGCACCCTGACGCTGGACGCGCTGGAAATCCAGGCCGGCGACAGCTGGGCCTTCGTCGGCGCCAACGGCAGCGGCAAATCCGCCCTGGCACGGGCGCTGGCCGACGAACTGGTTCTGCTCGGCGGCGAGCGCCGCAGCGACTTTCAGCACGCGGTGCGCATCTCCTTCGAACAGCTGCAAAAAATGGTCAGCGACGAGTGGCAACGCAACAACACCGATCTGCTCAGCGCGGACGAGGACGACACCGGCCGCACCGCGGCGGAAATCATTCAGGAAGAGGTGAAAGACGCCGCGCGCTGTGAGCGGCTGGCCGCGCAGTTCGGCATCACCGCCCTGCTGACGCGCCGCTTCAAATACCTCTCCACCGGCGAAACGCGCAAGACCCTGCTGTGCCGGGCGCTGATGCCCGAGCCTGACCTGCTGATCCTCGACGAGCCCTTCGACGGGCTGGACGTGCACTCGCGCGCGCAGCTCGCCACGCTGCTGAGCGAGCTTTCCGCCCAGGGCCAGACCCTGGTGCTGGTGCTCAACCGGTTCGACGAAATCCCGGATTTTGTCCGGCGGGTGGGCGTGCTGGCGGACTGCACCCTGACCAGCCGCGGGCCGCGCAGCCAGGTAATGGCGGACGCGCTGGTGGCGCAGCTGGCGCACAGCGAAAATCTCAGCGGGCTGGCGCTGCCGGAAACCGAGGATCCGACGCAAAAAGTAGCCCTGCCGGCGGATCGGCCGCTGATCGTCCTGCGTGACGGCGTGGTCAGCTATAACGATCGGCCGATCCTCAATCACCTCGACTGGCAGGTAAATCCCGGCGAACACTGGCAGATCGTCGGCCCGAACGGCGCCGGCAAATCCACATTGCTCAGCTTGATCACCGGCGATCATCCACAGGGCTACAGCAACGATCTGACGCTATTCGGCCGCCGCCGCGGCAGCGGGGAAACCATCTGGGAAATCAAACGCCATATCGGCTACGTCAGCAGCAGCCTGCATCTGGATTATCGCGTCAACACCAGCGTGCGCAACGTGGTGATGTCAGGGTTTTTCGATTCGATCGGCATTTATCAGGCGGTTTCGGATCGTCAGCGGCAGCTGACAGAGCAATGGCTGGCGCTGCTCGGGCTCGACGGCGCGCGCGGTGACGCCCCGTTCCACAGCCTTTCCTGGGGCCAACAGCGGCTGGCGCTGATCGCCCGCGCGCTGGTGAAACACCCGGCGCTGCTGATCCTCGACGAGCCGCTGCAGGGGCTGGATCCGCTCAATCGCCAGCTGGTGCGCCGCTTCATCGACGTGCTGATCGGCCAGGGCGCTACCCAGCTGCTGTTCGTCTCGCACCATGCCGAAGATGCGCCGCAGTGCATCACTCACCGCCTCAGCTTCGTGCCCGACGGCGAAGGCGGCTATGGTTACCAACAGCAACGGCTGGAGGCGCCCTCCGCCTGAAACGCGGCGTAAACATATCCGGCAACACTTCACCGCAGCACATCACATTTGGCCTTTTATCATAGAAAGGAAGAAGGCCATTTCTGGAGACGCCATGTCCGCTGCGTTGATTATCATCGACCTGATCGAAGATCTGATCGGGCCCAAAGGGCGCGCCAACCACTGCCGCGAACAGGTGGCAGCGACCCACCTGCTCGCCAACGTCAATGCCGCCGCGGCCTATGCCCGGGTGCGAAAAATCCCGGTGATTTGGGTGCGGGTGGGATTCGCCGACGATTATCATGACATTCCGCCCCATTCGCCGCTGTTCAACCATCTCAAGCAGATCGGCGCGCTGCGGTTAAACGGCCCGGGCTGCCGCTGGATGCCCGAACTGCATCAGGAAGAGACCGATCTGCAGTTTGAAAAAACGGCAGTCAGCGCTTTCTCCGGTAACAATTTGTTAGCCTGGCTGCGGCAACATCGGTGCCACCATCTGCTGCTGGCGGGCGTCAGCACGCCGCTCGCCATCGAGAGCACCGCGCGGCAGGCGCACGACGCCGGCTTTCAGGTGACCGTACTGCACGATCTGTGCGCAGCCCCCACGCAGGAGATCCACCAGCAGAGCCTGGATACCCTGCAAAACCTGGCCGAAATCACCCGTTCGCAGGCATGGATGAAAGGCTAACCCTCATCGCCGCCGGTCGTGTGGGCCGGCATTATGCACAAATCCGTCACTGCCCCGACCTTTAGCGTCATTTGGGTGTGCTACTATCCGCTTTAGCGCTCAATTTCGCCATCATCGCACGCCGCAAAGGCGCTGAGCGCCGTGTACATATTTTAAAGGGACATATTATGTGGGGCGTACTGGCTGCTTCGTTATTTTTCTTGCCGTTCAATCGGCTGATAGCCTGGGTGATCCTGGCCGCCTCGGCGGGCATGGGGCTTTATCATGGGGTACTGACGCCGCTCAGCCTGGGTTACCTGTTGGCCATCGTGGCACTGGCGGGGCTGCGCCACCATTTTCGCGAGCAGCGTAATCTGGCGATTGCGCTCGAAGGGCTGGTGGTCGCCGGCTGCGTGGCGCTGTTCTTGCACCTGGTGCCGGGCATCCACAACCCGCTGATGATCGACGGCGAAAAAGCCGGCCCGCTCAGCGCACCGTTCACCATGTATTACAACTTCGATAAGGCGATGGTGCCCTTCCTACTGTTCGCCTGCTTGCCCACGCTGTTTTCCGCCGAACGCGGCGGCAACGCCGGCAAAACGGGCTGGATTGCGCTGCTGCTGGCCGTGCCGGCGCTGTTGCTGCTGGCCGTCGCGCTGGGCGGCTTAAAAATCGAGTTGCATGCGCCCGCCTGGATCCTGCCTTTCGTGATGGCAAACCTGTTCTTCGTCTGCATGGCCGAGGAAGCGCTGTTTCGCGGCTACCTGCAACAGCGTCTCAGCCAGTGGCTGGGCGCCTGGCCGGCGCTGATCGTCGCCTCCCTGGTGTTCGGCGCCGCGCATCTGGCGGGCGGTACGCTGATGGTGATCTTCGCGACCCTCGCCGGGGTGATCTACGGCCTGGCGTGGATGTGGAGCGGCCGTCTGTGGGTGCCGATTCTGTTCCATTTCGGGCTTAATCTGACCCATCTGCTGTTCTTCACCTATCCGCTGTACCAGCATTCTTAACGGCTGAAGCCGGCAGAGAGCCCCTCTCTGCCGGCTGGTCGGGTGAAAACGCTATCACCGGCACCTCACCGCAATGCCCTCAATCACGTTGTCGCCCGCTTTTCTTCGCCCTTCCTGCGCTTTTCAATGAAGTGTAAACGATTCCATTTTTCGCGTTAGATCACCTTTTTACCGCCGCGGGCGTGCTATCTTTCTGCGCAATAGCCTCTCCCTGTTCAGCAACGGGCGTCTCAAGACGGTAATTGGAAGCGATTACACTTTCGTCGGCGCCAAGAAAGGAACCGTATGACGGAATTTAACCCTATCGATCATCCGCACCGCCGCTACAACCCGCTCAGCGGCCAGTGGGTGCTGGTTTCACCGCACCGCGCCAAGCGCCCCTGGCAGGGCCAACAAGAAGCCGTCCCAACGGAAACGCTGCCGGCGCACGATCCCGACTGTTTCCTGTGCCCGGGCAATGCGCGCGTCACCGGCGATCGCAATCCGGATTATCGCGGTACCTATGTTTTCGCCAACGATTTCGCCGCGCTGATGAGCGATACGCCACCGGCGCCCGATAGCCAGGATCCGCTGATGCGCAGCCAGAGCGCGCGCGGCGTCAGCCGGGTGATCTGCTTCTCTCCCGATCACAGCAAAACCCTGCCCGAACTGGCGCTGCCGGCGCTGGAACAGGTGGTCGCCGCCTGGCAGGCGCAAACCGATGAGCTGGGCAAGCACTATCCCTGGGTACAGCTGTTCGAAAACAAAGGCGCGGCGATGGGCTGCTCCAACCCGCACCCGCACGGGCAAGTCTGGGCCAACAGCTTTCTGCCGAACGAGGCCGAACGCGAAGATCGCCTGCAGCACGACTATTTTCGGGAACACGCCTCCCCGCTGCTGCTGGATTATGCGCAGCGCGAGCTGGCCGCAGGCGAGCGCATTGTGGTGAACACCGAACACTGGCTGGCGGTGGTGCCCTACTGGGCCGCCTGGCCGTTTGAAACGCTGCTGTTGCCGAAAGCGGCGGTGCAGCGCATTACCGATCTCAGTGCGGCGCAAAGCCGCGATCTGGCGCTGGCGCTGAAGAAGCTGACCAGCCGCTACGACAACCTGTTCCAATGTTCCTTCCCCTATTCGATGGGATGGCACGGCGCGCCGTTCAACGGTGCCGACAACCGGCACTGGCAGCTGCACGCCCATTTCTATCCGCCGCTGCTGCGTTCAGCCAGCGTGCGCAAGTTTATGGTCGGTTACGAGATGCTGGCGGAAACCCAGCGCGATCTGACCGCCGAACAGGCCGCAGAGCGTCTGCGCGCCGTCAGCGATATTCATTACCGTGAAGCCGGAGCCCAAGCATGAGCCTGAAACCGCTAACCCATTCCCTGTTTACCGAACACTTCGGCTACGCGCCGGCGCTGACCATCCAGGCGCCGGGGCGGGTGAACCTGATCGGCGAGCATACCGATTACAACGACGGCTTCGTGCTGCCCTGCGCCATCGATTATCAAACCGTCATCGCCTGCGCCAAGCGCGACGACCGCCAGATCCGCGTGCTGGCCGCCGATTATCAGAATCAGCAGGATCAATTCTCGCTCGACGAGCCGATCGTCAGCCACCCCGATCAGCGCTGGTCCGACTATGTGCGCGGCGTGGTGAAACATCTTCAGCGTCGCAACGCCGACTTCGGCGGTGCGGATCTGGTGATCGCCGGCAATGTACCGCAAGGGGCGGGACTCAGCTCCTCCGCCGCGCTGGAAGTGGCGGTGGGCCAGGCGCTGCAGGCGCTCTATCAGCTGCCGTTGGACGGCGTGGCGCTGGCGCTGAACGGCCAGGAGGCGGAGAACCAGTTCGTCGGCTGCAACTGCGGCATCATGGACCAGCTGATCTCCGCGCTCGGCCGGCGCGACAGCGCTCTGCTGATCGACTGCCGCTCGCTGGAGACCCGCGCGGTGCCGATGCCGGACAACGTCGCGGTGGTGATCGTCAACTCCAATGTGCAGCGCGGGCTGGTGGACAGCGAGTACAACACCCGCCGCACACAGTGCGAAGAAGCGGCGCGGTTCTTCGGCGTCAAGGCGCTGCGCGACGTTAGCCCCGAACAGTTTGCAGCGCGTCAACATCAGTTGGATCCGTTGGTGGCCAAACGCGCGCGGCACGTCATCAGCGAGAACGCCCGCACGCTGGCGGCGGCCGACGCGCTGGCGGCCGGCGACCTGCAGCGCATGGGGCGACTGATGGCGGAATCCCACGCCTCGATGCGCGATGACTTTGAAATCACCGTGCCGCCGATCGATCGGTTGGTCGAGATCGTCAAAGCGACGATCGGCCCGCGCGGTGGCGTGCGCATGACCGGCGGCGGCTTTGGCGGTTGCATCGTCGCGCTGATGCCGCAGGATCTCGTGGAGACGGTGCGTGCCGCCGTGGCGCACGAGTATCCGCGGCAAACCGGCGGATTGCAGGAAACCTTCTATGTCTGCCAGGCTTCGCAGGGGGCCGGTACATGCTGACGGCAACCACGGCTGCGGCGCCCGATGGGCAACCTTACCAGCTGACACTGCTGCAAAACGCCGGCGGCATGACGGTGACGCTGATGGACTGGGGCGCCACCTGGTTGTCCGCCGTCTTGCCGCTCAAATCTGGTGAAAAGCGCGAGCTGTTGCTGGGCTGCCACAGCCCGGCGGACTACCCACGTCAGGGCGCCTATCTGGGTGCCACCGTCGGCCGTTACGCCAACCGCATCGCCAACGCCAGTCTGCCCATCGACGGGAAACCCCATGCGCTGGACGCCAATCAGGGCGCCCATCAGTTGCACGGTGGCCCCGACGGTTTTCATGCCCGCCGCTGGCGCCGGGTGCAGCATGATGCGCAGCAGGTCTGCTATGCGCTGCATTCGGCGGAGGGCGATCAGGGTTTCCCCGGCAATCTCGACGTGCAGGTTTGTTACCGCCTGACCTCGGATAATCGCCTGGAAATCAACTATCTGGCGCAGGTCGATCGCCCCTGCCCGGTCAATCTGACCAACCATGCCTATTTCAATCTGGACGGCGCCGGCACCGACGCCCGCGCCCAACGGTTGCAGCTGTTCGCCGATCGCTACCTGCCTGTCGACGCCGAGGGCATTCCCTGCGCCGGGCTGACGCCGGTGGACGGCAGCGGCATGGATTTCCGCCAGCCGAAAACGCTGCTGCAGGATTTTCTGCGCGATTGCGACCAGCAGCGGGTGAAAGGCTACGATCACGCCTTTCTGCTGCATCGTACCTGCGGGGCGCTGGAGAGCCCGGCGGCGCATTTGTGGTCCGCCGACGGGCAAGTGCAAATGAGCGTGTTCACCGACGCGCCTGCGCTGCAGCTCTACAGCGGCAATTATCTGGCCGGCACGCCGGCGCGCGATGGCGGCAGCTACGCCAACCATGCCGGCGTGGCGCTGGAGAGCGAGTTTTTGCCGGACAGCCCGCACCATCCCGAATGGCCGCAGCCGGACTGTTGGCTGCAACCGGGGAGCCGCTACCGCAGCGCCACGCATTATCAGTTTTATCCTATCTGACCCGCTACGCCCCTCGCCGTGCGGCCGGGGGCAATTTGTTATAAATGCTTACCTTTTAGCGCCATCCCCCCACCGGCGCCCACCTTCCCTTATTCCAAAGCGCGCACTACACTCAGGCTACCGTGATAAGCACAACGCCTTGTGCAACGTCACAATTTTCGGCCGATGGCGGCCAATCAATAGCTGAAGGAACACCTATGCGTCTGATTACTGCACTTCCATTGCTGGCGGGCTTAATGCTGAGCACCAATCTGATGGCGGCCGACGCGACGACGGCGACGAAAACGCCTTCGCCGGCGCAGGCGGCCCAACAGAAACGCATGACCGATTGCAACCAGCAGGCATCCAGCAAGTCGCTGAAAGGCGCCGATCGCTCCACCTTTATGAGCACCTGCCTGAAGTCCGAAGGCACCGCTGCGTCCGGCAAAACCCTGACGCCGCAGCAGCAGAAAATGAAAAGCTGCAATGCCGACGCCAAGACCAAGGATCTGAAGGGCGACGCGCGTAAAACCTTCATGAGCAACTGCCTGAAAAAATCGGCCTGATTTTCCCCACGCCACGGCGCGTCCGGAGCGATTCCGACGTGCCGTTTCTCCCCCTTCCGCCTCAGCCTGAACGATTCAGCTTTTTCCTTTCGCCAGCCCTTACTTTGCGGCAAGAAATTGGCTATGGTTAGACACTATCGATTGCCGAGCCCCGGCCCGCGGCAATATAATGATTTTCGTTATCATTGAAATGTCAGATTATTAAGGAGTTAAGCTATGGCTGTAACTAAGCTGGTTCTGGTGCGTCACGGCGAAAGCCAGTGGAACCAAGAAAACCGCTTCACCGGTTGGTATGATGTTGATCTGTCCGACAAGGGCCGCACCGAAGCGAAAGCAGCAGGCAAGCTGTTGAAAGAAGAAGGTTTCACTTTCGACTTCGCTTACACCTCCGTACTGAAGCGCGCGATCCACACCCTGTGGAACATCCTCGACGAGCTGGATCAGGCCTGGTTGCCAACCGAAAAATCCTGGAAGCTGAACGAACGTCACTACGGCGCGCTGCAGGGTCTGAACAAAGCGGAAACCGCAGAAAAATACGGCGACGAGCAGGTGAAACAATGGCGTCGCGGCTTCGCGGTGACCCCACCTGAGCTGACCAAAGAAGACGAACGTTACCCTGGCCACGATCCGCGCTACGCTTCGCTGACCGAGCAAGAGCTGCCGCTGACCGAAAGCCTGGCGCTGACCATCGATCGCGTTATCCCTTACTGGGACGAAGAGATCCTGCCACGCATCAAGAGCGGCGAGCGCGTGATCGTTGCGGCGCACGGCAACTCGCTGCGCGCGCTGGTGAAATACCTGGATAACCTGAGCGAAGATGAAATCCTCGAGCTGAACATCCCAACCGGCGTGCCGTTGGTGTATGAGTTCGACGAGAACTTCAAGCCAACCAAACGTTACTACCTGGGTAACGCCGACGAGATCGCAGCAAAAGCAGCGGCCGTAGCGAACCAGGGTAAAGCGAAGTAATTTCGCCCGTTCACGAAAAAGCCCCCGGTTTTCACCGGGGGCTTTTTTATTGCTGCTGCGCCATCGCCTCATTCACCGCATCCAGCCGTTCCTGCATCGCCGGATGGGTGCTGAGCCAGGCAGGCAGCGCCCAGTCATCGGTCTTTTCTCGTTCAGGCGCCTGCGCCAACGCGCGGTAGATCGCCGCCATTTCCGCCAGCGAACGCCCCTGGCGCTGCATTTCCGCTATCGCAAACGCATCCGCCTCACGCTCCATCCCGCGAGAAAACTGCATCTCATTCACGAAGGACGCAGACTGCAGCAGCGTGTCGCCGATGCCGCTGACGTCACCCGTCATCCACATCAGCGTCAACGCCACCAGTGACGAACGCACCAACATGCGCATCGGGTGACGATGAGCGTGATGCCCCATCTCATGCAGCATCACCGCCGCCAGGCCATCGTCGTTTTTTGACAAGGTGACCAGGCTATCGCTGAGCACCAGCGTGCCATCGGGCAACATAAAGGCGTTCGGCGCACCGGGCGCCGCCATCAGCTTCAGCGAGAGCGGCGTGCGCTCCTGGCGCATCTCGGCCGGCATCACCTGCCGGAATAGCTGCTGCAACGCCCGTTGCCGCTCGGCCGGCAGTGCAGAGGGCGCGAAGCCGCTCTGGTCCAAAAACGTCTGCGTATGTTTGCCCAGCGTCTGTTCCACCGAGGTGGGGATGCGCATGGCGATCTCGCTGCTCGCCCACGGCAGCACCACGTAAACGTAAGCCACTACCGCCAGCAGCGTCATCAGCAGCGCCAGGGCGACGCCGCGTTTATGGCGTTCCAGGCGATGCACCCACCCTGGCGAACGGCGCTGATAGAACCAGCGGCGAAAGGCCGCGTCGTCGTCAGGCACAAAGCGCCCGCCGCCCTTGAAAGTGAGCGTCAGCGGAATATTACCCAGCGCGGCAGAAACGGTGATGTCCGTCAGCGGGATGTAACGCTGTTCATCCTGCCGCTGCAACGTCACGCCTTCGCCGCTTTCGTTCACCAGCAGACGAGCCGCCTCACGTGCGGCCCGTCCCGGCAACTGATAAGCGCCTTCAAGGATCATCGGCGCCTCAGAAGTTGCCGCCCAAATCCAGCGCCTGCAGCGCTTCTTCGGCCACCGCGCTGTTGGCGCTTTCCTGATGCGCCGTAATGTCCAGCAGCGCCAAATCGCCTTCAACCGCCGTGCAGGCCGCCAGATAACGGGCATGACGCACTTCCGCCACCGGCGCCGCCAAACCGAGCGAGAACAGGGTAATCAGGGTATTGGTGATCAACAATCCCATGTATGGCAGCGTTTTCATTGAGGAATGCAGCTTGATGTCGCCGTTCAGCCTTGCCTGGTTAAACAGATAATTGCGCTGGGCAACGACCTGGTAGCTGCTGGCCACCAGCGCGCCGATCAACAGCACCACCATCATCAGCAGAAGGCTGCTGATATTGTCCAGCACCAGCACATCAATGGCTTCGTTGGTTAACATCCCCATCAACACCATCTGATAGAGAGTAAAGAAGAACGAACCGATGCACACCAACGCGACCAACATGAATGGCAGGAATATGAGCAGGCCGATCAAGGCAAATTTGATAAAGGCCGATTTCTTCAGTTCGGCAATAAACGGAGTGCGCCCGAAGAACAGGTTATTAACGTACAAATCATGCTGCAGTGCGCTAATAATACCATTTACCGCCGCAAATGCCGGCACGGCCAAAATCAGCGTCAGCACCAGCATAAAAGCGATGGCGTTGATGCTGCCAAGACCGCTGCCAATGCCGAGCAAGATGATCAGACCGACATACAGCCCGATAATCAGCAATAACGGGCAGAACAGTAAAGCCCAATAGGCGCGCCCGGTGCGGCAGACATAATTAAAACGCACGCCGCGATAGCTCGACATAATCGCATTGTAGCGCCAGCTGCGGATAACGATCCACGGCAGCAGGGCAAGCAACACCAGCAAAGCCAGCAGCCCCAACAGTGGCGTTATCGCCAACAAGATATAAAACACGATGATGCCGCCGATCACCAACAGCCGCCCTTTCAGAATTTGCAGCGGTTGTGCATGGTAGTCGAAACGATCGCCGTCCAATTCCGTGTTGCCGTAAAAATAGCGGCGACGGCGCACCGTCGCCCAGGCGGAATAGATGCCCAGGGTCAGGGCGGTCAATAATGCATTGACTAACCAAATTGCGAAGTACTCACCACCTTTCCCATGGAATTTAATCCGGTGCAGCCCCAGCGGCTGCGAGGTATTGTCTGTCATAATTCTTTCATCCTGAAAGGAATAAGGTCATACCACTCCCCACTTATTAGGCCTGCGGGGTTTATGGAATAAAAAAAGCGTCTTATATAAGCACAATGCCGCGAGCAGTGACAATTATTCTTTTCTTAAATAGGAATAATGCGAAGGGGGTCGCTTAATGACTTAATTGGCCCATTAACTGTAAGCCTTAAAGTCGTGGAATATAGAGAAGTGCAATGGCAAAGATAAAACAAGGGCCCGCTATCGGGCCCTTTTCATTGTTTGCGGTTATCCGCGGCGCGCTTTTACCGCCGCCGCCAGATCGCGCAGCACGGTTTCAGTGTCCTGCCAGCCGATGCAGCCGTCGGTCACGCTCTTGCCGTAAACCAGCGGTTCGCCGCTTTCGAGGTTCTGGTTGCCTTCCACCAGGTGGCTTTCGATCATCACGCCGATGATCGCTTTTTCACCGCCGCTGATCTGCCCGCACACGTCCGCACTCACGTCCAGCTGCTTTTTGAACTGTTTGCTGCTGTTGGCGTGGCTGAAGTCGATCATCACCTGCGCCGGCAGCCCGGCTTTGCTCAGGCCGGCTTTGACGTCCTTCACGTGCGCCGCGCTGTAGTTCGGCTCTTTGCCGCCGCGCAGGATAATGTGGCAGTCGCCGTTGCCGCTGGTATTAACGATCGCCGAGTGGCCCCACTTGGTCACCGACAGGAAGCAGTGCGGCGCGCCGGCGGCGTTGATGGCGTCGATCGCCACCTTGATGGTGCCGTCGGTACCGTTCTTGAAACCGACCGGGCACGAGAGGCCGGAGGCCAGCTCGCGGTGCACCTGCGATTCCGTGGTGCGCGCGCCGATGGCGCCCCAGCTCATCAGATCCGCCAGGTACTGCGGCGTGATCATGTCGAGGAATTCGCCGGCGGCCGGCAGGCCGCTGTCGTTGATCTCCACCAGCAGCTTGCGCGCCAGGCGCAGGCCGTCGTTGATGTTGAAGCTGTTGTCCATCTGCGGATCGTTGATCAGGCCTTTCCAGCCCACGGTGGTGCGCGGTTTTTCGAAGTATACGCGCATCACCACTTCCAGCTCGCCGCTCAGTTCTTCACGCAGCGCCAGCAGGCGCCCCGCGTACTCTTTGGCGGCTTGGGTATCGTGGATGGAGCAAGGGCCAATCACCACCAGCAGGCGATCGTCGCTGCCGCGGAGGATATTGTGAATTGCGCTGCGGGCCTGGGACACCGTCTTTGCCGCGCGTTCAGTGGCCGGGAATTTCTCCAGCAGAGCCACCGGCGGCAGGAGTTCCTTAATATCATTAATGCGTAAATCGTCGTTTTGGTAATTCATAGCTTTTCCATTCGGTATCGAGGGGTATTTCGCAGTGCGTAACGGTGTAGATCCCAACAATCTAGCCTGTGGGAATGGCGCTGTAAATCACCTTTGCCCCCCTCCGCTGGAACCGCCAAATTAACAGCAGATTGTGCTGTTTCATCAGGGGAGCACAGAGCCTCCTTTTTCGCTATGCTAGCGATCGGAATATAAAGCGACCCGAGTTGAACATGCCTTCTCTGTTATTAGTTGATGACCACCCGGTGGTTCATGTCGCACTGGAAGCGGCGCTAATGAAATCATCCCGCCCCTACCGTCTGCAGGCGGCGCAGGGTGACGTCCAGGCGCTGGCTCTGCTGGCCGAGACCGCTTTCAGCCTGGTGATCCTGGATATCGGCCTGCCGCAGGTCGACGGGCTGCAGCTGTTGAAAAAAATCCGCCGCCACTACCCGCAACAAAAGATCCTGATCTATACCGCGCAAGAGGCCGATGTCTATGCGCGCATGGCGCATGCCGCCGGCGCCGACGGTTTCGTCAATAAAGGCAGCTCGCTGGCGGAGTTGGTGCAGGCGATCGAGCAGGTGCTGGACGGTGAAACCAGTTTCCCCGCCGCCGCGCTGGCCGAAGAAGCGCCGACGGCGGACGGCGGGCTGCTCACGCCCAAGGAGCTCGAGGTGCTGGGCTTGCTGAGCCAGGGGCTGTCCAACCTGCAGATCGCCGACCGGCTGCACATCAGCAACAAGACCGTCAGCACGCACAAAAAAAACATCCAGCGCAAAACCGGCGCCGGCAACCTGCTGGAGCTGGTGGCGGTGTTTAAAGAGCTGGCGCCATGATGCGCCGCGCCCTGCTGCTGCTGATCCTGTGGTGCGGCCTGGCGCAGGCGGGGGAGCCGGTGCGCTATCAGCTGGTCAGCAACCTGAATACCCCCGAGAATATGCTGATCGTCGGCGAGAAAAATCCCTGGCGCGACCGCACGCTGCGCGTCGGCATCATCAGTGAGAACACCAGCCCGTACAACATCATTGTGGATGACGATCTGTATGGGCTGAACGCCGACTACCTCGGCTATATTCAGCAGGTGACCGGCATCCGCTTCGCCATTTACGGCTTCGCCGACCTGACCCAGCTGGAACAGGCGCTGCACGACGGCAAGGTCGATCTGCTGTACGGCATCCCGCAGAGCGAAGCGCTGCACGGGCTGGAGATCTCCCAGCCTTACTACGTCAGCAACCTGCGCGTATTGCGCGATCGCAGCAACGATCGGCCGGTGATGCTCAATTCCGCCAACGCCCGCGTCGCGATCGGCGCGCTGACCGACATGCAGTCCGGCGGCGCCCTGCAGGCGGTGGCGTCGCAGATCCAGCGCTACGACAACAACCTGCAGGCGGTCTATTCGTTGCTGAACGGCAGCAGCGACTACTTTATCGCCGACGAGGCCAGCGCCAGCTTTATCATCGACCAGCTGCAGCTTGGCCAGCTCTATCAGATTGAAAGCAACGAGAACCTGGGCAACCTCTCCTTCGTGTTCGCCGCCGCCGATCCGCGGCTGATAGACACGCTGAACACCGCCATCGCCGACGCGCCGATGGAACTGATGAATGCCCTGCAGAGCCGCTGGAGCAAAAAGATCCCGAGCTACCTCGATACCGGCAATGCCGATCTGACGACGATGGAGAAGAATTGGGTAGCGAGCCACCGCGTGGTTTACTACGCCGCCATCGAGAACAACTTCCCGTTCGCCTACCGCGGTTCCGACGGCCAGCCGCGCGGCTACGCCATCGATATTCTCAACATCATCGCGCAAAACACCGGGCTGCGTTTCGCGCCGCTGTGGGCGCGCAACGCCGAGCAGGCCGATCAGCTGGTGCAGTCCGGCCAGGCCAGCTTCCGCGCCGCCCTGCCGCTGGCGCGCGGCGTCAAGGCGCGCTACGGCGCCAGCATGCCGATCCACCGTTCGCTGTGGGGCGTTTACGTCGGCCAGTATGCCAACGGCGTCTCGACCTGGGGCGATCTGGCCGGCAAGCGCATCGGCGTACTGCAGGGCGATTTGGCTCAGGGGCTGGTGCCGGAGCAGGAACAGACCGTCAGCTTCGCCGACAGCAAGTCGATGTACGACGCGCTGGCCAACGGCCAGCTGGATGCGCTGGTGGATAACGTCATCTCCGCCAACTTTTTGGCGCTGTCGCGCTATTCCGGCGCCATCAAGCTGGCCTTCGCCGCCAACAACATCCCCTATCCGGTGGCCTTCGGCGTGCGCCGCGATCAACCGCTGCTGCTGGCGATCCTCGATAAGAACCTGATGCAGATCCCGGCGGATACCCTGCAATCGCTGCGCGACGAGTGGATCGTCGACCGCAGCAACCTGATCGACGCGGTGAACGACAACCGCATGCCGCCGCAGACCACCTGGCTGCTGGCGCTGTTGGCCGCCGCCACCGTGCTGCTGCTGGCGCTGACGCTGCGCCGTTTCATGCTGCAACGCCGTGAAAAACGCGAACGCGAAGAGCTCGAGCAGGCGCGCCGCCGCGCCGAAGCGGAAAATCGCATGAAGAGCAAATTCCTCGCCACCGTCAGCCATGAACTGCGCACGCCGATGCACGCCATCCTCGGCCTGCTGGAACTGGAGCTCAAACGCCAACCTGCGCCGGAAGGCCTGCCGGTGATTTACAGTTCGGCCTCATCGCTGCTCAACCTGCTCAACGACCTGCAGGATCACGCGCGGCTGGAAACCGGGTCGTTGACGTTGGCGCCAAAACCGGTGGCGCTGCGCCCCTGGGTCGCGCGCATCGACGCCCTTTACCGGCCGCTTATCGGCGAACGGCCGTTGACCTTGAGCGTGGTGGCGGATCCGGCGCTGCCGGAGGCGGTGATTATTGATGGTGAGCGTTTACTTCAGGTGGCTAACAACCTGATAAACAACGCGATAAAGTTCACGCCGCGCGGCGCCATTCAGGTCGACGTCGGCTGGCGCGCACAGGATGAACGACGGGGAGAGTTGCAGTTAACGGTGAACGACAGCGGCTGCGGCATCGCCGCCGATGAGGTAGGCAAGCTGTTTCAACCGTTTTACCGCGCGCGCGGCGCGCAACGCATCTCGGTGCAAGGTACCGGTTTGGGCCTGTCGATCTGCAAAGAAATCGTCGAACAGATGGGCGGCCGCATCGAGTTGCACTCGCAGCCGGGCGTCGGCACCCGCGTCGAGGTCGCGATACCGGTCGAGCTGAGCGGCGCCGCGACGGCTGGCGCCCAGGAGGAGCACACCTTTGCTCTGCCGTCTCCCGCCTTGCGTACCGCGCTGATCGACGACCATCCCACCAATTTGTTGTTGCTGGAACGCCAGCTGCGCCACTTCGGGCTGCAGCCGGCCCGCTTTGAACAAGGCTATGCGCTGCTGAAAGCTCAGCGCCGGCAGCCTTTCGATCTGCTGTTTATCGACTATAACATGCCACGCCCGGACGGCCTGACGCTGGCCAGGCTGATCCGCCGCGACGAACAGCGGCTACGGCGCCCGCCTTGCGGCATCGTGCTCTGCTCGGCAGACGTGCAGGAGTTTACCCGCATCCCGCCAGGGCTGGTGGCGATCGACCACTTCCTGACCAAGCCAATTTCACTGGCGGCGATCGGCCAGGTATTGGCTCAGCAACCGCAGGTTCAGGAAGAAAAGTTAGTCCTTACTGACCTGCGGCAAACGCTGGCCGAAATGGCGGGCGGCGATCGCGCCATGATGCAGCGGCTGGCGCAGACGCTCAGCGACACGCTGCGGCAAGACCGGCAGCGGCTCGCGGATGCCGTCGCCGCGAGCGACTGGCCACGCCTGGAACAGGCGGCGCACCGCATCAAGGGCAGCCTGCTGATGCTGCAGCTGCCGGAAGCCGCGCAGCTGTGCCAGCAACTGGTGGAAACCGCACGTCGGGGCGAGCTTGCCGCCGCCGCTTATACTAAATTAAAGGCGTTAGTGGCGCAGATAGAACCGGAGCTGGACGCTCTGCTCGCCGCCGCCCCCACTTTCGCTATGCATAAGGATGAATAATGTCGGACACTCCACACGTACACCTGCCGAAAGACAGTAATAGTAAACGCCTACTGACCGCTTTTTTAGTCACCGCCGTCTTTATGGTGGCCGAGGTGGTCGGCGGCCTGTTGTCCGGCTCGCTGGCGCTGTTGGCCGACGCGGGGCACATGCTGACCGATGCCGCCGCGCTGCTGGTGGCGCTGATGGCGGTGCACTTTTCCCAGCGCAAGCCCAACGCGCGCCACACCTTTGGCTATCTGCGCCTAACCACCCTGGCGGCCTTCCTCAACGCCGCGGCGCTACTGGTGATCGTGGTATTCATCCTGTGGGAGGCGATACGGCGTTTCTTCGAACCCCAGCCGGTGATGGGCACTCCGATGCTGATCATCGCCATAGCGGGGCTGCTGGCGAACCTGTTCGCCTTCTGGCTGCTGCATCGCGGCAACGAAGAGAAAAATATCAACGTGAGGGCGGCCGCGCTGCATGTGCTGGGCGACCTGCTCGGCTCGGTGGGGGCCATCGTCGCCGCCATCGTTATTCTCGCCACCGGCTGGACGCCGATTGACCCGATCCTGTCGGTGCTGGTCTCCTGTCTGGTGCTGCGCAGCGCCTGGCGGCTGCTGAAGGAGAGCTTCCACGAGCTGCTGGAAGGCACGCCGCAGGAGGTCGACATCGCCAAGCTGCAAAAAGACCTGTGCCTGAACATCCCGGAAGTGCGCAATATCCACCACGTACACGTCTGGCAGATCGGCGAACAGAAGCTGATGACGCTGCATGCGCAGGTGATCCCGCCGCATGACCACGATGGGCTGTTGCAACGCATCCAGGCTTATCTGTTGGAACACTACAAGATCGGACACGTGACTATTCAGATGGAGTACCGGCACTGCGAGACGCCGGACTGCGGCATCAACCGGGCGCCGGAGCCGAGTGAACACTCACATGCCGAAGCGCATTCGCACCTGGGGCATCGCCACTAAGCCAAGAGGGCGCCATCACGGCGCCCTCTGCTGTTATTACGGAGCGGAAGATAACGGATTGGAATGGTTGCGCCCGGCGCTCTTGATCCACAGCCAGGAGCCGTTCAGCGCGATCAGCGTCAGAATGACGTACTCCAGCGCCATCGCATACACGCCCTGGTAAGCGAAGATCGCCACGCTGATGACATCGATCACCACCCACAGCAGCCAGTTTTCCACGTACTTGCGCGTCATCAGGATCATCGCCACGATGGAGAGCACCATCATCGCCGAATCCCAGAACGGGAAGGCGTCCGGCTGCAGCGTCGGCATCTGTACGTTCAGCCCCAGCCCTTGCATCACCGCCACCGCAATCTGCGTCAGCCAGGCGAACACGCGGTCGATGTTAAAGGTCATCAGGCCAATGCCGATGACGCACACCGCCGCCCAGGCCAGCGCTTTCGGCAGCGGCAGCCAGCGGATCTGCAGCTCGGCCTGATTATCCTGGGTTTGGCGGCTCCAGGCATACCAACCGTAAATGTTGGCGCCGAAGAAAAACAGCTGCAGCAGCAGGCTGGCGTACAGCTGGATCTGGAAGAAAATCACCGCGAACAGCGTGACGTTGATCAAACCGAACAGGTAGTTGATGATTTTTTCCTTGCTGGCGTACCAGATGCACAGCAACCCGAACAGTGTGCCGATGGCTTCGATCCACGACAGATCGTAACCGCCCGCGCCAAGCGGAATATGCACCAGAATATTGCTGGTACTGAAGAAGCTCATGAGGTCATCCTTTTAAACGGTTAAGCGTTGCCTTTAACCTGCATCTTAAGCTGAGCGGCGAAATCAAGCATGCGGTTCAGCGGCACCAGCGCCTTTTCACGCAGCGCGGCGTCCACGTGGATCTCATGCTGCGCGCCCCCCTGCTCCAGCCCTTCGGCAATCGCCTTCAGGCCATTCATCGCCATCCACGGGCAATGCGCGCAGCTGCGGCAGGTCGCGCCTTCTCCGGCGGTCGGCGCCTCGAACAGTTCCTTGTCCGGACAAGCCTGCTGCATCTTGTAAAAGATACCGCGATCGGTGGCGACAATCAGCTGTTGATGCGGCAATGTTTTCGCCGCCTGAATCAGTTGGCTGGTCGATCCCACCGCATCCGCCAGCTCGACCACCGCCTGAGGTGATTCGGGATGCACCAGGATGGCCGCCTGCGGATAGAGCGCCTTCATGCGCCGCAGCGCCTGGGTCTTAAACTCGTCATGGACAATGCAGGCACCTTGCCAGCACAGCACGTCGGCGCCGGTCTGCTTCTGCACGTAGCTGCCGAGATGACGATCCGGCGCCCAGATAATTTTCTCGCCCAGGCTATCCAGATGCTCGATCAGTTCGACGGCGATGCTGGAGGTCACCACCCAGTCAGCGCGCGCTTTGACCGCCGCCGAGGTATTCGCATAGACCACCACGGTGCGATCGGGATGACTGTCGCAAAACGCATGAAATTCCTCTTCCGGGCAGCCCAGATCCAGCGAACATTCGGCAAACAGCGTCGGCATCAGCACCTGCTTTTCCGGGCTGAGGATCTTGGCGGTTTCCCCCATGAAACGTACGCCGGCCACCAACAGCGTGGAAGCCGGATGCGCGCTGCCGAAGCGCGCCATTTCCAGCGAATCCGCCACGCAGCCGCCGGTTTCTTCCGCCAGCGCCTGGATTTCCGGGTCGGTATAATAATGGGCGACCATTACCGCGTTGCGCTGCTTGAGCAGGGTTTTGATCTTCTCGCGATAAAAGGCTTTTTCCGCTACGTCCAGCGGTACCGGTTTCGGCGGGAAGGGATACACCGCCGCGTTGACATCAAACATTTCACTCATCGCTGCAATCTCATGCTAGGCTGGGCGCCTGCCGCGTGAATATCGCCTGCCGCAACACCCATCGTTTTATATACTAAACAAAATACCTAAAACCGCGCGAAAAGTCCGCTGATATTTTCATATTTACGCACTCAGTGTTTAATAGATTAAAAATACAGACATTGACCACACAGATCACGACGGATAATGTCCTGGTGGGGGGCGTATGGCGTTCAGAGAAAAGCGGGATGATGATCGGTGTGTTGTTGAAACGATAAAGCAGGGATTCAGGTTGGGGTGTTGCAGAGGCGAAAAAAGCGCCAAAAGGCGCTTTTTTCTGAATGGGTGGGTCGTGCAGGATTGATTCGGCCTGTGGCCTCACCCTACGGGCAACGCTACGCGTTGTCGTATCGCTGCGCGATGCTCGAACCTGAACGCAGGATCTCACCCGCACGACTCAGTGGGCCATGTCAGTAAGCGGATAAAGGCAGAGCCAGGTGGCGCAGATGCGAAAAAAGCGCCAAAAGGCGCTTTTTTCTGAATTGGTGGGTCGTGCAGGATTCGAACCTGCGACCAATTGATTAAAAGTCAACTGCTCTACCAACTGAGCTAACGACCCGCAGTGTGGTGGGTGATGACGGGCTCGAACCGCCGACCCCCTCCGTGTAAAGGAGATGCTCTACCAACTGAGCTAATCACCCACTGCTGTGGTACTGCTATTTTTCACACCTTGCTCTATCAAAGAGTGGTGGGTCGTGCAGGATAACTCGGCCTTTGGCCTCGCCCTAACGGGCCATCACCGGGGTGATGTTGTCTCGCTTTGCGAGACTCGAACCTCTACGGTTCTCATCCTGACGATTTAACACCTTGCTCTATCAAAGAGTGGTGGGTCGTGCAGGATTCGAACCTGCGACCAATTGATTAAAAGTCAACTGCTCTACCAACTGAGCTAACGACCCACTGATGTGGTTTACTGCTGATGGCGAATAGGTTACAAAAACCGACTCGCGGAAAACAAGGATGGGGATGTTCAGGACAACTCGACGGGTACTCGACTCGGACCTTTACTTTGCCACATCAAACCGATTCTGAAGCTGCCATTCTCTAAGAATGGTGGGTCGTGCAGGATAACTCGGCCTTTGGCCTCACCCTTGCGGGCCATCACCGGAGTGATGTTGTCTCGTTTCGCGAGACTCGAACCTTTACGGTTCTCATCCTTTACGATTCTCTATTGCAGCCATTCTCTAAGAATGGTGGGTCGTGCAGGATTCGAACCTGCGACCAATTGATTAAAAGTCAACTGCTCTACCAACTGAGCTAACGACCCATAACAGTGGTGGGTGATGACGGGCTCGAACCGCCGACCCCCTCCGTGTAAAGGAGATGCTCTACCAACTGAGCTAATCACCCACTGTTGTGGTTACTGCTACTTCAGAAATTGGTGGGTCGTGCAGGATGACTCGGCCTTTGGCCTCGCCCTGACGGGCCATCACTTCGTGATGTTATCCTTCCCGATTCCACTTCATTTCTTGCTTCAAAATTGGTGGGTCGTGCAGGATTCGAACCTGCGACCAATTGATTAAAAGTCAACTGCTCTACCAACTGAGCTAACGACCCAATTTCCCTGCCGCTTTAACATCTTGCAAGATGTCTTGGCAACGGCGGCATATATTACTAATTTATCTTGGCAGCGCAACCTAAATTTTTTACTGATGCGTTCAACTGCTTGTTCTTCACGCGAATGAGCCCAGAAATCGGTCAAATCGACTAACTTCTGGGCTCATTTTTCTAACCGTTAACCGCCTACGCGACTTTTCGCCTGCTTGGCCGCCGCACTGGTTGGGTATTGTTTAATCACCTGCTGGAACACGGCCTTGGCTTTATCAGCCTGCCCTTTTTCCTGCATGATGATACCCACCTTGTACATGGCGTCCGGCGCCTTCGATGATTTAGCGTAATTCTTCACCACCACCGCAAAATAATAGGCCGCATCGTCTTTTTTACCCTTGTTGTAGAACAACTGACCCAGCCAATAGTTGGCGTTGGGCTGGTAAGTAGACTTCGGGTACTGTTTTACGAAGGACTGAAAGGCGGAAATCGCCTGGTCATACTGTTTTTTTTCCAGCGCCAGAGAAACAGCGGCGTTGTAGTCACTGTTCTCATCACCGCCACTCGGCGTTGCAGAAGCGGCTGCAGGCGCGCTGCTGCCCGCATCGGAAGAAGCGGCTGCACCGCCGGCAGCGCCCGCTGCCGCAGAGGCGCTCTGAGCGCCGCCCTGGCTGAGGCTATCCATCTGTTGATAGATTTGCTTCTGGCGTTCAACGACCTGATTCAACTGATACTGGCTTTCCTGGATTTGCCCACGGAGAGAATCAATGTCGCGTTGATTGTCAGAGAGTTGCTGCTGGAGTTGGTTTAAAAGCTGGCCTTGAGCATTGCTGATGCGCTCAAGCGAGGTGACACGGTCTTCGACCGAGCCGGAGCCGACATTACTGATTGGCGCTTGGGCAGTAGCGGCCCAAGGGGCCGCTACGCCAACCAGTAACGACAGACTCAACAGGTGACGTCTGAAGTTACTGTTCATGCGATTCTCTTAGTAAACCAGAACGGCACGACGGTTTTTAGCATAAGCCGCTTCGTCGTGGCCCAGTACTGCTGGTTTTTCTTTACCGTAAGAAACGATAGAGATCTGGTCAGCGGAAACGCCTTTACCTTGCAGGTACATTTTAACGGCGTTAGCACGACGCTCACCCAGAGCGATGTTGTATTCCGGCGTGCCGCGTTCGTCAGCGTGGCCTTCAACGGTCACTTTGTAAGACGGGTTGTTACGCAGGAATGCAGCGTGCGCGTCCAGCATCTGAGCGAATTCGGAGCTTACGTCATACTTGTCCAGGCCGAAGTAAACGATGTTGTTCTTCTGCAGTTCTTGCATCTGCAGACGAGCTTGTTCTTCGGAAGACAGGTTGCTGCTGCCGTTTTCCATACCAGTGCCGGCGCCAGCGCCCATACCAGATTGGTCGTTGTTCGCGCTTTTGTTAGAACTACAAGCTGCTACAGCCAGAACTGGCAGTGCCAGCAGAAGCCCTTTCAGCACTTTGTTCAGTTGCATTTCTTTGATCCTTTTATAGTTTGCCATACATATTTACACATGCATCACAGATACGGCGACCAGGCAGGGAATTTGACCTGTCCATCAGTTGCCGGAAGACGCGCTTTGAAACGCCCATCAGTTGACACCAACTGCAGCACGGAGCCCATACCTTGCGTGGAGCTATAGATCACCATGGTGCCGTTTGGCGCAATACTAGGCGTTTCATCCAGGAAGGTGCCGGTCAAAACCTGAACGGCGCCCGATCCAAGATCTTGTTTGGCGATGTGTTGTGCACCACTGTTGGTACTCACCATCACCAGGAATTTACCGTCGGAGCTGACTTCAGAATCCTGGTTCTGAGAGCCTTCCCACGTCAGACGCTGCGCGGCACCGCCGCTGGCGCTGATTTTATAAATCTGCGGACGCCCGCCCTGGTCGGAGGTAAACGCCAGAGACTGGCCATCCGGGAACCAGGTCGGTTCGGTGTTGTTGTTGCGGCCATCGGTCAGCTGCGTGATCTGGCCGGAGCCGAGGTTCATCACGTACAGGTTCAGGCTGCCGCTCTTGGACAGCGCGAAGGCCAGCTTGCTGCCGTCCGGCGAGAACGCCGGCGCACCGTTGTGGCGCGGGAACGAGGCGATCTGGCGGATAGCGCCGTTAGCCAGGGTCTGCACCACCAGCGCAGAGCGGCCGCTCTCGAAGGTCACGTAAGCCAGTTTGCTGCCGTCCGGCGACCAGGCCGGCGACATCAGCGGCTCAGGCGAACGGTGCACCGTGAACTGGTTGTAACCGTCGTAATCCGCTACGCGCAGCTCATACGGGAATTTCCCGCCGTTGGTCTGCACCACGTAGGCGATACGGGTGCGGAACGCGCCCTTGATGCCGGTCAGCTTCTCGAACACTTCGTCGCTGGCGGTATGAGCAGAATAACGCAACCACTGTTTGGTCACTTTATACTGGTTCTGCGCCAAGACAGTGCCCGGCGAACCCGAGGTGTCCACCAGTTGGTAGGAAATCAGGTAGCTGCCGTCGGCGCCAGGTTGAACCTGGCCGACCACCACGGCGTCGATGCCCAGCGCAGTCCAGGCCGCCGGCGTCACTTCAGACGCGGAGGTCGGTTGCTGCGGCATACGCGCCACGTCGATCGGGTTGAATTTGCCGCTGTTGCGCAGATCCGCGCCGACAATCTTGCCGATATCTTCCGGCGGCGTGCCTGGGCCCGCCCATTTAAACGGCACCACGCCAATCGGGCGAGCGGAGTCGACCCCTTGGGTGATTTCAATGCGAACTTCCGCGTGCAACACGGACGCCCACAGAATTAAAAAACCTAGCGCTACTCGAAATGCCTGCTTCATCTCATCTCCCTTATCCAGGCGGGATGCCTGCGATAAATTAGCAGAATTTTAACAAACCAACTCACGTAAAACTACATAATCCCTGTTGGTTACCTTAGTACATCCCTGTGATATTACTCAGCTCAAACAACCATTATTGCGGCTTGAACGTAAGGGGAGCATTCTTAAACACCTCATAAACCGCCTGGCTTGGCGGTTTCGGGATCTTCGCCTGTTTCGCCGCGGCTATCGCCGCCTGACACAGTGCCGGATCGCCCCCTTCAGATTTTACGTCTACCAGAAAACCGTCCGGCGCCAGCTTGATTCGCAGGTCACATTTACGGCCCTTGTACAGATCCGCATCGTAGAACTTGCTTTGAATGGCAGCGGTAATCTGGCCAAGATAGCCATTGATTTCCGCCCCGCTGGCGCCAGCCGTTTTGGCATTGCCCTGGCCAGCCGGTTTACCGTCACCCTTCTGCTTGCCGCCACCTTTCGGCGCGTTCTTGCCGTCCGCCAGGCCACCAAACAGGTCATCAACTTCCGCCGACTGCTTCGCAGCCTCGGCGGCGGCTTTTTTCTTCTCTGCAGCGGCTTTCTTGGCTGCCGCAGCTTTCTCAGCGGCGGCCGCTTTCTTCTCTGCCTCGGCGGCAGCCTTCTTCTCGGCTTCCGCTGCGGCTTTTTTCTCAGCTTCAGCGGCCGCTTTCTTCTCCGCAGCCTCTGCAGCTTTTTGCTCTGCCGCGGCGGCGGCGGCTTTCTTCGCCTCTTCCGCCTGTTTCTTGGCGGCGGCAGCGGCGGCCGCTTCTTTCTTGGCTTCCGCTTCGGCTTTCTTCTGGGCTTCCGCCTGCGCCTTGGCGACCTTGTCCGCTTCAGCCTTCGCCTTGGCGGCGGCGGCTTCGGCGACCTTCTGTTGCTCTTTGGCCTTGGCTGCGGCGGCTTCCGCCGCTTTTTGCTGCTCGGCGGCCTGCTTCTGCTGCTCCGCCGCCTTCTGCTGTTGCTCAGCCTGCGCCTTGGCGTCCTGCGCGGCTTTCTCCTGCGCTGCCAAACGCTCTTTCTCCAGCTCTTTCAGGCGCTGCTGTTGCTCCGCCTGCTTCTGCTGAAGCTCTTCGGCCTGTTGCTCCGCTTTTTTCTGGCGCTGCTTCTCGGCACGCTGCGCATCGTTGCTCTGCTGCTGCTGGCGGTTGTACTGCTCCACCACAGCGCCGGGATCGACCATTACCGCACCCACTACAGAACCATCGCCGCCGCCACCGGCGCTCATGTCGACCTTTTCCTGCAGCGATCCCCAAATCAGCAGGGCAATCAGTATGAAGTGCAGAACGACCGAAACAATAACGGCGCGGTTCAGCTTATCGTTTTGCTCAGTTGCCTTTACCAAAATAGATTCCCAAAAACTGGTGTTGCTTATACGGGGTTCCTGAGCCGCAGCGCAGGAACCGGGTTGCCGTTCGCCTTACGGTCAGATCGGCTGGGTCATCAGCCCCACGGAAGCCACGCCCGCCTGATGGAGAATATTCAATGCCTTGATAATCTCATCGTAAGGGACTTCCTTCGCACCGCCGATCAAAAAGACCGTTTTCGGGTTAGCCGCCAAACGCGACTTGGCTTCGGCCGCGACTTGCTCAGGCGGCAGCAGCTCCATACGGTTGTGATCCACCACCAGGGTGTATTGACCTACGCCGGAAACCTCGAGGATCACCGGCGGATTGTCATCGCTGGACACCGTCTTGGAATCGGTGGCGTCCGGCAGGTCAACCTCCACGCTCTGCGTGATGATTGGCGCGGTTGCCATAAAAATCAGCAGCAGCACCAGCAACACGTCGAGCAGCGGAACGATGTTAATTTCGGACTTCAGCTCACGCCGACTACGTCCACGTACTCTCGCCATGCTACCTCCTACTTATTTGCTGTCGCTGGAGAAGGCCTGACGATGCAGAATAGCGGTGAACTCTTCCATAAAGTTGTCGTAATTCTGCTCAAGCTTGTTGACGCGCTGGTTGAGACGGTTGTAGGCCATTACCGCCGGGATGGCGGCGAACAGACCGATCGCGGTGGCGATCAGCGCTTCGGCGATACCCGGCGCCACCATCTGCAGCGTGGCTTGCTTCACCGCGCCCAGCGCGATAAAGGCGTGCATGATCCCCCACACGGTGCCGAACAGGCCGATGTACGGGCTGATCGAACCGACGGTGCCGAGGAACGGAATATGGGTTTCCAGCGTTTCCAGCTCGCGGTTCATCGAAATGCGCATCGCGCGCGACGCCCCTTCGATCACCGACTCCGGCGCATGGTTGTTGGCGCGGTGCAGGCGGGCGAACTCTTTGAACCCGGAATGGAAGATCTGCTCGGAACCGGTCAGGCTATCGCGACGCGCCTGACTTTCCTGGTACAGACGGGAAAGCTCGATACCGGACCAGAATTTGTCTTCAAAGGCTTCGGCGTCACGCGTCGCCGCATTGAGGATGCGGGTGCGCTGAATGATGATCGCCCAGGAGGCTACCGAGAAGCATATCAAAATCAACATGATAAGCTTAACCAGCAGGCTCGCCTTCAAGAATAAATCTAGGATGTTCATGTCAGTCACTGCTTAAACTCCGCGACAATAGACTTAGGAAGCGCTCTTGGCTTCATTTGGTGTGGATCAATACAGGCAATCAGGACATCTGCCTGGCTCAGTAGGGCCCCGTCAGAATTGACAATGCGTTGAGCAAACGTGAGAGAAGCCCCGCGCAGAGAGGTGATTTCACTCTGGACCTCCAGTTGCTCGTCGAGACGAGCCGGAGCCAGATAATCCACCGTCATGCGCCGGACGACAAAAGCGACTTGTTCACTGAGCAGCTGCTGTTGATGAAAGTTGTGCTGACGCAGCATCTCTGTGCGCGCTCTTTCAAAAAAGGCGACGTAGCGGGCGTGATAGACCACACCACTGGCATCGGTATCCTCGTAGTAAACGCGAACCGGCCATCGAAACAACGTATTACTCACTCTACTTCCCAGCAATGCAATTTAACGCTGCTACTATACGCAAGACGGATCGGGTTGGGAATGGGTTACAAGATGGGAATGAAAATAATTATGGGCCGTGAGGGCCCATAACGTGGGGACATCGGGGAGATTATAAAGAAACGTAAAGTAATCCTGCGCACAAGATCACAATTGCAGGAAGCGGCGCGAAAAAAGCGCGCCAGACGCTGCGCTGCGGGCGGAATCCGAAGCCGTGGATCACTCCGGCACATACGGCCCAAATCAGCGACAGCCCTTCCCAAATCTCCAGCGAGCTGGTTTTGGCGGCGAAACGCGTCGGATCCCAGAACACGCACCCCGCCAAAATCAACGCCAGCACCAGGGAAAGGGCCCGAACCGGGCCCTTGTCGGTGACAGCGTACAGCTTGTCAATCACGGACGAGCTCATTACTTACCGTCTTGCTGAGCTTTGGTCGCTTCGCTCTGCTCAAGCGCCAGCGCCGTGATGATGCCGAAGGCGCAGGCAAGAAGCGTTCCGAGAATCCAGGCAAAATACCACATGGTTTAGCTCCTTATCCTTAGTACAGCGAATGCTTGTTGTTTTCGATGTAGTTCTTGTCGAGACGACCGAACATTTTGTAGTACGACCAGCTGGTGTACGCCAAAACGATAGGCACGAAAATCGCCGCCACAACGGTCATCACTTTCAGCGTCAACAGGCTCGAAGTCGCGTCCCACATGGTCAGGCTGACGTTAGGCACGGTGCTGGACGGCATCACGAACGGGAACATGGTGACCCCGGCGGTGAGGATGACGCAGGCGATGGTCAGCGACGAAGTGACGAACGCCAGTGCGCCTTTCTCCAGACGCGAGAACAGGATGGTGAACAACGGCAGCACCACGCCCAGTGCAGGCAAGGCCCACAGCAGCGGATACTTGTTGAAGTTGATCAGCCATGCGCCGGCCTGATGCGCCACTTCTTTACGCAGCGGGTTGGATTCCGCCATGGTGTCCAGCGCCGAAGTGATCACGTAGCCGTCGATGCCTTTCACCAGCCACACACCCGCCAGCAGGAAGCATACCGCCATGATCAGCGTCGCGATCTGCGCTGCGGCGCGTGACCGCAGGTGGATCTCGCCGGTGGTGCGCATCTGCAGGTAGGTCGCGCCCTGAGTGACCAGCATGGTCAGACTGACCACGCCTGCCAACAGACCGAACGGATTCAGCAGTTGGAAGAAGTTGCCGGTATAGAACAGACGCAGGTATTCGTCCACATGGAACGGCACGCCCTGCAGCAGGTTGCCGAACGCCACGCCGAACACCACTGCCGGCACGAAGGAGCCGATGAAGATGCCCCAGTCCCACATGTTGCGCCAGCGGCTGCTCTCCAGCTTGGAACGGTAGTCAAAACCGACCGGGCGGAAGAACAAGGCCGCCAGCACCAGGATCATGGCGACGTAGAAACCCGAGAAGGCCGCTGCGTAGACCATCGGCCAGGCGGCGAACAGCGCGCCGCCGGCGGTGATCAGCCACACCTGGTTACCGTCCCAGTGCGGGGCGATGGAGTTGATCATCACCCGGCGCTCGGTATCGGTTTTACCGATGATGCGCACCAGGATGCCGACGCCCATGTCGAAACCGTCGGTGACGGCGAAGCCGATCAGCAGTACGCCAACCAGCACCCACCAGATAAATCGCAGTACTTCATAGTCAAACATACGTGGACTCCTGTTTAGCGCGCTTCCTGCACGGCGGCAGTCGGTTGTTCAAAGTGGTAGCGGCCGGTTTTCAGGCTGCTTGGACCCAGACGCGCAAACTTGAACATCAGGTACATTTCAGCCACCAGGAACAGGGTGTACAAGCCGCAAATCAGCCCCATCGAGAACAGAATGTCGCCCGCGGTCAGCGAAGAGTTGGCGACTGCGGTCGGCAGCACCTCACCAATCGCCCACGGTTGACGGCCGTATTCCGCCACGAACCAGCCGGCTTCCACCGCGATCCACGGCAGCGGCAGGCCATACAGCGCCGCACGCAACAGCCATTTCTTCTGGCCGATGCGGCCGCGCACCACGCTCAGGAAGGACAGGCCGATAATCAGCAGCATCAGCACGCCACAGGCCACCATGATGCGGAAGGCGAAGTACAGCGGCGCCACGCGTGGAATGGAGTCCTTGGTCGCCTGCTGGATCTGCGCTTCCGTCGCGTCGCTGACGTTCGGGGTATAACGCTTCAGCAGCATGCCGTAGCCCAGGTCTTGCTTGGTTTTGTTGAATTCCGCACGCACCGCAGGATCGGTATTGCCGCCGCGCAGCTCTTCCAGCAGTTGGTAGGCTTTCATGCCGTTGCGGATGCGCACTTCATGTTGCGCCAGCAGATCTTTCAGGCCAGTGACCTGAGTGTCGGTGGAACGCGTGGCGATCAGGCCAAGCGCATACGGGATCTGAATAGAGAAGGAGTTTTCCATCTTGTCCTGATCGGGAATGCCGAACAGGGTGAAGGACGCCGGTGCCGGCTGGGTATCCCACTCCGCTTCGATGGCGGCCAGTTTGGTTTTCTGTACGTCGCCCATTTCGTAACCGGATTCGTCACCCAGCACGATCACCGACAGCACCGCAGCCATGCCGAAGCTGGCGGCAATGGCGAAGGAGCGTTTGGCGAAAGCGATGTCGCGGCCCTTCAGCAGGTAGTAAGCGCTGATGCCCAGCACGAACATGGCGCCGGTGGTGTAGCCTGCAGCCACGGTGTGAACGAATTTCACCTGCGCAACCGGGTTAAGCACCAGCTCGGAGAAGCTGACCATCTCCATGCGCATGGTTTCGAAGTTGAAATCCGACGCGATCGGGTTCTGCATCCAGCCGTTGGCGACCAGGATCCACAGCGCGGACAGGTTTGAGCCGAGGGCCACGAACCAGGTTACCGCCATGTGCTGCACCTTGCTCAGACGATCCCAGCCGAAGAAGAACAGGCCGACCAGCGTCGATTCAAGGAAGAACGCCATCAGACCTTCGATGGCCAGTGGGGCCCCGAAGATATCGCCGACGTAGTGAGAGAAATACGACCAGTTAGTCCCGAACTGGAACTCCATGGTCAAACCGGTGGCCACACCCAGAGCAAAGTTAATCGCAAATAACTTTCCCCAGAATTTGGTCATGTCTTTATAGATTTGTTTGCCAGACAGGACATATACCGTTTCCATAATTGCCAGCAAGAACGCCATACCGAGCGTTAATGGGACAAATAAGAAATGGTACATCGCCGTTAAAGCAAACTGTAAGCGCGACAGTTCGACAATATCAAACATCTTGACTCCTTGCTCCTCGCAGGAAGACTCCGACACGCGGTTATCGGCATACTTCTTTCAAAGCCGCCAGTAACGCCCCGCAGTGAATGCCCTTAAACACAACAAATTTGATCCAGCTTCTCCGCTTTCAACCGCACACTCGGCCAATAGCCCCTCGGGCCGCCGACAAGCACGCCACTGAAAACCGACAACGGGTAACAAATGCAACAAGATCAACCATCCATAATCACAACATGGATGATACTCGCCCAATCCCACACAATAAATAGGTTTTTACGTGACGTGGGTTGGACTTTTGGTTACAGGTCAAATCTTAGCCGAAAGAGGTACTTCGGGCTAATTTGATCTGAGACAATTTAAGCCTATCCGCATATTATTTCCATATTCATCAGCACATTTCGCCTATTTTTCTTGAGGGCATGTTGCGCAATGGTTTAATTGTTTTTTAATGATATTTTTGTGTTAAATAAATGTAATTTAAAAGAGCCGCCATTGTATTATTACGCGCTTATTCTGCGACATAATTAACCTTTTATTTCCATTAAGCCGTGACAGTGATTGCAGTCACAAAACAACAAATCTCTCTCCAATATTAGTCTATTTCTCGCGATGGGATCGTAAAGGTTGCGATTTTGTAGCAAAATGACCACTTATGTTAAAATTCCATTGAGTGACAATAAGTTATGAAAAAAATCATCTTTGCCTCTGTCTTGGGACTCTCGGGAAACGCCATGGCCGCCGAAACGGTAAACATCACCCTGCTGGGCACCTCCGATCTGCACGGCACCTTCGTGCCCTGGGACTACGCCAGCGACACGGAAAACCTGGCGGGCAGCCTGAGCCAGATAGCCACTCAGGTCAAAAAGGTGCGCGCCGAGCAGCCTAACCTGATCCTGGTGGACGCCGGCGACACTATTCAGGGCAACTTCGTTGAAACCTTCAAGCATGAGGCCGTCAGCCCGATGATGCTGGGCCTCAATGCACTCAATTACGACGTCTGGGTGATGGGCAATCACGAGTTCGACTTCGGCCTGCCGGTGCTGGCCACCCCGCTCAAGCAGTTCAAGGGCGCGGCGCTGGCGGGCAACATCGTCTGGGACAACGGCAAGCCTTATCTGCCGGCCTACACCATCCTCGAACGCCAGGGCGTGAAGATCGGCATTATCGGCATGGACACGCCGATGACCGCTGAATTCGCCAAGGGCACCGATCGTATCAAAGGGCTGAACTTCACCGATCCGGTGCAGGCGGTGAAACAGGTCATCAAACAAATCGACGGCCAGGTCGACGCCATCGTACTGGTGGCGCATATGGGCATCGACAACGAGAACCAGCGCCCGGGCACCGGCGTGGCCGACATTGCCAACGCCAACCCGGAACTGGCGGCAATCGTCGCCGGCCACATGCATGTGAAGATCGACAAGGCAGTGGTCAACGGCGTCATCATCACCGAACCGGACAAATACGGCCGCGCGCTGTCACGCATCGATCTGCAATTTGAACGCCGCGACGGCAAATTCACGCTGATCGACAAAAACAGCTACACCTACCCGATCAAAGGGCTGACGCCGGACAGCGCCATGCAGGCTCTCTACCAGCCGTATCATGACATTTTGCGCGCCAACGCCAACCGGGTGGTGGCGAAGCTGAGCGGCAGCGATCTGGTGCCTGCCGACGAGTTCCGCGGCATTCCTCAGGTGCACGTGCAGGATACCGGCATCAGCGCGCTGTTCCAGCAGGCCGCCCGTCACTATGCGCCGCTGGCGCAGGTGATCGCCCTGCAGATCGACAACGATCGCGCCAAACTGGACGTCGGCGACATCAAGGCCAAGGATATCGCCTTTAACTACCAATACGCCGGCGGCGAGATCACCGTTTATCAGCTTAACGGTAAAGCGCTTAAACGCTACATGGAGTGGTCCGCCGGCTACTTCAATCAGCTGCAGCCGGGCGACGTCACCTACAGCTTTAACCCGGCGCGGCGTTCGTCCAAATATTCCACCAACGATTTCTTCGATGGCGTCACCTATACCATTGATCTGCGCCAACCCGCCGGTTCGCGCATCGTCGATCTGCGCCTGGCGGACGGCACGCCGGTCACGGACGACATGCCGATCCATCTGGGCATGAACAGTTACCGCATGGGCCACCTGACGCAAAAGGGCGGCGCGCTGGAAGGGCAATCCTTCCCGGTGCTGTTCGACAGCAAAGCGCAGTACGGTGAAGAAGAAGGCACCATTCGCCACCTGGCCCTGCGCTACCTGACAGAAGTGAAACACGGCCAATACCAGGGCGTGCCGCCGCAGCGCTGGAAACTGATCGGCATGGAGGGATACGAACCGCAGCGGGCGATCGTTAAACGGCTGCTGAATGAAGGCGTTATCCAGGTGCCGACCACCGACGATGGCCGCTACACCAACGTCGCCTCGATCAACGTCAAAGACGCGCTGTTCCGCAACCCCGACGATTACCGCGCCGCCCTCGCCTCGCTGGAGCAGCAGCGGCAAGCCGCCGCGGATCCGGTGCAGCAGCGCCGCCTGCAGGATCGGATCGCGCTGATCAAGGCGCTCAACGTTTTCTGAGTTTCGCCCATAAAAAAGGCCACCCAATGGGTGGCCAAACATGTCGAGATATTGTTATTTCGTACTAGGTTCTTAGCGCTTCAGCACCGCTTTTACCGCATCGCCGATGTCCGCCAGGCTGCGAACGGTTTTCACGCCCGCCGCTTCCAGCGCAGCAAACTTCTCGTCTGCCGTGCCTTTGCCGCCGGCGATGATGGCGCCTGCGTGGCCCATACGCTTGCCTTTCGGCGCGGTCACGCCGGCGATGTAGCCGACAACCGGTTTGGTGACGTGTTCTTTGATGTAAGCCGCCGCTTCTTCTTCTGCGCTGCCGCCGATCTCACCGATCATCACGATCGCTTCGGTCTGCGGATCCTGTTGGAACATCTTCAGGATATCGATGAAGTTGGAGCCCGGGATCGGGTCGCCGCCGATGCCCACACAGGTGGACTGGCCCAGACCGGCATCGGTGGTTTGTTTCACCGCTTCATAGGTCAGGGTGCCGGAGCGGGAAACGATGCCCACTTTGCCCGGCAGGTGGATGTGACCAGGCATGATGCCGATTTTGCACTCGCCAGGGGTGATCACACCAGGGCAGTTCGGCCCGATCATGCGCACGCCGGCTTCGTCCAGCTTCACTTTTACGGTCAGCATGTCCAGGGTCGGGATGCCTTCGGTGATGGTGATGATCAGTTTGATGCCGGCATCGATCGCTTCCAGAATGGAGTCTTTGCAGAACGGCGCTGGAACGTAGATGACGGAGGCCGTCGCGCCGGTCGCTTCAACCGCTTCGCGCACGGTGTTGAACACCGGCAGACCCAGGTGCTGAGTGCCGCCTTTGCCTGGGGTGACGCCGCCAACCATTTTGGTGCCGTAAGCGATAGCTTGTTCGGAGTGGAAAGTCCCCTGGCTACCGGTGAAGCCCTGGCAAATTACTTTGGTGTTTTTATCGATTAAGATGGACATTATTTACCCTCCACTGCTGCAACAACTTGCTGAGCCGCATCAGTCAGGCTGGTCGCAGCAATGATATTCAGGCCGCTGTCCGCCAGTTTCTTGGCGCCCAGTTCGGCGTTGTTCCCTTCCAGGCGCACAACGACCGGGACGTTAACGCCCACTTCAGCCACTGCGCCAATGATGCCGTCGGCGATCAGATCGCAACGTACGATACCACCGAAGATGTTAACCAGAACCGCTTTCACCTTGTCGTCGGACAGGATGATTTTGAACGCTTCGGTCACGCGCTCTTTGGTCGCGCCGCCGCCCACGTCCAGGAAGTTGGCCGGTTCGCCACCGTGCAGTTTAACGATGTCCATGGTGCCCATCGCCAGACCGGCGCCGTTCACCATGCAGCCGATGTTGCCGTCGAGGGCAACGTAGTTCAGCTCCCACTGGGCCGCACGGGATTCACGCTCGTCTTCCTGAGAAGGGTCACGCATTTCACGCAGTTCAGGCTGACGGAACAGGGCGTTGCCGTCGGCGCCCAGTTTGCCGTCCAGGCACACCAGATCGCCCTGCTTGGTGATCACCAGCGGGTTGATCTCAACCATCGCCAGGTCGCGCTCCAGGAACAGCGTCGCCAGGCCCATGAAGATCTTGGCGAACTGGCTGACTTGCTTGCCGGTCAGGCCCAGTTTGAAGGCCAACTCACGGCCCTGGTAAGGCTGTGGACCCGCCAGCGGATCGATGGTCATTTTGTGGATCAGTTCTGGGGTTTCTTCCGCCACTTTCTCGATTTCCACGCCGCCTTCGGTAGACGCCATGAATACGATGCGACGGGTCGCGCGGTCTACGACGGCGCCCAGGTACAGTTCTTTATCGATGTCGGTCGCCGCTTCAACCAGGATCTGGTTAACCGGCTGGCCCAGCGCGTCAGTCTGGTAAGTCACCAGACGCTTGCCCAACCAGGCTTCCGCGAAAGCACGGATATCTTCTTTGCTGTTGACGACTTTAACGCCGCCCGCTTTACCGCGGCCGCCAGCATGAACCTGACATTTCACCACCCACGGGCCGGAGCCGATTTTGGATGCGGCTTCTTCTGCTTCACGCGGAGTGGTACAGGCGTAACCGGTCGGTGCCGGCATGCCATACCGAGCAAACAGCTGTTTTGCCTGATATTCGTGTAAATTCATGATGTTCTATCCATTCAGTTCTGAAGGTTTTTAGCCGGACCATTATTACGCGGTAAACCGCATGGTTTTCCGGCCACATAGCACAGAGTGCGGGCGCGGCACGCCGCGCCCGGCAAGGGTTACTAGACGTCCAGCAGCAGACGAGCCGGATCTTCCAGCATCTCTTTGACCGTCACCAGATAACCGACGGATTCCTTACCGTCGATCAGGCGGTGGTCATAAGACAGCGCCAGATACATCATCGGCTGGATCACCACCTGACCATTGACCGCCATTGGGCGATCTTTGATGGCGTGCATGCCCAGGATGGCGCTCTGCGGCGGGTTGATGATCGGGGTGGACATCAGCGAGCCGAATACGCCGCCGTTGGTAATGGTGAAGTTACCGCCGGTCAGCTCTTCCACGGTCAGTTTGCCGTCGCGGCCCTTAACGGCCAGCTCTTTGATTTTCTTCTCGATGTCAGCCATGCTCATGGCATCTACATCGCGCAGTACCGGCGTCACCAGGCCGCGCGGGGTAGAAACCGCGATGCTGATGTCGAAGTAGTTGTGGTAAACCACGTCGGAACCGTCGATCGACGCGTTCACTTCCGGGAAACGCTTCAGCGCTTCAACCACCGCCTTGATGTAGAAGGACATGAAGCCCAGACGCACGCCGTGGCGTTTCTCGAAGGCTTCGCCGTACTGCTTGCGCAGATCCATGATCGGCTGCATGTTGATTTCGTTGAAGGTGGTCAACATCGCGGTGCTGTTTTTCGCTTCCAGCAGACGCTCGGCGACGCGTTTGCGCAGGCGGGTCATCGGCACGCGTTTTTCGCTGCGGCCGGCCAGAGCAGGCTGCGGCGCGGCTTCAGCGGCGGCTGGTTTGGCAGCGGCGCCGCCTTTGGCCAGGTGCGCTTCCACGTCTTCACGCGTAATGCGGCCACCCACGCCGGTGCCTTTGATGGCGCCGGCATCGAGGTCGTGTTCAGCAATCAGGCGGCGAATCGCCGGGCTGAGCGCGTCATTGCTTTCTTCTTCCAGGCTCGCGGTCGCGCGCTGTGCAGGTGTGGCTTCTTTCTCCTGGCTCTTCTCAGCGGTCGGCTTGCCGGAGCTGTCGCCTGGGCGGATGCGGCCGAGCAGCTGGCGAGACAGCACGGTCGCGCCCTCTTCTTCCACGATAGCATCGAGAATGCCCGCTTCACTGGCCGGCACTTCCAACACCACTTTGTCGGTTTCGATTTCAACCAGGACTTCATCACGCTGCACGCTGTCGCCCGGTTTTTTGTGCCAGGTGGCTACGGTCGCATCGGCAACCGATTCAGGAAGGTCAGGAACCAGAATATCTACGCTACTCATTTAGCTTTCCCTTAAGTTTTTTATCATCTGCTTGCCGGCCCCTCGGCCGGCAAGCGAGCGAACATTAGTCAATATTCAGCGCGTCGTTCACCAGAGCCTGCTGCTGCTTCTGGTGTACGGACATATAGCCCACCGCCGGAGAAGCGGAGGCCGGACGTCCTGCGTAACGTAAAGAAGCCCCGAACGGCACCACTTCACGGAAGTTGTGCTGGCTGCAGTACCAGGCGCCCTGGTTCAGCGGCTCTTCCTGACACCAGACGAAATCATGCACGTGCGAGTATTGCTCCAGCACGGCCTGCACGGCCTGATGCGGGAACGGATACAGCTGCTCGATGCGCACGATGGCCACGTCTTTCTGCTCGTTCTTGCGACGCTGTTCCAGCAGGTCGTAGTAGACCTTGCCGGAGCACAGCACGACGCGCTTGACCGCTTTCGGATCCAAGTCGTCGATCTCGCCGATCGCCGGCAGGAAGGTGCCGTTGGCCAGCTCGTCCAGCGAAGAAATCGCCAGCGGATGACGCAGCAGCGACTTCGGCGACATCACCACCAACGGACGGCGCATACCGCGCAGCGCCTGACGACGCAGCATATGGTAAACCTGCGCCGGCGTAGACGGGACGCACACCTGCATGTTCTGCTCTGCGCACAGCTGCAGATAGCGTTCCAGACGCGCGGAAGAGTGCTCAGGGCCCTGGCCTTCATAGCCGTGCGGCAGCAGCATCACCAGGCCGCACATACGGCCCCATTTTTGCTCGCCGGAGCTGATGAACTGGTCGATAACGACCTGTGCGCCGTTGGCGAAGTCGCCGAACTGCGCTTCCCAGATGGTCAGCGTGCGCGGTTCCGCCGTGGCGTAGCCGTATTCGAACGCCAGCACCGCTTCTTCAGACAGCACGGAGTCCCAGACTTTGAATTCGCCCTGGCCGCTATGGATGTTCGCCAGCGGAACGTAGACCGAACCGTTTTTCTGGTTGTGCACCACCGCGTGACGGTGGAAGAAGGTGCCGCGGCCGGCGTCTTCGCCGGAGATGCGGATTGGAATGCCTTCATCCGCCATGGTGGCGTAGGCCAGCGTTTCGGCGGCGCCCCAGTCGAACGGCTTGTTGCCTGCGGCCATCTCGGCGCGGTCCGCGTAGATTTTCGCCACGCGCGACTGCATTTCGATCGCTTCCGGCACGGTGCTGATGCGGCGGCCCAGCTCCTGCAGGCGCTTCATCTCAACCTTGCTCGGGTACTCTTCGTCCCACTCGTGGTTCAGGTACGGCGACCAGGTGAAGGAGTGCAGGTTCATCGGACGCCACTCTTCAACCACGCAATCGCCGCGGTCGAGCGCATCACGATACAGGTTGACCATTTCCGTGGCATCTTCCAGGCTGGCCACTTTCTGTTCGGTCAGAACGTCAGCGTAGATTTTGCGCGGCGTAGGGTGTTTCTTGATCTTCTGATACATCACCGGCTGGGTGGCGCTCGGCTCGTCGGCCTCGTTGTGCCCATGGCGACGGTAGCAGACCAGATCGATCATCACGTCACGCTTAAAGGTGTTACGGAAATCCAACGCCAGGCGGGTGACGAAGGCCACGGCCTCCGGATCGTCAGCATTAACGTGGAAGATCGGTGCCTGAACCATTTTGGCGATGTCGGTGCAGTATTCGGTAGAGCGCGCATCCAGCGGGTTGGAGGTGGTGAAGCCAACCTGGTTGTTGATGACGATGCGCACGGTGCCGCCCACTTCGTAGCCGCGAGCCTGAGACATGTTCAGGGTTTCCTGAACCACGCCCTGGCCGGTGATGGCGGCGTCGCCGTGGATGGTGATCGGCAGCACCATGTTGCTGCGCGCTTCGTCCAGACGATCGCGACGGGCGCGTACCGACCCCATGACCACCGGGCTGACGATCTCCAGGTGCGACGGGTTGAACGCCAGCGCCAGGTGAACCATGCCGCCTTCGGTTTCCACGTCGGAGGAGAAGCCCTGGTGATATTTCACGTCACCGGTGCCGAGGTGTTCTTTATGCTTGCCGGCGAATTCGTCGAACAGATCGGCCGGCTTTTTGCCCAGCACGTTGATCAGCACGTTCAGACGGCCGCGGTGGGCCATGCCCAACACCACTTCGCGCGTGCCGTTCTTGCCGGCATGGCGCACCATCTCTTTCAGCATCGGCACCAGCGCGTCGCCGCCTTCCAGCGAGAAGCGTTTGGCGCCCGGGAATTTGGCGCCCAGGTAGCGCTCCAGGCCTTCCGCCGCGGTCAGCTCGTTCAGGAAACGGCGTTTTTCGTCGGCGGTAAAGCTGGCGCGCCCCACCACCGACTCGATGCGCTGCTGGATCCAGCGTTTCTCTTCGGTGTTGGTGATGTGCATGTACTCAGCGCCGATCGACCCGCAATAGGTCTGCTTCAGCGCGGCGTACAGATCGCCCAGCTTCATGGTTTCTTTGCCGATGGCGAAAGAGCCCACGTTGAAGGTTTCCTGGAAATCGGCTTCGGTCAGGTTGTGGTAAGCGGGATCAAGGTCAGGAACTTGCTCGCGCTGCCACAGGCCGAGCGGATCGAGGTTGGCATGCTGATGCCCGCGGAAGCGGAAGGCGTTGATCAGCTGCAGTACCTTGACCTGTTTGGCGTCGGTTTCCGGATCGGTGATGGTGGTGTTGTAGCGCGCGGAGTCTTTCGCCAGGCGGCGGAAGTAATCGCGCGTTTGAGAGTGAAGCTGATCGGGTTTGACACCCGCGGTTGGTAGCTGTTGAAAAATGGAACGCCAGCTATCTTCAACGGAACCCGGATCGGTTAAGAAGTCTTCATAGAGCTGCTCTATGTAAGACTGGTTCGCGCCCGCCAGATAGGAGGAATCCAGCCAGGCCTTCATTGCGCCGTTCTGCATCATGATCCCTTAAGCTTTGAAGCTTTAGTTTTCGCCGTGGTTAACATAATTACCGTGATGAATACGGTTTGCCGTAAAACGGTTCACTCGACGTACTTGCGGCCATGTCGGCCCGATACGTTCTGTTATGGACCTTGCGGTCCCTTACAAGGAACCTCTAAAAACCGGCGGAAGAACCAGGCTGCATAGCGCCGCAGCCGCGGGTCAGTTTTTAGAGGTTCCCTCCCCTATGGGACGTGCGCCGGAAAAGAGCCCGGCGCAGCATCTCATTCCGTTTATGCGCCGCGTTGCAGCAGCATGGACTTGATATGCCCGATCGCACGCGTCGGGTTCAAGCCTTTAGGACATACACTGACACAATTCATAATGCTATGGCAGCGGAAAACACTAAAAGCGTCGTCCAGATCATCTAAACGTTCTTGCGTTTCCGTGTCACGGCTGTCGATCAGGAAGCGATATGCCGCCAACAGACCGGCTGGGCCGATGAACTTGTCCGGGTTCCACCAGAACGATGGGCAAGAGGTCGAGCAGCAGGCGCACAGAATGCACTCGTACAGACCGTCCAGCTTGGCGCGCTGCTCCGGCGACTGCAGGTGCTCGCGCGCCGGCGGGTTCTTGCCGTCGTTCAGCAGGTATGGCTTGATCTTTTCATATTGGGTATAGAACTGGCCCATATCCACCACCAGATCGCGCACCACCGGCAGGCCCGGCAGCGGACGGATCACGATCTTGCCGTTGCCTTTGCGCAGCGACGAAATCGGGGTGATGCACGCCAGGCCGTTTTTACCGTTCATGTTCAGGCCGTCGGAACCGCACACGCCTTCGCGGCATGAGCGACGGAACGACAGGGTCGGGTCTTTTTCTTTCAGCTGGATCAACGCATCCAGCAGCATCATGTCACGGCCTTCTTCCGCTTCCAGGGTGTAGTCCTGCATGTGCGGGGCGTCGTCGACATCCGGGTTGTAGCGATAAATGGAAAATTCGAGTTTCATCTGTCGATCTCCGCAATTAGTAAGAACGCACTTTCGGCGGGAATGCCGGGCGCAGCTTCGGTTGCATGTTCACTTCGCGGCGCGTCATGCTTTCCGATTGCGGCAGATACAGCGAATGGCACAGCCAGTTGGCGTCATCGCGTTCCGGGTAGTCGAAGCGGCTGTGCGCGCCACGGCTCTCGGTACGGAAGTTGGCCGACACGGCGGTGGAATACGCGGTCTCCATCAGGTTATCCAACTCCAGGCATTCGATGCGCTGGGTGTTGAACTCGCTGGAGGTATCGTCCAGGCGTGCGTTCTTCAAACGTTCACGGATCACTTTCAGTTCTTCCAGGCCCTTGGCCATCGCATCGCCTTCGCGGAATACCGAGAAGTTGTGCTGCATGCAAGACTGCAGCGCTTTGCGAATTTCAACCGGGTCTTCGCCGGAACGGGTGTTGTTCCAACGGTTCAGACGGTCCAGCGAGGCTTCCACGTCGGAGTCGCTGGCGTCACGGCTCACGCCCTGCTCTTCCAACGATTCCTGCAGGTGCATGCCGGCGGAACGGCCGAACACCACCAGGTCGAGCAACGAGTTGCCGCCCAGGCGGTTGGCGCCGTGCACCGATACGCAGGCGATTTCGCCCACGGCGAACAGCCCCGGGATCACCACGTCTTCGCCTTTCTCGTTCACGGTCAGCGCCTGGCCGGTCACCTTGGTCGGAATGCCGCCCATCATATAGTGACAGGTTGGGATAACCGGGATCGGCTCTTTCACCGGATCGACGTGCGCGAAGGTGCGGGACAGCTCCAGAATGCCCGGCAGACGGGATTCCAGCACCTCTTTGCCCAGGTGATCCAGCTTCAGCTTGGCGTGCGGGCCCCAAGGACCGTCGCAGCCGCGGCCTTCGCGGATTTCGATCATGATCGAACGGGCAACCACGTCACGCCCCGCCAGATCTTTGGCGTTCGGCGCATAACGCTCCATGAAGCGCTCGCCGTGTTTGTTCAGCAGGTAACCGCCTTCGCCGCGGCAACCCTCGGTCACCAGCACGCCCGCGCCGGCGATGCCGGTCGGGTGGAACTGCCACATTTCCATGTCCTGCACCGGCACGCCGGCGCGCAGCGCCATGCCGACACCGTCGCCGGTGTTGATGTGGGCGTTGGTGGTGGACTGGTAAATGCGACCTGCACCGCCGGTCGCCAGCACGGTGGCCTTGGCTTTGAAGTAAACCACTTCACCGGTTTCGATGCAGATAGCCGTGGTGCCGACCACCGCGCCGTCCTGGTTTTTCACCAGATCGAGCGCATACCACTCGGAGAAGATGGTGGTGTGGTTTTTCAGGTTCTGTTGGTACAGGGTGTGCAGCAGCGCATGGCCGGTACGGTCGGCTGCGGCTGCGGTACGCGCCGCCTGCTCGCCGCCGAAGTTCAGCGACTGGCCGCCGAACGGGCGCTGATAGATGCGGCCGTCGTCCAGACGAGAGAACGGCAGCCCCATGTGTTCCAGTTCCAGAATCGCTTCCGGGCCGGTTTTACACATATATTCGATGGCGTCCTGGTCACCGATATAGTCGGAACCTTTCACCGTGTCGTACATATGCCATTCCCAGTTGTCCTCGTGGCTGTTGCCGAGCGCGACGGTGATGCCGCCCTGTGCGGACACGGTATGGGAACGGGTCGGGAAAACTTTGGACAGCAGGGCACAGGTCGAGCCCGCTTGGGAAATTTGCAGCGCGGCACGCATGCCCGCACCGCCGGCGCCGATTACGACGGCATCAAACTCTCTGACTGGCAGTTTCATTTAAGCACCCCACACTACGATTGTTCCGTACAGTAAATAGACCAGCAACGCGACCACGACAGCCAGCTGCAACACCAGGCGAACCGCCAGCGGCTTGACGTAGTCCGTCAGCACCTGCCACAGCCCGATCCAGGCGTGCACCAGAATCGACAGCAGGGTCAGCAGAGTGAACACTTTCGTAATGGAAGTGGCGAAGAAACCGCGCCAGATGTCATAAGTGAGTTCCGGAGCCGTGACGAAAAAGCCCAGGATATACAGGACGTACAGGGTAATGATGATAGCGGAAGCGCGCAGCAGCAGCCAATCGTGCACGCCGTTGCGCCCTAATGCAGAAACGTTGTTTACCATACGAGGACTCCAGCCAGAACTGACAGCACGACGGTCAGACCGATCGCCACCTGGGCGGAACGGGTGCCGGCGGCCAAACTCTCTTCGATGTAGCCAAAATCCATTAACAAGTGACGGATGCCACCGCAAATGTGATAGGCCAGCGCCGTGAGGATGCCCCAGAATATGAATTTGACGATGAAGCTATTCATGATGGCGGCCGCCTGCAGGAACCCCTCTTGGGAAGAGAGTGACAGGCCCAGCAGCCAGAGGAGGATACCCACGGCAACGAAGGTAATTACGCCAGAGACTCGGTGTAAGATAGACGCTATCGCAGTTACGGGGAACCGGATCGTTTGCAGATCCAAGTTGACAGGTCGTTGTTTTTTCACGTATTTGCCCACACAGCTCTTATTATTTTCCTTCCTCCGGGCCTGGGCGGGGATCAGACAGCGTTAAGAGCCTAAAACCCTTACACGTCACGCGCTCAAACATCAACATCCTCTGTGCTCAAACGGCGCGCATTTATAACGCTGGGTGCTCCTACTTCAGGGTAATCCGGAGACCTGGCGGCAGTATAGGAGGATCACATTCTGATTACAATTCTCATACAACCGCTTTGATAACATTTCCCCCGAACAGTGATTCAGATCACGGATTTCACAATTAGTGCAAAATTAATTATCTGATTTGACAAGAGATCAACATTTCCATTACATATAGGGGCACAAACGGTCCTATGATGCGCTATGGGTCAGCAGATACACTTCCTCCCGGGTTCGAGTTATGCAACAGTGTATTTGGCGAACCTATCCCAATAGCCGTTGTTTCCCGCTCGAGTTTGCCGGCGTCAAAAGCAAATAAAGCACACAAAAACAGATTATTGGGATAGGTTCACATCTCTTCGAACAGCTCATAGGTAAGATTAACAGACTATAACGAATTACTATGAATCGTTAACAACTGGTCACCCGTCTCGTTCGCCTGGTCAGCACTCTGTACCCTACCCGCGCACAGTTGCGCAGTCGCTCACAGAGTTAGCGTCCGCACCATTTTTTTGCGGGCAACCTGCAGAGATTTAAGGTATTTCAGTTGTTAGTGGTTTTTAAAATAAGGCGCTAAGGAGACAGTAAATGACTGATAAGAAAGCGACGCTAACCATTAACGACAGCGAAGCTCCGATCGAACTGGGCGTATTGACACCGACACTGGGCCCCGATGTCCTCGATGTCCGCGCTCTGGGTTCCAAAGGTTATTTCACATTTGATCCCGGCTTTACCTCCACCGCTTCTTGCGAATCCAAGATTACCTTCATCGACGGCGACAAAGGCGTGCTGCTGCACCGCGGCTTCCCTATCGAGCAGCTGGCGAAAGAATCTTCCTACCTGGAAGTGTGCTACATCCTGCTGTACGGCGAGACCCCAACGCCGGAAGAATTCGAAACCTTCAAGACCACCGTGACCCGCCACACCATGATCCACGACCAGATCACCCATCTGTTCCGTGGCTTCCGTCGCGACTCGCACCCGATGGCGGTGCTGTGCGGCGTGACCGGCGCGCTGGCGGCGTTCTACCACGATGCGCTGGACGTCAACAACGAGCGTCACCGTGAAATCACCGCGTTCCGTCTGCTGTCCAAAATGCCGACCGTGGCCGCGATGTGCTACAAATACTCCCTGGGCCAGCCGTTCGTTTACCCGCGCAACGATCTGTCCTACGCCGGCAACTTCCTGCACATGATGTTCGCCACCCCGTGCGAAGAGTACGTGGTGAACCCGGTACTGGAACGCGCCATGGATCGCATCCTGATCCTGCACGCCGACCATGAGCAGAACGCCTCTACCTCAACCGTGCGCACCGCCGGCTCTTCCGGCGCCAACCCGTTCGCCTGCATCGCGGCCGGCATCGCCTCCCTGTGGGGGCCGGCGCACGGCGGCGCCAACGAAGCGGCGCTGAAAATGCTGGAAGAGATCAAGACCGTCGAGCACATTCCGGAATTCATCAAGCGCGCCAAGGACAAGAACGACTCCTTCCGCCTGATGGGCTTCGGCCACCGCGTGTACAAGAACTACGATCCGCGCGCCACCGTGATGCGCGAGACCTGTCACGAAGTGCTGAAAGAGCTGAACAAGAAGGACGACAACCTGCTGCAGGTGGCGATGGAGCTGGAACACATCGCGCTGAACGACCCGTACTTCATCGAGAAGAAACTGTACCCGAACGTCGACTTCTACTCCGGCATCATCCTGAAGGCGATGGGCATTCCTTCTTCCATGTTCACCGTGATCTTCGCCATCGCGCGCACCATCGGCTGGATCGCCCACTGGAACGAAATGCACGACGAAGGCATCAAAATTGCCCGTCCGCGTCAGCTGTACACCGGCTATGCCGAGCGTGATTTCAAATCCCAGCTGAAAACCAAGTAAGCCGCTTCCCCGGCTGAAACCGCACAGCGCCGCCCCTTCGGGCGGCGTTTTTTTTTGCTTATTTCTGGCAGCCCGGGCACCAATAAAACGGCCGCGACGACAGCTCGGTGCGCACGATCATCCCACCGCAGCGCTCACAGGGCTCGCCGCTGCGATGAAACACCTTGAAGCGAAACAGCGCGCCGTGATGGCGGTTGTCATCCGCCTGCCCGCGCGTCTGGTAGGAAAGGCGCGGCACCGCCAGCAATGCCTCCGCCAGGTGGCGCAGCGCCTCTGGCGCCAGATCCTGCGGTTTGTGCTGCGGCGCCAACTCGGCCTGCCACAGGATTTCGGCGCGCAGATAGTTGCCCAATCCGGCGAGAAACGCCTGGTCGAGCAGCATGCCGCTCAGCTGCCGGCGGCGAAAACGCGGCGTCAGCAACCGCTCCACCACATCGTCTACCGTCAGCGACATGTCCAACACGTCAGGGCCGATGCGTTGCAAAAACGGGTGTTGCTCTATTTCCTCGCGCGGCCCGACGGTAATATCGGAAGCGCTGTAGAGCAAAATCGCGCTATGAGCGGTTTCCAGCCGCACCCGCAGATCGCGCTTGGTCTCCGGCGTCTCCCCCGCCGCCGCCACTTTCCACACGCCGTACAGCTGGTTATGGCTGTACATCGTCAGCCCGTTGGAAAAGTGGGTCAGCAGCGCCTTGCCGCGCGGCTCGATGGCGACGATACGCTCGCCGAGCAGACGCTGGCGATAGTGCTTCAACTGGGGAAAAGCGAAATCGACGGCGGTCAGCGGCTGATCGATCACCGCCGCCGCCAGTTTGTCCGCCGCCCGGCGGATCTCCGGTCCTTCCGGCATAGACCACTCCTTGCGTAGACCCGGCGCAGCCCGATGCGCCGGGGATTCTCTTGATTAATGCGTTGCGCCGCCCGCCACTTTCAGATCGTGTTCCACCTGCAACGCGATGGAAACGGCCAGCTCCAGCGCAAACAGCACCGTCGAGGCCGCCATGCTCGGTGCGCCGGGGTGCGCCGCCGCCTGTTCCGGCAGGTACGGGATATGAATAAACCCGCCCTTCACCTCGCGCTGGCCGCTCAACCGGTGCAGCAGGCCGTACATGACATGGTTGCACACGTAGGTGCCGGCGGTCTGCGAAACGGAGGCCGGAATGCCGGCCTCGCGCATCGAGCTGACCATCGCCTTGATCGGCAAGGTGCTGAAATAGGCCGCCGGGCCGCCGGCGACGATCGGCTCATCCACCGGCTGCTGCCCCTGATTGTCGGGGATACGCGCGTCGTCGACGTTGATCGCCACCCGTTCAATCGTGATGTCGGTACGGCCGCCGGCCTGGCCGACAGCCAGCACCATCACCGGCTGCACCTCGTCGATCGCCGCATTGAGCGCCTCCAGCGCCGCGCCGAACACGCACGGCAGTTGGCGCGCCACAATGCGCGTACCCACCAGCTCCATATCATTGAGCTGCTTCACCACTTCCCAGGAAGGGTTGAGGCGCTCACCGCCAAACGGCTCGAAGCCGGTAATCAATACTTTTTGCATCCTTACTCCTACAGGAACATCAGGAAATACAGCAGGAACACGTTAACCAACAGCAGCAGCACGCCGGTCGGCACCTGCGCCTTGATCACCGCATTCTTGTCCGGCAGCTCCAGCAGCGCCGCCGGCACAATGTTGAAGTTCGCCGCCATCGGCGTCATCAGGGTGCCGCAATAGCCGGAGAACATGCCGATCGCCGCCATCACCGCCGGGTTGCCGCCGTGTTGCAGCACCAGGATCGGAATGCCGATGCCGGCGGTGACGATCGGGAACGCGGCGAAAGCATTACCCATCACCATGGTCAGCACCGCCATACCGATAGCGTAGACCGCCACGGCGATAAAGCGGTTATCCACCGCCAGATACTCCTGGGTTAAATGCGAGATCGCGGTGCCGACGCCGGCGACGGTAAACAGCAGGCCAAGCGTGGCGAGGATCTGCGGCAGAATGAACGCCCAGCCGATCGAATCCAGCAGGCGCCGCGCTTCCTGCACCGGCTGCAACGCCTTCTCATGGGTCATTTTCACCGCGATCGCCAGGCCAATCAGGCAGCCGACGGTCATCGAGAACAGGGTGATCAGCGTCGCATGGTTACCGCTGCCGAACACCGCGCTTTGCAACGCCGGAATGTTGTTGAACAGCAGCACGCCGATCACCGTCACCACCGGGATCGCCAGCGCGGGGATAAACAGCTTGTTGCCCAGGCGCTTGGCGCTGGCCTCGCGTTCCTGCGGCGTTCGCTGATGATAGCTGCCGAGGCGCACGCCGCCGAAGCCGGCGATCAGGGCCATCACCACCACCACCACGCCAACGATGATGTGCAGCATGCGTTTCTCGTTGCTGCCTTCGCCGAGCACGTCGCCCAGCAGGCGGTAAGTCCAGTCGCCGACCAGGAACACCAGGCCGTACAGCCCCCAAAACAGCCCGGTGGTGATGCGGCGCGGGTTGGCGCGATCGCGGAAGGACATCACCGCCACAATCAGCAGCACCGCGCCGGCCAGCCAGTAGAGATATTGTTGCTGGAAGTTCATCGTGCTTCCCCCTTCGCCTGCAGCGCCGCCTGATTCAGCTGCGCCAGCTCGGCACTCAGCTGTTTATCCATCCGATACAGCCGGAAGGCGTGGATCAGGAAAGCGAAAATGGCGGTCGGAATGCCCCACAGCGCGATATGCAGCGGCTCGGTCTGAATGCCGCCGGACTCCAGCATAAAGTTGTGCATGAAGATGATCGCGCCGAAGGCCACGAAGATATCTTCGCCGAAGAACAGCCCGACGTTGTCGGTGGCGGCCGACATGGCGCGCAGGCGGTGGCGGGTACGCTCCGGCAGCTCGCCGTAACGGTTTTCCGTCGCCCCTTCCGCCATCGGCGCCAGCAGCGGCCGCACCATCTGCGGATGCCCGCCCAGGCTGGTCAGCCCCATCGCCGCGGTGATCTCGCGCACGAACAGGTACACGATCAGCAAACGGCCGGCGGTGGCGCTTTTGATCCTGGCGATCCACGCCTGCGCCCGCTCTTTCAACCCGTGGCGCTCCAGCAGGCCAATCACCGCCAGCGGCAGCAGCAGGATCAGCGGCAGGTTTCGGGTATTGAGAAAGCCCTCGCCGAGCTTTTCCAGAATGACGTCCAGCGGCATCAGCGCCGCCAGACCGGTGATGATGCCGGCGGCGATCACCACCAGCACCGGGTTGAAACGCAATACAAACCCGACCACGATAGCGGCGATGCCGATCAGTGGCCAGAGATTCACGGCCTGTTCCATAGTCTTCCCTCGATATTTTCTAATAGTTTTTTGCTTGTGATGTTGTGTCTTGCTTTACTGCTCCGCGCTGACGCGGATCCCCTGCTGAACAAAACTGTCCCGCAGCTTGCGCGCATACGCCAGCGCATGCTCGCCGTCCCCATGCAGGCAGACGGTTTCCGCCTGAACCGCGGTCCAAACGCCATCGACGCTGCGCACCCGGTGATGGCGCACCATCTCCAGCGTTTGCGCCAGCGCCTGTTCGTCATCCTCGATCAATGCCCCCGGCAAACCGCGCGGCACCAGCGTGCCGTCGGCCTGATAACCGCGATCGGCGAACACCTCCTGCCGGGTGGTCAGACCGAGCCGTTGCCCGGCGCGGATCAGCTCGCTGCCGGCCAGCCCCACCAGCCGCAGCGCCGGATCGACCGCCTGCACCGCCCGGGCGATCGCTTCCGCCAGCGCCGGCTCAACCGCCGCCTGGTTGTACAGCATGCCGTGCGGCTTGACGTGCACCATCACCCCGCCCTCGGCACGGGCGATGGCCGCCAGCGCCCCGAGCTGATACACCACCTGCGCGTAGACCGTTTCCGGCGGCAGCTGCATGCGGGTGCGGCCGAAATTCTCCCGATCGGGAAAACTCGGGTGGGCACCGATCGCCACGCCGTACTGCAATGCCCAGCGCACCGACTGACGCATGGTCTGCGCATCGCCGGCGTGGAAGCCGCAGGCGATGTTGGCCGAACTCACCAATTGCAGCAGCGCCTGGTCGTTGGCGCAGCCCTCGCCGAGATCGGCGTTCAAATCAACGATCATGTAACCCCCAGGCAATCTGTCGAAGGAAGAGATCCTGCTCGGCCTTGGCGCGCTGCGCCTCCGCCAGAGAGCAGAGAACGAAGTGGATCGGTTCGCCGAGCCGGATCTGCGCCAAATGGTAGAGATCGGCTTCGATCACACAGGCAATGCGCGGGTAACCGCCGGTGGTTTGCGCATCGGCCATCAGCACGATCGGCTGGCCGTTGTGCGGCACCTGCACCACGCCGGGCAGCAGGCCGTGCGACAGCATCTCGCGGCCGGTGGTGCGCGCCAGCGGCGTGCCGCCGTGCAGACGGTAGCCCATGCGGTTGCTCTGCGGGCTGAGCTGCCAGGCGGTACGCCAGAACGTCTCCTGTGCCTCTTCGCTGAATTCAGCGTACTCCGGCCCCGGCAACGCGCGGATGCGGTTGGTGAACAGCAGTTGCTTCACGCCGCAGGAATGTTGCGGTTGAGCGGCGGAGTTACCGAGCGGCAACCGGTCGCCGTCCTTCAGATTACGCCCCTCGCATCCGCCAAAGGCGGCTTTCATATCGGTGCTGCGCGAGCCCAGCATTTCCGGCACGGCGATGCCGCCGGCGATCGCGAGATAACTGCGCATGCCGCGTTTCGGCGTGCCCAGCGTCAGCCGCTGCCCCTTTTTCACCGGGTAGCGCCAGCCGGTCCACAGCGGTTTGCCGTCCAGCTGAGCGTCGCAGCCGGCGCCGGTCAGGGCGATCCAGCCTGCGCGGGTAAACTCGGCGCTGAACTGGCCGAGGGTGATCTCCAGCCCGGCGGCCTCCGGCGCATTGCCCACCAGCAGGTTGGCTATCTTCAGCGCCGGTTGATCCAGCGCTCCGCCGGTGCTGATGCCCAGACGGCGGAATCCCTCGCGGCCCAAATCCTGCACCGTGGTATAGATGCCGGCGCGCAGAATAATCAGCATACGCCCTCCTTCTGCGGCACAAAGCGTACGTTATCGCCCGGACGCAGCAACGTCGGCGGCATTTCATGCGGATTGAACAGCGCCAGCGGCGTGCGGCCAATCAGCTGCCAGCCGCCGGGCGTCACCAGCGGATAGATGCCGGTCTGGCCGCCGCCGATGCCGACGGAACCGGCCGCCACCGCCAGACGCGGTTCAGCGCGGCGCGGCGTCGCCAGTTGTTCCGGCATGCCGCCCAAATAGGAGAAGCCCGGCTGAAAGCCGAGGAAATAGACCACATAGGCCGCCGCCGCGTGGCATTCCACCACCTGTTGCGGCGTCATGCCAGTATGACGCGCCACCTCATCCAGGTCGGGGCCCTGTTCCCCGCCGTAGATAACCGGAATATCCACCTGACGCGATTCCGGCGTCAGGCGCTCTTTGCTCTCCCACCCCTGCTGCAGCAATTCCAGCATCGCTTCGGCGTCGGCCTGCGGCGTATGCAGCAGCAGCGTCAGGTTATTCATCCCCGGCACCACTTCCCGCACGTCGGGATGGTGATTCAGCTTTTCCGCCAGCGCCCAGATGCGCTGCTGGCTCGGTAACGTCACCGGCGGCGACAGTTCAAGCACTACCGCTCTTTCACCCAACAGGTAATAACGTGCTTGTTGCACCCTTATTCTCCTTATTATCGCGCTGAAAAACATACCAGTTATGCGTGACGCGGCCCCGGCTGTCAATAGAACGCAACCATAAGGAAAATAAGGAAATAGCGCGGTAAAAGGATTCAGCCGGCGCGCAGGCCGGGCTGGATCCGGGGAAGAAAAAGATCAGGCGGGATTCGGGATATCGATAAAGGTCACATCAAAGCCGTGGTGCTGGGCCAGCCAGTCCCCCAACGCCTTCACGCCGCCGCGCTCGGTGGCGTGGTGACCGGCGGCGAAGAAATGCACGCCCATTTCGCGCGCGCTGTGAATGGTCTGCTCAGACACTTCACCGCTGATGAACGCATCGACGCCGAAGCGCGCCGCGCTGTCGATAAAGCCCTGGCCGCCGCCGGTGCACCAGGCCACCCGGCGAATATGCTCAGGCGCGTTATCGCCGCAGTGCAGCACCGCGCGCCCCAGCCGGCTTTCGATGCGCTGTTGCAGCGCTTCGCCGGTCAGCGGCTGTTCGAATTCCCCGTGCGGCACCAGCGGCTCGATTTCACCAATCACCCGAATGCCCAGCGCCTGCGCCAGCTGCGCGTTGTTGCCCAGCACCGGATGCGCGTCCAGCGGCAAATGATAACCGTACAGGTTGATGTCGTGGGTCAACAGCGTTTTCAGGCGGTTGCGCTTCATGCCGCGCACCGCCGGCGCCTCGTTTTTCCAGAAATAGCCATGATGCACGATAATCGCGTCGGCCTGATGCGCCACCGCGGCGTCCAGCAGCGCCTGACAGGCGGTGACGCCGGTCACGATGCGCTGCACGTGCGGACGGCCTTCTACCTGCAATCCGTTGGGGGCGTAGTCCTGAAACGCCGTGGCGTTCAGTTCCGTGTTGATCAGTTGTTCCAGATCGAGGTTACGCATTCTCTTCTCTCTTCATAGTCAAAATGTCTGCCGGTCGCCCTGCGCCATCAGGATGAATTTCACGCCCAGATCGTTGCCCTGCGCCAGCTGTTGCGCAATGGCGGCGCGCGTGTCTTCGCCCTGCTTCAGGCTGGGCTTGATGTGGCTGATCACCACCGGCAAACCGTTCAGCGAGCCCTCGCCGCCGCTGTACTGCGTCAGGTTCTTCAGCTCCTTCAGCAGCCAGGCCGGCGTCAAATGGCCGTACAGATGTTTGTCCTCCACCCCGTTGGGGTAAGAGGTTTCGATAATCATGCCCTTGAGCTTTTTCTGCTCGACAAGCGGCCCCAGCACGCGCCAGACGGTATCGAGATCGCGCGACTGCTCCACCTTATCCGGCCCGGTATCGCCGAAATAGGCGAAGAACTCGTTGCCGTTGGAAATCAGCAGCATCGACGACGGGTAGCGATCGTGGCTGAGCGGATACATCACGCCGGTCAACCCGGTCAGGCCGAGGGTAAACCGCTGCTGCGGCCGCACCGTTTGCAGCCGGTAGGTGCCCAGCCGCGCACCATTGCCGGCATCGGTAAAGTTCGGCCAGGCCTTCCAGTTAAAGTAATGGTTGCGCAGGGTCAGCACGGTGTCCGCCTGGGCGTAAACGGTTTTTTTATTGTCTTCCGGCGAGCCGACGATCAGCCCCGCCACGTGGTCCAGATGGCCGTGGCTGATAAAGTAGCTGCCGATCAACTGCCGGAACACATAGCCCTGCGGCGTGTAAGGCGCGGCCAGCTCGGGCGTCACCTGCGGGAAGCTGCCCTTCTCCAGCCCTTTGGCGATACCCGGCAGCAGCGAACCGGCGTCCAGCGCCACATACTGCGGCTGATTGTCGCTGCGGATCAGGTAGGAAGTCAGGTTGCCGTCGCTGACGCCGCCGTCGACGCCCAGCGCCACCACGTCAAAGCCGGCAATCGCCAGCGCGGAATAGCCGCTCAGGCACAGGGCCAACACCTTTTTCATCATTGCGTCGCTCCTTGCAGTTGCCTCAAGACTCTCCCCGTTTCGCCGCCTCGAACGCCGCCAGCGTCTCCAGACGGGCTTGCTTATGATCGACGATCGGCAGCGGGTAATTCAGCACGCATGGCCGCTTTTCCGCCCAACGGTGAGGATGATGGATGTCATTGTCGGGCACATCCGCCAGTTCCGGCAACCATTTACGGATAAAAGTGCCTTGTGGATCAAAACGTTCACCCTGGGTGGTCGGGTTAAAGATGCGGAAATACGGCGCGGCGTCGGTGCCGGTGGAGGCCGCCCACTGCCAGCCGCCGTTGTTGGCCGCCAGATCCCCGTCCAGCAGTTGCGACATGAAGTAGCGCTCCCCAGCCCGCCAGTCGATCAGCAGATCCTTCACCAGGAAACTGGCGCTGATCATGCGCAGCCGGTTATGCATCCAGCCGGTAGCGTTCAGCTGGCGCATGGCGGCATCGACGATCGGATAGCCGGTCTCGCCCCGCTGCCAGGCCTGCAGCTTCGCCGCGTCATCGCACCAGCGCACTTTGTCCGTCCAGGCGATAAACGGCCGATGGCGGCACAGCTCGGGGTAGGCCACCAGCAGATGGCGGTAGAACTCGCGCCAAATCAGCTCGTTCAGCCAGGCGAAAGCGCCGCTCTCGCGATCTTCCAGCAGCTGCGGGCATTCGGCGCGCAGGCGGTTAAAACACTGGCGCGGCGACAACACGCCGATCGCCAGATAGGGCGACAGGCTGCTGGTGCCGGCGAGGGCGGGCAGATCGCGCTGGCGAAGGTAATCCTGCACTTGCTCACGACAAAAGGCGCGCAGCCGCTGCAGCGCGGCCTCCTCGCCGGCGGGATAATCATCCCCGATGTCCGCCGCGGGATAATCGAACGCCGCCGGCGCTTCAGGCGCTGGCAACGCGCCATCGGCACGGATCTTCGGCGCCGGCAGGCAGCTCACGTCGGACGCAGTCAGGCGCTGAATAAAGGCGTTGCGAAACGGCGTATAAACCTTGTACATCTCGCCGCCGCCGGTTAGCACGCTGCCCGGCGGCAACAGCAGGCTGTCATCAAAACCGTGGCACGTTACCCGTCCATTCAACTGCTGCTCCAGCCGCGCATCGCGTCGCCGTTCATTCAGTTCGTACTGGCGGTTGTAAAATAGCGCGTCCACCTGCTCTCGCCGGCAATACTCCGCCAGCCAGTCGATTGACGCGGCAAAGTCCGTGCCGGCATGGCAATGCAGCGCAATGCCCTTTTGCGCCAGCGCCTGCTGTACCGCCCGCAGGCTGGCGTGGATCAGCGCCGCCTGCCGCGGCGACATCTCATGCTGCCGCCACTGCTGCGGGGTGGCGATAAACACCGCCAGCACCCGGGCTTTGGGATCGCTGCAGGCAGCATGCAGCGCTTTGTTGTCGGTGATACGCAGATCGTTACGCAACCAGACCAGATGCGTGGTCATAAAATTCCCTTGTCAATCAATGGCCGTAACGCAAACGCAGCGCCTCCGGATAAGGTTCGAAATAGCGTTGTTCCGCCAGATAACTGTCGGGGTATTCCGCCATGTAATGCTTAAGCAAGGCGATCGGCGCCAGCAGCGGCTGCATGCCCTGCCGGTAGCGGTCGATCAGGTGCGCCAGCTCCTGGCGCTGCGCCGCGCTGAGCTGGCGGCGGAAGTAACCCTGCACGTGCATCAGCACGTTGGTATGGTTGCGGCGCGTCGCCTTGTGCGCCAACAGCGCCATCAGGCGGCTGCGGTACTCCACGGCGAAGGCCTCCAGCGAGTCCCAGCGATGAATGTCGGCGACGAAACGCCCCAGTTCGCGGTACGCCGGCTGCGAATGCGCCAGCAGCGACAGCTTGTAGCGGCTGTGAAACGCGATCAGCCCGCCGCGGGTCAGCCCCTGACGCCACAGCATATTCAACTCATACAGCGCGTACACCCGTTCAATGAAGTTTTCCCGCAATGCCGCATCCTGCAATCGTCCGTCTTCTTCCACCGGCAGCCACGGCATCTGACGCAGCAGTTCGGCGGTAAACAGCCCGACGCCGTTTTTACGCGAGTCCTTGCCGTTCTCACTGTAGACCCGCACCCGCTCCAGGCCGCAGCTCGGCGATTTGGCGCAGACGATATAACCGCACAGGTGCTGCAACGCGGCCACCCGCTGCGCGGAGAAACTGCGCATCTCCTCGGTCAGATCCACGCCGGCGTCGTTGCTGTAGCGCATCGCCGGCCAGGGCTGCGCCTGTTTCACCAGGCGCAGCGCCGGGCGCGGCGTGGGCAGGCCGATCGCCATTTCCGGGCATACGGGCTCAAAGCGCACATAGGGCGCCAACTGTTCCACCGCGAAGGCCAGCCGCTTGTGGCCACCGTCGAAACGCACCGCGTCGCCCAGTAAACAGGCGCTGATGCCGATAGGGATCTTGTCACTCATACCGTTCTCTCGTGGTGTTGGTCGATGGGGAAAGTGTAGAAGAATGGCTTGCCAAATACGACCTTGCGCTTGACGGCAGCGGGCTTGGGGCATAAAAAAACCCCCGCCGCAGGGCGAGGGTTGTTCGTGAATCGGCAGTGAATCAGTAGAAATCGCAGGACGCCAATTCCGCCTGCTGCAGCCAGACCGGCTTGTCGCTGGTTTTTGACCAGACGCGGTGCAGGTAGCTGTAAAAACGCCCGCGATCGCTGCGGAACAGCATCACCGGCAGGGCCAAAATGCCCGCGATGACCACTGCGCTGCGGCGCAGGAGAATCCGATGCAGTGAATAAGCGTGATAGGTCGTAGACATGCGAACCTCCTTAAAAACGCCTGCCGTTGATTTGTCAGGGAAAACGGCGTCGGCGTATCAAATGAACAATCGGTAATTTGGTAACTGGACAAAATTTTAGCGCACTTGATGAAAGTTTACTACTCATCCGACCACTAAATCGCACAAAAAATCGCTAATCGCCGCGGCGATTCGTAATTTTGTTACAATCAAGTTAATTTTTAACTAAACATGGGTTACATTGTGGTTATTATTCGGTTCTTCATCCCACGCCCCAGCCCCGGCTTATTCACGCAACAGGCGCAATCTCGCCGCAAGCAGGCTGCCTGAAACGGCCAATTTCCGCTGAAATTTCAGCCATTTTTATACTTTTTTTACACCTGCCCGCGCGATTTTTTCATCTTCTTTCTACCCCTCTCCCTACACTGCCTCTATCAAAAACAACACCTCTGGAGGTGTCCCGTGAGTTTCAGCGTTATTGGTGGTGCGCTGTTGGTTCTGCTGCTGTTGGCCTATCTGGTCTACGCCCTGTTTAACGCGGAGGATTTCTGATGGCGGCTTCAGCCTTTTTACTGATCGCCAGTTTCCTGCTGGTGCTTCTGCTGCTGGCACGGCCGCTGGGCGGTTTTATGGCGCGCCTGATCGAAGGTGAGCCGCTGCCTGCACTACGCGGGGTGGAAGCCGGCGTCTGGCGCGCCTGTGGCATCCGCGCCACCGAGATGAACTGGTGGCAGTACGCGCTGGCGATACTGGCATTCAACCTGCTCGGCCTGGCACTGCTGTTCGCCTTGCTGATGACGCAGGGCTCGCTGCCGCTCAACCCGCAAGGCTTCCCGGGCCTCTCCTGGGATCTGGCGCTCAACACCGCCGTCAGCTTCGTCACCAACACCAACTGGCAGGCCTACAGCGGCGAAAGCGCCCTCAGCTATTTCAGCCAAATGGCCGGGCTGGCGGTGCAGAACTTCGTCTCCGCCGCCACCGGCATCGCCGTGGCCTTTGCGCTGATCCGCGCCTTTACCCGCCGCGCCGGCAAGACCGTCGGCAACGCCTGGGCCGATCTGTTCCGCATCACGCTGTACGTGCTGCTGCCGATCGCGCTGCTGATCGCCCTGTTCTTCGTCAGCCAGGGCACGCTGCAAAACTTCCTGCCTTACCTGCACGTCACTACGCTCGAAGGCGCGCAGCAGACGCTGCCAATGGGGCCGGTGGCCTCGCAGGAAGCGATCAAGATGCTCGGCACCAACGGCGGGGGGTTCTTCGGTGCCAACTCGGCGCACCCGTTCGAAAACCCGACCGTGCTGACCAACTTCGTGCAGATGCTGGCCATCTTCCTGATCCCCTGCGCGCTGTGCTTCTCCTTCGGCCAGTTGGCCGGTGAAAACCGTCAGGGCCACGCGCTGATCTGGGCGATGGCGCTGATCTTCGTGGTGGCGGTGGTGGTGGTGATGGTTGCCGAGCTGGCGGGCAACCCGCACCTGAGCGCGCTGGGCGCCGACAGCAACATCAATATGGAAGGCAAAGAGTCGCGCTTCGGCATTCTCGCCACCAGCCTGTTCTCGGTGGTGACCACCGCCGCGTCCTGCGGGGCGGTCAACGCCATGCACGATTCCTTCACCGCGCTGGGCGGCATGGTGCCGATGTGGCTGATGCAGATCGGTGAAGTGGTGTTCGGCGGCGTCGGCTCCGGCCTGTACGGCATGCTGCTGTTCGTGATGCTGACGGTGTTTATCGCCGGTCTGATGATCGGCCGCACCCCGGAATACCTGGGCAAGAAAATCGACGTCTATGACATGAAGATGACCGCGCTGGCGATCCTGGTCACGCCGACGCTGGTATTGCTGGGCAGCGCGCTGGCCATTGGCACCGACGCGGGCCGCGCCGGCATCCTCAACCCGGGCGCCCACGGCTTCAGCGAAGTGCTGTACGCCCTGTCTTCAGCCGCCAACAACAACGGCAGCGCCTTCGCCGGGTTGAGCGTCAATACGCCGTTCTACAACCTGCTGCTGGCCTTCGCCATGTTCGTCGGCCGCTTCGGGGTGATCCTGCCGGTGCTGGCGATCGCCGGTTCGCTGAGCGCCAAGCCACGCCAGCCGGCGGGCAACGGCACCCTGCCAACCTATGGGCCGCTGTTTATCGGCCTGCTGATCGGCACCGTGCTGCTGGTGGGCGCGCTGACCTTCGTGCCGGCGCTGGCGCTGGGCCCGGTGGCCGAGCATTTGCAGCTTTGGTTGGCAAACTAACCGACGTCACAGAGAGAGAATAAGAGATGACTCGCAAACAACGCGCGCTGTTTGAACCGGCTCTGGTGCGCACCGCGCTGATCGATGCGCTGAAAAAACTGGACCCTCGCGTTCAATGGCGCAACCCGGTGATGTTCGTGGTGTATATCGGCAGCCTGCTGACCACCGCCATCTGGCTGGCGATCCTCGCCGGCCAAACCGACGGCGCCGCCGCCTTTACCGGCAGCGTCGCCCTGTGGTTGTGGTTCACCGTGCTGTTCGCCAACTTCGCCGAAGCGCTGGCCGAAGGCCGCAGCAAGGCCCAGGCGGAAAGCCTGAAGGGCACCAAGAAAACCAGCTGGGCGAAAAAGCTGGCCGGCCCGCGCCGCGACGGCGCCACGGAGAAAGTGGCCGCCGAGAGCCTGCGCAAAGGCGATATCGTGCTGGTGGAAGCCGGCGACACCATTCCGTGCGACGGCGAAGTGCTGGAAGGCGGCGCTTCGGTGGATGAAAGCGCCATCACCGGCGAATCCGCCCCGGTGATCCGCGAGTCCGGCGGCGACTTCTCCTCGGTCACCGGCGGCACCCGCGTGCTGTCCGACTGGCTGGTGGTGCAGTGCAGCGTCAACCCGGGGGAAACCTTCCTCGATCGCATGATCGCCATGGTGGAGGGCGCCAAGCGCCGCAAAACGCCGAACGAGATCGCGCTGACCATTCTGCTGGTGGCGTTGACCATCGTGTTCGTGCTGGCCACCGCCACCCTGTTCCCGTTCTCGCAATACAGCGTCGAGGCGGCCGGCAGCGGCAGCGTGGTCACCATCACCGTGCTGGTCGCGCTGCTGGTTTGCCTGATCCCCACCACCATCGGCGGTCTGCTGTCCGCCATCGGCGTGGCCGGGATGAGCCGCATGCTCGGCGCCAACGTGATCGCCACCAGTGGCCGCGCGGTGGAAGCCGCCGGCGATGTGGACGTGCTGTTGCTGGATAAAACCGGCACCATCACGCTGGGCAACCGTCAGGCTTCGGAGTTCCTGCCGGCGCCGGGCGTGAAAGAGCAAGAGCTGGCGGATGCCGCGCAGCTGGCTTCGCTGGCGGACGAAACGCCGGAAGGCCGCAGCATCGTGGTGTTGGCCAAACAGCGCTTTAACCTGCGCGAGCGCGATCTGCAGGCGCTGAACGCCACCTTCGTGCCCTTCTCCGCCCAGACCCGCATGAGCGGCGTCAACGTGCAGGAGCGCATGATCCGTAAAGGCGCAGTGGACGCCATTCGCCGCCACGTCGAATCCAATCAGGGCCACTTCCCGCGGGCGGTGGACGATCTGGTGGAAAGCGTGGCGCGCACCGGCGGCACGCCGCTGGTGGTGGCGGAAGGCGCCCGGGTGCTGGGCGTGGTGGCGCTGAAGGATATCGTCAAGGGCGGCATCAAGGAACGCTTCAATGAGCTGCGCAAGATGGGCATCAAAACGGTGATGATCACCGGCGATAACCCGCTGACCGCAGCGGCGATCGCCGCCGAAGCCGGGGTGGACGACTTTCTGTCGGAAGCCACGCCGGAAGCCAAGCTGGCGCTGATCCGCCAGTATCAGGCGGAAGGCCGTCTGGTGGCGATGACCGGCGACGGCACCAACGACGCCCCGGCACTGGCGCAGGCCGATGTGGCGGTGGCGATGAACTCCGGCACCCAGGCCGCCAAAGAGGCGGGCAACATGGTCGATCTGGATTCCAACCCGACCAAGCTGATCGAAGTGGTGCATATCGGCAAACAGATGCTGATGACGCGCGGTTCGCTGACCACCTTCAGCATCGCCAACGACGTGGCCAAATACTTCGCCATCATTCCGGCGGCGTTCGCGGCCACCTATCCGCAGTTGAACGCGCTGAACGTGATGCACCTGCACTCCCCCGCCTCCGCCATCATGTCGGCGGTGATCTTCAACGCCCTGGTGATCGTGTTCCTGATCCCGCTGGCGTTGAAAGGGGTGAGCTACAAACCGATGAGCGCCGCGGCTCTGCTGCGCCGCAACCTGTGGCTGTACGGGGTCGGCGGTCTGCTGGTGCCGTTCATCGGCATCAAACTGATCGACCTGATCCTGGTCGCGCTGCACGTCGCCGGTTAACCATTGAGGGAAATGAACATGACGTATTTACGACCTGCGCTGGTGATGTTGATCCTGCTGACTCTGATCACCGGCATCGCCTATCCGCTGCTGACCACCGGGCTGGCGCAGCTGCTGTTTTCGGGCGCGGCCAACGGTTCGCTGCTGTACCAGGGCGACAAGGCGGTCGGCTCTGCGCTGATCGGCCAGAACTTCACGCGCGCCGACTATTTCTGGGGCCGCCCGTCGGCGACCGGCGATTCGGCTTATAATCCACAGGCCTCCGCCGGCAGCAACCTGGCGGCCACCAACCCGGCGCTGGATAAGGCTATCGCCGAACGCGCGGCGCAGCTGCGCCAGGCCAATCCGGCCATGAGCGGCCCGCTCCCGGTGGATCTGCTGACCGCCTCCGGCAGCGGGCTGGATCCGCAGATTTCGATCGCCGCGGCGCGGTATCAGCTGGCGCGGGTCGCGGCGGCGCGTCATCTGCCGCCGGAACAGGTCGCCAAACTGATCGAAGACAACACCGATCGGGCCACGCCCAACTTTATGGGGGAATCGGTGGTCAACGTGCTGAAGCTGAACCTGGCGCTGGATGCGTTGAAGTAACGCGCCGTATTCAGCATAGTGATAGGGTTCGGCATGCCGAACCCCTTTTTGCTTGGTAACACAAGGAATTGTCATGGTCGAAGAAGAACAGCAGCGTCCCGATCCCGATAGCCTGCTGGCGCTGGCCAATGAAAAACCGCGCGGCCGGTTGAAGGTATTCTTCGGCGCCTGCGCCGGCGTGGGCAAAACCTACGCCATGCTGCAGGAGGCCCAGCGTTTGCGCGCTCAGGGGCTGGATGTGCTGGTCGGCGTGGTGGAAACCCACGGCCGCAGCGAGACCGCCGCCCTGCTCGACGGCCTGGCGCTGCTGCCGCAAAAGCGCATCCAGCATCGCGGCCGGCTGGTGCATGAATTCGATCTCGACGCCGCGCTGGCGCGCCATCCGGCGCTGATCCTGATGGATGAACTGGCGCACAGCAACGCCCACGGTTCGCGCCACCCCAAACGATGGCAGGATGTGGAAGAGCTGCTGGACGCCGGCATCGACGTGCTGACTACCGTCAACGTGCAACATTTGGAAAGTCTGAACGACGTGGTGGGCGGCGTGACCGGCGTGCGGGTGCGCGAAACGGTGCCCGACCACGTGTTTGACGAGGCCAGCGAAGTGGTGCTGGTCGATCTGCCGCCGGACGATCTGCGCCGACGGCTGCACGAAGGCAAAGTGTATATTCCCGGCCAGGCCGAGCGCGCCATCGAGCATTTTTTCCGTAAAGGCAACCTGATCGCCCTGCGCGAGTTGGCGCTGCGCCGCACCGCCGATCGGGTCGATGACCAGATGCGCGAGTTTCGCGACACCCAGGGGCGCGAGAAAGTGTGGCACACCCGCGACAGCATTCTGCTGTGCGTCGGCCACAACAGCGGCAACGAAAAGCTGGTGCGCATCGCCGCCCGGCTGGCGGCGCGGCTCGGCTGCCACTGGCATGCGGTCTACGTGGAAACCCCCAAGCTGCACCGGCTGCCGGAAAACCAACGCCGCGCCATTCTGCGCGCGCTGCGGCTGGCGCAGGAGCTGGGCGCCGAAACCGCCACCCTGGCCGATCCGTCCGAAGAGCGTGCAGTGCTGCGCTACGCCCGCGAACATAACCTCGGCAAAATCATCATCGGCCGCCGCAGCGAGCAACGCTGGAAGCTGCGCGGCAGCTTCGCCGATCGCCTCGGCCGGCTGGGCCCGGATCTCGATCTGGTGATCGTCGCGCTGGACAGCGACGCCGCACCGCCGCCGCCGGGCAAGGAGCACGACGGCCGCAGCTTCAATGAGAAATGGCGCATGCAGCTGCGCGGCTGCGCGGTGGCGGTGGCGCTGTGCGCGCTGATCACCCTGCTCTCGCAGTGGCTGCTGCCGGGCTTCGATCAGGCCAACCTGGTGATGGTCTACCTGCTCGGCGTGGCGATCGTCGCGCTGTTCTTCGGCCGCTGGCCATCGGTGCTGGCGGCGGTGATCAACGTCGCCAGTTTCGATCTGTTCTTCGTCCAGCCCGAATGGTCGTTCGCCGTCAGCGATATGCAGTATCTGCTGACCTTCGGCGTGATGCTCGCCGTCGGTATCATCATCGGCAACCTGACCGCCGGGGTGCGTTATCAGGCCCGGGTGGCGCGCTACCGCGAGCAGCGGGCGCGCCATCTGTACGAAATGTCACGCGGGCTGAGCCGCGCGCTGACCGTGGCCGACATCGCCAACACCAGCCGTCATTTCCTCTCCAGCAGCTTCCAGGCGAAAACCGTGCTGCTGCTGCCGCAGGAAGACGGCCGGCTGCAGCAAATGATCGGCGAAGAAGGCGGGCTGCTGTCGGTAGACGAAGCCATCGCGCGCTGGAGTTTCGATAAAGGCTTGCCGGCCGGCGCCGGCACCGACACCCTGCCCGGCGTGCCTTACCAGCTGCTGCCGCTCAATACCCCCAAACAGACCTTCGGCCTGTTGGCGATCGAACCCAACAACCTGCGCCAGCTGATGGTGCCGGAACAACAGCGGCTGCTGCAAACCTTCGCAGTGCTGATCGCCAGCGCGCTGGAACGGCTGCACCTGGCGCGCAGCGCCGAAGAAGCCAAGCTGGACGCCGAACGCGAGCAGCTGCGCAACTCGCTGCTGGCGGCGCTGTCGCACGATCTGCGCACCCCGCTGACCGTGCTGTTCGGCCAGGCGGAAATTCTCACGCTGGACCTGGCGGCCGAAGGCTCCAATCACGCCACCCAGGCCAGCCAGATCCGCCAGCAGGTGCTGAGCACCACCCGGCTGGTGAACAACCTGCTGGATATGGCGCGCATCCAGTCCGGCGGTTTCAGCCTGCGTAAAGAGTGGCAGTCGCTGGAAGAGATCGTCGGCGCTTCGCTGCACATGCTGGAGCCGCTGCTCAGCCAGCATCCGATCGAGGTCGAGCTGCCGCCGGAACAGATCCTGGTCAACTGCGACGGCAGCCTGCTGGAACGGGTGTTCACCAACCTGTTGGAAAACGCCAATAAATACGCCGGCGCCGAGGCCACCATCGGCATTCGCGCCCGCACGCTGCCCGAGTGGCTGGAAGTCGAGGTCTGGGATAACGGCCCCGGCATCCCCGCCGATCAGCTGCAGCTGATTTTCGACAAGTTTTCACGCGGCAATAAAGAGTCGGCGATCCCCGGCGTCGGCTTGGGGTTAGCCATTTGTCGTGCCATTATTGAAGTGCATGATGGCCGCATCTGGGCGGAAAACGGCGCCAACGGCGGCGCCAGCTTCCGCTTCGTGCTGCCGCTGGAAAAACCGCCCGAGATCGACGGCGACGCCTTCGATCTGTAATCAACGCAGGGGAAACGTGAGCATAACGCCAACCAACATTCTGATTGTTGAAGATGAAAAAGAGATCCGCCGCTTCGTGCGCACCGCGCTGGAGAGCGAAGGCCTGCGGGTGTTTGAAAGCGAAACCCTGCAGCGGGGGCTGATTGAGGCCGGCACGCGCAAACCGGATCTGATCATCCTGGATTTGGGCTTGCCGGATGGCGACGGGCTGAGCTACATCCGCGATCTGCGGCAGTGGAGCGCCATTCCGGTGATCGTGCTGTCGGCGCGCAACGCCGAAGAGGACAAAATTGCCGCGCTGGACGCCGGCGCCGACGACTACCTCAGCAAGCCGTTCGGCATCGGTGAGCTGCTGGCGCGGGTGCGGGTCGCGCTGCGCCGCCACTCCGCCAGCCAACAGGAAAGCCCGCTGGTGAGCTTTTCGGCGATCACCGTCGATCTGGTGAATCGCCGGGTGCTGCGCAACGACGAAGATCTGCACCTGACGCCGATCGAGTTTCGCCTGTTGGCGGAGCTGCTGGCCAACGCCGGCAAGGTGATCACCCAACGCCAGCTGTTGAGCCACGTCTGGGGGCCGAACTACGTGGAGCACAGCCACTATCTGCGCATCTACATGGGCCATCTGCGGCAGAAGCTGGAAGCCGATCCGGCCCGGCCCAAACACCTGCTGACCGAAACCGGCGTCGGCTACCGTTTCATGCCTTAACCCCGACGGGCGCGGTTTGCCGCGCCTTTACGCCGCCGGGCCCTTCTTCAATCCGACCATAAATTCCTTGAACGCCTCGCGCAGCGGAGCGAACACCGGGTGTTTGCGGTTTTCGATCATCACTTCAGAGAACAGTTTCAACCCCACGGCGAAGGCCGCGCTCTGCTCAGGGCCGAAGTTCAGATCGTCACGCGCCCGAATGCGCTCGACGATCTCGAGAATATCGTCGTGGTTGGTCACCTCAAAACTCAGCGGTGCCTTCTCGACGGGGTTGCCCTGGCGGTCGCTCAGGGCTTCAACGGTAATGTTAAAACGGTGGCCGGGCATCAGTTCTCCTCCTGCTGCGTGGGTTGAATGTGCATTTCGCTTTCGATCGCCGCCACGGCGGTCAACAGTGCGGCGTTGATGCGCTCCACCTGCTGCGGCGTAAGATCGGCGCGCATCACGTTGCCGCGCAGCAGACTGCGCAGACGGTTCATGGCGTCGTAAATGCCTTCCGCCAGGTTGCCGTGCCGATGATGCTCGCGGCCGGCGCCCGCCAGACGCGCCAGAATGACCTCAACCACCTGTTGATGCTTTTGCAGCTCGCCCTCACCCGCCGAGGTGATGCGGTAGCTTTTGCGGCCGTTGCCGGTGGTGAGCGGTTCGAGAAAATCCTGCTCTTCCAGCAGCGTCAGCGTGGGGTAAATCACCCCCGGGCTCGGCACATACAGGCCGGATGACGCTTCCTCGATCGCCTTGATCAATTCGTACCCGTGGCTGGGCTTGCGCGCCACCAGCGCCAGCAGCACCAGGCGCAGATCGCCGTGTTCGAACAGACGATGACGCCCGCCCCGGCCGCCGCGTCCGCCACGGCCATGCTCTTCGCCGTCGCCGCCGAAGTGATGGCGCCCACCGCGATGACGGCGCCCCTCTTCACATTCATGATGGTGATGATGCCGGTGTAAACCTAATCGATGAAACATAGGGTGATACCTCGCTTTAACAGTGAACATCAATACGAGGTTGTTTAGATATATCTAAACAGCGTCGATAACGCTAATCTAGATCGATATATCTAAATGAGCAAGCCTACGCCGAGAAAAAGATATATCTAAATTACAGGCATAAAAAAAGCGCTGTAAAAACAGCGCTTTTTATCAGACGAGAACAGCGATTATTTGGCGGAAGCCAGCACTTCGCTGACGATCTCAACCGCTTCGTGCTCAATTTTCTCGCGGTGTTCCGCCCCGAGGAAGCTCTCGCAGTAGATCTTGTATGCCTCTTCGGTACCGGAAGGACGGGCCGCGAACCAGCCGTTGTCGGTCATGACTTTCAGGCCGCCGATCGACGCGCCGTTGCCCGGCGCTGCGGTCAGACGCGCGGTGATCGGGTCCCCGCCCAGCGTACTGGCCTTGACCATCTCCGGTGACAGCTTGGACAGCGCCGCTTTCTGCGCATGGGTTGCCGGCGCCTGGATGCGGTTGTAGCTTGGCGCGCCGAAGCGCTTGGCCAGATCGTCATAGTGATGCTGCGGATTTTCACCGGTTACCGCGGTGATTTCAGCCGCCAGCAGGCACATGATGATGCCGTCTTTGTCGGTCGACCACGGCTGGCCGTTGAAGCGCAGGAACGAGGCCCCGGCGCTCTCTTCGCCGCCGAAGCCCAGGCTGCCGTCGAACAGGCCGTCCACGAACCATTTGAAACCGACCGGCACTTCCACCAGCTTGCGGCCCAGGTCAGCCACCACGCGATCGATCATCGCGCTGGACACCAGCGTTTTACCTACCGCCACATCGGCGCCCCACTGCGGGCGATGCTGGAACAGGTAGTTGATGGCTACCGCCAGATAGTGGTTCGGGTTCATCAGGCCCTTCGGCGTGACGATGCCGTGACGGTCGTAATCCGGATCGTTGGCGAACGCCAAATCGAATTTGTCGCGCAGCGCCAGCAGGCCGGCCATCGCCGACTCGGACGAGCAGTCCATGCGGATGATACCGTCGTGATCCAGGTGCATAAAGCGGAAGGTCTGATCGATGGAGTCGTTTACCAGCGTCAGATCCAGCTTGTAGTGTTCCGCCACGCGCTGCCAATAGGCGATGCCGGAACCGCCGAGCGGATCCACGCCCAGCTTCAGGCCGGCGCGTTGAATGGCCGGCATGTCGACCACGTCAACCAGGCCTTCGACATAAGGCTGCACCAGATCTTTGGCGTGCAGGTGGCCGCTGTTCCAGGCCTTGTCCAGCGACTGACGCTGAACGCCTTTCAACTGCTGCGCCAGCAGATCGTTGGCGCGTTTTTCGATCACCGACGTCAGGTTGGTGTCGGCCGGGCCGCCGTTCGGCGGGTTGTACTTGATGCCGCCGTCTTCCGGTGGATTATGGGACGGCGTAATGACGATGCCGTCGGCCTGCGCGCCGCCGCGGCGGTTGTGGCACAGAATGGCGTGCGATACCGCCGGCGTTGGCGTGAAGCCGTTGTTTTCCTGCACGATCACATCGACGCCGTTGGCGGTCAGCACTTCCAGCACGGAAATAAAGGCCGGCTCGGACAGCGCATGGGTGTCTTTACCCACGTAGCACGGGCCGGTGGTGCCCTGCTGATGACGAACTTCGGCGATCGCCTGGGCGATGGCGAGGATGTGCGCTTCGTTGAAGCTGTGGCGCTGCGCGCTGCCGCGGTGGCCGGAGGTGCCAAACTTCACCGCATGTGCGGCATTGCCGGCTTCCGGTTGCAGCACATAGTACTGCGACGTCAGCTGGGCTACGTTGATCAGATCGCTTTGACGGGCGGGCTGCCCGGCACGTGGATTATTCGCCATCGACATATCTCCCTCATCCCTGTCGGTGACCGGGCAAATACGTCGCGCACGGCCATCATGACGGGCTGTTCGCTAAATTAGACGGTACCGCAAACTTTCTCGATCAGTTCCGCCGGGAACTGCATCGCCTGCATGATGTGTTCGATCATGCTGCGTTTGCGGCCGGTATTGGTATTGGTGATCACCCAGTAAGGGGTGCCCGGCACATGCTTCGGCTTGGTATGCGTGCCGTTGGCCAGCAGGGTCTGCTGATCGCCGGCGAAATAGGTGCGGGTACGGCCGGTCAACGCCTCGGTGGCGGCGGCAAAACCGGCAGCATCAAGGGTGTACAGCGTGGACAGCACCAGCATGAAACGGTTGACCGCTTTGTTCTGCTCGGCGTATTCATCCGACAGCAGCAGTTCACGCACGGCGCGCACGCGATCGCGCGGGCGCTGAACCGACGCCGTTTTTTCCTGTTCGACGGACTGCGACGCACTGGCGGCAGGCAACGCGCGCACCGGCTGGCCGGCGGTGAATTTCAACATGCGGCGTAAAATATCGGACGCGCTTTCACCGATGTGTTGCGTGTGGCTGGCAATATAACGGTAAAGCTCTTCGTCGACTTCAATAGTTTTCATCTTTATCCAATACTGTTTTTTCTACTTAGAACCTGAAGCCAGATCCTGCATTCAAGCCATGGGATTATAAGGTTAAAAGCGCTGGGGCGAACACAACAATGTGCCTCCGGACGGCAAATGCAGACTAATACCTATAGCCGGCACTGCCAAGCCCGCGCCGCGAAAATTCCGCATGATTCATCGTGCGATTCAATCATGATACCCTAATCTGAATCTCTCTCAGTATGAACTTCGCCATGAAATTACATTATCAACTGCTGGCCGCCGAGTCAGACGCGCTGCCGGTGCTGCTGATCCACGGGCTGTTCGGCAATCTCGACAACCTGGGCGTGCTGGCGCGCGATCTGCATAAACAGCACAGTGTGATCAAAGTCGATCTGCGCAACCACGGCCTTTCCCCGCGCGCCGACGATATGAACTACCCCGCCATGGCGCAGGATCTGCTGGCGCTGCTCGACGAACTGCAGCTGGAGAAAGCGATCGTCATCGGCCACTCGATGGGCGGCAAAGCGGCGATGGCGCTGACCGCCATCGCGCCCGAGCGCATCGCCAAGCTGATCGTCATTGACGTCGCGCCGGTGGATTACCAGACCCGACGCCATGACGAGATCTTCGCCGCGCTGAAGGCCGTCAGCGCCGCCGGCATTACCCAGCGCCAGGCGGCCGCCCAGTTGATGCGCGACTATCTGCAGGAAGAAGGCGTGATCCAGTTCCTGCTGAAGTCCTTCCATAACGGTGAATGGCGCTTCAACCTGCCGGTGCTGATCGAACGCTACGAAGACATCACCGGCTGGCAGGACGTGCCGGCCTGGCCACACCCGACCCTGTTCATTCGCGGCGGCCTGTCGCCGTACGTGCAGGACAGCTACCGTGCAGACATCGCCCGCCAATTCCCGCAGGCACGCGCGCACGTCGTCGCCGGCACCGGCCATTGGGTGCACGCCGAAAAACCGGAAGCGGTGCTGCGCGCCATCCACCGTTTCCTCGGCGAAGCCTGAAAAACGCGCTCACCTGGCGAAAAAACGCGCTAAAGATAACGGCTTAGCGCGTTTAGCCCGCAGTTAGGCATTGTCGCCGCTCCATCTGCTGGGGTAATATGGCGCGCTATAATTTTGCCGCCGCGCCAGCGCGTTCGCGAACGCCGGTTCGGGGGTAAATTTGGGTTAGGGTTTATTGGCCCGAAGTGTGTTAACCGATGCCTCCGGAAGCGTGCGAGCGCTTTTTGATGCAAACTCCCTTGCAGTACCGCTACCTATGGCAAAAGAACAAACGGATCGCACGACGCTGGATCTGTTCGCAGATGAACGCCGTCCGGGGCGCCCGAAAACCAACCCGCTTTCCCGCGATGAACAGCTTAGAATCAATAAGCGCAATCAGTTACGGCGCGATAAAGTGCGCGGATTGCGGCGCGTAGAGCTGAAAATCAACGCGGATGCGGTGGACGCCCTGAACAAACTGGCGGAACAGCGCAACATCAGCCGCAGCGAACTCATCGAGCAGATGCTGTTGGCGCAACTGGCGGAAGAACAGCCGGAACATTGATCTCTTCGGCCGCACGCGCGGCGCGGCGTTAAGGACAACGCCGGATCGACCACGCTTTTCTTCATCCTTCGGCATCGCATAAATGCGATAAAACCCCGGCGCCACTTTCTGGCATGATACGCATTTACCGGTAAGAGACTGCGCCTGTCGGCGCCCGCCACCGTGGCGAAAGGCTCTTGCCATGGCATCATTTTAATCGGCGGCAGTGCCGGCGCCGAGTAATGCAATTAATTGAATTTAAAGGTTATACGCGATATGGCTACTGTAGGCATTTTCTTTGGCAGCGACACTGGCAATACCGAAAACATTGCCAAAATGATCCAGAAAATTCTCCAGAAACAGTTTGGCGACGACGTCTCTGAAGTGCACGACATCGCCAAAAGCAGCAAAGAAGACCTGGAAGGGTTCGATATCCTGCTGCTGGGTATCCCGACCTGGTACTACGGTGAAGCGCAGTGTGACTGGGACGATTTCTTCCCGACGCTGGAAGAAGTCGATTTCAACGGTAAACTGGTGGCGCTGTTCGGCTGCGGCGACCAGGAAGACTACGCGGAATACTTCTGTGACGCGATGGGCACCATCCGCGACATCATCGAACCGCGCGGCGCGGCCATCGTGGGCCACTGGCCGACCAAAGGCTACCACTTCGAAGCTTCCAAAGGCCTGGCGGACGACAACCACTTCATCGGTCTGGCGATCGACGAAGACCGTCAGCCGGAGCTGACCAACGAGCGCGTCGACGCCTGGGTCAAACAGATCGTCGAAGAGCTGAGCCTGGCCGATATCGTCGGCTAAACGCCGGGACTGGCGAAAGGTTGAACAAAGGCCCTGTAAAGTGCATAGTGTGCCGACAGGGCCGTCATCGGCAACAGGGATTGCTGCGATAGAAGCTACAGATTTGTAACTTCCCACCCCGTCACGGTAGACTGAGATATCGGTTTATCCCATCCATCAAGGCGTTGCATGCAAAACATGCAATAGTGCAATTATATCTTTGTTAACAACCGGCGGTTTCCATTTAGTACAACCGGTTCTATAATGAGACGCATTAACTCTTTGTGCCGACCGATGCCACAGGCGAGTACGCCTCAACTTGATTAGCATAGTAACAGGACTGAATTCGCATGACCGACAACAACATCGCATTGAAGAAGGCCGGCTTAAAAGTCACGCTTCCGCGACTCAAAATCCTGGAAGTACTGCAAAATCCGGAATGCCATCACGTCAGTGCGGAAGATTTGTACAAAAAACTGATTGATATGGGCGAAGAGATCGGCCTGGCAACGGTTTATCGCGTACTGAACCAGTTTGACGATGCGGGCATTGTGACACGTCACAACTTCGAAGGCGGCAAGTCCGTGTTCGAGCTGACCCAACAGCATCACCACGATCACCTGATTTGCCTGGACTGCGGCAAAGTGATCGAATTCAGCGACGAATCCATCGAAGTGCGCCAGCGTGATATCGCCAAGCAGCACGGCATCAAGCTTACCAACCACAGTCTGTACCTGTACGGCCACTGTGAAACCGGTGACTGCCGCGAAGACGAATCGCTGCACGACAAGAAATAAGCCTCACCGGCTATGAGAAACCGCCTCACATTGAGGCGGTTTTTTTATGCCCGCCGTACAACGGGCAAAAAAATCCCCGGACCAGCCGGGGAAAGATCATGTCATGAAATACTACAATTGCAGCGGCACTGCGACTCCACGTACTGCTCTCACTTCAACATCCGCCCCACGCCGGCACGCGCGGGGGCGAACGCATTCCCCCTTCGTTAAGCGGCCCGCCGCCATGACGACAGGCCGATGTGCCGGGCTTAGACCTTCTCGGCGCGGCTGTAACGTTTACCGTCCGGACTGACCGAACGCACCTGCACCTCACCCGATACCGCCGGCTTGGCCTTGGCGTCATAACGCTGCCACTGCTTGCCGCCGTCGGTGGAGTACTCGATGCCCAATCCCGGCAGCGCGATATTCGCTTCCAGCTTGCCGCCCGCCACGCGGGCGCCCGGCACCGGCAGACGGTAGGCGACGCCGCCTTTGTCCAGCTTGGCCAGTTCTCGTTGGCCCAGGATATTGGCGAAGCGCAGCCAGTCTTTCTCCAGCGCCTTGGTGTCGACAAAGTGGGTTTCCCCGCCTTTGTATTCACGGCCGGCGCGATAGTCCTGCTCCCAACCGGCGCGGTGCCAGGCGCGTTCCGCCACCGACAGCGCGCGCGGGAAGATCATGTATTCCATCTGCGGATCGGTGCGCTGGGTTTCGCTCCACAGCTGAGCGGACAGACCGTAGGCGCCCGGCCACGGCTTGTCGCTTTTGGCGTTAAAGTGGTTGCCGTCGCGGTCGACCGAGGTTTCCGCGTTCTGCGGCATGTTGTCCGGCGCGAAGCTGAACACCTTGCGCTCGTCGCTGAAGCGGGTGCCCCAGTAGTAACCACGCTCGTCCGGGTTCACCTCGTAAGGGAAGTCCATGTAGACGTAGTCCGGGTTGGAGACCACCACTTCATATCCTTTGTTGGCCCAGTCGTTGACGCTATCGAAACCGCCCCAATACAACGTATCCCAGAAGTTGACGCCCACGCGCGAGGTGGCGAACGCCTTTGCGTTCTCGGCGTCTTTCAAGCCGTCTTGCCAGGCCTGCATTCTGTCGATGCCGTGCGCCTTCACCAGCTTGCTGACCTCCTGGCCGAAGTAGCTCGGCAGGTGTTCCATGTCGGCCACCTTGCCTTCTTTGATCATCGTCTGGCAAACCTGCGACTTGGCCCACGGCTTGTCTTCGTTGCTCTGGTCGATGATGCCTTTACCCGGCTCCGGTTTCGCCTTGTCGGTATAGCCGGCGCCCAGGCGGATGTTTTTCGCCTCATCGCCGCCGAAGTGCCAGGTTTTGATCGGCTGCCCGGCTTCTTTATGCATCTGGGCAATCTCGCCAATCACCTTGTCGACAAAGCGCTGGGAGGAATCCAGGCACGGGTTCAGGTAGCTCTGGCGGTTAAAGAACTGCACCGAGGTGGTATTGGAGGTATCGGTCGGATCCACCAGGCGGAATTCGTTGGCCTCCTGCTCTTTGCCGGCAGCATGCAGCTTTTTATAGCGCGCCTCCATCGACACCACCGCGGCGCGGGCGTGCGCCGGCATGTCGATCTCCGGGATCACCTCAATCTGGCGCGCCTGGGCGTATTTGATGATGTCGATATAGTCCTGACGGCTGAAGAAGCCGCCGTAGACGTCCGGCCCCTGGCCGTACTGCGGCAGCAGGCAGGTGGTTTCGCTCAGATCGTGGCAGCGCTGGCCGCCGACTTCCGTCAGCTCCGGCAAACCGGGGATCTCGATGCGCCAGCCTTCGTCATCGCTCAGGTGGAAGTGGAATTTATTGAGCTTGTAAGCCGCCATCTGATCCAGCAGGCGCAGCACCGCGTCCTTCTTATGGAAGTTGCGCGCCACGTCGAGGAAAATGCCGCGATACTGGAAGCGTGGCGCATCGCTGGCGTCCAGCGTGGCGATCTTGCCGCTGCCGTCGCTCGGCACTAACGACAGGATCGACTGCAACCCGTAGAACACCCCGGCCTGATCGAAGCCGATCACCCGCGCCTCTTTCTTACCGATTTTCAGCTCATAAGCGCCCGGCACCGCCATCGCGCCTTTAAACTTGCCCGGCTGGATGTGGGTCTTGATCGGGTAACCGTTGGCCTGAACCGGCACGCCCAGCAGCGCGAAGCGCTGGTTGACGACGTCCGCCGCCGGCTTGACCAGCGTGCTCAGATCCGGCGATACCCCTTTGCGCAGGTCGGCGTCCTGTGCGTGGATCTTCACCTGCATCGGTGTCGGCACGATCTGGCCGCGCAGCGCGCCGGCGGGCAACGTCTGCAGATCGGCATTGCTGACAAAGCGCGAAGCCGGCGTCATCAGAATGTTTTTGTCGTCCTTAGTGCGCTTCCACTGATCGCCGGTGAACGGCGCCACGAACTGGTCCAGGTTTTCGGTGTCGGTATTCGCCAGCATTTTCGGCTTGGCGTCGCCGGAGGTGGCATACCAGCGCGGCAGGAAGTCGTTTCTGAACAGCTGCCAGTATTCGGCGACCACCGGGATTTCCACCGCCTTGCCGGCAGGGAAACCGCTGAATTTGGCGGTCGGCTCCAGCTTGTACAGATCGCCGGTCAGATGCGCGATCTTGAACTGATCGTTATCCACCCGCAGGGTCTGGCGCGGGCTGTGGAAATAGATGACCCAATCCTTGCCGTCGATCGCCTGCCCGTCGTTGCTGAGGGTGAATAACACCCGGTTGCATGAGGCCCAGTCGGCGCCCAGCGCCGCGCAATCCACGCCGTTTTCGCCGGCGCGGTTATCCAGCATTTTCACATTCAGCTTCAGCTGGCTCAGCTGATCCACCAGCTGCTGATCGGCCATGGCATTACCCATGCCGCCCAGGAATCCCATCGTTGCCGTCAAAGCGGCAAGCGCGCTCAGTTTGAATACATTCATCTTCTCGTCCTTCTTAATTATTGTTATCGCGAATTTCTTGCCACAGCTTGCCGCACTTGGCGTCGTAAGCCTGACCGTTACCGCTGTGCACCGCCATAATGCAGTTCTGATAATCCATCACCCGCACCGTTTCCTGCGCGGCGAACTGCTGGTGCTGTTTCTCTTGTTTCAGCACGTTCAGCACCGCCTTGCAGGGCTGCAGACGCTCCGGCGAACCTTCGGCGGTGTTGATGCAGGCGCTGTAAGCCTGCTTCAATTTGGCGTCTTCCGGCGGCGCGGCGGGTTGCGCGCAGGCGCTCAAGGCCGCGGCGGCCGCCAACATCAGCATGATTTTTTTCATCGTTGAATTCCCTTAACTGCCCCCGGCGACAAGGCCGGGGAACGCATCAGAAGATGGTGAATGGCGCGATGACCATGAACTTGACGTCTTTCTCGTCCTGGAAGATGTTGCCGTAACCGCCGCCCCAGCTCGGGATGTTGGTGTGGTTGTCATACTGGGTGTAGTGCAGCTTGATCAGGGTGCCCTTGGCGCGCCCTTCCTGGATGGTGTACATCGCGTCCAGGCTCCAGGCGCTCTCTTTCAGGCGCTGGCTCTGATCGTAGATCGGGTTGGTGCTCGGCTTGGCGTCCCAGGCGTAGACATAAGAGCCTCCGACCGCCATGCCCGGCAGGTTCCAGTTGCTGAGGTCATACATCACGCCGGCGTACACCGCTTTCTCGCCGTTGGCATTAAAGTCGGAGCGGTTGTCCCACCACACATCCAGACGACCGTTAGACGAGGCATAGGTCGGGGTCATGCGCTGCAGGAAGAAGCCCTGATTGCCTTCCGCCTTGACCATGGTGCCTTCCAGACGCCAGTTGAACTGGCCGGTGGTATAACCGAAGGTCAGCGCCTGCAGCCAGGCCAGCCCGTCGTAGATGCTGTTCGGATCGTTCTTGTCGCTGATGCGATCTTCCGCACCGTAGAACTGGTAACTGGTGGTCAGCGGGTTGCCCAGCACATCGAATTTGTAAGACGCCTTGGTGAAGTACTGATTCACATAACCCTGGGCCTGGCCGAAGGCGGCTTCCAGCACCAGATCGTTTTTGAAATCGTACTTGGCGCCCAGCGAGTGCAGGTAGGAGACGCGGGTTTTCTTATCGTTCTGGCGGAAGTCGTCCACCTCGATATGCCACGGCGCCTTGTATTTGTCGGCCCACATGTAGGAGAAGCTCAACGCGCCGGCATCGCCGTAGTCGAACTTGGCGCCGGCCTCGGCGCCCTGATAGGTGCCCGGCATAAAGCTCCAGTGCGGCGCCAGCAGGGTTTGGCCGCTCGGCTGAATATAGCCGGCGCGTGCCCAGACCGGGCCGTATTTGAACTTGGCGGCGGCTTTGTACAGGCTGACGCCGCCTTTGTCACCGGAATAGTCTTCGTCGTAGGTACGGTTTTTTGAGGAGAACGCGATCTCGTTAGGGTGGCCGCTGGCGCTGGATTCCGCCAGCTCGATGGCGGTAAAGGCACCGACGTCCAGACCGAACATGTCCCAGGCATAACCCGAAGCGAAATCCAGGCTCAGGTTGGCGGTAGAGTGCGACAGGTTGGTGGTGTATTGGTTGTAATCCTTGCTGTCCGGATTGAGATCTTTACGGTCGCGCTCACGTTGCCAGTAATAGATGCCGCCGGTCAGCGTGGAGTCATCGATAAACCCTGCGGCTTTCGCCTCAGGCGCCATGGCAAACCCTGTTCCCAACAGCGCGCCCGCGACTGCGAGCGCCAGCGTTTTACGCTGAGCACCGTGCGTACCCATATTGAAATTCCTCTTTGACTTAACTTAAAAGTTGCAGCCGCCTGTGTTCACCACTGCCCTGCACGACTGCCAATAAAAAACCCGAACGGGTAAAAAAAAATTGCCGACGAGATGTTATTCCCACAGCACTAATTGCTACAGACAGACTATTTTTCGCGACGCGAATTATCAAATGAAAAATGCGGGAGATTTGTCAAAATATGACAAGGAGCACATATCAGTGAGATTTTGTTACGCCGGTGTTCATGGAAGGTGTCGAATAAAAAATTCAATTAAATCAGAATAAATTGAGATACAAGGTCAACCAGAGACGATTAATGGTTTCAGCCTGACCAAATCCGTCATTCAGACAATAAAAATTGAGAGCGCTCTCCAAATGAAATTAATTCGCATCACGAATATATAAGTAAAAATTAAGACTATTAAGCCAGATATCAGAAAACTTATTGATTAACGCACCGCGGTTAATTAAGCACAGCCAGGAATAACGCTGCAGAAATAGATGATTTGCTCGATGGCAGACATAAAAAAAGCGCGGCCTAAGCCGCGCTGATTCATTAATTTCCAAGGCGAATAAGATTAGCCTTCGATTTTCGCCCAGGTATCACGCAGGCCAACGGTGCGGTTAAACACCAGATGCTCGGCCGACGAGTAACGATTGTCGGCACAGAAGTAGCCTTCACGCTCGAACTGGTAGGCCTTCTCCGGCTGGGCGGCCGCCAGACTCGGCTCGACGAAACCGTGCTTGATGACCAGCGATTCCGGGTTGATGGTGGAGAGGAAATCCTCCGCCGCGCCCGGGTTAGGCACGCTGAACAGGCGATCGTACAGGCGAATTTCCGCCGGCAGCGCGTGCGCCGCGGACACCCAGTGGATCACGCCCTTCACCTTGCGGCCGTCGGCAGGATCTTTGCTCAGCGTTTCCGCATCGTAGCTGCAGAAGATAGTGGTGATCTCGCCCGCTTCGTCCTTCTCGACGCGCTCGGCCTTGATCACGTACGCATTGCGCAGACGCACTTCCTTACCCAGCACCAGACGCTTGTACTGCTTGTTGGCTTCTTCGCGGAAGTCGGCGCGATCGATATAGATCTCGCGGCTGAACGGCACATCGCGGCTGCCCATTTCCGGCTTGTTCGGGTGGTTAGGCATGGTGACCATTTCCACCGCGTCGCCCATGTTCTCGATGACGATTTTCACCGGATCCAGCACCGCCATGGCGCGCGGGGCGTTCTCGTTCAGATCGTCGCGAATGCAGGATTCCAGCGCCACCATCTCGACGTTGTTGTCTTGCTTGGTCACGCCGATGCGCAGGCAGAACTCGCGAATCGAGGCGGCGGTATAACCGCGGCGGCGCAGACCGGAGACGGTCGGCATGCGCGGGTCATCCCAACCTTCGACGATCTTCTCGGCCACCAGTTGGTGCAGCTTGCGCTTCGACATGATGGCGTATTCGAGGTTCAGACGCGAAAATTCGTACTGCCGCGGGTGGCAAGGAATGGTGATGTTATCCAGCACCCAGTCATACAGACGGCGGTTATCCTGGAACTCCAGGGTGCACAGCGAATGGGTGATCCCTTCCAGCGCATCGGAAATGCAGTGGGTGAAATCGTACATCGGGTAGATGCACCATTTGTTGCCGGTCTGGTGGTGTTCGGCGAACTTGATGCGGTACAGCACCGGATCGCGCATCACGATAAACGGCGAAGCCATATCGATCTTGGCGCGCAGGCAGGCGGCGCCTTCGGCGAACTCGCCGTTGCGCATCTTCTCGAACAGCGCCAGGTTCTCTTCCACGCTGCGGTCGCGGTACGGGCTGTCTTTGCCCGGCGAGGTCAGGGTGCCGCGATATTCACGGATCTGCTCCGGCGACAGCTCATCGACGTAGGCCAGCCCCTTGGTGATCAGCTCAACCGCATACTGGTGCAGCTGATCGAAATAGTCTGAGGAGTAATGAACGTTGCCGCTCCACTCAAAGCCCAGCCACTCCACGTCGTGCTTGATTGACTCCACGAACTCGATGTCTTCTTTCACCGGGTTGGTGTCATCGAAACGCAGGTTGCACTGGCCCTGATAGTCCTTGGCGATGCCGAAGTTCAGGCAGATGGACTTGGCGTGGCCGATATGCAGATAGCCGTTAGGCTCCGGCGGGAAACGGGTATGTACCGACGTGTGTTTCCCCGACGCCAGATCTTCATCGACGATCTGACGGATAAAATTGGTTGGGCGGGCTTCAGCCTCACTCATTTCACTGTTCCTCAATGCAAAGCGCTACACATAACCGCCTATGATCCAACAAGCCACGTCTGGAAACAACCGTTTGTTTCACGAAAAATGCGGCAGATTGCACCATCGGCGCGCAGCGCACCGCCGTGGAGCGAAACGGGATAAAAAAAGCGGGAAGAGATCGCTCTCTTCCCGCCAAGTCGGGGCAAACTCCGCCATGATGCGTGACCGGCCCCGGGTACTACTCAGGTAAAAACAGCCTTATTTCTGGATCTCGTACAGCTTGGTCTGACCGGCGACCACAGAGCCGCTGGCCAGCGCCGCCAGGCCGGCATAGTCGTCAGAATTGCTGACTACCACCGGGCTTATCATCGAACGCGCATTGGCGTTCAGGTAATCCAGATCCAGTTCCAGAATCGGTTGACCGGCTTTCACTTCCGCGCCCTCTTCCACCAGGCGTTTGAAGCCCTGGCCTTCCAGCGCGACGGTGTCGATCCCCATGTGCACCACGATCTCAGCGCCCTTGTCGGTTTCCAGGCAGAAGGCGTGGTTGGTGTTGAAGATTTTCACCACGGTGCCGTCAGCCGGCGCCACGACGATGCTGTCGGTCGGGCGAATCGCCAGGCCGTCGCCTACCGCCTTGCTGGCGAAGGCTTCGTCCGGCACCTGATCGAGCGCCACCACTTCACCAGTTACCGGTGCCACCAGCGTTTCAAACGCGGCTTTCGGTGCGTTCGGCACCGCCTGCGGTTTGGCTTCTGCAGCAGGGGCCGCCGCCGGAGCCGCCGCAGCCGCTATCGGGCCGGCCGCGATCACGTTGCGCATCGCGCTGGCGATAAGTTCGGCACGGGTGCCGACGATCACTTGCACGCTCTGCTTGTTCAGGCGGATAACGCCCGATGCACCGAGGCGTTTCGCCAATGCGTCGTTCACCAGCGCGGAGTCTTTCACGTTCAGGCGCAGACGGGTGATGCAGGCATCGATGCCGGTCAGGTTGTCGGAACCGCCGATCGCGCCGACGTAGCGACGGGCCAGCGTGGTGGTTTCGTTCTCGTCTTTACCGGCGTTGCTGTCGACGTTGACGTCGTAGCCGTCGGTTTCGTCACCGGCAACCGCCAGTTCGCGGCCCGGGGTCATCAGGTTGAACTTATTGATGGTGAAGCGGAACACCACATAGTAGATAACGAAGAACACCAGGCCTTGCGGGATCAGCATGTACCAGTGGGTCGCCAGCGGGTTGCGGGACGACAACACCATATCCACCAGGCCGGCACTGAAGCCGAAACCGGCGATCCAGTGCATGCTGGCGGCGATGAACACCGAGATACCGGTCAGCACGGCGTGGATCACGTACAGCACCGGCGCCACGAACATGAAGGAGAATTCCAGCGGTTCGGTGATACCGGTAAAGAAGGCGGCGAACGCGGCCGCCAGCATGATGCCCGCCACTTTGGCTTTGTTCTCAGGACGCGCGCAGTGATAAATGGCCAGCGCCGCACCCGGCAGACCGAACATCATGATTGGGAAGAAGCCCGCCTGGTAACGGCCGGTGATGCCGACAACCGCTTTACCGGCTTCGATCGACTGCTGGCCGCCGAGGAAGTTAGGAATATCGTTGATGCCGGCCACGTCGAACCAGAACACCGAGTTCAGCGCGTGGTGCAGGCCAACCGGAATCAGCAGGCGGTTGAAGAAGGCATAGATGCCCGCGCCGACCGAGCCCATTTTCTGGATGTGTTCACCGAAGTTCACCAGACCGTTGAAGATCACCGGCCAGATGTACATCAGAATGAAAGCCACCAGGATCATCAGGAAGGAGATGAGGATCGGCACCAGGCGGCGGCCGCTGAAGAACGACAGCGCCTTAGGCAGCTCGACGCCGCTGAAGCGGTTGTACACTTCGGCGGAAATGATGCCCACCAGAATACCGACGAACTGGTTCTGGATTTTGCCGAACGCGGCAGGCACCTGATCCAGCGGGATCTTCTGAATCATCGACACGGCGGCCGGCGAACAGAGGGTGGTCAGCACCAGGAAGCCGACGAAGCCGGTCAACGCGGCGGCGCCGTCCTTGTCTTTGGACATGCCGTAGGCCACGCCGATAGCGAACAGCACCGACATGTTGTCGATGATAGCGGAGCCGGATTTAATGAAGAAAGCGGCGAGCGCGTTGTCGCCGCCCCAACCAACAGGGTCAATCCAGTACCCGACGCCCATCAAGATGGCGGCGGCGGGCAGCGTGGCAACCGGCACCATCAGCGCCCGTCCCACCTTTTGCAAATAACTAAGAATGTTCACCTTTTCCCCCTATGTTGTCCGCGGACGGACCCTATTAGTAGTTTATTTGGAGCTCTCACTACCTTTTTAGAAACAACGCATGGCACGTATCACTCATGCCGAGTGTAAAAAATTTATTTTGTATCGCAAATTAAAACCTCCCTTTTTGTGATAAATATCACCAAAAAGTAGTCTTTACCTCCCAGATTGCTGGCCATCACACAAAACTTATTTTATCATTCAAAAAATCAACCGGACGGACGATTCACGCGAGAATCATAAAGCTGGGTTACGCTTAGGACTCCCGCAGGCCCGTACAGTATAGCTTTAGTTTACTTATCCCAAGAGGTGTTAGATGAGACTTATCCCACTGAAAGATACCGCACAAGTCGGCAAATGGGCCGCGCGTCATATCGTTCAACGCATCAACGCATTCAAGCCAACCGCAGAGCGCCCGTTTGTACTCGGCCTGCCTACCGGCGGCACGCCGCTGGAAGCCTACAAACATCTGATTGCGATGCACAAAGCAGGTGAAGTAAGCTTTAAGCATGTTGTGACTTTCAACATGGACGAGTACGTTGGCCTGCCGCAGGAACACCCGGAAAGCTACCACACCTTCATGTACCGCAACTTCTTTGATCACGTTGATATTCCTAGTGAAAACATCAACCTGCTGAACGGCAACGCCGCGGATGTCGACGCCGAGTGCCGCCAGTACGAAGAGAAGATCAAGTCTTACGGCAAAATTAACCTGTTCATGGGCGGCGTGGGCATCGACGGCCATATCGCGTTCAACGAGCCGGCTTCGTCCCTGGCTTCGCGCACCCGCATCAAAACGCTGACCGAAGACACCCGCATCGCCAACTCGCGCTTCTTCGGCGGCGACGTCAGCCTGGTGCCGAAATATGCGCTGACCGTCGGCGTGGGCACGCTGCTGGACGCGGAAGAAGTGATGATCCTGGTGACCGGCCACGCCAAGGCGCAGGCGCTGGAAGCCGCAGTGGAAGGCAATATCAACCACATGTGGACCATCAGCTGCCTGCAGCTGCACGCCAAAGCGGTGGTGGTGTGCGACGAACCGGCCACCATGGAACTGAAAGTCAAAACCGTCAAATATTTCCGCGAGTTAGAAGCGGAAAGCGTGAAAAGTCTTTAATCTTTGCAGGGGGCTACGATGTTCGCTTTAACCCACGGCCGAATCTATACCGGCCACGACGTACTTGATGACCATGCAGTCATTATCGCTGATGGGCTGATCGAGAAAGTCTGCCCGGTGGCTGAATTGCCCGCCGGCATCGAAACGCGCGACCTGGGTGGCGCCATCCTGGCCCCCGGGCTTATCGACGTGCAGCTGAACGGCTGCGGCGGCGTCCAGTTCAACGATTCGCTGGAAGCGATCTCGGAAGAAACGCTGGAGATCATGCAGCGCGCCAACGAGAAATCCGGCTGCACCAGCTATCTGCCGACGCTGATCACCAGCAGCGACGAATTCATGAAGCACAGCGTCGACGTGATGCGCGCTTATCTGAAAAAGCACCAAAACCAGGCGTTGGGCCTGCACCTGGAAGGGCCGTACCTCAGCCCGGTGAAAAAAGGCACCCACAACCCGGCGTTCATTCGCAAGCCGACCCAGGACATGATCGATTACCTGTGCGCCAACGCCGACGTGATCACCAAGGTGACGCTGGCGCCGGAAATGGTTGAGCCGCACTTTATCAAGCAGCTGACCGAGGCCGGCATCGTGGTCTCCGCCGGCCACTCGAACGCCACCTACGATCAGGCGCGCACCGGCTTCGCCGCCGGTATCAGCTTCGCCACCCACCTGTACAACGCCATGCCGTATATCACCGGCCGCGAACCGGGGCTGATGGGGGCTATCTTCGACACGCCGGAGGTCTATACCGGCATCATCGCCGACGGCCATCACGTGGCCTGGGTGAGTATCCGTAACGCCAAACGCCTGAAAGGTGATAAATTGGTCTTGGTCACCGACGCGACCGCACCGGCGGGTGCAGATATTGACCAATTTATTTTCGCCGGTAAAACAATATACTATCGGGACGGGCTGTGCGTGGATGAGAACGGCACCCTGAGCGGTTCCGCGCTGACCATGATCGAAGCGGTGCAAAACAGCGTCGAGCATATCGGCATCGCGCTGGACGAAGCGCTGCGCATGGCGACGCTGTACCCGGCGCGCGCGATCGGCGCCGATCGCCGTCTGGGCACCATCGAAGCCGGCAAGGTGGCTAACCTGACCGCCTTCACCCGTGATTTCAAGATCACCAAAACGCTCGTTAACGGTAACGAGGTTTAATTCAATGAACAGCGAGTAACATTATTGATGAGCACTGGCGGACAAGCACAAATAGGGAACGTTGACTTAGTCAAACAACTTAACGGCGCGGCAGTTTATCGCCTGATCGACCAACAGGGCCCGATCTCGCGCATTCAAATCGCCGAACTCAGCCAGCTCGCCCCCGCCAGCGTCACTAAGATTACTCGCCAGCTGCTGGAGCGCGGGCTGATCAAAGAAGTCGATCAGCAAGCCTCCACCGGCGGCCGCCGCGCGATCTCCATCGTGTCGGAAACCCGCCATTTCCATACCGTCGCGGTGCGCCTCGGCCGCCACGACGCCACCATCACGCTGTATGACATGAGCGGTAAATCGCTCAGTGAAGAACACTATCCGCTGCCGGAACGTACCCAGGAAACGCTGGAGAATGCGCTGTTTGCCGCCATCGCCCAATTCATCGAAGCGAACCAGCGCCGCCTGCGCGAACTGATCGCCATCGCGGTGATCCTGCCTGGCCTGGTGGATCCGGCGCTGGGCGTGGTGCGCTATATGCCGCACATCAGCGTCAGCAACTGGGCGCTGGTAGACAACCTGCAGCAGCGCTTTAACGTCACCAGCTTCGTCGGCCACGACATCCGCAGCCTGGCGCTGGCGGAGCACTACTTCGGCGCCACCCGCGACTGTGAAGACTCGATTCTGGTGCGCCTGCACCGTGGTACCGGCGCCGGCATCATCGTCAACGGGCAGATTTTTCTCGGCAACAACGGCAACGTCGGCGAGATCGGCCATATCCAGATCGATCCGCTCGGCGAACGCTGCCACTGCGGCAACTTCGGCTGCCTGGAGACGGTGGCCGCCAACGCGGCGATCGAACAGCGCGTGCGCCAGTTGCTGAGCCAGGGCTACCCGAGCAAACTGACGCTGGAAGACTGCGGCATCAACGCCATCTGCAAGGCCGCCAACCGCGGCGATCTGCTGGCCAGCGAAGTGATCGAACACGTCGGCCGCTATCTGGGCAAGGCGGTGGCCATCGCCATCAACCTGTTCAATCCGCAGAAGGTGGTGATCGCCGGTGAGATCACCGAAGCGGACAAGGTGCTGCTGCCGGCGATCCAAAGCTGCATCAATACTCAGGTGCTGAAGGACTTCCGCAAAAATCTGCCGGTGGTGACCTCCGAACTCAATCATCGCTCGGCGATCGGCGCTTTCGCCCTGGCCAAACGCGCGATGCTCAACGGCGTGCTCTTGCAGCGATTGCTGGAAAGCTGATCCGCCGCTTCTGGCAGGTGTGTTATCGTCACTTCTTGCCTGCCGTAATCATGAGAAACAGCGACAAATGAAAATCAAAAACGTTATATGCGATATCGACGGCGTGCTGCTGCATGACAATACGCCGGTGCCCGGCGCCGATCTGTTCCTGGCGCGCATCCAGGAACAAGGCATGCCGCTGGTGGTGCTGACCAACTACCCGTCACAGACCGCACAGGATTTGGCGAACCGCTTCGCCGCCGCCGGGCTGGAAGTGCCGGAGAGCGCGTTCTATACCTCGGCGATGGCCACCGCCGACTTCCTGCGCCGTCAGGAAGGCAAAAAAGCCTATGTGGTCGGTGAAGGCGCGCTGATCCATGAGCTGTACAAAGCCGGTTTCACCATCACCGACATCAACCCGGATTTTGTGATCGTCGGTGAAACCCGCTCTTACAACTGGGACATGATGCACAAAGCCGCCTACTTCGTCAGTAACGGCGCGCGCTTTATCGCGACTAATCCGGATAGCCACGGCCACGGCTTCTCGCCGGCCTGCGGCGCCCTGTGCGCGCCCATCGAGAAGATCACCGGCCGCAAGCCGTTTTATGTCGGCAAGCCCAGCCCGTGGATCATTCGCGCCGCACTGAACAAAATGCAGGCGCACTCGGAAGAGACGGTGATCGTCGGCGACAACCTGCGCACCGACATTCTGGCGGGCTTCCAGGCCGGCCTGGAAACCGTGCTGGTGCTGTCCGGCGTCTCCACGCTGAGCGACATCGAAACCATGCCGTTCCGCCCGAGCTACGTCTACCCTTCCGTCGCCGATATCACCATTTTCTGATGCGACCATGGCGGCCGCCCGGCCGCCGTTATTTCCTTCTCCCCCAGCGTCAGTTTGAATTTAATTCGTTCATGGCCGTAAAAGGTTTCAGCCTGCCTGCGCTAAAAATCCTCATTATAACGTTACGCCCCGCCAATAGCTGATATTGCCGGCGAGCGGAAAACTCTTACCCCTAATTAATGAGGCTACCATGAGCACAAATAACACTATTAATGCCGTCGCCGCCGATGACGCGGCCATTATGCCGTCTATCGCCAATAAAAAGATCCTGATGGGTTTCTGGCACAACTGGGCCGCCGGCGCCAGTGACGGCTACCAGCAAGGGCAGTTCGCCAATATGAACCTGACCGACATTCCCGCCGAATACAACGTGGTGGCCGTCGCCTTTATGAAAGGCCAGGGCATCCCGACTTTCAAGCCTTACAACCTGTCCGACACCGAGTTCCGCCGCCAGGTGGGCGTGCTGAACAGCCAGGGCCGCGCGGTGCTGATCTCCCTCGGCGGCGCAGACGCGCATATCGAGCTGAAAACCGGCGACGAAGACAAGCTGAAAGACGAGATTATTCGCCTGGTGGAAGTCTATGGCTTCGACGGCCTGGATATCGATCTGGAACAGGCGGCGATCGGCGCCGCCAATAATAAAACCGTCTTGCCTGCGGCGTTGAAAAAAGTAAAAGACCATTACGCCGCGCAGGGAAAAAACTTTATTATCAGCATGGCGCCGGAATTCCCGTATTTACGCACCAACGGCATCTACCTGGATTATATTAATGCCCTCGAAGGCTATTACGACTTTATCGCGCCGCAATATTATAACCAGGGCGGCGACGGTATTTGGGTGGATGAACTCAATGCCTGGATCACGCAGAATAACGACGCCATGAAAGAGGACTTCCTCTACTACCTGACGGAAAGCCTGGTCACCGGCACCCGCGGCTATGCGAAGATCCCGGCGGCGAAATTCGTCATCGGCCTGCCAAGCAACAACGATGCCGCCGCCACTGGCTACGTGATCGACAAACAGGCGGTGTATAACGCTTTCTCGCGTCTCGACGCCAAAAACCTGTCGATCAAGGGCCTGATGACCTGGTCAATCAACTGGGACAACGGCAAGAGCAAAGCCGGCGTCGCCTACAATTGGGAGTTCAAAACCCGCTATGCGCCGCTGATTCAGGGCGGCGTCACCCCACCGCCGGGAAAGCCTAATGCGCCGACGGCGCTGACGGTCGCCGAGCTGGGCGCCACCTCGCTGAAACTGAGCTGGGCCGCCGCCACCGGCGCTTTCCCGATCGCCAGTTACACCGTCTACCGCAACGGCAACCCGATCGGCCAGACCGCCGGTCTGTCGCTGGCCGACGGCGGTCTGACGCCGGCGACCCAGTACAGCTACTTCGTTACCGCGACCGATAGCCAGGGCAATACCTCGCTGCCGAGCAGCGCGCTGGCGGTCAAAACCGCCAACGACGGCACGCCGCCCGATCCGGGGGCGCCCGAGTGGCAGAACAACCACAGTTACAAGGCTGGCGACGTGGTGAGCTATAAAGGCAAGAAATATACCTGTATCCAGGCGCACACCTCCAACGCCGGCTGGACGCCGGACGCCGCCTTCACCCTGTGGCAGCTCATCGCCTAATCGCTAATCGATTGCCGGCCAAACTGGCCGGCAATCCCGCCATCACGCTAAAAATTGCATAATCGATAATTTTTCACGTCGATAACTGAACATCCGTTAAAAACCACACCTAAGCAAACAACTATTTCTCAACGCATGGCTAAAACGCTTGCATCTCCCGCAGCTTTTGGCGCATTTTCATAACCACAGCGCAGCAAAACCGGGTTATCGCTGATAAATCGGCAATGCTGCCCATAACAGTAAAAAACAACATCACAGTCATAAAAGCCCGTTAGGAGAGTTGTATGTGTTCTATTTTCGGTGTGCTCGATCTGAAGTCCGATCCCGTTGAACTGCGTAAGAAAGCGCTGGAGCTGTCACGTCTGATGCGCCACCGCGGCCCGGATTGGTCCGGCGTTTACGCCAGCGACAAAGCCATTCTGGCTCACGAACGCCTGTCGATCGTCGACGTCAACAACGGCGCTCAACCGCTGTACAACGCTGCGCACACCCACGTTCTGGCGGTCAACGGCGAAATTTACAACCACCAGGCGCTGCGCCAACAGCTGAGCGACCGCTACGCGTTCCAGACCGGCTCCGACTGTGAAGTGATCCTGGCGCTGTATCAGGAGAAAGGCCCGGACTTCCTCGACGATCTGCAAGGCATGTTCGCCTTCGCCCTGTATGACACCGAAAAAGACGCCTACCTGATCGGCCGCGATCACCTGGGCATCATTCCGCTGTACATGGGCCACGACGAGCACGGCAACCTGTACGTCGCCTCGGAAATGAAAGCGCTGGTGCCGGTGTGCCGCACCATCAAGGAATTCCCGGCCGGCAGCTACCTGTGGAGCCAGGACGGTGAGATTCGTGAATATTATCGCCGCGACTGGTTCGATTACGACAGCGTCAAGGACAACGTGACCGACGCCGCCGCCCTGCGCACCGCGCTGGAAGAGTCGGTGAAAAGCCACCTGATGTCCGACGTACCTTACGGCGTGCTGCTGTCGGGCGGGCTGGATTCCTCGGTCATTTCGGCGATCACCAAGAAGTACGCCGCGCGCCGCGTGGAAGATCAGGAACGCAGCGAGGCTTGGTGGCCACAGCTGCACTCCTTCGCCGTCGGCCTGGAGGGCTCGCCGGATCTGCGCGCCGCGCAAGAGGTGGCCAACCATCTGGGCACCGTGCACCATGAAATCCACTTCACCGTACAGGAAGGCCTGGACGCCATCCGCGACGTGATTTATCACATCGAAACCTACGACGTCACCACCATTCGCGCCTCGACGCCGATGTACCTGATGTCGCGCAAAATCAAGGCGATGGGCATCAAGATGGTGCTTTCCGGTGAAGGCGCGGACGAAGTGTTCGGCGGCTACCTGTACTTCCATAAGGCGCCGGACGCCCGCGAATTCCACGAAGAGACCGTACGCAAACTGCTGGCGCTGCACATGTTCGACTGCGCGCGCGCCAACAAGGCGATGTCCGCCTGGGGCGTCGAAGCCCGCGTGCCGTTCCTGGACAAGAAATTCCTCGACGTGGCGATGCGCATCAACCCGAAAGATAAAATGTGCGGCAACGGCAAAATGGAAAAACACATCGTTCGCGAATGTTTCGAGTCCTATTTGCCGGCCAGCGTGGCCTGGCGCCAGAAAGAGCAGTTCTCCGACGGCGTCGGTTACAGCTGGATCGACACGCTAAAAGAGGTGGCTGCGCAGCAAATCAGCGATCAACAGCTCGAAACCGCGCGTTTCCGCTTCCCGTACAACACGCCGACCTCGAAAGAAGGCTACCTGTACCGCGAGATCTTCGAAGAGCTGTTCCCGCTGCCGAGCGCCGCCGAATGCGTGCCGGGCGGCCCGTCCGTCGCCTGCTCGTCCGCCAAGGCCATCGAATGGGATGAATCGTTCAAGAAGATGGACGATCCTTCCGGCCGCGCCGTCGGCGTGCACCAGGCCGCCTATAAATAAACGCGCGGCGTTTTCCCTTGAGGCGGGCCTTTTGGCCCGCCTTTTTGTTGCCTTTTCCGCCCGCCAACTGCCTGAATTGCCGATTTTATCGCCATAATGTTCACAACCCAGACAAACGGCGCTTCCGGGCGCTTTTTCGGGAAAAAACTTGTTGACGCAAATCGGTCATATACGCATAATGCGCCCCGCAACGCCGATGAAGGCAAAGCAAAAAAAAGAGGGCTACGTAGCTCAGCTGGTTAGAGCACATCACTCATAATGATGGGGTCACAGGTTCGAATCCCGTCGTAGCCACCATCTCTTTTTTGCATTTGCGGGAGTGGCGAAATTGGTAGACGCACCAGATTTAGGTTCTGGCGCCGCAAGGTGTGCGAGTTCAAGTCTCGCCTCCCGCACCATTTCTCTTCATCGTCGGCGCAGTATGTTGATGGGGTATCGCCAAGCGGTAAGGCACCGGTTTTTGATACCGGCATTCCCTGGTTCGAATCCAGGTACCCCAGCCATATTCTTTCGGGAACGGGGTTTCAACATAAGATTTGTTTGCAGGTGGGGTATCGCCAAGCGGTAAGGCACCGGTTTTTGATACCGGCATTCCCTGGTTCGAATCCAGGTACCCCAGCCATAACAAACTGCTTGCAAATCAAAGAAGTAAAAAGTAACATCGGCTACGTAGCTCAGCTGGTTAGAGCACATCACTCATAATGATGGGGTCACAGGTTCAAATCCCGTCGTAGCCACCATAATTGGGGTGTCGCCAAGCGGTAAGGCTCTGGTTTCTGATACCAGCATACCCAGGTTCGAATCCTGGCACCCCAGCCATATTTAGAAAAGCCCGCTTCGGCGGGCTTTTTGCTGTCTGGCGTTCAGCCATCCTGAATAGGCCCAGCCGCCGCTGAGCCCTGTCGGTTACAATCCCAAGGCGTACTTCAACGCATGTTCTTTCAGCTTGCCCGCCCGCTGCGCGGCCATCAGCGCCAGATTGCGCGCCACGTTCAGCGGAGCCAGATTATTGCTGAAGGCGGTATAAAACAGATCCATGCCGCTCTGCATCAGCAGATTGTCGGTACGGCGGCGGCGTTGATAGCGCAGCAGCACCGCCTCGCTGCTCCAGTCCTCTCCCTGCTCCCGCGCTTCGCTCAACACGCTCAGCAAGGCATCCACGTCGCGATATCCCAGATTGACGCCCTGCCCGGCCAGCGGGTTGATGGTATGCGCCGCATCCCCCAGCAGCGCCAACCCCGGCAGCACGTAACGCTGCGCATGACGCCGCGTCAACGGGAACGATCCGGCGGCGTGCACCTTGACCGGGCCCAGCCGCGCTGGAAAAGCGGTGGCGATCTCGCGCTCCAGCTGCGCCGGCGGCATCGCCTGCAGTTGGCGAATGCGCTGCGGGCTGTCATACCACACCAGCGATGCCCAGCTGTCGTACAGCGGCAGGAAGGCGCGCGGCCCGGACGGGAAGAAGCGCTGCCAGGTCACATCCTGCTGCGGCGCGCCGGTATCGACGGTGATCAACATGCACGCCTGACGATACTGCCAGCCGTTGGTGCCGATCGCCGCCAGCTTGCGCACCTGCGAGTTGGCGCCATCGGCGCCGATAACCAGCCGCGCCTGCAGCGTTTCACCGCTGTCTAGCGTCAGCTGCCAGGCCTTGCCCGCCCGCTGCAGCGATTGCAGCCTGGCGGGGCACAGCAGCGTCAAATTGGCGCACTGCGCGAACTGCTGCCACAGCGCCAGCTGCAGAATACGGTTTTCCACCATAAAGCCCAGCTCCGGCAGCCCCAGGGACAGCGCATCGAACGCCACCCGCGACGATGCCCATTCCCAGGTCTCCAGCCGGCGATACGGCGCCGTGCGCATCGCCGTCACGGCCGGCCAGGCGCCGAGCTGTTTCAACAGCCCCACCGAGGTGCAGCCGATAGCGGAAATGCGCAGGTCCGGCGGGCTTTGCGCCTCGAACGCCTGCGGCGCCTGATGTTCCAGCAACGCCACCGACCAGCCCGCCTGCGCCAGCCCGAGGGCCGCCGCCGCGCCGACCATGCCGCCGCCCACCACCACCGCGTCATACCGATTTTGAGATGTCTTCATATTGGCTATGTTTTCTGTGTGAATGCTCGCCATCCCACCCGGCATGGCGTTTTGCGCAGTGTACCGGATTTTCGCGTCGGCTTCAGGTTGCGTGCCATTTTCCCCCGCGCTGGTCACAACGGCGGCAAATGATTACAATACGCGCCCTGCATGTCGCGTAACGCAACTTTCGCTCCGCACTGAGTAATGGCAAGTCAATGACGAAAAAACTACATATCAAAACCTGGGGCTGCCAGATGAATGAGTACGATTCATCGAAAATGGCCGACCTGTTGAACAGCACGCACGGCTTCGAGTGGACCGACAACGCCGAAGAAGCGGACGTGCTGTTGCTGAACACCTGCTCGATCCGCGAAAAAGCGCAGGAGAAAGTTTTCGCCATGCTGGGGCGCTGGCGCTTGCTGAAAGAAAAGAACCCGTCTGTCATCATCGGGGTCGGCGGTTGCGTGGCCTCGCAAGAAGGGGAGCTTATCCGCAGCCGCGCGCCCTGCGTCGACGTGGTATTCGGCCCGCAGACCTTGCACCGCCTGCCGGAAATGATCAACCACGTTCAGGGCACCCGCAGCCCGGTGGTTGATATCAGCTTCCCGGAGATCGAAAAATTCGACCGTTTGCCGGAACCGCGCGCCGAAGGCCCGACCGCGTTCGTGTCGATCATGGAAGGCTGCAACAAATACTGCACTTTCTGCGTGGTGCCTTACACCCGCGGTGAAGAAGTGAGCCGGCCGAGCGACGACGTGCTGTTCGAAATCGCCCAACTGGCGGCGCAGGGCGTGCGCGAGGTCAACCTGCTCGGCCAAAACGTCAACGCTTACCGCGGCGCCACGCATGACGGCGATATCTGCTCGTTCGCCGAACTGCTGCGCCTGGTGGCGGCCATCGACGGCATCGATCGCATTCGCTTCACCACCAGCCACCCGATCGAGTTCACCGACGATATCATCGCGGTGTACGAAGACACGCCGGAGCTGGTCAGCTTCCTGCATCTGCCGGTGCAGAGCGGTTCGGATCGCATCCTGACCATGATGAAACGCGCGCATACCGCGCTGGAGTACAAGGCGATTATCCGCAAGCTGCGCAAGGCGCGCCCGAACATTCAGCTCAGCTCCGATTTCATCGTCGGTTTCCCGGGCGAGAGCCAGGCCGACTTTGAACAGACCATGAACCTGATCGCCGACGTCAACTTCGACGTCAGCTTCAGCTTCATCTATTCGTCGCGCCCGGGCACCCCGGCGGCGGACATGGTTGACGACGTCAGCGAAGAAGAGAAAAAGCAGCGGCTGTACATTCTGCAGGATCGCATCAACCAGCAGGCGCTGCAGTTCAGCCGCCGCATGCTCGGCACCGTCCAGCGCATTCTGGTGGAAGGCACCTCGCGCAAAAGCGTGATGGAACTGGCCGGGCGCACGGAATGCAACCGTGTGGTAAACTTCGAAGGCACGCCTGACATGATCGGCCAGTTTGTCGACGTGGAAATTACCGAGGTGCTGACCAACACCCTGCGTGGCGCAGTGGTGCGCACCGAGCAGCAGATGGATCTGCGCGTACATGAATCCCCGCAGTCGGTGATCGCCCGTACCCGCAAAGAAAACGCGCTGGGCGTCGGCATTTACCAGCCCTGACGCCGCGGCGGCCGCCTTATCGCCGCCCGTTCGCGCTACTCCTTACCGTTTCTCCGCCGGGCGTCCGCGCCCGGTGATGTTCTTTTTTTATTTTTTTATTGTTGAAGAGGCGACATAACATGCAACTCCCACACTGCCCGAAGTGCAACTCCGAATACACCTACCAGGACAATGCCCTGTTCATCTGCCCTGAGTGCGCCCATGAGTGGAGCGACAGCGCCCCGGCGGAAGATCAGGACGCGCTGATCGTCAAAGACGCCAACGGCAACCTGCTGGCGGACGGCGACGCGGTCACCGTGATCAAGGACCTGAAGGTCAAAGGCAGTTCCTCGATGCTGAAAATCGGCACCAAGGTGAAAAACATTCGTCTGGTGGAAGGCGATCACAACATCGACTGCAAAATCGACGGTTTCGGCCCGATGAAACTGAAATCCGAATTCGTGAAAAAGAACTGATTCCCAGCTGTCTTGTCCTGTGATGACGCGGCGGGCTTTGCGCCCCGCCGCGTTTTTTCCTTGTCTTCCCTTGAATTCCGCCGACGGCGCACAGATAGATCAGCGGTAAACTTGCGCCGTTGCGGCGCACCATGAATAATTCAAGAAAGAGAGTATTCAGGCTCGTCCTGAACGCGCGCGTCCCGGACGCGCTATGTGACATCAACCAGGCCCGATGTGACCTAGAGGAATAGTTTGAACGTCGCAACACAAGAAATTTTGTTAGAGCCCGCAGACAACCAGCGTTTGCTCAGCCTGTGCGGCCCGTTTGATGACAACATCAAGCAACTCGAGCGCCGATTGGGCATCGAAATCAATCGCCGCGACAACCGTTTCAAGCTGGTCGGCAAGAACCTGTGCGTGGTCGCCGCCGCCGATATCCTGCGCCATCTTTACGTGGATACCGCGCCGATTCGCGGCGTGATCCCGGATATCGATCCGGAGCAAATCCATCTGGCGATCAAAGAGAGCCGGGTGCTGGAACAGGTGGCCGACAGCGTGCCGGATTACGGCAAGGCGGTCACCATTAAAACCAAGCGCGGCATGGTGAAACCGCGCACGCCTAACCAGGCGCAATACATCGCCAACATTCTCGATCACGACATCACCTTCGGCATCGGCCCGGCGGGCACCGGCAAAACCTACCTGGCGGTCGCCGCCGCGGTGGATGCGCTGGAACGCCAGGAAATTCGCCGCATTCTGCTGACCCGTCCCGCGGTCGAAGCCGGCGAAAAGCTGGGCTTCCTGCCGGGCGATCTGAGCCAGAAGGTCGATCCTTATCTGCGCCCGCTGTACGACGCCCTGTTCGAAATGCTGGGCTTCGAGCGCGTGGAGAAGCTCATCGAACGCAACGTGATCGAAGTCGCGCCGCTGGCCTATATGCGCGGCCGCACGCTGAACGACGCCTTTATCATTCTGGATGAGAGCCAGAACACCACCATCGAACAGATGAAGATGTTCCTGACGCGCATCGGTTTCAACTCGAAGGCGGTCATCACCGGCGACGTCACCCAGATCGACCTGCCGCGCAACCAGAAATCCGGCCTGCGCCACGCGGTGGAAGTGCTGTCGGACGTGGAAGAGCTGAGCTTCAACTTCTTCCACAGCGAAGACGTGGTGCGCCACCCGGTGGTGGCCCGCGTGGTCATCGCCTATGAGGCCTGGGAAGCGGCCGAACAGAAACGCAAAGACGCGATTGCCGAACAACGTAAGCGCGAGGCGCTCGCCGCCTCCGAGCAGGAGACACCATGAGCCAGGTGATTTTGGATTTGCAGATTGCCTGTGAAAGCAGCGACGGCCTGCCGGACGAGGCCACCTTCCAGCGCTGGCTGGAAGGCGTGCTGCCGCAATTTCAGGAAGAGGCCGAGGTGACCGTGCGTCTGGTGGACGAAGCGGAAAGCCACGAGCTGAACCTGACCTACCGCGGCAAAGACAAACCGACCAACGTGCTCTCTTTCCCGTTCGAAGCCCCGCCGGGCATCGAGCTGCCGCTGCTCGGCGATCTGATCATCTGCCGCCAGGTGGTTGAACAGGAAGCGATTGAGCAAGGCAAGGCGCTGGAGGCCCACTGGGCGCATATGGTTGTCCACGGCAGCCTCCATCTGCTAGGGTATGACCACATCGAAGACGATGAAGCCGAAGAAATGGAGTCTTTGGAAACCGAAATCATGCACGGACTGGGCTATCCTGATCCGTACCTGGCGGAAAAAGACCCCGTCTGACGTCAGCCGTTTACCCTACAGCCCCTCGCGGGGCTGTCGCTGACGCCCCTTAACTCTGACATGAGTGACAGTAACGAAAACGCCATGAGCGACGACCATTCACAAAGCAATGACAGCCCCAGTCCCAAGAAGGGGTTCTTTACTCTTATCCTTAACCAGTTGTTCCACGGCGAGCCCAAAAACCGTGGCGATCTGGTCGAGCTGATCCGCGATTCCGAACAAAACGACCTGATCGATCCCGATACCCGCGACATGCTGGAAGGCGTGATGGATATCGCCGAACAGCGCGTGCGCGACATCATGATCCCCCGCTCCCAGATGGTGACACTCAAGCGCAACCAGACGCTGGAAGAGTGCCTGGACGTGATTATCGACTCCGCCCACTCGCGTTTCCCGGTGATCAGCGAAGACAAAGATCACATCGAAGGCATCCTGATGGCCAAGGATCTGCTGCCGTTCATGCGCGCAGATTCCGAGCCGTTCAGCATCGACAAGGTGCTGCGCACCGCGGTGGTGGTGCCGGAAAGCAAGCGCGTCGACCGGATGCTGAAAGAATTCCGCTCCCAGCGCTATCACATGGCGATTGTCATTGACGAATTCGGCGGCGTGTCCGGCCTGGTCACCATCGAAGATATCCTGGAACTGATCGTCGGCGAGATCGAAGACGAATACGACGACGAAGACGATCTGGATATCCGCCAGCTCAGCCGCCACATGTACACCGTGCGCGCGCTGGCCCCGATCGAAGACTTCAACGAAGCCTTCGGCACCCACTTCAGCGATGACGAGGTCGATACCATCGGCGGTCTGGTGATGCAGGCCTTCGGCCACCTGCCGGCGCGCGGGGAAACCATTGAAATCGAAGGTTACCTATTTAAAGTTGCCATGGCCGACAGTCGACGTATCATCCAGGTTCATGTAAAAATTCCGGACGATTCTCCACCACCGAAACTGGAAGATTAAATCCAACATGGCTAAAGCCTCATTACTTGAACGCCAGCGGGTTCGCGCCCTGCTGGCGCTGTTGTCAGGTGCCGGCGGGACGCTGGCGTTCTCGCCCTACGACTTCTGGCCCGCGGCCATCGTCTCCCTGTTCGGCCTGCTGGCCGTTACCCTCAATCGCACCACCAAACAGTCCGCCCTGCTCGGCTTTGTCTGGGGCTTCGGGCTGTTCGGCAGCGGCATCAACTGGGTGTATGTCAGCATCGCCGATTTCGGCGGCATGCCGTTCGCCGTCAACGTCTTCCTGGTGGTGCTGCTCGCCGCTTACCTGTCGCTGTACACCGGGCTGTTCGCCGGGCTGCTGACGCGCCTGTGGCCGACCACCAGTTGGTGGCGGCTGGCCATCGCCGCGCCGGCGCTGTGGCAGGTGACCGAATTCCTGCGCGGCTGGGTGCTGACCGGCTTCCCGTGGCTGCAGTTCGGCTACAGCCAGATCAACGGCCCGCTGAAGGGCATCGCGCCGCTGCTGGGTGTTGACGCCATCACCTTTGTGCTGATGGCCATCGCCGGCCTGCTGGTGTACGCCGTCAATCAACGGCGCCTGTCGGCAGCCGTGATCGCCGCCGCGCTGCTGCTGTTGCCGTGGCCGCTGCGCCAGCTGCAGTGGTTTACCCCGCAGCCGGAGAAAGCGGTGAACGTCGCCATGGTGCAAGGCAACATTCCCCAGTCAATGAAGTGGGATCCGAGCATTCTGCTCAGCACGCTGCAAACCTATCTGGACGAAACCCGCCCCTACATGGGCAAGGCGCCGATCATCATCTGGCCAGAGTCCGCCATCCCTGACTTCGAGCCGCGTCAGAACGGCTTCCTGACCATGATGGATGACCTGATGCGGGCGAAGAACAGCAGCCTGATCACCGGCATCGTCGATGCGCGCGCCACCCCACAAGGCGTGCAGGAATACAACAGCGCCATCGTGCTGGGCGAACCGACGCCGTACAGCTACCCGGCCAAAGATCGCTACAACAAGCATCACCTGGTGCCGTTCGGCGAGTTTGTGCCGCTGGGTGAACTGCTGCGCCCTATCGCACCGTTCTTCAATCTGCCGATGTCCGGTTTCAGCCGCGGCGACTACGTGCAGCCGCAGCTCAGCGTACGCGGCTACAACCTGACGGCGGCCATCTGTTACGAGATCGTGCTGGGCCAGCAGGTGCGCGATAACTTCCGCCCGGACACCAACTTCCTGCTGACCATCTCCAACGACGCCTGGTTCGGCCACTCCATCGGCCCGTGGCAGCACTTCCAGATGGCGCGCATGCGGGCGCTGGAGCTCGGCCGGCCGCTGCTGCGCAGCACCAATAACGGCGTCACCGCCGCGGTGGATGCCAACGGCGAGGTGACCGCCGAGATCCCGCAGTTTACCCGCCAGGTGCTCGAAGTGAAGGTCACGCCGACCACCGGCGTCACGCCTTATGCGCGTTTCGGCGCCACACCGCTGTGGGTGATTACCCTGCTGCTGGGCGGCTGGGCGCTGATGTTGGGCTTGCGCCGCAAATAATCCTCTTCGCCGGGGCGCGCCCGCCGCGCCCCGCGTTCCCGTCAATATCCCCGCCTCAGTCAGAAAACGTCGTTAAATCAACGCGGCTGGCACACTCCTTGCTTTTATCTATGGCGACATCGCGCGCCGGTTTACTTTTGCTGACGTTTTGTCGCACCTGCGCACATTTTGGGTGCATTAAGCGCACCACGCGGGTGCGCCGACGTTTTGTTGCATTGATTTGGTGCGCGCGGCGTCTCAAAAAATGAAACATTTTAGTTTCAAGGTGTTCACAATCGGTTATTTTTTAACAGCGTTCAGTTCATAAGACTATCTTTATAACTTGAGCAATAAACAGTCGATTTAACCTGACGCTCTTTAGTCAGAGCCACAACAACAGCAAAGGAGTTGGACCATGCAAATGCGTAAATTGGCGTTATCGTTACTGCTGCTCGGTGCGGCAGGTAGCGTGGCGCATGCGGAAGACCTGACCGGTACGCTGAAGAAAATCAAAGACAATGGCGTGATCGTTGTCGGCCACCGCGAATCGTCAGTGCCGTTCTCCTACTACGACAACCAACAAAAAGTTGTGGGCTACTCTCAGGACTACTCCAACCAAATCGTTGAAGCCGTTAAGAAAAAGCTGAATGCGCCGAATCTGCAGGTGAAAATGCTGCCGATTACCTCGCAGAACCGCATCCCGCTGCTGCAAAACGGCACCTATGATTTCGAGTGCGGATCCACCACCAATAACCTCGAGCGCCAGAAACAGGCCGCCTTCTCCGACACCATTTTCGTGGTCGGCACCCGCTTGCTGGTGAAAAAAGGCTCCGACATCAAAGACTTTAAAGACCTGGCCGGCAAACCGGTGGTGGTCACCTCCGGCACCACCTCCGAAGTGCTGCTGAACAAGCTGAACGACAGCGACAAGATGAACATGCGCATCATCAGCGCCAAAGACCACGGCGATTCCTTCCGCACGCTGGAAAGCGGCCGCGCCGTGGCCTTCATGATGGATGATGCCCTGCTGGCGGGCGAACGCGCCAAGGCCAAGAAACCGGATCAGTGGGAAATCATCGGCACGCCGCAGTCGAAAGAGGCCTACGGCTGCATGCTGCGCAAAGACGATCCTGAGTTTAAAAAGCTGGTCGATGACACCATCGCCCAGGCGCAAACCTCCGGTGAAGCGGCCAAGTGGTTTGAGAAATGGTTCAAGCAGCCTATTCCACCGAAAAACCTCAACATGAACTTCGAACTGTCAGACGACATGAAGCAACTGTTCAAAGAGCCAAACGACAAAGCGTTGAACTAAATAGAACAAAAGCCGGGGCGGCCGCCAGGCCAAACCGGCCCAGTTGATGACTGGGACAGACAGGAATGAGGGGGGCCGTTCCCCTCCCTCATTTTCCCCAAGGCGCATCACCGACACCCGTACACAACAAGCCAGCCAGACTGGCCGCGCGGCGATCGGCGCTCATCAAGTCATCACTCTTCGGCGCCCTGCGCCCGTTTATCGGAGTTTGTTATGTCAATAGATTGGAACTGGGGTATCTTCCTGCAGCAGGCCCCGTTTGGGAACACCACTTACCTCGGCTGGATCTGGTCCGGCTTTCAGGTCACGGTGGCCCTCTCCGTCTGTGCCTGGATTATCGCTTTCTTCGTCGGTTCACTGTTCGGTATCTTGCGTACCGTGCCTAACCGCTTTCTTTCCACCCTCGGCACCTGTTACGTCGAACTGTTCCGCAACGTGCCGCTGATCGTGCAATTCTTTACCTGGTATCTGGTGATCCCCGAGCTGCTGCCGGCCAATATCGGCACCTGGTTCAAAACCGAGCTGGATCCCAACGTGCAGTTCTTCGTCTCTTCCATGCTCTGCCTGGGGCTGTTTACCGCCGCCCGCGTTTGCGAACAGGTGCGCGCCGCCATTCAGTCCCTGCCGCGCGGCCAGAAAGCCGCCGGGCTGGCGATGGGCCTGACGCTGCCGCAAACCTACCGCTACGTGCTGCTGCCGAACGCCTACCGGGTGATCGTGCCGCCGATGACCTCGGAGATGCTCAACCTGGTCAAAAACTCCGCCATCGCCTCCACCATCGGCCTGGTGGACATGGCCGCACAGGCCGGCAAGCTGTTGGATTACTCCGCACACGCCTATGAATCCTTTACCGCCATCACGCTGGCTTATATCGGCATCAACGCCGTTATCATGCTGTTTATGCGTCTGGTCGAAAAGAAAGTGCAGTTGCCTGGCAACCTGGGGAGTAAATAATGTACGAATTTGACTGGGCGTCGATCGTCCCAAGCTTCCCTTATCTGCTGCAAGGCATGGTGATCACGCTGAAGATCACCGTGACCGCCATCGTGGTCGGCATCCTGTGGGGCACCGTGCTGGCGGTGATGCGTCTGTCGCCGTTCAAGCCGATAAGCTGGTTCGCCACCCTGTACGTCAACCTGTTCCGTTCGGTGCCGCTGGTGATGGTGCTGCTGTGGTTCTATCTGGTGGTTCCAAGCTTATTACAACAGGTTCTAGGGCTGTCGCCGAAAACCGATATTCGCCTGATCTCGGCTATGGTAGCCTTTTCCCTGTTTGAAGCGGCCTATTACTCGGAAATCATCCGCGCCGGTATCATCAGCATCTCACGTGGCCAATCCTCCGCCGCGCTGGCGCTGGGCATGACCCACTGGCAGTCCATGCGGCTGGTGATCCTGCCGCAGGCGTTCCGCGCTATGGTGCCACTGCTGCTGACCCAGGGCATCGTACTGTTCCAGGATACCTCGCTGGTTTACGTACTGAGCCTGGCCGACTTCTTCCGCACCGCGTCGACCATCGGCGAACGCGACGGCACCCAGGTTGAAATGATCCTGTTCGCCGGTTTTGTCTATTTTGTTATCAGCCTCGCCGCCTCTGCGCTGGTAAGCTATTTGAAGAAAAGGACTGTTTGATGATATCCCTGAAAAATGTTTCCAAGTGGTACGGTCACTTCCAAGTGTTGACCGATTGCACCACCGAAGTGAAAAAAGGCGAAGTGGTCGTCGTCTGCGGTCCTTCAGGTTCCGGCAAATCCACCCTGATCAAAACCGTCAACGGCCTGGAGCCGATCCAGCAGGGAAGCATCCTGGTGAACGGCACCCCGGTCAACGACAAGAAAACCAACCTGGCGCAGCTGCGTGCCAAAGTCGGCATGGTGTTCCAACACTTTGAGCTGTTCCCGCACCTGTCGATCATCGACAACCTGACGCTGGCGCAGGTGAAAGTGCTCAAGCGCGATAAGACCGCCTCACGCGAGAAGGGCCTGAAGCTGCTGGAACGCGTCGGCCTCTCCGCCCATGCCAACAAGTTCCCCGGCCAGCTGTCCGGCGGCCAGCAGCAGCGCGTCGCCATCGCCCGCGCGCTGTGCATGGATCCTATCGCCATGCTGTTCGATGAACCGACCTCGGCGCTCGATCCGGAAATGATCAACGAAGTGCTGGACGTGATGGTCGAACTGGCGAACGAAGGCATGACCATGATGGTGGTAACCCACGAAATGGGCTTCGCCCGCAAGGTGGCGAATCGGGTAATCTTTATGGACGAAGGCAAAATCGTCGAAGACCGCAACAAAGACGATTTCTTCAACAACCCCGAGTCCGACCGCGCCAAGGACTTCCTGGCCAAGATCCTGCACTAAACGCTCTCGATGCGCCCCGCCAGGGGCGCATCTTTTCTCCCGGCACTAAAAGCGCTTGTTTCTCCCCGGTTTTGATCCGATGCTCGCTGGATAACAAACAGAGGAGAAAGAACATGCCCCGCCCTATTATCATCGATTGCGATCCCGGCCTCGACGACGCCATCGCGCTGGCCATGGCGCTGCGTTCGCCGGAGCTGGACGTCAAAGCCATTACCACCTCCGCCGGCAACCAGACGCCGGAGAAAACCCTGCATAATGCGCTGGGCCTGCTGACCCTGATGCAGCGCGAGGACATCCCGGTCGCCGCCGGCGCCGGCGGCCCGCTGATGCGCGAGCTGGTGATCGCCGACTATGTCCACGGCAAAACCGGCATGGGCAACACCCACCTGCCGACGCCGACCCTCAAACCCGATCCCCGCGGCGCCGTCGAGCTGATCGCCGACCTGCTGCGCGCCAGCCCGCAGCCGATAACCCTGGTGGTGACCGGCCCGATGACCAATATCGCCCTGCTACTGGCCCAGCATGCCGAGTTGAAAAGCCGCATCGAGCGCATCGTATTCATGGGCGGCGGCATGAACGCCGGCAATACTACGCCGGTGGCGGAGTTCAACATCTTCGTCGATCCCGAAGCCGCCGAAATGGTGCTGAAATCCGGCGTGCCGCTGACCATGGCCGGGCTGAACGTCACCCATCAGGCGCTGGTGTTGCCGCAGGATATCGAGCGCATTCGTCAGATAGACAATCCGGTCGCGCAGGCGGTCGCGGAGATGCTCGATTTTTATCTGCCGCTGTACCTCAGCCATCCGCGCGGCCTGCCCGGCGCAGCGATGCACGATCCCTGCACCATCGCCTGGCTGCTGGCGCCACAGCTGTTCACCGGCGTTGAACGCTGGGTCGGCGTGGAGACCAAAGGGGAATACACCGTCGGCATGACGGTGGTGGACTATTTCCAGCAAACCGGCAACGCGGCCAACGTGGAAGTGCTGACCGGCATCAACCGCGAGGGCTTTATCGATCTGCTGGCCGAGCGCGTAGCGCGTTATTGATCCTATCGGGGCGCGCTCGCGCCCCTCATTCAACTTTTTTGATTTAACTCAGCGAATTTTTGCGCTATCACTGTTCATGGCTTGCCTCTACCATGCATTTACACCGACTGACATCGTTACCGATTAGCCTTCGCCTGGAGATAAGCCAATGAGCCGCGTACTGGTCCTGAAATCAAGCATTCTGGGTGAATATTCCCAGTCTGGAAAATTAGTCGATTTTTTTGTTGAACAATGGCGTGAAACTCACCCTGAAGACACGTTTACCGTGCGTGATTTGGCCAACCCAACGCTGCCGGAGCTGGATGGTGAAGTGATGGCCGGCTTTACCGCCGGCGACAAACCGCTGACGCCGCATCAGCAAAGCACCCTGGCGCTGTCCGATGAGCTGATTGCCGAGCTGAAATCGCACGACACGCTGATCATCAGCGCCCCGATGTACAACTTCAACATCCCGACGCAGCTGAAGATCTACTTCGATCTTATCGCCCGCGCCGGCCAGACATTCCGCTATACCTCCGCCGGCGCCGAAGGGCTGGTGACGGGCAAGAAAGCGATCGTCATCTCCAGCCGCGGTGGCATCCACGCCGACACGCCGACGGATCTGATCACGCCGTACGTGAAGTTGTTCCTGGGCTTTATCGGCATCACCGACGTTGAATTCGTGCTGGCGGAAGGCTTCGCCTATGGCCCGGAAGCGGCGGAGAAAGCCGCCCAGGACAGCCGCATCGCAGTCGTGCAAAAAATCCCGGCCGGCGTCGCCGTACCGGCCAGCGCACCGGCGCAGGCGGACGTTGCCCCGGCAACCGTCAGCGGCGGTTTCCTGAGCAACCTGCTGAAGAAACTGTTCCGTTAAACGCCGGCCTTAGCGTTCCCCGCCCTGGCGGGGAACGTCATCAAGGTTCAAACGGCCGGCGCTGGAACTGGTCGTGACCGCATTTCGGGCAGAGCGGCAGCACTTCCGGCGTGTAAAACGCCAGATGGTAGTGACACTGCTCGCACACCAGATTGCCCAGCCCCACCACTTCACCGCTGTGGTAAACGCCGTGGTGGCTGACATCCTTGAACACCTCGCGCCACTCCAGCTGGGTTTTGTCGGTGATATCCGCCAGTTCCTGCCACAGGCTCTCTTTGATCACGCGCATAAACACGCTGTCGGTAAACTCGTCCCGGCTCTCCTGATAGCTGCGAGCGAACTCCTCCAGATCGCGCCGCACCGCCTGCGTCACCTGCCGCACTTCGTCGCGGGTCAAATCTTCGGCCTCGTTCAAGCGCCGCTCCGCGCTGGCCACCAGTTCATCGATATCGCGTTCGCCGTTTTTCAGGCGTTCGCTCAACGATGCCACCAATTCGCGGTAATACTGAGCAACCTTGTTCATAGACTCTCCTCGATAAACGCTGCGCCGGACTTGGCTGTAGGGATCCCCCCTAAGCTACTTGTTCTTATTTTAGCCGTAAATGACTGATGTCACTTGGCAAGACGCGGGATCCGCAGGTTGTGAGCCGCGTCATGATGGCGTTTTTTTTAAATGTGCCGAGTCAGGCGCTTGGAGTTGTTGCCGGGAGGTCTTATCAGCTATGCTATGCGGATCTACGAATACTAAATGTTCATTGCGTTGCCTCTGACCGGGGCAACGGTTTACACCTACAGGACCACCGGCCGCCATGCAAGAGCAATACCGTCCAGAAGACATAGAATCGAACGTACAGCTTCACTGGCAAGAGAAGCAGACTTTCAAAGTTACCGAAGACGACAGCAAGGAAAAGTACTACTGCCTATCCATGCTGCCTTACCCGTCCGGCCGACTGCACATGGGCCACGTTCGTAACTACACTATCGGCGACGTGATCTCGCGCTATCAGCGCATGCTGGGCAAAAACGTACTGCAGCCGATCGGCTGGGATGCGTTCGGCCTGCCGGCGGAAGGCGCCGCGGTGAAAAACAACACCGCGCCGGCCCCGTGGACCTACGACAACATCGAATACATGAAGAACCAGCTGAAACTGCTGGGCTTCGGCTACGACTGGGATCGCGAAATCGCCACCTGCCAGCCGGAATACTATCGCTGGGAACAGTGGTTCTTCACCAAGCTGTATGAAAAAGGCCTGGTCTACAAGAAGACTTCGGCGGTGAACTGGTGTCCGCACGATCTGACCGTGCTGGCCAACGAACAGGTTATCGACGGCTGCTGCTGGCGCTGCGACACCAAGGTCGAGCGTAAAGAGATCCCGCAGTGGTTCATCAAAATCACCGCTTACGCCGATCAGCTGCTGAACGATCTGGACACGCTTGAAAGCTGGCCGGAGCAGGTGAAAACCATGCAGCGCAACTGGATTGGCCGCTCCGAAGGCGTGGAAATCACCTTCGACGTGGCGGACAGCGAAGAGAAGCTGACGGTCTACACCACCCGCCCGGACACCTTCATGGGCGCCACCTACGTGGCGGTCGCCGCGGGCCACCCGCTGGCGCAACAGGGCGCGCGCAACAATCCGGCGCTGACCGAGTTCATCGACGAATGCCGCAACACCAAAGTGGCCGAAGCCGAAATGGCGACGATGGAGAAGAAAGGCATGCCGACCGGCCTGTTCGTGGTCCATCCGCTGAGCGGCGAGAAGCTGCCGGTATGGGTCGCCAACTTCGTGCTGATGGAATACGGCACCGGCGCCGTGATGGCGGTACCGGCGCACGACCAGCGCGACTGGGAATTCGCCACCAAATATGATTTGCCGATCAAACCGGTGATCCTGAACCTCGACGGCAGCCAGCCTGACGTGAGCGCCGAAGCGATGACCGACAAAGGCGCGCTGTTCAACTCCGGCGAGTTCGACGGTCTGGACAATGAAGCCGGCTTCAACGCCATCGCCGACAAACTGGTCGCCAAGGGCGTAGGCCAGCGTAAGGTTAACTACCGTCTGCGCGACTGGGGCGTTTCCCGTCAGCGTTACTGGGGTGCGCCAATCCCGATGGTGACGCTGGAAGACGGCACCGTAATGCCGACGCCGGAAGACCAGCTGCCGGTGATCCTGCCGGAAGACGTGGTCATGGACGGCATCACCAGCCCGATCAAGGCCGACCCTGAGTGGGCGAAGACCACCGTCGACGGCCAGCCGGCGCTGCGCGAAACCGACACCTTCGACACCTTTATGGAATCTTCCTGGTACTACGCGCGCTACACCTGCCCGCAGTATGACCAGGGCATGCTGGATCCGGCCGCCGCCAACTACTGGCTGCCGGTCGATCAATATATCGGCGGCATCGAGCACGCCATCATGCACTTGATGTACTTCCGCTTCTTCCACAAGCTGATGCGCGATGCGGGCCTGGTGGATTCCGATGAGCCGGCCAAGCGCCTGCTGTGTCAGGGCATGGTGCTGGCCGACGCCTTCTACTACACCGGCAACAGCGGCGAGCGCGTCTGGGTATCCCCGGTTGACGCCACCGTCGAGCGCGACGACAAGGGCCGCATCATCAAGGCTACGGATCCGCAAGGCCGTGAACTGGTCTATGCTGGCATGAGCAAAATGTCGAAGTCGAAAAACAACGGCATCGACCCGCAGGAGATGGTGGAAAAATACGGCGCGGACACCGTGCGTCTGTTCATGATGTTCGCTTCACCGGCAGAAATGACGCTGGAGTGGCAGGAATCCGGCGTGGAAGGGGCTAACCGCTTCCTGAAACGCGTGTGGAAACTGGCCTATGATCACGTGGAAAAAGGCGCGGTACAGCCGCTGAACGTGGCGTCGCTGAACGAAGATCAGAAAGCGCTGCGCCGCGATCTGCACAAAACCATCGCCAAGGTGACCGACGATATCGGCCGCCGTCAGACCTTCAACACCGCAATCGCCGCCGTGATGGAGCTGATGAACAAGCTGGCCCGCGCGCCGCAGGAGAGCGAGCAGGATCGCGCGCTGCTGCAAGAAGCGCTGCTGGCCGTGGTGCGCATGCTGTATCCGTTCACCCCTCACGTGTGCTTCACCCTGTGGCAGGCGCTGGGTGGCGAAGGCGACGTGGACACCGCGCCATGGCCGGTTGCCGACGAACAGGCGATGGTCGAGGACTCCAAGCTGGTGGTGGTGCAAGTGAACGGCAAGGTTCGCGCTAAAATCACCGTATCTGCCGATGCGACCGAAGAGCAAGTGCGCGCGCGCGCTGCCGAAGAGCATCTGGTGGCTAAATATCTGGACGGCGTCACGATTCGCAAAGTGATTTACGTTCCGGGCAAACTGCTTAACCTGGTTGTGGGTTAACACAAGGAGGAGTTGTGCGACAACGTATTCTGACGCTGTTGCTGGGGTTGGCGGTGCTGGTCACCGCCGGCTGCGGTTTTCACCTGCGTGGCACCACGCAGGTGCCTAATGAAATGAAAACGCTGATCCTGGACAGTTCGGATCCTTACGGGCCATTGACGCGCGCGGTGCGTGAGCAGCTGCGTTTGAACGCCGTGACCATCGTCAGCGATCCGAAGCGTAAAGACGTGCCTTCCCTGCGCATCGTCGGCGCGACGGAAAGCCAGGATACCGCCTCGATCTTCCAGGACGGTAAAACCGCCGAGTACCAGCTGGTGCTGACCGTGCAGGCGCAGGTGCTGCTCCCGGGCCACGACCTGTATCCGCTGTCGGTGAAAGTGTTCCGTTCGTTCTTCGACAACCCGCTGACCGCGCTGGCCAAAGACTCCGAGCAGGAGATCATTCGCCAGGAAATGCGTGAGCAGGCGGCGCAGCAACTGGTGCGTAAACTGCTGACCGTGCATGCGGCGGAAGAAGAAAACCGGCAGAAAGCCGCTGCCGCCGGCGAACGAGCGGCAAGCCAAACCGCACAATGATCCGTATTTATCCGGAACAACTTGCCGCGCAGCTCCGTGAGGGGCTGCGCGCTTGTTATTTATTGAGCGGCAATGAACCGCTGCTGCTGCAGGAGAGCCAGGATTTACTCCGGCAGGCCGCGCAACAGCAGCAGTTCAGCGAGCACTACAGCATTTCCCTCGACGCCCATACCGACTGGGACGCCATCTTCGGCATCTGCCAGGCGATGAGCCTGTTCGCCAGCCGCCAGACGCTGCTGCTGATCTTCCCGGAAAACGGCCCGACGGCGCCGATCGGTGAGCAGTTGAGCAAACTCGCCACGCTGCTGCACGAGGATATTCTGCTGATCCTGCGCGGCCCGCGCCTCACCAAAGCGCAGGAAAACAGCGCCTGGTTCAAGGCGCTCAGCCCGCACGGCGCTCTCGTCAGTTGCCAGACGCCTGAACAGGCGCAGCTGCCGCGCTGGGTCGCCGCGCGCGCCAAGTCGATGAAACTGGAGTTGGACGACGCGGCCAATCAGCTGCTGTGCTACTGCTACGAAGGTAACCTGCTGGCGCTGTCGCAGGCGCTGGAGCGGCTGTCGCTGCTGCACCCGGACGGCAAGCTCACGCTGCCGCGCGTCGAACAGGCGGTGAACGACGCCGCCCACTTCACGCCGTTCCACTGGCTGGACGCCCTGCTGGCCGGCAAGAGCAAGCGCGCCTGGCATATTCTGCAGCAGTTGCAGCAAGAGGACGTGGAGCCGGTGATCCTGCTGCGCACCCTGCAGCGCGAACTGCTGCTGTTGCTGACGCTGCAGCGCCGCATGGCTTCCGCGCCGCTGCGCTCGCTGTTCGATCAGCACAAGGTCTGGCAGAACCGCCGCCCGCTGGTGACCCAGGCGTTGCAACGCCTGTCCGGCCCCCAGCTGCAGCAGGCGGTACAGCTGCTGACGCAAATCGAGCTGACCCTCAAGCAGGACTATGGCCAGTCGGTCTGGCCGGAACTGGAAACCCTGTCGATGCTGCTGTGCGGCAAACCACTGGCCACGAGTTTTAGCGATGCCCACTAACCCGGAACACCCCACCGTTTTGCACGCGCTGTTCGGCGGCACCTTTGATCCAATCCACTACGGCCACCTGCGGCCGGTGGAGGCGCTGGCCGCCGAAGTGGGCCTGAATCGCGTCACGCTGCTGCCTAACCATGTGCCGCCGCACCGCCCGCAGCCGGAGGCCAATGCGCAACAGCGCCTGAAGATGGTCGAGCTGGCGATCGCCGGCAACCCGCTGTTTGCGGTCGACGATCGCGAACTGCACCGCACCACGCCCTCCTACACCATCGAGACGTTGGAAACGATTCGTAAAGAGCGTGGCGCCGCCCAGCCGCTGGCGTTTATTATTGGCCAGGACTCACTGCTGACGCTGCATAAGTGGCACCGCTGGCAGGCGCTGTTGGACGTCTGCCACCTGCTGGTGCTGGCGCGCCCGGGCTATAACGATCGCATGGACACGCCGGAACTGCAGCAGTGGCTGGAACGCCATCGCACCGCCGACCCGGCGCTGCTCAGCCGTCGCCCGCACGGCCATATCTATTTGGCCGATACGCCGGAGCTGGAAATTTCCGCCACCGAGATCCGCCAGCGCCGCCATCAGGGCCTCAACTGCGACGACCTGCTGCCGCGCCCGGTGCAGCGCTATATCGAGTTGCAGGGTTTATATCGCTAGTGAAAGGTGCGTGATATACTGCGCCGCTATTTTTCAGGTATCCGCTGAAAACCCCGGAAACCTTAGCTGGCCGGGCAGTCACCAGTTAGCTGGCTTTCAGCGGCAGCCTGCCGAAACCATTATCCGGTTACGCCGCGGCGCGCGCATTTTGCCCGCCGCAGCCGACTGAACAGAACACACCCGAGGGGGAACCTTTGCAAGGTAAAGCGCTCCAAGATTTCGTCATCGATAAAATCGATGATCTGAAAGGCCAAGACATTGTCGCTCTGGACGTCCAGGGCAAATCCAGCATCACCGATTGCATGATCATCTGCACCGGCACCTCAACGCGCCACGTGATGTCGATCGCCAGCCACGTGGTGCAGGAATCCCGCGCCGCGGGCATGGAACTGTACGGCATGAAAGGCCAGGAAGCCTCCGACTGGATCGTGGTCGATCTGGGCGAAGTGATCGTGCACGTGATGCAGGAAGAAAGCCGTCGCCTGTACGAGCTGGAAAAACTCTGGAGCTAAGCGGTGAAACTGCAATTGGTGGCGGTCGGCACCAAAATGCCAGACTGGGTGCAAACCGGCTTTATGGATTACCTGCACCGCTTTCCCAAAGACATGCCGTTTGAGTTGACCGAGATCCCGGCCGGCAAACGCGGCAAAAACGCCGACATCAAGCGCATTCTGGACAAGGAAGGCGAACAGATGCTGGCGGCGGTGGGCAAAGGCAACCGCATCGTTACGCTGGATATCCCAGGCACGCCGTGGGAAACGCCGCAGCTGGCGCAGCAGCTTGAGCGCTGGAAGCAGGATGGCCGCAATGTCAGCTTGCTGATCGGCGGCCCGGAAGGGCTGGCGCCCGCCTGCAAAGCCGCTGCCGAGCAGAGCTGGTCACTTTCTCCGTTGACGCTGCCGCATCCTTTGGTGCGCGTCCTGGTGGCCGAAAGCCTCTACCGCGCCTGGAGTATTACAACAAATCATCCTTACCACCGGGAATAGCCGGTGGTGACCGTGACAGAGTGAAATAAAGCAGCGGGATGAAAATAGAACGTAACCCTTTTCGCGACTATACGGCTGAATCCGCCCTGTTTGTACGCCGCGCCCTGGTGGCGTTCCTGGTCATCCTGGTGCTGTCCGGCATCCTGATCGCCAACCTGTATAATCTGCAAGTGGTCCGCGTCGAGGATTACCGCACCCGCTCCAACGAAAACCGCATCAAACTGGTGCCCATCGCGCCCAGCCGCGGCATTATCTACGATCGCAACGGCACCCCGCTGGCGCTCAACCGCACCATTTATCAGCTGGAGCTGATGCCGGAGAAGGTCGACGATCTCAAGGCCACGCTGCAGGCGCTGCGCACGGTGGTCGATCTGACTGACGACGACATCGCCAATTTCGAAAAAGAGCGCAAGCGCTCGCGCCGTTTCGTCTCCATTCCAGTGAAAACCGCGCTGACCGAGGTGCAGGTCGCCCGCTTTGCGGTCAATCAGTTCCGCTTCCCCGGCGTGGAAGTGAAAGGCTATCAGCGCCGCTACTATCCTTACGGATCCGCCCTCACCCACGTCACCGGCTATGTGTCGAAGATCAACGACCGCGACGTTGAACGTCTGGACAAAGACGGCAAGCTGGCCAACTACGCCGCCACCCACGATATCGGCAAGCTGGGCATCGAACGCTATTACGAAGACACGCTGCACGGTAAAACCGGTTACGAAGAGGTTGAAGTCAACAACCGCGGCCGGGTGATCCGCCAATTGCACGAGCAGCCGCCTTCCGCCGGCCAGGACGTCTACCTGACGCTCGATCTTGATCTGCAGCGCTATATCGAACAGCTGCTGGTTGGCAGCCGCGCCGCGGTAGTGGTGAGCGATCCGCGCACCGGCGCCATCCTGGCGATGGTGTCCAATCCGAGCTACGATCCGAACCTGTTCGTGGACGGCATTTCCAGCAAGGACTATCAGGGTCTGCTGAACGATCCGAATCGTCCGCTGATCAACCGTGCCACGCAGGGGGTTTATCCGCCCGCGTCGACGGTGAAACCTTATATCGCCGTGTCGGCACTCAGCGCCGGGGTGATCACCAAGAACACCGTAGTGTTCGATCCCGGCTGGTGGCAACTGCCCGGCTCGGAAAAACGCTTTCGCGACTGGAAAAAATGGGGTCACGGTCGCCTGAACGTCACCAAAGCGCTGGAAGAATCCGCGGATACCTACTTCTATCAGGTCGCCTATGATATGGGGATCGATCGGCTGTCGAGCTGGCTGACCAAATTCGGTTACGGCCAGTACACCGGCATCGATCTGGCCGAAGAGCGCTCCGGCCTGATGCCGACGCGCGAATGGAAGCTGAAACGCTATAAAAAACCATGGTATCAGGGCGACACCATTCCGGTGGGCATCGGCCAGGGTTACTGGACCGCCACGCCGATCCAGATGGCCAAGGCGCTGAACACCCTGATCAACGACGGTACCGTCAAAACGCCGCACCTGCTGCAGAGCACCCGCGTCAACGGCGCGCTGGTGCCGTTCAAACAGGAAGAGAGCACGCAGATCGGCGATATTCACTCCGGCTTCTGGGAAATCGCCAAAGACGGCATGTACGGTGTGGCCAACCGTCCGAACGGGACGGCGCGCAAGTACTTTGCGGACGCATCTTATAAAGCCGCGGCGAAATCGGGCACCGCACAGGTCTTCGGTTACGAAACCTACAACGCCCATAAACTGGCGGAGCACCTGCGCGATCACAAGCTGATGACCGCCTTTGCGCCGTTCAACAACCCGACGGTGTCGGTCGCCATCATTCTGGAAAACGGCGGCTCCGGTCCGGCGGTGGGCACCATCACCCGCCAGATCCTCGACCATATTCTGCTGGGCGACAACAATACGCAATTGCCAAGCGAGGCCCCGCTGCCGCCTGGCGTAGAAGGTGACTAAGGTAGAACATGACTGAAAGCCAACAAAAAGGCTCGATCTGGACCAAAATCCACATCGATCCGACGTTCCTGCTGCTGATCCTGGCTCTGCTGGTCTACAGCGCCTTCGTGATGTGGAGCGCCAGCGGCCAGGACATCGGCATGATGGAGCGCAAGATCGGGCAGATCGTCATGGGGCTGATCGTGATGGCCGTCATGGCGCAGATCCCGCCGCGCGTATACGAAAGCTGGGCGCCCTATCTGTATATTTTCTGCGTGATTTTGCTGATCCTGGTGGACGCCTTCGGGCAGATCAGCAAAGGCGCGCAGCGCTGGCTGGATCTCGGCGTGGTGCGCTTCCAGCCGTCGGAAATCGCCAAGATCGCCGTGCCGCTGATGGTGGCGCGCTTTATGAACCGCGATGTCTGCCCGCCTTCGCTGAAAAACACCGCCATCGCGCTGGTGCTGATCTTCCTGCCGACGCTGCTGGTGGCCGCGCAGCCGGATCTCGGCACGTCGATCCTGATCGCCGCCTCCGGCCTGTTCGTGCTGTTTCTGTCGGGCATGAGCTGGAAACTGATCGCCGTCGCCGCCGTCGCGCTGGCGGCCTTTATCCCGGTGCTGTGGTTCTTCCTGATGCACGGCTATCAGCGCGACCGCGTGATGATGCTGCTCGATCCGGAAAGCGACCCGCTCGGCGCCGGTTATCACATTATTCAATCCAAGATCGCCATCGGCTCCGGCGGCCTGTCCGGCAAAGGCTGGCTGCACGGCACCCAGTCGCAGCTGGAGTTCCTGCCGGAGCGCCATACCGACTTTATCTTCGCCGTGTTGGCCGAAGAGCTGGGGCTGATCGGGGTGTTGGTGCTGCTGGCGCTCTACCTGCTGGTGATCATTCGCGGGCTGATGATCGCCGCCAAGGCGCAAACCACCTTCGGCCGCGTGATGGTCGGCGGCTTGATGCTGATTTTGTTCGTTTATGTCTTTGTTAACATCGGTATGGTCAGTGGCATTTTGCCGGTAGTTGGCGTACCTTTGCCTCTGGTCAGTTACGGGGGTTCGGCGCTGATAGTGTTGATGGCCGGTTTCGGCATCATCATGTCGATCCACACGCATCGGAAAATGCTGTCTAAAAGTTTATAAGAGGTGAGTAATGCGTAAGGAATGGCTTTGGATCGGCGTCGCGGCGGTGTTGCTCTCCGCCTGTACCGCCCCGACCACGGAACAGCAAGCCCCTCCGCAGCCGTACAACGGCCCGGTGGTGGAAATCGGCGGCGTCGAGCCTCAATATGAACCCTATAACCCTAATAACATGCAGGATTATAAGGTTAATGGCGATACTTACCGCATCGTAAAAGATCCGCAGAACTTCTCGCAGACCGGCCTGGCGGCCTGGTATGGCGAAGAAGCCAACGGCAACACCACCGCGCTGGGCGAGCAGTTCGATCCTAATGGCCTGACTGCGGCCCACCCAACGCTGCCGATCCCAAGCTACGTGCGCGTCACCAACCTGGCCAACGGCCGTCAGTTGGTGGTGCGCGTCAACGATCGCGGGCCTTACACCAAGGGCCGTATCATCGATCTGTCGAAAGCCGCCGCCGATCGCCTCAACCTGTCCAACAACACCAAGGTCAAAGTCGATTTCATCAACGTGGCGCCGGACGGCACGCTGAGCGGCCCTGGCACCATCGGCACCATCGTGGCGAAACAGAGCTACGCATTGCCGGCGCGCCCGGATCTTGGCTCCAGCGGCATGGGCACCCCGATCCAACAGGACGTGCCGGTCGCCAGCGGCGCGGCGGTGCGCCCTATTGATAACAGCACCCTGCGCACCGATGACGACGCGCCTGCGAACGCCGGCAACGCCGCCAACGGCCGCAGTGGTTTCCTCGGCGCGCCAAGCGCGGTGCCGGCCGGGGTGCTGGAAGGTTCCGAGCCTGAAGCCGCCGCAGTAGCCGCACCGGTCGCGGCCGGCGCTGCCGCTGCCGGCATGGCTGCCGCTTCCTCCTCCGGCGGTTACGTGGTGCAGGTCGGTGCGTTGAGCAGCGCCGAGCGCGCCCAGAGCTGGCAGCAAAGCCTGAGCCAACAGTTTGGCGTACCGGGCAAAGTGGCGGCCAACGGCAATGTTTACCGCGTCCAGCTCGGCCCGTTCAGCAGCCGTCAGCAGGCGGCCCAACTGCAACAACGCCTGGCCAGCGAAGCGCAACAACAGTCTTTCGTTACTGCTGCACCCTGAGCGTTAAACCCGGCGGGCATTCACGGCTGTTAAGCGGTTATTTAGCTGAAACATTTTCTTGCAGCTAAAAGGACACTAACCGCAATTAGTCAGATGAATGGATAATGCCTGCCGGGATCGCATCTGCTATAGTGTGGCTCGTTTTTTAACTTTACTTTCACGGATGTTGTAGTCCCGATCATGAAACAAGTAACTTCTTTTCGCTTAATCAAAAGCATCGCACTCGGCACCGTTATCGCAATGAGCGCAGCCTCCGTTGCACATGCCGATGACGTTAACATCAAAACCATGATCCCAGGTGTCCCGCAGATCGATGCGGAAGCGTACATCCTGATTGATTACAACTCCGGCAAGGTGCTGGCCGAGATGAACGCTGATGCGCGTCGCGATCCGGCCAGCCTGACCAAAATGATGACCAGCTACGTCATCGGCCAGGCGCTGAAAGCGGGCAAAATCGGCCAGGACGATCTGGTGACCGTCGGCCAGGACGCCTGGGCGACCGGCAACCCGGTGTTCAAAGGTTCCTCGCTGATGTTCCTGAAGCCGGGCGATCGCGTGCCGGTCTCCAAACTGACCCGCGGCATCAACCTGCAGTCCGGTAACGACGCCTGCGTGGCGATGGCCGACTACGTCGCCGGCAGCCAGGACGCGTTCGTCAACCTGATGAACACCTACGTCAGCAAGCTGGGCCTGCAGAACACTCACTTCCAGACGGTACACGGCCTGGATGCCCAGGGCCAGTACAGCTCGGCGCGCGACATGGCGCTGATCGGCCAGGCGCTGATCCGCGACGTGCCGGAAGAGTACGCGATTTACAAAGAAAAAGAGTTCACTTTCAACAATATCCGCCAGATGAACCGCAACGGTCTGCTGTGGGATAACAGCCTGAACGTCGACGGCATCAAAACCGGCCACACCGACGCGGCGGGCTACAACCTGGTGGCTTCGGCGACCGAAGGCCAGATGCGTCTGATCTCTGCCGTGATGGGCGGCCGCACCTACAAAGGCCGCGAAGCCGAGAGCAAGAAACTGCTGACCTGGGGCTTCCGCTTCTTCGAAACCGTGGCGCCGCTGAAAGTCGGTAAAGAGTTCGCCTCTGAGCCGGTCTGGTTCGGCGATGCCGATCGCGTTGAGCTGGGCGTGGATAAAGACGTTTACCTGACCATCCCGCGCGGCCGCATGAAAGATCTGAAGGCCAGCTATGTGCTGAACACGCCGGAAATTCACGCGCCGCTGGCGAAAAACCAGGTGGTGGGCAGCATCAACTTCCAGCTGGACGGCAAAACCATCGACCAGCGTCCGCTGGTGGTGATGAACGAAGTGAAAGAAGGTGGTTTCTTCAGCCGCATCGTGGACTACATCAAACTGATGTTCCACCACTGGTTCGGTTAACGGTTGAAACGGGCGAAATTGCCCCCATATACTGAATAACATTAACTCCCGCCCCGGCGGGAGTTATAATTTATAGATTAGCTAGCACTCTGGAGCGCACGCACATGCAAAAAACTAAACTGAACGAACTGCTCGAATTCCCTTGCTCGTTTACCTACAAGGTGATGGGCCTGGCGCAGCCTGAGCTGGTTGACCAGGTAGTTGAAGTGGTGCAGCGCCATGCGCCGGGCGATTACAACCCGCAGGTTAAGCCAAGCAGCAAAGGCAACTACCACTCGGTCTCCATCACCATCAACGCCACTCACATCGAGCAGGTCGAAACCCTGTACGAGGAGTTGGGCAACATTGAAATTGTTCGCATGGTGCTGTAATTCCAGCATAAAACCCTGCTTATCAACCCGGGATGGCGCAGCGTCTTCCCGGGTTGCGCATTTTTGGTCAGCGAAAGGCTGGCCGCCAGCCGGAGCGCCCGGTATAATGGCTTTACCACTTCTGTAACCTGACGATGACTCTTTTGCAACCAGACAAGATCATTTTGCGTCAGCTGGGGTTGCAGCCCTACGCGCCTGTATCCCAAGCCATGCATAACTTCACCGACAGTCGTACCGAGACTACGCCGGACGAGCTGTGGCTGGTGCAGCATCACCCGGTATTCACCCAGGGCCAGGCCGGCAAAGCCGAACACGTGCTGATGCCCGGCGATATCCCGGTTGTCCAGAGCGATCGCGGCGGCCAGGTGACCTACCACGGGCCGGGCCAGCAGGTGATGTACGTGATGGTCGATCTGAAGCGCAATAAGGTCGGCGTACGCCAATTGGTCACGGCGATAGAAGATACGGTTATCAACACCCTCGCCCACTTCCGCCTCGCATCGCGCGCCCGTCCGGATGCGCCCGGCGTGTACGTGGGGGAGCAGAAAATCTGTTCGTTGGGTTTGCGGATCCGCAAAGGCAGCTCATTCCACGGCCTGGCCCTGAATGTGGCGATGGATCTCAGCCCCTTCCAACGCATCAACCCTTGCGGTTACGCCGGCATGCAGATGACGCAGGTCAGCGCGCTGGCGCCCGGCGTTGGCATTGAAGACATACACCCAATCCTGGTACAGGAATTTGTTCATTTACTCGGCTACCAGACGGTCGAGCTTCGTAACTGGAACCTGCACGATTATGAGTAAACCAATTCAGATGGAACGCGGCGTCAAATACCGCGATGCTGACAAAATGGCGCTGATCCCGGTCAAAACGGTGGTCACCGAACGGCAGGAGCTGTTGCGTAAACCCGAGTGGATGAAGATCAAACTGCCTGCCGACTCTACGCGCATTCAGGGCATCAAAGCCGCGATGCGTAAAAACGGCCTGCACTCCGTCTGTGAGGAAGCCTCGTGCCCTAACCTGTCCGAGTGTTTCAACCACGGTACCGCCACCTTTATGATCCTCGGCGCCATCTGCACCCGTCGCTGCCCGTTCTGCGACGTGGCTCACGGCCGCCCGATCGCGCCGGACGCCAACGAGCCGGAAAAGCTGGCGCAAACCATCGCCGACATGGCGCTGCGTTATGTGGTGATCACCTCGGTTGACCGCGACGATCTGCGCGACGGCGGCGCTCAGCACTTTGCCGACTGCATCTCGGCCATCCGCGCCAAGAGCCCGAACATCAAAATTGAAACGCTGGTGCCGGACTTCCGCGGCCGTATGGATCGCGCGCTGGAGATCCTCACCGCCACGCCGCCGGACGTGTTCAACCACAACCTGGAAAACGTGCCGCGCGTATACCGCCAGGTACGCCCGGGCGCCAACTACGAGTGGTCGTTGAAGCTGCTGGAGCGCTTTAAAGAAGCGCACCCGGATATCCCGACCAAATCCGGCCTGATGGTTGGCCTGGGCGAAACCAACGCGGAAATCATTGAAGTGATGCGCGATCTGCGTCGCCACGGCGTGACCATGCTGACGCTGGGCCAGTACCTGCAGCCGAGCCGTCACCACCTGCCGGTGCAGCGCTACGTCAGCCCGGCCGAGTTTGACGAGATGAAAGAAGAAGCGATGGCGATGGGCTTCACCCATGCCGCCTGTGGCCCGTTCGTGCGTTCGTCTTACCACGCCGATCTGCAGGCCAAAGGGATGGAAGTGAAATAACGCGTAATAGTTTGTTACGCTAAAGACGGCGAAAACGCCAAAAAACGGATGTCCGCAAGGCATCCGTTTTTTATTGTGCGCCATCAGACGAGATTAAACGTCTTTCTTCTCGACGCTCTGCTGCGCGGACTGGCTTTCGGCGGCATTGTTGCCGGCGGCCGGCGGCGTACTGTCGTCGCCTACGGCTTTTTTAAAGCCTTTCAGCGCCGCGCCAAGATCGGCGCCGAGCGTGCGCAGTTTGCTGGTGCCGAACAGTAAAATCACCAACACCGCAATCACCAGAAGTTTGGTAATGCTGATACCTTCCATACTCACCTTCTTATCATAGAGCGCTGCGTGAACAGCGAGAAAAACTGACCTTGCCTGCGAATATTTAGCGACTTTCCTTCAGCTCGCACAACCGCAACATGTAACAGAGTGAGATCCGTCGCAGGAATGCCACACGGCTTCACGGCGTGAATCCCAGACTATTCTTAGTTTATCACCCGCATGCTACTCTGCCGTGATGCTTATCAGGGAGATGCCGGATGTATATTGCTCCACCCATTTTCGATGCCCGAAAATCCGGCCTCAGCTTCGCCAAACGCACCTATCTGCCCCGCGTCGCCGGTCTGGGGCTCGGCTTTATCTGCGTTTGCGCCGCGCTCTACCCCTTGGCTCCGCCCACGGCGGTGTGGCTATTGCTGGCCTTTCACGGCTTTCTCTGGCCGCATCTCGCCTATCGCCTGGCCTGCCGCGCCAAAGATCCGTTCAAAGCCGAGATCCGCAACCTCTTGATCGACTCCGCCTTCGGCGGCTTCTGGGCGGCGATGATGGCGTTCAACGCGCTGCCCGCCATCGTCATCCTGTCGATGATGAGCATGAATAACATCGCTTCAGCCGGCAAAACGCTGTTTGTGAAAGGATTGGCCATTCAACTGGCTACGGCGATGCTCACCGCCGCGTTGCTCGGCTTCCCGTTTCACCCGCACAGCACGGCGCTGCAAATCTATCTGTGCCTGCCGATGATCTACCTTTATCCGACGCTGCTCGGGCTGGTGACCTACCGCACCGCCAAACGGTTGGCGGAAAAGAAACAGGAGCTGCAGCGCATCAGCACCCGCGATGGGCTGACCGGCCTGTATAACCGCCGCCACTGGGAGCACCTGCTGCATCGCCAGTTCGACAGCTGCCGCCGCTACCAGGATAACGCCACGCTGATCCTGATGGATATCGATCGCTTCAAAACCATCAACGACACCTTCGGCCATCCGCTGGGAGATGAAGCCCTGGCGGCGTTGGCGGAAGAGCTGCTGATCGGCATGCGCAACGTGGATATCGTCGGGCGTTACGGCGGCGACGAGTTTGGCGCAGTGCTGCCGAACACCAGTGCTGAGCAGGCGGAAATCGTTCTGCGCCGCATCCAGCAGCGGCTGGACGCGGTCAGCTTCAAGGAGGCGCCGCAGCTGCGGCTGCAGATCAGCGCCGGCATCGCTAACTACCACCCCGCGCTGGGCGGTTATCTGGACTGGCTGAAAGCGGCCGACGGCGCGCTCTATCGGGCGAAGCAGAATGGCCGCAACCGGCTGGAAACGGCGGCGCCGCCAGGGGAGTAACTTACTGACTTAATAACTTGGCAAAATACTTCGGCGCTTCGACAAAGCCTTCACGCCGGTAAAACGCATGCGCCCGCTCGCGGCGGCTGTGGCAATGGACTTCCAGCCGATCGCAGCCGCGACGGTGCGCTAGCGCCTCGCCTGCCGCCAGCAACCGCCGCCCTACGCCCGCGCCGCGCGCCCGATCGTCGACGCAAAAATAGCTGATGCGGCCAATGTCGCCGGCCAACGCCAACTGCGGCAGAAAATGCAACGACAACACGCCCAGCACTTGTTCGCCCTGCTCCGCCACCAGCAACGCCTCGTCCGGGTGCGCCAGAAGTTGGTGCATCCGCTGTGTCAGAAACGCCTCGGTGCCGGGATAATCCAGCGCCGTCATTAATTCAGCGATAGCGTGCCGGTCGCTCAGACGCGCCGTTCTGATTTCCATCCGTTTTACCTCGCAGAGTGTCGATACTACAAAATAGGCGGCATTAGGTGTAACATCCACCGGGTGCGGCGAAAAAGGCCGTGCGGCACGCTGGAGATGACATTCCTCCCTAACCGCCTTCACAGGCTGATGATGTCTACGTAACCTCTCGGAGAGAGGCGCGTAGCGTTACGCCTGTCCCTTTCCGAGCCTCGTGAATTTCTCTGATTGAAAGGTAGTTGCCCCATGTTGAGCTCTTTACTGGCCGTATTTATCGGCGGCGGCGTCGGCAGCGTTTTGCGCTGGGCGGTAAGTATGAAAATGAATCCGCTGAACGCCCACATTCCGCTCGGTACGCTGATGGTCAATCTGATCGGCGGTTTTATCATCGGCCTGGCGATGGCGATTTTCACCCGCATGACGCATCTGGATCCCACCTGGAAATTACTGATCACCACCGGATTCTGCGGCGGCCTGACCACCTTCTCCACCTTTTCGCTGGAGGTGGTATACCTGATGCAGGATGGCCGCTTCGGCTGGGCGCTGGCCAACATGCTGCTCAACCTGGCCGGCTCGCTGGCGATGACGCTGCTGGCCTTTATGCTGGTGATGTGGGTCAACGGGCGATAAGGCCTTAATGTTTCCTTAATCTTGCATGCGCATAATCTCATCCAGTACCCCTGACTGGATGAGAAATCGCTATGTTTAGCCTGCCGAAAACCGCCGCCGAAGCGATCGCCGTTGCGCTGTGCGTGCTGATCGTCGCCGCCTTTATCAAATCCTACCTGTTCGCTTAAACGCCTTTTATCGCAGCACGCGTTCATCTTGCGTCTTTCCGGTCGGTTACACTACAATTGAGAATGAACGTTCACACCCAAAAATGTGGACCCGGCTCACGCGTAGCAAAGGATCGGGCAGATGCTCTCCCCCAACGACAGTAAACAGGCCAAGGTGCAGGCTCGCCGCGATCAGATCGTCGAAGCGGCGAAAACCAGCTTTCGCCGCCACGGCTTCCACGCCGCCAGCATGGCGGAGATCGCCCAAGGCTCGCAGCTTAGCGTCGGGCAAATCTATCGCTATTTCGCCAATAAAGACGCGATCATCGAAGAGATCGTCAACCGCATCATCACCAACAAGATGCAGCGGCTGGAAAACCTTGGCGATCACATCAACCTGATCGCCGGCGTGCTGGCGGCGCGCACGCTGTTTCAGCAGCCGGGCGAGAGCGAAACCGATCACATGCTGATGCTGGAAGTGACCGCCGAGGCCACGCGCAACCCGGTGGTGGCCAAAATGCTCAGCGATGCGGAAGCGCGGCTGTTTCGCCACGTGTGCCACAATCTGCAGCGGCTGTACCCCCATTTCAGCGCGGAAGAGATCGCCGCCCGGGTGGAGTTTATCGCCGTCATGAGCGAAGGCACCGGTTACCGGATCCTTACCACGCAAAAAGCCGATGCGTCCCTGCTGCGCGATCTGTATCAGCAGGCCATTTCTCACCTGTTCAGGAAACTCTAATCTCCCATGACCAAACACTTAGCCAGACAACGTCTGGTGTACGCCGTCGTGCTTGGCCTGCTGGCCGCGCTGGGGCCGCTGTGCACCGATCTCTACCTGCCCGCCCTGCCGGAGATGGCGGGCGAGCTGAATACCTCCACCGCCGCCGCGCAGCTCAGCCTGACCGCCGGGCTGCTAGGCCTGGGCGTCGGCCAGCTGATTTTCGGCCCTTACAGCGACAAGCTGGGCCGCATGCGCCCGCTGCTGCTGTCGCTGATCCTGCTGCTGGGCGCTTCGCTGTGGTGCGCGCTGGCGCCCACCATCGACCAGTTGCTGATCGCCCGCCTGCTGCAGGGCATCGCCGGCGCCGGTGGCGCGGTGATTTCCCGCGCCATTGCCCGCGATCTGTACGCCGGCCATGAGCTGACCCGTTTCTTCGCCTTGCTGATGCTGGTTAACGGCCTGGCGCCGATCGTCGCGCCGGTGCTGGGCGGCGTGATGCTGCAGGTGATGAACTGGCGCGGCATCTTCGGCGTACTGGCGGCCATCGCGGTGCTGCTGTTCAGCCTGTCGGCGCTGAAGCTGCGCGAATCCCTGCCGGTAGAGCGCCGCAGCCAGGGCGGTATCCTGGCGATGCTGATGTCACTCGGCGGGTTGCTGACCCAGCGCTATTTTATGGGGCTGTGCCTGACGCAGGGCTTCGTAATGGCCGGCATGTTCGCCTATATCGGCGCTTCGCCTTTCGTCTTGCAGCAGATCTACGGCCTCAGCCCGCAGATGTTCAGCCTGTGCTTCGCCATTAACGGCGTCGGGCTGATCATTGCGGCGCAGCTGGCCAGCCGTCTCAGTTCACGTTGGGGGGAACGCCGGGTGTTGAGGGGCGGGTTAACGCTGGCGGCCGTCGCATCGCTGTTGCTGTTGTTGGCCGCCGCGCTGCATGCGCCGCTGGTCGTGTTGCTGGTGCCGCTGTTCTTCTCGGTGGCGGTGATCGGCATCGTCGGCCCGACCGCCTCGTCGCTGGCGATGCAAAGCCAGGGGGACAAAGCCGGCAGCGCATCGGCCTTGATCGGCGTGTGCATGTTCGCGCTCGGCGCCTGCGCCGTGCCGCTCACCGGGCTGGGCGGCACCTCAGGCCTGTCGATGGCGCTGACCATCGTCGGCTGCTACGCCGTCGCCATCCTGCTGTTCAGCCTGTTGGCCCGCCGCAGCGACGCATAACGCGCCCAATAAAAAACCCGCTCAATGAGCGGGTTTTAAGAAATTCAGCTACGCAGCTTAGATAGCAGTAACGTTAGCGGCAGATGGGCCTTTGGCACCGTTCGTGATTTCAAATTCTACACGCTGGCCTTCAGCAAGCGTTTTGAAACCGTTGCTAACGATGGCAGAGAAGTGAACGAAAACGTCCTTGCTACCATCTTCCGGAGTAATGAAACCGAAGCCCTTGGATTCATTAAACCACTTAACGCTACCTTTAATCTTAGACATCAAACTTACCTTTAACGTGAATGAAAGACACAAAACCTGTGTCGATTACAGTACAGCAAGCAGGCAGGATTTTGTCCACCACCGCGATCACAGAAATCCGATAAAGAGTGAAAAAATCCGTGTTGCCCGGTGTAAATGCATTGCACCGGTTGCGATACGTTACCGTTCCAGGCCAATCCTCTCCCTGCGCCGGCGAACAACGCGCGAACGCCTAAACCAGCCCCTTCCCCCCATCGTTGACGCGTCGTGCAGACACAATCGCTATGAAATATAACCAGATGGTCTTTTTGCTTCGGCGGCCCCTGCACTAGGGTTAGGGTTTATTTCCCACTGTGAGCCAAGCCTATGACCAGCCAGTTGGCAGACAAGATCATCGCCTATCGGCGTGAACTGCACCAAAACCCGGAGCTTTCCAATCACGAATTCGCCACCACCGCCCGCCTGACCCGCTGGCTGCAAGAGGCGGGCATTCGTATTCTGCCGTTGGCGCTGAAAACCGGCGTCGTGGCGGAGATCGGCAGCGGCAAGGGGCCGATCATCGCCCTGCGCGGCGACATCGACGCCCTGCCAATCGACGAAATCGCCGACGTGCCCTTTAGCTCGCAAAACAGCGGCGTGATGCACGCCTGCGGCCACGACTTTCACACCTCGGTGATGCTCGGCGCCGCGCACCTGCTCAAAGCGCGTGAGGCCGAGCTGCCCGGCACGGTGCGCATCTTCTTCCAGCCGGCGGAAGAGACCTTCAACGGCGCCCGGCACCTGATCGACGCCGGCGCGCTGGATAACGTCGCGGCGGTATTTGGTCTGCATAACGCGCCGGAGCTGCCCACCGGCACCTTCGCCACCCGCGCCGGGCCGTTCTACGCCAACGTCGATCGCTTCCAGATCCGCATCACCGGCAAAGGCGCCCACGCCGCCAAACCGGAACAGGGCGTCGATACCATCGTCACCGCCAGCCAGATCGTCGGCGCGCTGCAGACGCTGCCCAGCCGCAGCTTCAGCTCGCTGGAATCGCTGGTGGTGAGCGTGACGCGCATCGAAGGCGGCAATACCTGGAACGTGCTGCCGCAAACCGTGGAGCTGGAAGGCACGGTGCGCACCCACAGCGACGCGGTGCGCCGCCAGGTGCCGGATAAAATTCGCCAGGTGATCGACGGCGTCGCCGCCGCGCTGGGCGCCCAGGCTGAACTGCACTGGCAGCCGGGGCCGCCGGCGGTGATCAACGACGCCCATTGGGCGGCATTCAGCAAAACCGTCGCCGCCGAGGCCGGCTACCGGGTCGAAGAGGCGGAGCTGCAGATGGGCGGCGAAGATTTCGCGCTGTATCTGCATCACGTGCCGGGCGCGTTCGTCAGCATCGGCTCCGCCAGCGAATTCGGCCTGCACCATCCGCGTTTCAATCCCGATGAGCGCGCCCTCTTCCCTGCCGCCCACTATTTTTCGCTGCTAGCGGAGCGCACGCTGCAACAATTAACCCCCGCAGCGAAAAAAGCCCTCAGCAACGCCTGAATAACGTGAAGTAGTATTTCCCCGACGCCGCTGATGCCGCGTCGGGGATTATTATTTTCGCTCGCCGTGATATTTGCAGTTTTCAACATTTGAATATGCTGTTTTGTTGTTTTACATCCCGACAGCGCTCATCAATAGTGGACGCATCAGACACCGCGCGCCTTTCGGCGCATGACAGGATAATCACGATGAGCGACAACGCGAATAATCAACGGCAATTACGGCTGGGCGCCATTCTGCACGGCGCATCGGGAAATATGTCCGCCTGGCGCCACCCGGACGCCACCGCCGACGCCAGCATTAACCTCGAATTTAATATCGCCTCGGCGAAAAAAGCCGAACAAGGGAAATTCGATTTCGTCTTCGTCGCCGATGGCTTATATATCAACGAAAAGTCCATTCCGCATTTTCTTAACCGTTTCGAGCCGTTGACCTTATTGGCCGCACTGTCCGCCGCCACCGACAAAATTGGCCTGGTGGGCACGCTCTCCACCTCCTACAGCGATCCGTTCACCGTCGCCCGCCAGTTCGCCAGCCTCGATCACCTGAGCGGCGGGCGCGCGGGCTGGAACGTGGTGACATCGCCGCTGGAGGGGTCGGCCAAAAACTTCTCGCGCAAAGAACACCCGGAGCACAGCCTGCGTTACCGCATCGCCGGCGAGTTTCTCGACGTCGCCAAAGGACTGTGGGACTCCTGGGAAGACGATGCCTTCGTGCGCAATAAGGCCAGCGGCGAATTTTTCCGCGCAGGGAAACTGCACACCCTCAATCACCAGGGGGAGTTCTTCTCGGTGCAGGGGCCGTTGAACATCGGCCGCACGCCGCAGGGCCGCCCGATCCTGTTCCAGGCCGGCGCCTCCGAAGACGGCAAACGGCTGGCGGCCAAGCACGCCGATGCGATCTTCACCCATCACGACACGCTGGAGCAGGCGCAGGATTTCTACCAGGACGTGAAGCGGCAGTTGGTGGAACAGGGGCGCGAACCGGACGACCTGCGCATCTTCCAGGGCGTCAGCGTGATCGTCGGCGACGACGATGCGGACGTCGAGCGTCAGTACCAGGAGACCGCCCGTCTGGTCAGCATCGAGAACGCCCTCAACTACCTTGGCCGCTACTTCGAACATTACGACTTTTCCCGCCATCCGTTGGACGCCCCCTTCCCGGACATCGGCGATTTGGGGCAAAACAGCTTCCGCAGCACCACCGACGCCATCAAGCGCAACGCCCGCGAGCGGAACCTCACGCTGCGCCAGGTGGCGCTGGAAGCCGCCTCGCCACGCCCGGTGTTCAGCGGCACGCCGGAAGCGGTGGCGGACGGCCTGCAACGCTGGTTCGACGGCGAAGCCGCCGACGGCTTCATCATCAGCGGCGGTACGCCCAACGCCTTCGGGCACTTCGTCGATCGGGTGGTGCCCATCCTGCAACAACGTGGCCTGTTCCGCCGGGCGTACCACGGCGATACGCTGCGCGAGCACCTGGGCCTAAAGCGTCCGTTAAACAGATTCACCCAATAATAAGATCGTTTTCAGGGATACCCGCTATGCAGAAAACCGTTACCGCCGCTCTCGTGGCGGCCTTGCTGAGCCTGACCGACGCCGCGCAGGCGGGCACCGGCATCGATTTACAGGCCAATGAAACCCCGATCCACGCGCCGAAAAACCCGCAGGCGATCGCCAAACTGCCGGCCGATTTCCACTTCGTGAAGCCGGGACAATTCACCGTTGCAATCGCCGCGCTCAACACGCCGCCGCTGGCGCTGTTCGCTGCCGACAACCGGCGGCTTATCGGCAGCGAAGTGGATATCGCGCAGCTGGTGGCCGACAGCCTGGGCCTGGAGCTGAACGTAGTGCAAACGTCGTGGGAAGACTGGCCGCTGGGAGTGGTTTCCGGCAAGTATGACGCGGCCATCACCAACGTCACCGTGACCAAAGAGCGCAAAACCCGCTTCGACTTCGCCACCTACCGCATCGACTCGCTCGGCTTTTACGTCAAAACCGGCGGCAAGATCGCAACGATCAAACAGCCTGCCGATATCGCCGGATTAAAGATCATCGTCGGCTCCGGCACCAATCAGGAAGCCATCTTGCTGGCGTGGGATAAACAGAACCGGCAGCAGGGGCTCAAACCCTTCCAGCCGATCTACGTGACCGACGATGCGGCCGCCACGCTGGCGATCCAGTCCGGCCGGGCCGACGCCTATTTCGGGCCGAACGTGCTGGGCGCCTATAAAGCGGCGTTGAACGGCCGCACCCGGCTGGCGGGCACGGTGGAAGGCGGTTGGCCCAAGGCGGCGCACATCGCCGTCACCACCCGTAAAGGCAACGGGCTGGTGCAGGCGGTGAATGAAGCGCTGAACGGCACGATCCGCGGCGGACAGTACGATCAGGTGCTCAATCGCTGGGGCGAGAGCGTCGAACGCCTTGCGCAGTCGGAAATCAACCCGCCCGGCCTGGGCGATTAGGAGCGCGCAATGACGCAAGACACCTTCATTCAGACGTTGCCGACCGACCCGCTGATCGCCCCGGTGATCGAGGGGCTGTTCGGTGAATATCGCCAGCGTTACGGCGACTATTTTGGTGACCAGGAACCGGAACCGCTGGACCTGTATGCACCGCCGCAAGGGGCCTTCATCGTGCTGCTGCGCGCCGGTGCGCCGATCGCCATGGGCGCCTTCAAGCACTATGACGCGCAAACCGCCGAGCTGAAGCGCATCTGGACCCGGGGCGATCTGCGCCGCCAGGGCCTGGCGCAGCGGGTGTTGCAGCAGTTGGAAACGCTGGCGCTGGCGCAGGGGTATCGCCGGCTCTACCTGACCACCGGCTTTCGCCAGCCCGAAGCGGTGGGCCTGTACCTGAGCAACGGTTATCAGCCGCAGTTCGATCCCACCGTTGACAGCGAGGTTTACAGCCACCCGCCCTACGATGGCCGCCTGCCGTTCCGCAAAAGCCTGATTGCAGAGGACGCGTGTTGTTGCGCGTCGGAAAGGAAAATCGCCTAAACCCCCTTTATCTGTAGTCAGGAGACATGACATGTCCAAACAAGAAGTCTTGAAAGTGGTGCCCGCCCGCTATCCGCTGCGGCTGATCGGCGCCCTGTTCTCGCTGTTTATTCTGGCCGCCATCGTGCAATCGGTGGCGGGCAACGCGCGCTGGGAATGGGGCGTGTTCGCCGAGTGGTTCTTCGCCCCGGCGGTGCTGGCGGGGCTGGGGCAGACCCTGCTGCTGACGCTGCTCGGCACGCTGTTCAGCATCCTGTTCGGCACCCTGCTGGCGCTGGCGCGGCTGTCGCGCTCTTACCTGTTGGCGTCGCTGGCCTGGGGGTATATCTGGCTGTTTCGCTCGCTGCCGCTGATCCTGGTGCTGATCATCCTGTATAACTTTTCCTATCTGTACGACGCCATCTCGCTGGGCATTCCCTTTACCTCGGTGGTGTTCGCCAGCTACCCGACCATCGATATCCTCGGCCAGTTCGCCGTGGCGGTGCTGGGCCTGACGCTGGTGCAGTCCGCCTATACCGCCGAGATCATCCGCGGCGGCATCCTGGGCGTGGATTACGGCCAGCACGAGGCGGCGGCGGCGCTGGGCCTGCCGGGCTATCGCCGCACCTTCCGCATCATTCTGCCGCAGGCGCTGCGATCCATTATTCCGACCGGATTCAACGAGATCATCAGTCTGGCGAAAGGCACCTCGATCGTGTACGTGCTGGCGCTGCCGGAGCTGTTTTACACCATCCAGGTGATCTATAACCGCACCCAGCAGGTGATACCGCTGCTGATGGTGGCCACCGTCTGGTATCTGTTCATTACCACCGCCCTGTCGGTGATCCAATACTACATCGAGCGCTATTTCGCCCGGGGCGCGGTGCGCGAACTGCCGCCGACGCCCTGGCAGAAACTGGCCGGCTGGCTAAAACGTTAGGAGACCCGCATGTCTGAAGCCATTGATTATTACGCCTTGCCCGAACAGCCGGCACGCAACCTCACCCCGGTGCCGGCGCGCGGCCTGATCGAAATCAGCAACGTCAGCAAGTTTTTCGGTAAACACAAGGCGCTGGACGACGTCAGCCTGACGCTGCAGCCGGGCACCGTAACCGTGATCCTCGGCCCTTCCGGCTCGGGCAAATCGACGCTGCTGCGGGCGATCAACCACCTGGAGCGCGTAGACGAGGGCTTTATCCGCATCGACGGCGACTACGTCGGTTACCGCCGCAAGGGCAACCGGCTGTACGAGCTGAAGGAAAAGGCCATTCTCCGGCAGCGCATCAACGTCGGCTATGTGTTCCAAAACTTCAACCTGTTCCCGCACCTGACGGTGCTGGAAAACATCATCGAAGCGCCGGTGGTGCACAAAATTCACTCCCGCGAACGGGCGAAGGCGGTGGCCTATGAGCTGCTGGATACCGTCGGGCTGCGCCACAAGGCGGATGCCTACCCGCGCCACCTCTCCGGCGGCCAACAGCAGCGCATCGCCATCGCGCGCGCGCTGGCGCTGAACCCGAAGGTGATCCTGTTCGATGAGCCGACCTCCGCGCTCGATCCCGAGCTGGTCGGCGAAGTGCTGGACGTGATTAAGGGATTGGCGGATCTGGGCGTCACGCTGGTGGTCGTCACGCATGAAATCGGCTTTGCGCGCGAAGCGGCGGATCGGGTGGTGTTTATGGTCGACGGGCAGATCGTCGAACAGGGCGACGCCAGGCAGGTGCTGGCTCAGCCGCAGCACCCTCGCACCGTTAACTTTCTCAACAAAGTGCTGTGAGCGTCGGGGCGCCACAGCGCCCCGCTCAGGAGCAGGTTAAAGACCGGCGAAACGCCGCTTCTCGGCGGCGAAATCCAGCGGGCGAATTCCCTGCTGGTTTTTATCCTCTTCGGTCAGCAGCGCCGGCGGAATAAACCAGGTCACCTCGAACAGCAGCCCGTCCGGATCGTGGCCATAAATGCTTTTGTGCACGCCGTGATCCTCTTCCAGCCCGAGAATGCCGCGTTCGGCCAGCTGGTGACGAATGCGCTCCAGCTCTTCCAGGCTGTCCACTTCCCAGGCCAGATGGTACAGCCCGGCCGGTGGCTCATGCTCTGCCGGCGGCTCGTTGTTGGCGCGAAACACCCCGGCGCGCTGCTGGCCCAGATTCTTGCTGAACAGCGCCAAATCGTGATCGTTGTCCGAATCGGCGGCCTGGGTAAATACCGCCCGGTCGGGGCTGTCGGACGGCTTCAGCTTGAAGCCCAATACCTGATGATAAAAGTCGGCGCTCTGCCGCACGTCGCTGACATACAGCACGGCGTGATTGAGACGTTTGATACCCATCGATATTCCTTTTTCGCATTGAATGAAGTCAGCATGAACATAGCATGTGGGGGGAAAGCCGCTAAATGCCGTTATCGCATGACTAAATGCCGCCCGCGCAATCTGTCGCTGCAAGGCATTCCGCGCTATCATAAGCGCTGTATTGATCCCTTTTGTGAGAATAACGATGAACGGCAAGATAACGACTTTTTTTGAAGACAAAGGCTTCGGCTTTATTACCGACGAGAACGGAGAAAATCGTTATTTTCACGTGATTAAAGTGCAGAATCCGGAGCTGATTAAGAAAAACGCGGCGGTGACCTTCGAACCGACCAACAACACCAAAGGCCCGTCGGCTTATGCGGTCAAAGTGTTGGCGCCCAGCAAATACATCATCATCGCCAATGAAAGAATCAAGATCGCCAGCATCAAGTCTTTCAATACCTTCACCAAGGAAGTGCCGGTCAAAGCCGATGTGGATAAAGAGAACACCGTGCTGTCGGTCGGCCTGCTGATGAACCGCATTCGCCCGCAGTCCGAAGACCAGGCGCAGGCCATGCAAACGCTGCGCATGCTGACCATAACCACCTTCCAGAACACCACCCATACCTTCTCCGAGCACGAGATCGACATGGATGAAACCATCAAGGCGTTGAAAAGCCTGTAAGCCTCTGCGTACAGAAAATAACCAACGAAATTTGTCGTCGCCTGTGTTAGCGTGAGTTTTCACCTGACACAGGCTATTGATATGTCCGATTCCAGCAGCGTCAAAGGTTTTATCAACCGCTCCACCCAAATCGTCTGCCCTAAATGCGGCTATGTTACCCGGCAAAAATGCGCGGCAATGCTGCAAGACGTGATACTGATTTGCCCTAATTGCGAAACTCGCTTCGAGCCCAGGCAAGGCTGAAAACGGTTAGCGGAACAGAATATGCTCGACGCTGTTGCCGTTCACCACGTTGAACGACTCCACCCGATTACGCCCCTGCGATTTGGCGCGATACAGCGCGATATCCGCCATATTCATCAACTGCTCCAGCGATTTCACTTCGTTCATCGCCAGGCTGGCGACGCCGACGCTGATGGTGATTTTCAGCGTCTGTTTGCCTTCCGCCTGCAGTTCCGCCTGCTCCACCAACCGGCGCAGATGCTCGCCCAGCGCCACGCCCTGCGCCGCCAGCGCGCGCGGCAGCATGATGGCGAATTCTTCCCCGCCCAGGCGGCCGAACAGCTGATCGTGCCGCAGCTCGCGCCGCACGATGTGCGCGAACGACGCCAACACCTGATCGCCGGCGCTGTGGCCGTGCGTATCGTTGATCTGCTTGAAATGATCGATGTCGATCAGCAGTAGCGACACCGCCTCTTTCGAGCGGTGCTTGTGCTCCAGCAGCTCGCCCGCTTTGCGCGTCATCGCGCTGCGCGCCAGCACCCCGGTCAGGAAATCGTGGTTGGCGCTGTGCTCCAGACGCCGCATCAGCTTGCGATTGGCGGCGATAGAGCTGGCGAGGATCAGCGGCCCCATCACCAGCATGGCGATGCCCAAGCGGGCAGACATCAGGGTGTCGAGGAAGGCGTTGTGATTGTTCGGCGTTTCATACAGCACCAGGTTGGCTGAAATGTTGCTGATCTCGGTCATGCCGGTCAACAACGTCAACAGCGTCACGGGGAACAACTGGTAGCGCACTGCGCACCACAGCAGCGCCGGGATCGGGAAAGCGATGGCGCCCGGTCCGCCGATATAGACGCTGAACGCCAGCGACAGCAGTAGCGCCAATAGCGGCAGGCAGCCTTTCAGGCGCCAACGCACCTGCATGCGAAACAGCTGTTTCAACCGCGGCGCCGCCATCAGCACCGGCAACAACAGCAAGGTCGTCGAGAACTGCTCACTGAACCAGGCCAACCAGGCGACCACCACCGTATTGTTGTACAGGCTGTCGTTACGCAGCACCGACAGCGTCGACGCCACCGCCGATCCGGCCAGACTGGCGCTGAACATATAGAGTATCGCCTGGGGTTTGCCCATGCGCCGTTGAGATTGCGGCAGCATCAGCATGATGCCGTAACCGACGGCGATCAGCGACATGTTGCAGGCGTTCAGCCACAGCGCCAGGGACCAGCCCTCGCCGGTACTGAGATCGGCGGCGACCATGCCCAGATAAGTGGTGAGCCAGCCGAGCGGCGTAGCGTAAACGGGTTTACGCAGCAGCAGCCCGAGCAGAATCGCGTTGACCGGCCAAAATAAAGAAAGTGAACCTATCGGCCGGCTAAGAATACCCACCAGGGAGAGTAAAAAGGCCAGCATGAAAAGATTGATCAGCTGCACCGTTAGCGGCAGGCCATGCCTGGCGTTTATTCTGGCGCTCATCGCCTCGCCCATATTTTGCTAATAACCAGAATAATAATATGCATACTCTCTCGCCCGGCCAGTGAGGGATAGTCAATCCGAATTTCAACCAAAAAAGCCAGACAAATCAATAATAAAAAACATTAACATTTAATTAACAGAATTTTCTTAGCCTGATGCGGCCGCGGCGTAACTCCCCGCATAGCGTCAGCAAATAATGCCTGCTCTGCTGTCAGCATAGCGCATAGCGTAATAGGCCGCCGAGAGCGTTAATTACATTAATAAACCTGTGGTTATTGGTCATTAAATGAAGTTTGAATCACTGTGCGATTATTTTCCTGCAACTGGGCCGCCTGTGCAATAACAACCCAAAAAAAGCCCGCATGAAGCGGGCTTGCTTGAACAACAGCAAATCGACAGTTACGACACGGCCATGCATTGCATGACCGTGCTGACACGCAGTATAGCGGTGAAAGCTTAAGCAGACCTTAGCAACAAAAAACCCGGCCTAGGAACCGGGAATATTTGTACGAAATGCAGTGTTAGCCCAAGCAGGCTAATAACATTTCGCAGATTACACGCCAATTGTGCAGAGAAAATGAACGCGGCATCCGTTCAACCGCACCGCCGTCCCATCTACACGATAGGTCTTACGCCAGTTTGGCGGCAAAGCCCGCTACGCGCTGACCATAGAGCTTGGCGGTCGCCAGATCGCCCGACAACATCTCATCCACGCCGGCATCCGCCGGGGTCTGCACCAGCAGCCCCACCGAACCGCCCAGGTTATTGACGTCGGTGCGCTGCGCCGATTTGGTGTTGGCCGGCAGCAGCCCCAGGCTGACCCACAGGCCGCCATGTTGCGAAGCCAGCGTCTGCAGCGCGATCAGCGTCACCTGCTTGTCGCCGTTCAGGCTGGCGCTGTTGGTAAAACCGCCGAACACTTTATCCTGCCACTTGCGGCCGAACCAGGCTTTGGAGCTGGCGTCGGCGAATTTCTTGAACTGCCAGGATGGGCCGCCCATATAGGTCGGCGAACCAAAGATGATGGCGTCCGCCTCATCCAGCGTCTGCCAGGCTTCGTCGCTGATATCGCCGTTCTGATCGATGGCGATCAGTTCCGCCCCGGCGCCTTCCGCCACCACTTTCGCCAAACGCTCGGTATGGCCGTAGCCGGAATGAAACACCACTACTGTCTTCGCCATAGAAATTCCCCACTCATTGCACAAAGGCGCCGACGGCGCCCCTCTCGCGTTCAATCTAATCAAGCGCACAGCGACTGAATACCGAATAAAACTGACGGTGTTATTCAAAAAAATCGCGTTACGCGCCAGGCATGCACAGATAAAAAAAATCCCGCACAAGGCGGGATAAACTTAACAGGGATGGGGTAATACACTACAGGGAATGGATAACACACAACATCATCGGGTAGAGCTACAGTACCAATCTCAATGTATAGAACTGTCATCCCCGCGTAAGTTTGCTCGGCCAGATGTAACGCCGAATGGGAAATATGACATTTTGCTCAACGCACCACGAACAGGCGCGACTCAAAACAGCCGCTCTTGAAGATAACGGTGTTGACCCACCCCGGCGAACGGCCCTCATCGGATTTCAACGGTGATATCCGGGTAGGCCTTCTCCCCATCGCTGAGGTAATGCCCCAACGCCCGGTATGCCATGACGTACAACACGGCGGCGGCGCACAGGCACAACAAAGTCACGAGAAAGAATCTGGATTTGCGCACGATAGGCTCCATGGGGAAATTTTCGCCTATTGTAGCGCGGCAAAATAAACGAAGGCTCAATTGGTGGCGGGTAGGCGCCACTCGCAGATGTCCGTCACTCCGCCCGATCCCAGACGCCGTCTGGCATACCGGGTGCGACTTACTCATCGTGAACAAAAAAAGCATCATGTTGAAAAACGGCAACATTGCCCGTCTCTTTATACGCTTTTGATGAAGCGAACATGCACAGCAAGAAAACGCACACGCCAAATAGAAGATATGTTTCCAGATGTCACAGCAAGCAAAAGCAGAACGTAATGACATGATAAACAACATCATACATTGAGACTAACGCCTTATTTATCGCCAAAATTACAGATTAACCTTATTGACGCCTGATTTTTTGGCTATTTTTTAATCAAAACAAGCCAGATTATAAATCTGCTTTAAGCGTTAAAACAAACAACAAATCAGAACAAAAAACCACAATAAAATAAATAGTCAGTTATTAACACTAAATAAACCATAAGCTAAAAACAAACCAGACAATGCAATGCCATTCTAGGTAAAATAGAGCTTTATAAATTCAAAAAAAAATTTAGCCAAAGACGCTTTGGCATGCTTGTTATGAAAGGGAATTTTTTCATGAAGCGTTTTTATAATGAAACACTGCGTTGGATGATTGCACTATTTTTCATTGCGGTACCATTTAACCCATATATATCAGGAATGACCTTTTATTTATGGATATTATTAATTTTCGCCGACACAACATTTCTTAGTCGAATGCAAACCATCAGTCGCAAGACGATTGCATTTTTGTTCATTTGGATGGCGACTTGCTTAATCACAATAAATCCTACCATCGCAATAAAGTCTGCAGTTCTGGCATTGGGAGTTTTCTACTTTGTCACAATGCGCAATGAAATATCCCGAAAAGTCTACTTTAGCTTTTTAATTTCCCTGGTATGGTGCCTAATGCAATTTACGGCATTTTTCTTCGACAAATCGCTGGCGTTGGCAATGGGGCCTAAAAACCTCTCCCAATTAATCTGGGGGCAGTTCGCAACCAAAACCTCGAGCAACCAATTTGCTATCATTCTTTTCCCTCGCATGTCTGGTTTATCCCGGGAAGCGGGTTTCTTTGCCTCGCTGCTTGCCGTCGTGTTCTTGATAAGGCTGCGCGAGGGCAATGTGAAGAAGAAAGAATATGCACTGTTCGCAGCAGGTTTTCTATGCAGTCTGTCAAAAGTATCCTTCTCACTGTTAATCATTGGCATCCTTTATCCTCTAAAACGGATAATAAACAAGATCCCCGTAACGATCACCTATGTCGTATTTTTCTTATCGCTGGTATCATTTGCCACTTATTTAAACATTGGCGATCCCAAGTTTTACATCCCTAATGAGTCAATCGCTCACAGACTGTCAGCCTCTTATATGATTCAGTATATGGATGTAAAGAGTCTCTTCTTCGGTTGTACCGATGACTACAGCTGCTTTGACAACTCCAAAATGGGTATGGTCAATTATTTGATCTCTCGTGGCGGCGGGGCAGGATTCACGCCCAATGTAGGCATGAACGGTATATTTATTAACCTGGGCGTGCTCGGCTTCATCATGGCAGCCATAGGACTACAGGTCTTGAACTTCAAAAGTTTCGATCTGATTCTTTTGATCATCTTCACGTCTACCGTTTCGCTGTTTACAATAGATGGTTTTGTTATCGCCATTTATTATTACATCCTGACCGACAAATATTACGCCAAAAGAAAACTCCCAACCAGGTCTCTTAACACCTCGGTGAACGTACCTATATCGAAATAACGTCCCATCGCTTATATGAGCCATAGGTTAACCCCGGCTCATATAAGCGCCTTTCTAGCGTTGATGCCCCCCTGGGCTCCCCTTCTTTTATCACTCTCATGCTAACCATGAGCATCATATCTAGTTAACCGTGTGCTCACCTCTTCACTTTCAGACCATTAACGATAGAGCCACACCTTGCTCCGGACGTCAAAATACAAAAAAAATACAATCCAGCAGTTTCACATCTATATTTCATAGTGGTTCATCGAAACCGTGGCAGACTGACTGAATGGAGGAGGCGTGAGAATAAACAAGCGCCGCTTGCGATACGATGTCCTGCGATACAGTGCATTGGCTTTTGCTGTTATCGTCTATCTTGCTTACCTTTATTTAATTTAATGAGTTAGCGTTACCTAGTACACAAAACCCTCGCTTCGGCGAGGTCTTTTGCCGCCGTTGAGCCGCAATGAGCGCATCGCCGAAGCCAGTCCGGCGCTCCGGGCGAAAGTGATGGCGCAAAAAGAGTCACTCCACCTGCTGCAAACTGCGACGGGAGAGAAAAGAGAGCCATTCTCAGCCGCGCAAAGAGAACCCGACCTCGAGGTAACGCCGCAGCGGCAGTTGCGGGGGACAACATTATCGGGGCATCTATATGCAGCGATTGGCGTTTCCGCCAGGATTGTCGGCCTCCAGGTACTTCCCACACTCCGGTAGCGGCGAAAAACTATCGGTGTGCGGGGAGCTTCAAGACAAAGGGCATTTATCCGGCTATCTGATATCGCGCACCACGAACAGGCGCGACTCAAAGCCGCCGCTCTTGAAGGTAACAGTGTTGACCCACCCCGGCGGCGAACGGCCGAAGTCCTGGTTGAAATCGCCGCCGCTGACCAGCCAAATCCGGCGATGGCCCTTCGATAAGGCGCTGAGCTTATCGACGTAGGTCTGCGCCGCCCGATCGTGGAAAAAGGTGCCGAAACCATAGGCGTTGGGCTTACCGGAGATGCCGTTGGGCCTGGTCGGGGTATACAGCAAGGCGCGATAGCCCTGCTTGTTGTAATACACATAGCTCAGGTAGTTGAACATGTTGCTGACCACCACCGCATCGTTGAGCTGATAGTGGCTGTTGATATAGTGCACCATCACCTTGAACTCATCTTTCTCGGCCGGGTAATCGTTACGCACGCCGCAGCCGAACAACAAACTGAAGAACAGCAGCAAAGAGATCCCGCGCACTCGGTTTTTCGTTCCGGCGATCAGCACGCCCAACACCAGCGGAATGCCGAGCGCGGCGGAATAGAGATAGCGATCGACAAACAGCGGCGAGCGCCAAGAAATGGCGAATACCAGCATCACCGGGATCAGCATGCCGCAGAGCAGCAGCAGAGATAATTTTCTCGGCATCTGGCGCCGCCACAGCAGCAGTGAACATAAAGCGACAAACATCGCCGGCAACAGCCAGAGAATGATCGTGGGATAGTTGCTGCCATCATGGCCGGTGAGAAAACGCCAGAACATCGCCGGCAGATCGCTCCAGGAAACCTGAGGGATCCAACCGACGTCGCCGCCGACCCTCAGCTCGGCGATATGCGCCAGCAGATTGAACAACACCAGCAGCCAGGGAATGTAGGCCACCCCGATCGCCGCATTGGCCAGCCACCATGCCGGTTGCTTGATATAACACTCGCCTTCGCGGCGGCACGACAGCGCCAACACCACCAGCCAATGCGCGATCAGCGTGAAAATCGTGAAGTAATGGGTATAAAAGCTCAGCGTCATCACTAACGCATACAGCGCCAGATAACGGCGATTATCCGGCGTTTTCAGCCACTTCGCCAACGCCATGGCGGCGGCGATCGCCAGCAGCCCCATCAGCGCATACATGCGCGCCTCCTGGCTGTAGCGCACCGCCATCGGCATGATCGCCATCAGCCAGCCCGCGATCAGCGCCGCCCGTTCATTGGCCAGCCAACGGATAAAGCGCATCGCCAGTGCCACTGTCGCCACGCCGAACGCCAGGCTCAACGAGCGGGCCGCCAGAATACCGTCGCCGAACAGCGCCATCCAGCCATGCAGCAGCAGGTAATAAAGCGGCGGGTGAACATCGAAGGAAGCGTGATAGAGCAACGCGCCCACATCGTAACGGCTGGTCAGCACGCTGGAGGCTTCATCGCACCAAAAATACCTGTCGGTTAAGGATATAGACCGTACGAGCGCCGAAAACGCCACGATCGCCAACGCATAATGTTTGTAACCGATGCCCTTTAAGCCGTTGTTGCTTAAAGAGACATTCGAAACCTGCTGCAGTGACATAACCGCATTCCGCCCAAGAGAACCACACCGTGTGGAGACGCTGCGTCATCATTGCCGACGGCGAGTAAATGGCGGGTAAATCAGTGCGAAAAAGTCGGCGCAGTCCCCTTCAGGCCGCACGGCTCTCAGCGAATTTCAACGCTGATATCCGGGTAGGCCTTCTCGCCGTCGCTGAGGTAATGCCCCAGCGCCCGATATGGCATCACGTACAGCACGGCGGCGGCGCACAGGCACAGCAAGGTCACGAGAAAGAATCTGGATTTGCGCACGATAGGCTCCATGGGGAAATTTTCGCCTATTGTAGCGTGGCAAAATAAGCGAAGGTTCAATGCCGCTTGCCGTTTCCTGTGACTGCGCTCGGTGTCAGACAAAGTCCCGTCACTTAACCCCCCCCCCCCCCCCCCGCAGTGAACAGTAACCTGCCGCCCATCCCCTTTATGAACAAAAAGAGAAAAGTGAATTGCCCGCCGGTCCCTTTTTCCACCGATGCGCCCTCTCTACTATTGGCCCTATCCAGCCGCTTAACGCTCAGCTGGCCGACCTCACTACCGCCTTAGGCATGAGTGATTCGGGATAGCAGCGTGCTTCACCGCCGCTTTTCAGCTACGACACATTAAAGGAGTTGCGACAATGGCTGTAAAATTTCCTTATGCAGGCCAATCTTTTACCATCAAGATGGACAATGGTCTCGAAGTTAAAAACGCCTACCATGCCAGTGAAAACACCATTACCGTTGAGTTTCTAAACGGAGAACTTCGCGGAACCATTATGAATGTGCCTTTCCAGTGGCGTTCATTGGCTGACGGCTATTTCATGATTTCCTGGCAAGAATCCGATAAAAATACCGTTGTTCACTGCGATAATTTCGAAAAACACATTTGTTATGCTTACTACACAACGATGAGTGGATATTTTTACGTGATGGAAGGGAAAATTCTTTAATTTACTTCAACGCCTTTAATCCTTTACGCGTATTAATTGCCGCTCTATCAAATAGCCTATCCTTTGGCGTGGCCATTTTTATGACTTTCACATATCTATCCCACATGACGCAAAAAACGGCCATAGCCGTTTTTTTAATCAATCCGTCAGGATCCCCCCCCAGAGTTGGGGCATTTCTTCAACATGTAGATAAACGAATCGACGATTTCACCGCCGACGGTGGTGACGCTGACCGCCACCCGTTCATAGCCGTCGCCTTCGAACGAGTCGAGAACCGGCCAATGGTTGACGAGGTTGGCGGAGCGAAACAGAAAACCGTTCACCCGATTGCCGCTGTTATCCAGCACGATGCCCGGGTAGCCCATCTCGGCTCCCCAACCTTCGTTAAGCAGCGTGCCGCCGACGCTGCCTTCTTCCCAGTTGCCGCCGATGGCTTCCATAATGTGCGCATTGGGCCTGCCCGGCCCCAGGGTACCGTACACGAATAAGCTTTGCATTTTTCTCTCAACTACTCACTGAAAGTTAGCGAAATAACATAGCATGACAACGAGCGCGTCTCGGTGTGAACAAAGAGTAAATTGTTGAGTTCAAATAACTTTGAACACAGCATCACTCTACGTCATGCCGGAGACATCTTTGCATGCCTGATATCTCCGGCCAGTATCCTACGACAAAGAATCAATCAAAGATCGTTTTGAACATCGGCACCAACAGTTTATTCCCGTATTCACTTACATGATTATCATCATAATAAATAGGGCGCCCGCTATATGTGCTTTCACATTTTCCGTCGCTACAAACCAGCGGTAATGGATTCAGGATTTTCACGCCGCATTTTTCTGCAGCTTCGTCCTGCGCTTGCCATACAAACGAATGACGTTTCATATAGTCAGCTTCCGACAGATAAATATGAGGCGCGTCCTTCCCCAACATCATGGCCCGCGACAGCGTTTTAGGGACATTAGACATCATTTCCGGCATAGGCCGCATCATGAAAACAGGATGTTTGGCGGCCAACTCACAGGCAGACTCAACCAAAGATGACTTGAATTCCGCGAGGAATTCGGGCTTCGGAGTCTTGCTGATATCAGAAAAATAGACGATCGGCGTACGTGTTTTTTCTTCAACATTATGCCGTCCAAAAGCATACACCGAGGTTCTGTTGATGATCACGATAGGAATAGCACTATCCAGGCTTGCCAGTTTTTTCCGCTGCCATTGATTGAAGCCATAACAATCCTGATGATCCTCAGCTTCACCAGGTACCGTTTTAGCCCGGTAGAGCGTAGGACAACCCGCATAGGTAAGATTCAACACGCCATCTTCTTTGCTTGGCAATGCCGCTTCCACGGCTGTCACCATGGCATTACCATGGCTATCACCGACGACCACCGCCTTAATTTCACTGCCGCCGAATACGCATCCCGGCGAGGTCGTGCCCGTCGTAGCGAAGCAGTCAGCGTGCTTGGGGTTGGAATTGAGACTTTCATTAGCGATAAGATCGATCTGTTCCGGTACGCGGTTGATAAAATGGTGTTTAAACATGACGACAGTAGCGGCGCAGATAATCACCATGCAGGAACCGATACTGAAAACATTCCCCCAATCGCTTTGCTTAGCTAATTTCTTGCGAGCCGGATTTTCAATAAAACGCAGAGAAAGCTCACCTAAAACCAAACTGAGCAGTAATCCTCCCAGCACCCATCGCCAATCTCCCGCGGTATTATTGTAAGCAAGAAAAACCACTACGGGCCAATGCCAAAGATAAATAGAGTACGACGAGACACCCACTCGCTCTGCAATATAGTTCGAGGTAAAAATTGAGCCCTGTCTAGCCGCAGCAAGCACCAGCATCGCCCCCGCCACTGGCACCATCGCATAGACTCCCGGCCATGCAAGCTTAGGGGTGAAAAACACGATTGCGACAACGATCAGGATGAAACCCACCAGCTCCATCATTTGAGCTTTAGTTTTCGAGAAGTGGCTATTTCGAGTCAGCCACCATACGGCCCCTCCTGCCAACATCTCCCACGCCCTTGTCGGCAACAAAAAGAACGCGGCGCTGGGTAAGGTGACAGCTAAATAGCAAGCGAGTGCAAAGGAGAGCAAAAAACCGCCAAACAGGGTGAGTTTCACCCCAGACGTTTTCCAAAAACGCCACATAACCAACAAAACGACGGGAAGTGCAATATAGAATTGCCATTCAACCGATAATGACCAAGTATGAAGCAGCCACTTTTCATGCGATGCGGCATCAAAATAGCCGGATTCTTTCCAAAACTTTACGTTTGAAATAAACAGCGCGGCAACCAGCACATGCTTTGAAAGGGTATTGTAGTCTACAGAGGTGAGGAAAAACCAACCGAGAATCAGTAGGGTAAAACTCAAAGCCAACAATGCGGGGATGATTCTGCGTGCGCGAGCCAGATAGAAGCGCCAAAGGGAGAAGTTGCCATTTTCTATACCAGAAACAATTATTTGCGTCATCAGGAAACCTGAGATCACAAAAAACACATCCACCCCTACAAAGCCACCAACAAAGCCAGGAACGCCAAAATGGAAAAGAACGACAGCGATTACTGCCCAAGCGCGAAGCCCATTGATGTCATGCCGGAAAACCCTTGCATTAGAAGACATAGCAACACTCATTAATCAAGATTTATGCAGATAGCGAAGACGTCGCATTTTGCACCATGAGTAGAATTTTACCTATAGCAGCCCTCAATTAATCGGATTTTTACCACTCAGCAGAGAACCCATTTTGATAGAGACCGCATGGTAGCGGAAGTCTCGTCGGGGAATAAGGGCATCCCTCTTAGTGAGGTTTTTCTTAATTCCCTTTCTGGCTGCACAGGATCCGGCATAAAAGGCTTTGACGAGGAGCATCGCCCTCAGAAAGTCCGGGGATGGCCTTACTTGGGTATAGCCGAGTGCAACCATAGCGGTACTTGGAAAATACAATAATTGAGGGGAAATAAGGGCAAAAAAGACTTGGTTTAGGGAGGCTCAAAATGGCACGCCCTATAGGATTCGAACCTATGACCTACGGCTTAGAAGGCCGTTGCTCTATCCAACTGAGCTAAGGGCGCATTGAGATGCGGCAACCTGCGGCTGCGGGTTGCGATTATACGGTCAGAGGTTAGCGAGTCAATGCCTTTTCATGACGTTACGACGGCGGCCGTGCTTTATGGCGTTTTTTCCGCCAGCGCCCGCACGGCGAGGGTTCTCGTCAACGGGCGCCGTTACGCTGAGCCAGCCCGGCGCCTACGTAAATCGGCGTGCGCTCAGCCTCTTGCCGCCCACCGCCCCGCCGCAGACAAAGGCGCGTAGACTGCACCACTGCGGCAATGTCCCCCCAATCGGCATGCTCAATCACCCGTGTGTTGCAAGTCGCCGCTACGCTTTCAACCCATGCGGCGTCAGGGCGTGCGCTGTTTAAAGAAGCCTGGCTCCCCGATGCCCAAACCAGCAACAGCGTGCAGCCTGCCCATACGCTGCCGTTCATGCGCACAGCTTCCGCCACAGCGCGCTCAGGCGCGACCGCCAGGACGGCGCCGACTGGTGCTGACAAAGCTGGTGCAGCGCGGTGAGTTGCGCGCCGTCCGCCGGGTGCAGCGAAGAATCGAACACCGTCTCGCCAACGTGCTTAGGCTGCGCCGGTTGCGCGCCAGGCTGGTGATGCAACGGATAAAGCCGGGTTATCGCTCTCATGATCCTGCCCTCTTTCGCCCTGTGTATGGCCCCAGCGTATGCAAATGCCGGTAAAAATGGCGTAGAGGTTCCTAAAGCCGGCATAAAAAAAGCGTAAATCGGCCTCGCCAACGGCGGCGAGGGTGATTCTGCGCCTGACAGCGCGCTCAGCTTCTGACAGAATAGCGGCATCCCCGCTTTTCTTAATTGATGGATTTCCACACTGATGTCAGCAAAGATTATTGATGGTAAAACGATTGCGCAGCAGGTTAGAAACGAAGTGGCTGAGCAAGTGAAACAACGTCTGGCGGCCGGCAAACGCGCCCCAGGCCTGGCGGTTGTGCTGGTCGGCGAGAACCCGGCCTCGCAAATTTACGTCGCCAGCAAGCGCCGCGCCTGCGATGAAGTCGGCTTCCTCTCCCGCTCCTACGACCTGCCCGCTGCCACCAGTGAAGCCGAGCTGCTGGCGCTGATCGACCAGTTGAACGCCGATGAGGAAATCGACGGCATTCTGGTGCAGCTGCCGTTGCCGGCCGGCATCGATAACGTCAAGGTGCTGGAGCGCATCCATCCGGATAAAGACGTCGACGGCTTCCACCCCTACAACGTCGGCCGCCTGTGCCAACGTGCGCCCAAGCTGCGCCCGTGCACGCCACGCGGCATCGTCACCCTGCTGGAGCGTTATAACATCGATACCTACGGCCTGAACGCCGTGGTGGTCGGCGCCTCTAACATCGTCGGCCGCCCGATGAGCATGGAGCTGCTGCTGGCCGGCTGCACCACTACCGTCACCCACCGCTTCACCAAAAATCTGCGTCATCACGTCGAGAACGCCGATCTGCTGGTGGTGGCGGTCGGCAAACCGGGCTTCATCCCGGGCGACTGGATCAAACCGGGCGCCATCGTGGTAGACGTCGGCATCAACCGTCTGGAAAGCGGTAAAGTGGTGGGCGATGTCGATTTTGACGCCGCCAGCGAGCGCGCCGCCTACATCACCCCGGTGCCGGGTGGCGTTGGCCCGATGACCGTGGCTACACTTATCCAAAATACCTTGCAGGCCTGCGAGGAATATCACGACGTTCAACCTAAATAAGTAAGGCAGTATGGAAATTTTCAATCTGGACAATCATCCCCACGTCGAACTGTGCGATCTGCTGAAGTTCCAGGGCTGGTGTGAAAGCGGCGGCGCCGCCAAAGAAGTCATCGCCGAAGGGCTGGTGAAAGTCGACGGCAAGGTCGAAACCCGCAAGCGCTGCAAGATCGTCGCCGATCAGGTGGTGGAGTTCAACGGCGGCAAGGTCATGGTTAAACCCTAACCTGTAGCCATAGAAAAAGGCGCTGAATTCAGCGCCTTTTTTGTTTTCACTTCGGCCGGCTTACTTACGGCGCCAGGTGGTGCCCTGCGGCCCGTCTTCCAGCACGATGTTCATCTCGTTCAAGCGATCGCGAGCGGCGTCCGCCAGCGCCCAGTTCTTGGCGGCGCGCGCTTCGTTACGCTGTTTGATCAGCGCTTCGATCTCCGCCACTTCGCCGTCGTCAACCTGTGCGCCCCCTTGCAGGAACTGCTCCGGCTCCTGCTGCAGCAGGCCGAGCACTTTCGCCAGCTTGCGCAGCTCCGCCGCCATGCCGTTGGCCGCCGCCATGTCTTCCCCCTTCAGGCGGTTAACTTCGCGCGCCAGATCGAACAGCGCCGAGTAGGCTTCCGGAGTGTTGAAGTCGTCGTCCATCGCTTCGCGGAAGCGAGCTTCGAACGCTTCGCCGCCGGCCGGCGCGGCATCGGCGTCGGTGCCGCGCAGCGCGGTATAGAGGCGCTCCAGCGCGGTGCGCGCCTGCTTAAGGTTCTCTTCGCTGTAGTTCAGCTGGCTGCGATAGTGCCCGGACATCAGGAAGTAACGCACCGTCTCCGCATCGTAATGGCCGAGCACGTCGCGGATGGTGAAGAAGTTATCCAGCGATTTGGACATCTTCTCTTTGTCGATCATCACCATGCCGGAGTGCATCCAGTAATTGACGTACGGGCCGTCGTGGGCGCAGCTCGACTGCGCGATCTCGTTCTCGTGGTGCGGGAACATCAGATCGGAACCGCCGCCGTGGATGTCGAAGTGGGTGCCCAGCTGTTTGCAGTTCATGGCGGAGCATTCGATATGCCAGCCCGGACGGCCCGGCCCCCACGGCGACTGCCAGCTCGGCTCGCCCGGCTTGGACATTTTCCACAGCACGAAGTCCATCGGGTTACGCTTCACGTCGTCGATCTCCACGCGCGCGCCGGCCTGCAGCTGATCCAGATCCTGACGCGACAGCAGGCCGTATTGCGGATCGCTGTCGATGGAGAACATCACGTCGCCGTTGCTGGCCACGTAAGCGTGATCGCGATCGATAAGACGCTGCGTGATCTCGATGATCTCGGCGATGTGCTGGGTCGCGCGCGGCTCTTGATCCGGGCGATCGATCAGCAGCGCGTCGAAGTCGGCGTGCATTTCCGCCAGCATGCGTTCGGTCAGCTGGTCGCAGGTCTCATGATTTTCCGCCGCGCGGCGAATGATTTTGTCGTCTACGTCGGTGACGTTGCGCACGTAGTTCAGCGAATAGCCGAGATAGCGCAGATAACGCGCCACCACGTCGAAAGCGACAAAGGTACGACCGTGGCCGATGTGACACAGGTCATAGATGGTTACCCCGCACACGTACATGCCCACTTTCCCGGCATGAATGGGTTTGAATTCCTCTTTTTGACGACTCAGGGTATTAAAAATCTTTAGCATCGGGAGATTCCGTGGTGTGCGTGATAACAAAAAAGATAACCGGGCTTCAGGTTTTACGCCCGGTAGCGTATTGAAACCTGAAGCCTGATCTATTGCAAGGTTAAGGCCAAGCTTTGCTGACTTCACGCGAATAAAATGCGCGAAATTCGCCGGCTGGCACAATTGTTATAATATAACACAAATGCAATTACCACAGACAGTGCGCGGTTGAGCCGCTGCTGACTCGCTGGGGCGGATATGTTATAAGGGCGGTCTGAATGTTCACTCGCTTTACGTGACGTCTCACTTCACCTTGTTAGGATTAAAACTATGGTTACTTTCCACACCAATCACGGCGATATCGTTATCAAGACCTTTGCTGACAAAGCGCCGGTTACCGTTGAAAACTTCCTGAACTACTGCCGCGCCGGTTTCTACGACAACACCATCTTCCACCGTGTGATCAACGGCTTCATGATCCAGGGCGGCGGTTTCGAGCCGGGCATGAACCAGAAAGCGACCAACGCGACCATCAAGAACGAAGCCAACAACGGTCTGAAAAACACCATCGGTACCCTGGCAATGGCGCGCACCAACGATCCGCACTCCGCCACCGCACAGTTCTTCATCAACGTGGCTGACAACGACTTCCTGAACTTCCGCGGCGAAAACGTGCAGGGCTGGGGCTACTGCGTGTTCGCTGAAGTGGTTGAAGGCATGGACGTGGTCAACAAGATCAAAGGCGTGAAAACCGGCCGCAGCGGCATGCACCAGGACGTACCGGTAGAAGACGTCGTCATCAACAGCGTGACCGTCAGCGAGTAATCGCGGCTGCATGAGTACGCTGTTCATCGCAGATCTGCACTTGTGCGCACAGGAACCGGCAATCACTGCCGGTTTTCTGCGTTTTTTACGGCGCGAAGCGGTGCACGCCGACGCGCTGTACATCCTCGGCGACCTGTTTGAAGCCTGGATCGGCGACGACGATCCCGAGCCGCTGCACGCGGAGATCGCCGCGGCGCTCAAAGCGCTGCAACAGGCCGGCGTGCCCTGCTATTTCATCCACGGCAACCGCGATTTTCTGCTCGGCAAGCGCTTCGCCCGCGCCAGCGGCATGCAGCTGCTGCCGGAAGAAAAAGTGCTGGAGCTGTACGGCCGCAGGATCCTGATCCTGCACGGCGACACCCTGTGCACCGACGATCAAGCCTATCAGCAATTCCGCCGTAAAGTGCACAACCCGCTGATTCAAAAATTGTTCCTCGCGCTGCCGCTGCGCTGGCGACTGAAGATCGCCGCCAAGATGCGCGCCCGCAGCCAGCAATCCAACCAGTACAAGTCGGAAGCCATCATGGACGTCAACCCGCAGGCGGTCGAGCAAACGATGCTGCGCCACGACGTGCACTGGATGATCCACGGCCATACCCATCGCCCGGCGGTGCACCGGCTGGCGCTGAGCAACGGCGAAGCCCATCGCGCGGTGCTGGGTGCCTGGCACGTCGAAGGATCGATGATCAAAGTCAGCGCCGACGCCGTCGAGCTGATCCAATTCCCATTCTGAGTTCCGCGCAGGCGCGCGAGTGAAAATTCGCGCTTTCGCCGGTGAAAACCGGCGACGCAACCGTTTTCCTCGCCGTGCGCTCATGGTATGCTCTACGCCCTCATTCGGCCTTCAGCCGACGCCAGACAAATCACAGGAGCCTTACACCCATGGGAGCCAACGCCGCTTCAGCCGCCAATGCCGGGGCTAAAATCGCAATTGTAATGGGATCGAAAAGTGACTGGGCCACCATGCAGTTCGCCGCCGAAGTCCTGACCCAGCTCGATGTCCCCTTCCATGTCGAAGTCGTTTCCGCTCACCGCACGCCGGACAAGCTGTTCAGCTTCGCCGAGCAGGCTGCCGCCAACGGCTTTGACGTGATCATCGCCGGCGCCGGCGGTGCGGCGCATCTGCCGGGCATGCTGGCGGCGAAAACCCTGGTGCCGGTGCTGGGCGTGCCGGTGCAAAGCGCCGCGCTGAGCGGCGTAGACAGCCTCTACTCCATCGTGCAGATGCCGCGCGGCATTCCGGTGGGGACGCTGGCGATCGGCAAAGCCGGCGCCGCCAACGCCGGGCTGCTGGCGATGCAGATCCTGGCGCTGCACGACGCCGCGCTGGCGCAGCGTTTGGCAGACTGGCGTCAGGCGCAGACTGAAGACGTTTTGAACCACCCCGATCCGCGGGAGGACGCATGAAGCCGGTTTGCGTACTGGGCAACGGCCAGCTGGGGCGCATGCTGCGCCAGGCCGGCGAACCGCTGGGCATCGCCGTCTATCCTGTCGGCATCGATGCCGAACCCGAGGCGGTGCCGTATCAGAACAGCGTCATTACCGCCGAGATCGAACGTTGGCCGGAAACCGCGCTAACGCGCGAACTGGCGACCCACAGCGCCTTCGTCAACCGCGACATTTTCCCGCGTCTGGCCGATCGCCTGACGCAAAAACAACTGCTCGACCAGCTCGGCCTGGCGACCGCGCCGTGGCAGCTGCTGGCGAGCGCCGCCGAATGGCCGCAGGTGTTCGCTTCGCTGGGCGAGCTGGCGATCGTCAAACGCCGGGTCGGTGGCTATGACGGCCGCGGCCAGTGGCGCTTGCGCCCGGGCCAGGAAACCGAACTGCCGGCCGACGCCTATGGCGAGTGCATCGTCGAGCAAGGCATCAATTTCTCCGGTGAAGTGTCGCTGGTGGGCGCGCGCGGCCACGACGGCCGTTCGGTATTCTACCCGCTGACCCACAACCTGCATGAAGACGGCATCCTGCGCACCAGCGTGGCGCTGCCGCAGCCCAACCCGGCGCTGCAGCAACAGGCCGAGCAGATGCTGGCGGCGATCCTGAACGAGCTGAACTACGTCGGCGTGATGGCGATGGAGTGCTTTATCGTCGGCGATCGGCTGCTGATCAACGAACTGGCGCCGCGCGTGCACAACAGCGGCCACTGGACGCAAAACGGCGCGTCCATCAGTCAGTTCGAGCTGCATCTGCGCGCCATCCTTGGCCTGCCGCTGCCGCAGCCGGTGGTGAGCACACCGTCGGTGATGGTCAACCTGATCGGCACCGCCGTCAACGAACAGTGGCTGTCGCTGCCGCTGGTGCATCTGCACTGGTATGAGAAAGAGGTGCGCCCGGGCCGCAAGGTCGGCCATCTCAATCTGAACGACCCGAGCGCCGCCGATCTGCGCCAGGCGCTGCAGGCGCTGGCGCCGCTGCTGCCGGGCGAGTACCAAAGCGGGCTGGCCTGGGCACAGCAGAAGCTGGCCTAAAGCGCACGCCGCCGAAAGCAAAAGGGGTTAGCCTTAAGCTAACCCTTTTTTCATCGAGCTAAGCCAACATCACCCCTCATAACTGCGGAACAGCGCCTTGCCGCGCAGCAGGCGCACGCCCAGCCAGCCGCCGCACAGCGACAGCAGCAGCGCGCTGGCCAGCGGCAGCGCCCACCACAGCACCGGCGTCGGCGTCCACGGGAAGTCAAACACCCGGCTCTGCAGCAGCCACAGCGCCGCCTCGGCGCCCACCGCCGCCGCGATGCCCGCCCCCAGCCCCAGCAGGGCGAACTCGCACCACAGCGTGCGGCGTAGCAGCCGTTTGCCGGCCCCCTGCGTACGGTACACCACCAACTCCTGCCGCCGTTGACGCATGCCGACCTGCACCTGCGCCAGCAGCAGCAGGCCGCCGCACAACACTACCAGCACCACCATCACCTCCAGCGCGCGGCTGACCTGTTGCAGCACGCCGCCGACCTGTTTCAGGATCGCGCCGATGTCCAGCAGGCTGAGCGTCGGGAACTGGCGATTGAGCTGGGTCAGCATCTGGCCGTCACCGTCGTAGCGGAAGCTGGTGAGCCAGGTCTGCGGCTGGCCGTCCAATGCGCCCGGCGGGAAGATAAAGTAAAAGTTCGGCTTCAGGCTCTCCCAATCCACCTGGCGCAAGCTGGTGACTTTGGCGCTGAACGCCTGGGTATCGCCGCTGAAGGTCAGCGTGTCGCCCAGCTTGATCTTCAGCCGCCCGGCGATGCCTTCATCCATTGAAACCTCACCGGTTTTCGGCGGCCAATTGCCCGCCACCAGCGGATTGTGATCCGGCAGATCGGCCAACCAGGTCAGGTTCAGCTCACGGTTCACCGCCTCGCCGCCCGGATCGTCTTCATGCACCCGCTCGGTCGCCACCTGCTGGTTTATCTCGGTCAGGCGCACCCGGACGATCGGGTAATAGGTTTCCGGCTTGATCTGGTGCTGCTGCAGGAAGGTTTTCACCTGCGGCACCTGCGCCTCGGTCATGTTGAGCAGGAAATAGTTCGGGCTGTCCGGCGGCAGCTGTTGCTGCCAGCGTTCGAGCAGATCGCCGCGCAGTACCAACAGCAGCGCCAACAGCATGAACGACAGCGAGAACGCCGCCAGCTGGCTGATGGTCACCCACGGCTGATGCAGCAGGCGATTGACCGCCAGCCGCAGCGCCAGGCTCTTGAGCGTGATGCGGCGCAGCAGCAGCAGGCTGCCCCAGCCGATGCCGCCCAACAGCAACGCCAGCACCGCCATACCTGCCAAAATCGCCCACAGCAGCGTACTGGCCCCCATCAGCGCCACCAACAGCGCCACCACGATCGCCGCCGTCACCGGCAGGAAGTAGCGCAGTGGCCAGACGTTGGCCGTCACGTCGCGGCGCAGCACCCGCAGCGGCTGGGTGGCCAGCAGCTGGCGATACGGCCGCAGCCCGACCAGCAGCGAGATCAGCACCAGCGCGCCGAGCGCCCACAGCCACGGCCAGGCGCCGGCGGCGGGCAACGCAGCCGGTAATACCGGCTTCAGCAGGCGGATCAGCAACGCTTCAAACGCCAGCCCGATTGCTCCACCGCACGCCGCCGCCAGCGCCATCACCGCCAGCCACTGGCCGACGATCAATTTGCGCAGCGCGCCACGCCCGGCGCCAAGGGTTTTCAGCACCGCGATCAGATCGTAGCGGCTGCGGCAATAGTGGCTCATCGCCACCGCCACGGCGGCGATCGACAACAGCAGCGTCAGCAGGGCCGACAGCAGCAGGAACTGTTGGGATCGCTGCAGCGACTTGCCGAGCGCGCTGCCGGATTCCTGCAGCCCGAACCAGCGCTGATCCGGCGTCAACTGCGGCGCCAGCCGTTCCTCGTAACGCTGAATATCCGGCTCGGCGCCGGCGAACATGTAGCGGTAGGTCAGGCGACTGCCCGGCTGCACCGCGCCGGTCTTATCGACGTCCGCCAGGTTGATCATGATGCGCGGCGCGGTCTGGAACGGATTGAAGCCGGCGTCCGGCTCCTGAACGATTTCACCGGCGATGCGCAGCGTAGTGTCGCCCACCTCCAGCGAATCCCCCACTTTCACGTTCAGCAGCGCCAGCAAGCGCGGCGCCACCAGCACGCTGCCCGGTTCGGGTTTGATGTTGGCCGGGCGCGTTTCCAGCTTGCCGTACAGCGGATAGGTCAGATCGGTGGCTTTCACGTCCGCCAGCTGCGGCCGATCGCCGGCATAGGTCATGGTGGTGAACGACAGCTGACGGCTCACCGTCAGCCCCTGCTGCTGCGCGTCCAATAGCCAGCCTTCCGGCACCGGATGCGCGCTGCGCAGCACCCGATCGCCGGCGATAAAATCGCGGCTCTGCTGGCTGAGCCCTTTGTCCATGCGATCGCTGATGCTGCCCAGCGCCAGCACGCAGGCGACGGAGAGCGTCAGCGCCAGCCACACGATCAGCAGCGACGGCGAGCGCCATTCGCGCCAGAACCAGCGCCAGATCATGCTTCCTCCCACAGCTTGCCTTCACGCAGCCGCAGCCGCCGCTGGCAGCGCGCCGCCAGGGTTTCGTCATGGGTCACCAGGATCAGGGTGGTGTCGAAATCGCGGTTGAGAGAGAACAGCAGGTCGGCGATGCGATCGCCGGTCTGACGATCGAGGTTGCCGGTCGGTTCATCGGCGAACAGCACCCGCGGCCGGCCGCTGAAGGCGCGCGCCAGCGCCACGCGCTGCTGCTCGCCGCCGGACAGCTGCGCCGGCAGGTGATCGAGACGTTTGCCCAGCCCCAGCTGTTCCAGTAACTGCACCGCCTGCTCGCGACTCTGCCTGTCGCTCTCGCCGCGCAGCAGCGCCGGCAGCTGCACGTTCTCCAGCGCGTTCAGCGTCGGCACCAACATGAACGACTGAAACACGAAGCCGACATTTCTGGCGCGCAACGCGGCGCGCCCCTCTTCGTCCAGCTCGGTCAGCGACTCGCCCAGCAAGCGCACTTCGCCTTCACTGCCGTCATCCAGCCCGGCCAAAATGCCCAGTAAGGTCGACTTGCCCGATCCGGATTCGCCGATCAGGGCGATCGTCTGCGCGGGTTTGACAAGCAGCTCGACTCCGGTAAGGATGGTGAGCTGATGCTCACCCTGACCAACGTGTTTACTAAGATGATGAACTTCAAGAACGTTTTCCGCTGGCATCTTCCCTTCCTTTTGCTGTTGGGATTATTCAGTTTACGCGCTGCCGCTGCCGATACCTTATTGATTTTGGGCGACAGTTTAAGCGCCGGCTATCGCCTGCCGATCGAGCGGGCCTGGCCGACGCTGTTGGCCGAACAGTGGCAGAAAAAACCGGGCGCACCGCAGCTGGTCAACGCCAGCATCAGCGGCGACACCGCCGCTCAGGGGCTGGCGCGTCTGCCCGCGCTGCTGAAACAGCATCAGCCGCGCTGGGTGCTGATCGAGCTGGGCGCCAACGACGGCCTGCGCGGCTTCCCGGCGCAGGACGTACAGCGCGATCTCGGCCAAATCATCACGCGGGTGCAGCAGGCCGGCGCGCAGCCGCTGTTGATGCAGATCCGCATCCCGCCGAACTACGGCCGCCGCTACACCGAGGCGTTCAGCGCCGTCTACCCGGCGCTGGCCAAGCAGTTCAACATTCCGCTGCTGCCGTTCTATATGGAACAGGTGGTGGTGAAGCCGGAATGGATGCAGGATGACGGATTGCACCCCAATGGGGACGCTCAGCCGTTTATCGCCACCTGGATGGCGGAGCGCCTGGAACCGCTAGTAAAGCATGAGTCTCACTAAATTAGGGTCGTACACTAGGTAAAGTTATGCAAAAAGCGGTATTGATAACCGGCTGTTCCAGCGGGATTGGCTTGATTGCGGCGCAGGATCTGCGCAACCGCGGCTATCGGGTGCTGGCCGCCTGCCGTAAGCCGCAGGACGTGGAAAACATGCGCCAGCTCGGGCTGGAAGGCATCGAGCTGGATCTGGACGACAGCGCCAGCGTCGAGCGCGCCGCCGCCGAGGTGATCGCGCTGACCGACGGCCGCCTGTACGGCCTGTTCAATAACGGGGGGTTCGGCGTTTACGGCCCGCTCAGCCGCATTTCGCGCAGCCAGCTGGAGCGGCAGTTCGCCACCAACCTGTTCGGCACCCACCAACTGACCCAGCTGCTGTTGCCGGCGATGTTGCCGCACGGCGAAGGGCGTATTATTCAGACCAGCTCGGTGATGGGTCTGGTCTCCAGCGCCGGGCGCGGCGCCTACGCCGCCAGCAAGTTCGCGCTGGAAGCCTGGTCGGACGCGCTGCGCATGGAGCTGCACGGCAGCGGCATTCAGGTCAGCCTGATCGAACCGGGGCCGATCTCCACCCACTTTAGCCAGAACGTCAACCAGGCGCAGAGCGACAAGCCGGTGCACAACCCCGGCATCGCCAAGCGCCTGACGCTGCCGCCGGAGGCCATTCTGCCCAAACTGCGCCACGCGCTGGAAAGCCCGCGCGCCAAACTGCGCTATCCGGTCACCCTGCTGGCGCACGCGATGAGCGTGCTGCGCCGCATTTTGCCGGGCCGCTGTCTGGATTGGCTGCTGCGCAGTAACGCTTAATTCGCCCGACGGGGTTGAAGAATGGCGGCGCGCCCCCATTTACACCCCATGGCTCCGCACGATCAGAGAGAAAAAAGATGCTAGCTCAAGCTGTTGTTGATATTAACGAAACTAACCTGCACCAGACGCTGGAACAGTCGATGTCCATTCCGGTGCTGTTCTACTTCTGGTCCGAGCGCAGCCAACACTGCCTGCAGCTCACGCCGGTGCTGGACAAGCTGGCGGCGGAATACGCCGGTCAGTTCATTCTGGCCAAGGTGGACTGCGACGCCGAGCAGATGATCGCCTCCCAGTTCGGGCTGCGTTCTATCCCGACGGTCTACCTGTTTAAAGACGGCCAGCCGGTCGACGGCTTCCAGGGCCCGCAGCCGGAAGAAGCGATCCGCGACCTGCTGCAGCGTTTCCTGCCGAAGGAAGAAGATCTGAAACTGGCGCAGGCGCAAGAATTGCTGGCCGCCGGCAACGCCGCCGAAGCGCTGCCGCTGCTGAAAGACGCCTGGCAGAGCAGCCAGCAGCGCAGCGACATCGGTCTGACGCTGGCCGAAACCCAGATCGCGCTCAGCCGCAGTGAAGATGCCGAAGCGGTGCTGGCGACCATCCCGCTGCAGGATCGCGATACGCGCTATCAGGGCCTGGTGGCGCAGATTGAACTGTTGAAGCAGGCAGCGGACACGCCGGAAATCCAACAGCTGCAACAGCAGGTGCAGCAAGAGCCGGACAACGTCGAGCTGGCGGTGCAGCTGGCGCTGCAACTGCATCAGGTCGGGCGTAACGAAGAAGCGCTGGAACTGCTGATGGGGCATCTGAAGAAAGATCTGGCCGCCGCCAACGGCAACGCGCGCAAGACCCTGATGGACATTCTGGCCGCACTCGGCACCGGCGACGCGCTGGCCGCTAAATATCGCCGCCAGCTGTACTCCCTGCTGTACTGATATCCGTCATACCTGAAGCTGCATCCAGGCGGCAAATGTGAGAAGCCCTGGGAGCTTAGATAACTAAGTGACCAGGGCTCGAACGTGCAGCCAGCTTGAGATATGACGGGGACTAGCGATAGACCCTCACCCCGCCCTCCACGCCCGCCGGGCTGAACAACACCTGCCACAGCTGAATGTTGCGCGAACGAAACGCGCCGGCGCAGGCGTTCAGGTAATAAGTGAACATGCGCTCGAAGCGCTCAGAATAACCGCCCGCCAATTCCGGCCACGCCCGTTTGAAATTCTCCAGCCAGGCCATCAGCGTGCGATCGTAATCGGCGCCGAAGTTGTGCCAATCCTCCATCACGAAACGCCCTTCGCTGGCCTCGGCGATATGCCGCACCGAAGGCAGACAGCCGTTGGGGAAGATGTATTTGTCTATCCAGGCGTCGACGTTAAGGTCGGTTTGATTGGAACCGATGGTATGCAGCAAAAACAGGCCGTCGGGCTTCAGGTTACGCGCCGCGACGCTGAAATAGGTCTCGTAGTTTTTCGGCCCGACGTGCTCGAACATGCCGACCGACACGATGCGATCGAACTGAAGATCCAGATCGCGGTAATCCTGCAGCAAGATCTCGACGTCCAGCCCGGCGCAGCGTGCCTGCGCCAGCTTCTGCTGCTCGGCTGAAATGGTCACGCCGTGCACCGAGACGCCGTAGTTTTGCGCCGCAAACTGCGCCAACCCGCCCCAGCCGCAGCCGATATCCAGCAGCGTCATGCCCGGTTTCAGCTGCAGTTTTTCGCAGATCATCTTGAGCTTGGCCTGCTGCGCCTGCTCCAACGTTTGCGCTTCTTTCCAGTAGCCGCAGGAGTATTGCATGTAAGGATCGAGCATCGCCTGGAACAGGTCGTTGCCGATGTCGTAATGCTCTTTGCCCACCTGCCAGGCGCGCTTGCGCGATTGGCGGTTGAACAGCCGGGCATAGGCGATGCGCGCGATGTCGCTCAGGCTTTTCGGCAGCCGCTCATCGACACCGGCCTGCAGAATGCGGGTAAACAGCATGTCCAGCCGTTCGCATTCCCACCAGCCGTCCATATAGCTCTCGCCGAAGCCGAGCGAGCCTTCCTGCAAAATGCGTTTGAACAGCGCCGGGTTATGCACCCGGATATCCCAGGCGCGCGGGCCGTTGATGGCGACGCCGGCTTCGGCCAGCATCTCCTCTACAATGCGATACCAGCGGTCTTTCTTCTGGGCGAGTTCATCAACACTGAGCGAATCCATAACAATCCTTGGCCGAAATGTCATTTCAAAAAGCATAGTCGCAAATAAAAATGACAAATTTTTGACGGTAAACACGTGGGTGTTTTTACTCTAGCCAGGGCGAGCAACATCATGAAATGAATAAAAATTATTGAAATCATGCCATTTAGGCATACTTATCTGCCAACTGTGCCAGACTTATTTCAATAACGTTTTTCTCCCTGTTCGGAACAGCGGTTCCGCTTATGGCGGAATCACCAACGCCCTGTATTAAGTCGCGGTATCGGTAGGCATTTTTCCTGCGCTGGCGTAATATCTGTTTACATATGTCTGACAGGAGGTTTGCATGCTTACTTTTATTCCCATCGTGATCGTCGTCGCGCTGATTGTGGTGTTCGCCGGCGTCAAAATTGTGCCGCAGGGGTTCCAATGGACGGTAGAACGCTTCGGCCGCTACACCAAAACGCTGATGCCGGGCCTGAACCTGGTGGTGCCATTCATGGACCGCATCGGCCGTAAAATCAATATGATGGAGCAGGTGCTGGACATCCCTTCGCAGGAAGTGATTTCCCGCGATAACGCCAACGTGGCCATCGATGCGGTGTGCTTTATCCAGGTGGTCGACCCGGCGCGCGCCGCCTACGAGGTCAGCAACCTCGAACAGGCGATCGTCAACCTGACCATGACCAACTTCCGCACCGTGCTCGGCTCGATGGAGCTGGACGAAATGCTGTCGCAACGCGACAGCATCAACAGCCGCCTGCTGCACATCGTCGATGAAGCGACCAACCCTTGGGGGGTGAAGATCACCCGTATCGAGATCCGCGACGTGCGCCCACCGGCGGAACTGATCGCCTCGATGAACGCCCAGATGAAGGCCGAGCGAACCAAGCGCGCCGACATCCTGGAGGCGGAAGGGGTGCGCCAGGCGGCCATTCTGCGCGCCGAGGGTGAGAAACAATCGCAAATCCTGAAGGCCGAGGGCGAACGCCAGTCGGCGTTCCTGCAGGCGGAAGCGCGTGAGCGCGCCGCCGAGGCCGAGGCGCGCGCCACCCAGCTGGTGTCCGACGCCATCGCCAGCGGCAACATTCAGGCGGTGAACTACTTCGTGGCGCAGAAATACACCGACGCGCTGCAGAAGATCGGTTCCTCCAACAACAGCAAAGTGGTGATGATGCCGCTGGACGCCAGCAGCCTGCTCGGCTCGATCGGCGGCATTACCGAACTGCTGAAAGAAAGCAAAGGCAAATAATCATGCTCGAACTGATCGCGGCGAATCCGCTGTGGTTTTGGCTCTCCCTCGGGGGCGTGTTGCTGGCGGCGGAAATGCTCGGCGCCGGCGGCTACCTGCTGTGGAGCGGCGTGGCGGCGCTGTTGGTCGGCGTCCTGATCTGGCTGCTTCCGCAACTTTCCTGGGCGTGGCAAGGCGCGATCTTCGCCGTCCTGACCGTCGTCGTCGCTTACCTGTGGTGGTACTGGCTGCGCCGGCGCCCGGCGGCCGCATCCGGCGGGTCGCCGGTGCTCAACCAGCGCAACCGCCAGCTGCTCGGCACCCGCGCCACGCTGACAGAACCGATGCACAACGGCATGGGCCGAATCAATATCGGCGACAGCAGCTGGCGCGCGCAGGCGGCGGAAGATCTGCCTGCCGGCACCGAAGTGGAAGTGGTGGCGGTGGAAGGGGTCACGCTGGTGATCCGCGCCATCAGCCGTTAATTCGAACGACAGCATCCCGCCAGATTATTGATGATGGGGCACTCCGCCCCCTCGTCGCCCGGACATTGTTCCGCCAGCGTCAACAGGCGTTGGCGCATTTCTCCCAGTTCGCTGATGTGCCTTTCGATCTCCGCCACCTTCTGCAGCGTGCGCGCCTTCACGTCGGCGCTGTGGCGGGCCGGATCGTTGAACAACGCCACCAGCTCGCGGCACTCGTCCAGGTTGAAGCCCACCTGCCGCGCCTGGCGCAGCAGCGTCAGCTCTTCAACGTGCCTGGCGGAATAATGGCGATAACCGTTATCGCTGCGGATCGGGGCGGTAATCAGCGCTTTCTCCTCGTAAAAACGAATCGTCTTGCTGGTTAACCCGGTCTTTTTCGCGACGTCGCTAATATTCATTTTTTCCTCCGGAATGCTCCTGCTCACCCTCTATCTTAAGACGCTTTCCGCCACTCACCAAGCCTCAACGCCCTACCGTCGATAGCGATGAGAAACCGATAGCCACAGCCAAAAGATAGATACTTCACCTGCAAAGTATTCATCAAAAAACAATAGACAATCTAACCTATTAAAATTTGATCAAATTAAGATTTTTATTATATGTAAATTTTTGTGTATAAATAACACAAAATAAAACACAATTAAAACAATAAAATAAAAACACAAATTAACAAAATTGTAATAATAGACCACACAAATAAACATTTATTTACATTTGCCATTACTGCGCCTGTTTGAGTTTTGGCCACCTCCAAACTAGAAATATTAGCTAATTTAATCTCTCAACCCGATGGCGGAGTTCGTCATGGATTTTAACTTATCAAGCGAGCAGCAGGCTCTAAGCGAATCCGCTCAGCGTTTTGCCCGCGAGGTGCTGGATCAGGATGCGCATGATCGGCTTTCACGGCAGGTATTAAGCCTGGATTTGTGGCGACAAGCCGCCGCCTATGGTTTTACCCGAGCCCCCGTGGCGACCGCGTTCGGCGGATTGGGCATGAGCGCGCTCGATACTGCGCTGATGATTGAGGCGCTGGGTAAAGGCAGCCGCGACATCGGCATGTCCTTTTCGCTCTGCGCCCATCTGTGCGCCTGCGTGATCCCGCTTTCCCGCTTCGGTTCCGAAGCATTAAAAGCGCAGTATCTCGAAGCGTTGGCGGCCGGAAAACTGATCGCGGCGAATGCGGCGACGGAGCCGGACGCCGGTTCCGATATTTATGCCATGAAATCAACCGCTCAACCCTGTGAAGGCGGCTACCGGCTCAACGGAAACAAAATTTTCATCACCAACGCGCCGATTGCCGACATCTTCATCGTCTATGCGAAAACCCATCCCGAACATGGCTTTATGGGCGTGTCCGCATTTGTGCTCGAGAAAGGGATGCCAGGCTTAAACGTAGGCGCCGTCAGCCCGAAAGATTGCCTCTCCAACTGCCCCTGGAGCGAACTGACCTTCAACGACGTCTTCATTCCAGAGGCCCAACGGCTCGGCATGCCGGGCGCCGGCGGCGCCATCTTCCACGATTCAATGATCTGGGAAAAGGGCTGCCTGTCGGCTCTGTTTATCGGCGCAATGGAGCGCGTGCTCGACAGCGCGCTGGACTATGCCAAACAACGCCGACAATTCGGCAAAGCGATCGGCCAATTTCAGTCCGTCTCCAACCGCATCATCGAGATGAAACTGCGTCTGGAACAGTGTCGGCTAATGCTCTACCGCGCCTGTTGGAAACACGATCGGGGCCAGGATGCCGAGATCGACATCGCCATGAGCAAACTGTTGATTTCCGAATATGCCGTGCAGTCCGCGCTGGACGCGATTCAAATCTTCGGCGGAGCCGGCATGGATCAAGAACTCGGTCTGGTGCGCCACTTGCTGAACGTGATCCCCAGCCGGATCTTCTCCGGCACCAACGAGATACAAAAAGAAATTGTCGCCCGCAAGCTGGGTCTGCGGGGAGGCGCATGATGATCGTTCAACGCGTTTTTGCCGTGCTCTATATGTTGGCCGGCCTGGCGAAAGCCTTCCCTCAGTTGGAAAACGTCGCCGATATTCTGCAGCAGGCAGCCGTGGCGAACCAGGGCACCTGGTACGCCGGGGCGACGGCTTGGCTGGCGGCGCAGGGTACAGCGGTTAACGCGCTGATCGGCGTGGCGCTGTTTGCCTCCGGTGCGGTCTTGATGTTCAACCCGCGTTGGACGCCATTGATCATCTACTGCCAGCTGCTGATGATGGCGGGATTTGTCACGATCCTGCACCGCGCCCAGCCGCAGGTCATATTGCTCGATGCGATTTTCGCGCTGGCGGCGCTGTACATGCTGCGGCAGCAACACCACCGCAAACCCAAGCCGCGCACGTTCCCCACGCGCGACTTTTCCACGCCCACGCCGGCGTCAGCCGGCTCGGTAACCCCCACGCTGGACGGCGAGTATGACGTGGTGATCATCGGCGGCGGCGTCTCCGGTTTGGCCGCGGCCAGCGAACTGACCGAACGCCGGGTTCTGGTGCTGGAAAAAAGCGCTTCCTTTGGCGGCAACGCGCGCTACCGCGCGGTGAATCGCCTGAAGTTTCCCATCGCCGGCGTCTGCTTCCAGGAGCCATTGCCGGGTTCGTTCATGTTGCAACTGCTGAAGAAAATCGGTCTGAGCGGCGCCTACAAGTCCAATGAAAAGGACACGCTGGTGTTTTTCGACACCTTCTTGCTGCTCCGATGCCTGGGTGAAGTCGTCGTTGGTTTTCTCAAACAGCCGGTCTACCTGCTGAAACCCGCCGTCTGGCGCCTGACGGGACAACTATTCCTGCATGCCTTGATCGGTAAACCTTATGTTATCGCGGCAAAACAGCTGGGCGATCCGATCTTTGCCGATCTGTACGCCTTCCTCGATACCTTCTCGCCGCGCGGCGAGCGCTACCCCAGCCTGCCCTGGACACCGCAGAGCGCCTGGAGCAAGGCGAATATGGCGCTGCTCGACACTATCCCGCTGTACACTTATCTGTTCGAACCGCACAAACTGGATCAGATCCCGGCGGATCTGCGGCCACCGAGAAAATTCGGCAAGCTGGTAGAGAATGCCGTCAGCACCACGCTGCGCGTGGAATGTCTCGATATTCGCGAAGTCTCCGCCTATGTCGGATTGCACTTCCTGGTGGGGTATTTACGCGGTAATCTGGTCACGCTGCCGGGTGGTAACGGCAGCATCAGCGCCGGGCTGCTCGACTATCTTGAGGAGCAAAACAACGTCAGGCTGCAAAGCCGCGTACAGCTTCAAAGCATCACGCCCGGCGGCGACGAAACGGTGATCCGGTTCAGCGTCAATGGCGCGGCCAGCGAAATCAGAGCCAAACAAGTGATCTGGGCTGCCCCCAAAACGCATGTGCCCACCTGGTTGCCCACCCTGCCCAAAGAGCAATTGGCGGCGATCCGTCAGATCCGCCATGAAGATTACTACCTGGCGAACGTGCTGTTGAAAAAGCCGATCCTCGAACACTCGTTCGGCGGCTATCTGATCGAGCCGGAAAACACCCGCACACCTTACTATTGGAGCAAAGCCGGCACCTGCCTGATCGCCAATTGGATGGACAATCACCTCAGCGCGGAAGCCGGGGTATTAACCCTGCTCAAACCGACCACTCGCCCAGAGCGGCAAGGTCGCACCGCGCAGAACGAGTTCCCGGCGCTGCAGCAACAGACCTATGTCGAAATCGCCAAAGTGCTGGGCAACATGGGCATTGACGCCGACATCATTGAAGACATTCAAATCTGGTTCTGGCCCGCGGGTCTGGTGACCTCGGTCGCCGGACAACAGGCTCAGGGCGTGTTTCACCAGGCCAGCAGGCCGTTTGAGAATATTCACTTCGCCAATCAGGACAGCGTGGGCATCGGTAATATCGAAAGCGCGGTGTTAGCCGGGTTGAACGCCGCCAAAGCGGTGAGAGAACGCCTCGCAATGCCCGTTACGCCTGCGGAGGTGATGTCATGAATCCTACCCTGGTGGTTGAACTTTCCGGCGATAAAACGCTGGAACCCCATCGCCTGGGCGGCAAAGCCCATTCGTTGAATCATTTGATTCAGGCGGGCTTGCCGGTGCCGCCGGCGTTTTGCATCACCGCGCAGGCTTACCGGCAGTTTATCGAATTCGCCGTGCCGGGAGCGCTGCTCGACACGGGCGCGCCGGGCAACGTGCGCGATATGATTTTGAGCGCCGCCATCCCCGCCCCGCTCGATCTGGCGATCCGTCACGCCTGCAAACAGTTGGGCGACGGCGCCTCGCTCGCCGTGCGCTCTTCGGCGCTGGAAGAAGACGGCCTGACCCACTCTTTCGCCGGGCAATACGACACTTACCTGCACGTGCGCGGGGATGACGAGGTGGTGCGCAAGGTGCAATCCTGCTGGGCGTCGCTCTGGGCGGAACGCGCCGCCCAGTATAGCCGGACATCGGCGGCGCAGAGCGATATCGCCGTCGTCTTGCAAATCATGGTGGATGCAGACGCCGCCGGCGTCATGTTTACCCAAGATCCGCTGACAGGCGATGCCAACCACATCGTCATCGACAGCTGCTGGGGACTGGGGGAAGGCGTGGTCTCCGGACAGGTCACCACCGACAGCTTCATTTTGGATAAGGCGAGCGGCGAGATCCGCGAGCAGCAAATTCGTCACAAACCGCACTATTGCCAACGCGATCCGCAGGGACAGGTCACGCTGCTGCAAACGCCCGAAGCCAGGCGAGACGCTCCCAGCCTAACCCCGGAACAGCTGCAACAGCTTGCCAGGCTGGCCAGGCAAACGCGGATGATTTACGGCGCGGAACTGGATATCGAATGGGCGGTGAAAGACGATCGCGTGTGGCTCCTGCAGGCGCGGCCGATCACCACGCAGGCCAAACCGGTTCAGATGCTTTACGCCAACCCGTGGGAAAGCGATCCGGCGATCAAGGAACGGGCCTTTTTCTCCCGAATGGACACCGGCGAGATCGTCACCGGCTTGATGACGCCGCTGGGGCTGTCGTTTTGCCAGTTCTACCAAAAGCATATTCATGGCCCGGCGATCAAAACCATGGGGCTGGCGGATATCGGCGATTGGCAGATTTATATGGGGTATTTGCAAGGCTACGTCTATCTGAATATCTCCGGATCGGCCTACATGCTCCGCCAATGCCCGCCCACCCGCGACGAAATGAAGTTCACGACCCGCTACGCCACCGCCGATATCGATTTCAGCGGGTACAAAAACCCCTATGGCCCCGGCGTACAGGGATGGGCCTATCTCAAGAGCGCCTGGCATTGGCTGAAACAGCAGAGGCATAACCTGCGCAGCGCCGGCGCGACCGTCGATGCCATGATCGCCCTGCGCCAGCGCGAGACGCGCCGCTTTCTGGCGCTGGATCTGACCACCATGACGCATCAGGAGCTGGAGCGGGAACTCAGCCGCATCGACGGTTACTTCCTCGACAGCTGCGCCGCCTATATGCCCTTCTTCCTTCAGTCGTTCGCGCTCTACGATGCGCTGGCGCTGACCTGCGAACGTTACCTCAAAGGCCGCGGCAACGGATTGCAAAATCGCATCAAGGCGTCGATGAACAACCTGCGCACCATCGAAGTCACGCTGGGCATTCTCAGCCTGGTGGAGACGGTCAATCGTCAACCGGCGTTGAAGGCCGTGTTCGAGCGACACAGCGCACAGGAACTGGTCACCGTCCTGCCCACCGATCCCGAATCGCGCGCCTTCTGGCAAAGCGACTTCAGCGCCTTCCTGTTCGAGTTCGGCGCCCGTGGCCGCCAGGAGTTCGAATTGAGTCTTCCGCGCTGGAACGACGATCCCAGCTACCTGCTGCAAGTGATGAAAATGTATCTGCAACATCCGGTGGATCTGCACACGAAACTGCGGGAAACAGAGCGGCTGCGCCATGAAGACAGCGCGACGCTGCTTAAAGCGATGCCCTGGTTTGGCCGGATGAAGCTGAAGTTCATCACCAAACTGTATGGCGTGATGGCCGAACGCCGCGAAGCGACCCGGCCAACCTTCGTCACCGAAACCTGGTTCTACCGCCGCATCATGTTGGAAGTGCTGCGGCGCCTGGAGGCGCAAGGCCTGGTCAAACAGGCCGATCTGCCCTATGTGGACTTCGAGCGCTTCCGCGCGTTTATGGCGGGGGAACAGTCGGCGCAGGAGGCGTTCGCCGCCGATCTGATCGAGCGCAATCGCCACCAGCATCTGCTGAACCTGCATGCGGAAGAGCCGCCGATGGCGATCGTCGGGGGGTATCAGCCCAGGATGAAAGCCCCCACGGCGGAAAACGCCGCCGGCATGCTGTCCGGCCTGGCGGCCAGCCCTGGCAAAGTGGTGGCGAAGGCGCGCGTCATCACCGATCTGCTGGCGCAGGCCGGCGAGCTGCAGCCCAACGAAATCCTGGTGGCGCGCTTTACCGACGCCAGTTGGACCCCGCTCTTCGCGCTGGCGGCGGGCATCGTCACCGATATCGGCTCCGCGCTGTCCCACAGCTGCATCGTCGCACGCGAATTCGGCATCCCCGCGGCGGTCAATCTCAAGAACGCCACCCAGCTGATCAACAGCGGCGACACCTTGATTCTCGACGGCGACAGCGGGACGGTCATTATTCAACGCGGAGAACGTGCCGATGGCTAGTCAGCACCACATCCGGCGAAGGTAAACCATCCGCCTGAAAACAGCACAATTCAACGAAGGTGATGCGCGCGGCAACCGCCGCCTGCAGAGACCGTCGCGGGCTTTGTCGTGCCGAATTTGCCCGCCAGGCTGAAGCCGTCACTCCATTTTGGCTGCACAAGGAACTCATCATGACGACCCTGACAGGACAAGCAAGACTCACCAACTCCGCCGCCTACGAGCAAGTGTGGCAAGCGGAGCGCCAGGCCTGCCGCACCGACGCAGATCCCGACACTCTGACGGTCGGCGTGGTGGTGGTGACGCGCAACCCGGCGTTTTTCCAAACCGGGCTCAGCGTACTGAACGATATCCGCGATTATGTTTTCAACCGCGTGCATATCCAGTCCGAGATGCCGCTGAAACTGTTGGATCTGGCGGCGGACTCGCTTTATCAGGCCGCGCGCGAAAAGGCGCTGCACTTTCTCAAAGGCCAAAACAAGGCTATCAACGTTCGCATCATCCAATGCGCCAGCCTGGCCGAAGCCACCGGCAAGATCATCTATACCCATGCGCTGGAACAGCGTCCCGAATTTCATTTGGGCATGCTGTTCTACGATCAGACCACGCCGGCCGGCGTCGATGACAGCATCGAACAGATCGATCGCGATCTGGACGCCTTTTACAGCGCCTTGCAGCGCAGCGGCATTCCCGCGTTTTACACCACCTTCTCCACCGTTGCGTTCATTCGCCAGCTGCGATCGCCCTTCCGCTACCTGCCGCAGCAATACCGCGAAATCGTGCGCAGCGAAGATCCGGCGATCTTCCAAACCGAGCTGTTGTGCCTGTGGATGGACTTCTTCGAGATGAACTACACCAACCGCCGGGTCAAGCCGATCGGCGCGCTGGCGCTGCACAACACGCTGGGTGAGCAGTTGATTCAATTTTTCGAGCGTACCGCCGCCGAACGCTGGCTGGTGTCCTATTACACCGGGTCGATCATCTCCAATCTGATCGGCTATCTGGATCGGCATGCGGAGGCGCGCGGCGCGCTGATCCTGCGCGGCCCTAACGAACACGCCATCGCCTGCGGCGCCATGGCCAACTGGCAGCTGTATCGCATGCCGTTCCTCGGCGTAGTGACCTCCGGAATGATGGATGAATTCAAGGGGACGCTGGCCAACCTCAAGGAAACCGCCGCCCAGGGCATCATCGTCGCGGCGGAAAACCGCGGCAATCAATGGTACAGCTTCCAGGGAACGCTGACGCCGACGGAAGACATGCGTGAAGTGCTCGTCGCCCGCCGCATCCCGTTCGTTTATATCGATGACGTCGAAACGATCGGCACCGGTTTGACGGAAGCCTTCCGCCTTTATCATCAAGGCCAGGGGCCGGTGGTGATTCTGGCGACGCAAAACGTGCTGGAGTCGACCCTGTCGCTGGAGGGCGCCGTCTGCGATCCCTCGCCGATCCCGGTTCTGTCGGCGGACGATCCGCTGCCGATGAGCGAAAGCCTGGCACAGGCGATAGCGCTGATCAACCGCGGGCCGGAACGGCTGGTGTGGCAGCTGGGCCCGGTCAGCGACGACGAATACGCCCTGATCCATGACATCGCCGACGCCGCCGGCATCGCCCTGGTGGACTCATTGGCCCATCCAGGCTCGGCGCCGAAATATTATCAGGGTCGGCGCAATCCCCACTACCTGGGCACCCTGGCGATTTACGGCTACAGCCCGCGCGTCTACAACTTCCTGCACACCAACGACAAGCTCAACGCCATGAGCGAGCAGAGCCTGTTTATGATCAAAAGCCGCGTCGCTCAGATCACCACCCCCTTCTCCGACGGCAGGCTGGAGCGCAAGGTTCACCTGGTGCAGCTCACGCACGATGAGCGCCATCTGTCGCCCTATGCCGATCTGCACCTGCACATGAACTGTCTGGCGTTCCTGCGCACGGTGAAAGCGCATCTCGACGTCGAACCGGCATTGCGGGAAAGACGCCGCGCGCTGATCGCCGCCTATCTCGATTCGCCTTCCGACGTGGTCAGCCAGCTTCCCAGTCTGCCCATGTCGGCCAACTACTTCTTCTGCCAGTTGAACCGAATGATTGAAGAGCTGATCGAAACGGAGGGGTTCGATTTTACCGGCGTATATGACGTCGGCCGGTGCGGCATCTCCGCCGCGCGCAACGTCGCCAAAACGCGCCGCGGCTTTTCCGGCTGGTATGGCCGCGCCCTGATGGGCGACGCTCTGCTGGCCACCGGCTACCTGGCTTACACCAGCCCAAGCCACGTGATGGCGTTTATCGGCGACGGCGCTAAAGGGATCGTACCGGACATCCTGCCGGCTTTTATCGACAACATTCTTACCCATCCGCAGTTGCTGAATAAAAGCATCACCGTCTTCTATTTATGCAACGGCGGGCTGTCCGTCATCAATACCTATCAGGAACGCATTCTGTTCAACCGCACCTCACGGCAAATGCGGTTGGTGAACGTCGAACAGCCGGACGTCGAACAAACGGTCAATAACTTCCATATCCAGAGCAAAACGCTTACGCATTTCGACGAAGACGTCATTCGCCAGGCGCTGACCACGCCGCACCGACTCAATCTGTTCTCCGTGGTGCTGGGGCACAACAATGAAGGCGACGGTATCTCGCTGGCCACCGCCAAAGGCTGGCAGCGCGATCCGAGCGACCACGACGCCCTGCAGGAGCGCAAAGCCTGGGCGGCCCAACAGCCCGAATCGACCAGCACCGCCTTCGACCAAGATCCTACACAGGAAGCCACCTCATGAAATTCGGATTCATCGCTCATCCCACCTCGCTGGGGTTGAAACGTTACGTCAAAATGCTCGATCTGCTGCAACGCAACTCGACCGAGCAGCACAGCGGCTATACGCGTGAACTGTGGGAACGACAAAACCTGGTTCCCTTTATGAACTTCGCCAGGATCACCTCGGCGACCGGCGCCACTTGCGAAGGGGTGATCAAATACATGCCGCTGGTGGCGGATGAAATGCTGGCCGACGCACGCGGTATCGCCGCCAGGGTGGTCCAAGGCATCGAAGAGCTGGCCGGCGATGGCGCCGAACTGGTCGGTCTCGGCGGTTTTACCTCTATCGTTGGGCGACGCGGCGAAGCCACTGCGGAAAAGTCGCCGGTGCCGGTCACCTCCGGCAACTCGCTGACCACCTACGCCGGCTACAAGGCCTTGATGCAGATCCAGTCCTGGCTGGAAATCCGCCCGGAGGAGGAACCCGTCGCCATCGTCGGCTATCCGGGATCGATCTGCCTGGCGCTAAGCCGTCTGCTGCTGGCGCACGGTTTCTCTCTCCATTTGCTGCACCGCGCCGGCAACCATGATCGCAGCGAACTGCTCAGCCATTTGCCCGAGGAGTATCACTCGCGCGTCACCCTGACCAGCGATCCCGAAGATCTCTACCCGCGCTGCAAACTGTTTGCCGCCGCGACCTCCGCCGGCGGCGTGATCGACCCCGCCAGACTGCAACCCGGCTCGATCTTCATCGACGTGGCGCTGCCGCGCGATATCGCTTCGGAAACGCGCCCGGCGCGGGATGACATTCTGATCATCGACGGCGGCTGCGTCACCGCCACCGATGCCGTCAAGTTGGGTGGAGAATCGCTCAACGTCACCATCAAGCAACAATTGAACGGCTGCATGGCGGAAACCATTGTGCTGGCACTGGAAAACCGGCGGGAAAACTTTTCGCTGGGGCGCTATCTGGCGCCGGAAAAAGTGCTGGAGATCGGTGAAATCGCCGAGCGCCACGGGTTCTTCGCCTATCCGCTGGCCTCGTACGGCGAGCGCATCGATCGGCAGAGCGTGACCAATCTCAAGCGCTACTACCACCATGACATCTATGCCGGGGAACCGGCTGATGCGGCGTTGCCCGCATCGCGCCTGGCGTTTATCGACGCGGTCATCGCCCAAACGCCGGCCAGGGAAGACACCCTCGACCGCTATCATCAATACATCAACCCCATGATGGTGGACTTCCTCAAGTTGCAGCGCTGCGACAACGTTTTCCGCAGCGCCGCCGGCACCCAGTTGTATGACGATGCGGGCGAGGCTTTCCTGGACATGGTGGCGGGCTACGGGTGCCTAAACCTGGGCCACAACCCGCAGCCAGTGGTCAACGCGCTGAAAAACTACCTCGACGCCCAAGGTCCCAACTTCATTCAATACATTTCCATTCCCGAACAGACCGCCAAGCTGGCCGAAGTGCTCTGTCGTCTGGCGCCGGGCAACATGGGCCGGGTGTTCTTCAGCAACTCCGGCACCGAAGCCGTCGAGGCCGCGATGAAGATCGCCAAGGCCTCGACGGGCAAGCCGGGCATCGCCTATCTGCGCAACAGTTACCACGGTAAAACGCTGGGCGCGTTGTCCATCACCGGACGAGACAAACACCGCCGCTATTTCACACCGCTGCTGGACGCGATGGTGGAAGTGCCGTTCGGCGATCTCGCCGCGCTGCGGGAAGCGCTGAACCGTGAAGACGTCGGCGCGCTGATGATCGAACCGATCCAGGGCGAAGGCGGCGTGCATATCCCGCCCGCCGGTTACCTGCAGGCGGTGCAGCAGCTCTGCCGCGAGACCGGCGTGCTGCTGATGGTGGACGAAGTGCAAACCGGGCTTGGGCGCACCGGCAAACTTTTCGCCTGCGAATGGGACGGTATCGAGCCGGACGTGCTGATGCTGTCGAAATCCCTGTCCGGCGGCCTGATCCCCATCGGCGCCACGCTGTGCCGAGCCGATCTTTGGCAAAAAGCCTATGGCACGGCGGATCGCTTCCTGGTGCACAGCTCCACCTACGGCGGCGGCAACCTCGCCTCGGTCGTCGCCCTCAGCGCGCTGCGCGAGATCCTGGCGCAGGATTTGGTCGGCCATGCCGAACGGATGGGCGCCTACTTTAAGCAGGCACTGAGCGAGATCGCCGCCCGCTATCCGTTCGTCAGCGAGGTGCGCGGCCGCGGCCTGATGCTGGGGATCCAGTTCGACCAGGCGTTCACCGGCGCGGTCAACGCCTCCGCCCGCGAATTCGCCACCCGGCTGCCGGGCGATTGGCACACCACCTGGAAATTCTTGCCCGATCCGGTGCAAGCCCATCTGCGGGCGGCGATGGATCGCATGGAACAGGCGCTCGGCGAAATGTTCTGCATGAAATTCGTCACCAAGCTGTGCCAGGACCACAAGATCCTGACCTTCATTACCGCCAACAGCTCGACGGTGATCCGTATTCAACCCCCGCTCATCATCAGCAAAGCCGAGATCGACCGTTTCGTCGGCGCCTTTGCCACGGTGTGCGAGGAACTCTCCACCTTTTTAGACTAGGGAGCCAGCAATGCCTTTAACCAAGCAAGATGCCGTCAATCAGATGATGGGCTTTTTCCAGGCCAAGGCGCTGACCGCCGCGCTGGCGCTGAAGCTGTTCGATCAGCTGCGCGATCGGGACGCCGACGCGGCGCACATCGCCGCGCGGCTTGACTGCCCGGCGCGTTCGACCGAGCAGTTGCTCATCGCGCTGCGGGCCATGGGGTATCTCGACCAACGAGACGGCCTTTATCATCTGCCCGCCGCCCACCGGGCTTTTCTGTTGAGCGACGAACCGCAGTGGCTGGGATGGCTGGGCCGCCACATCGATACCTTCCTGTATCCGCTGTGGGGCGAGCTGAAAACGGCGGTGCGAAACGATGCCCACCAGCGCCGCACGGTATTCGGCGATGACCGCAGTTGGTTCGACATCCTGTACCAAAATCCGGACGACGTGGCGGACTTCCAGGAGTTTCTCGGTAAATTCGCCGCGCCCTTTATCGCCGGCTTTGTTCGCGATTACGACTTCTCGCAACACCGTGCGTTTTTGGATATCGGCAGCGGGATCGGCAGCCTGCCGATGGCGATCGCCGACGCTTATCCGGGGATCGCACTGGCGATCTGCGAACTGCCGCAGGCCTCGGCGTTTTTGCGCGACAAGCTGACGCTGCAAGGCTATGGCGAACGCATTGACGTCGTGGAGGGCGATGTCATCAGCGGCGATCTGCCGATCGGCGGCTATGACCTGATCCACCTGGGATGGATGCTGCACGACTACGCCCCGGAAACCCAAATGACCATCCTGCGCAACATCTATCGGGCGATGCCGGCCGGCGGCCGCTTCATTGCTTCCGAAACGCCGCTGAACGAAGACAAATCAGGGCCGGAATTTACCGCCCTGCTGTCGCTGAACATGCTGGTCTCCACCGACGGTGGCATAGAGAGCAGCACGCAGGAATACCTGGACAGATTCCGTCTGGCGGGGTTCAGCAACGCGCGCATCATGAAAATTGCCGGCCCACGCACCCTGATCGTCGGCGAAAAATAACCAGTTAGCAACGGGAGCTCGCAATGTTAGAAAGCAAATTGATCCAGCATATCGCCACCCAGTATCTGGATGGCGATCACGACGGCCTGAACGCTCAAACCCCGCTGTTTGAACTGAACGTCGTCGATTCCGCCTCCATTTTCGATCTGGTGGATTTTCTGCGTCAGGAGTCTCATGTCGCCATCGGCATGCATGAGATCCATCCGGCGAATTTCGCCTCGGTGCAGGCGATGGTCGCGCTGGTGCAACGGTTGCAAGCGCAAGTCGCCGCAGGGGGTGTCGCATGAGCGTTCACGCCGTCGATAGCGCCGCAAACGCGCATGAAGCCGTCCGGCAGTCGGTGCTGCACACCTTCGCCCGGCTGACCGAGTATGAACCGTCGGCACTGGCCCTGACCAGCCATCTGGAAAACGATTTGGGCGTCGACTCCATCGCGCTGGCGGAAATTGCCATGGTGCTGAACCGTCAGTTTCAATTAAATACGCCGCTGGAGATCCAGGAGATCAAAACCATTCAGGATGCGCTCGACGGTATTTTGCAGCGCGGTTTCACGCTGCCGACGCCGAACGCCGCCGCGCAACCTGCCCCCGAGACGCCTCAGGCCTGGTTGAGCGCTCTCGTGCGCCAGGTGTTCGTCACCCACAGCGGATATGAAGTGCGTGATCTGTCCCCCGACGCCGCCATCGAAGGCGACCTGGGCATCGACTCCGTCGCGGTGGTGATGGCGCGCAACGAGCTGCTCAAAACGCTGGGCCTGGACGATAACGCAGCGCTGGCGGAGTGCCGCACGTTGGCTGAGCTGGAGCACAACCTGGCGGCGCGGCTGCTTCAGGAACAGGGCGAAGCGTGGTTCAGCCGCTTTGGCCAGCACACCGCCGCGTCCGCTGCGCCGCAGCCCACCAAAGCGCCCGCGTCGCCGGACGCGCGCGATGAGCTCGGCGATCCGCGCACCATGCGGGACTTCGTCGGCATCGAGCACCCGGATTTGTTCCATAAAACGCGTGAGTTTGGCGCTTTTTATCGCGATAAAAAACAGCGTCAGCTTTACTGGTACGGCATGCCGCTTGAAACGCCGTGCAAAAACCGCGCGGTCATGTTCGACGAGGTCACCGGCAAAAGCCGCGAATTTCTGATGTTCGGCTCCAACAGCTATCTGGGATTGTCGAACCATCCGGAAGTGATCCACGCCATCCAGGACGCCGCCGGCCTGTACGGCGCCACCAATACCGGGTGCCGCATCATCGCCGGCAGCAACGTGCTGCATCTGGAATTGGAGCGCAAACTGGCCAAGCTCAAAGGGCGCGAAGACTGCATCGTCTATCCGTCCGGCTACTCGGCCAACCTGGGATGCATCTCGGCTCTGACCAGCCGACACGACCTGGTGTTCACCGACGCCATCAACCACATGAGCATCCAGGACGGCTGCAAGTTGGCGGGCGCGCAGCGGAAAATTTATGACCACTCTTTGACCAGCCTTGAGAAATCGCTGGCCAAATACGCCGATCACCCCGGCGGCAAGCTGATCGTCACCGATGGCGTTTTCAGCATGCACGGCGATATCGTCGATCTGCCGCGCCTGATGAAGCTGGCCGAACGCTACGGCGCACGCGTATTGGTCGACGACGCGCACGCGACCGGCGTCTTGGGCAAAACCGGCTCGGGCACGGCGGAACACTTCAATATGAAAGGCCGGGTGGATCTCGAGCTGGGCACCATGAGCAAGGCGCTGTCGGGGTTAGGCGGCTTCGTTTGCGCCGATGGCGAAGTGGTCGAATACCTGCGTTTCTACTCCAACTCCTATGTTTTCGCCGCCACCATCCCCGCCGCAGTCGCCGCCGGCGTGATCGCCTCCATCGACGTGATGCTGCGTGAACCCGAGCGACTGGCCAAGCTGTGGGACAACATCTACTACTTCCGCACGCTGCTGCTTAACGCCGGTTTTGACCTTGAGCATTCCGACTCGGCCATCATTCCGGTGGTGGTGGGCGACGACGCCAAAACGCTGCTGTTCGGCCGCGCCGTCCGGGCGCGCGGGCTATTCTGCCAGACCGTGGTCTTCCCGGGCGTCAGCGTGGGTGACGCCCGCTTACGCATCAGCGTGACCAGTGAACACACGCGTGAAGATCTGGATGAAGCCTACGCCATTTTGGTGGCGGCGGCGCTGGAGACCGGCGTGCCGGTCAACGGCGATGTCCGACGGGTAGAGCGCGCACGCGCCGCCGAGGTCTGACATCATGGCAACCTTCATTTCACCGATACTGGAGGCCCTGTTCCGGCACGCCCGCCAAGCGCCGGAAAGCACCGCTCTGCTGTGCGGCGATCGGCGCTGGAGCTATCGTCGCCTGGCCGATCGCGCCTGCATGATGGCGGCGGCGCTGCGACATGCCGGGTTAAAGCAGCAGGCCGTGCTGCTCAACCTGCAGAAAGGGCCCGACGCCGTCGCCGCCATGTACGCATGTTGGCTGAGCGGCAACCACTATGTCCCTATCGATTTCAGCCAACCGACGGCGCGCATCGAACGCATTATCGCCGCCGCCTCACCCGCGCTGATCGTCGATGAGGGCTGGTTGAGCGCGCTCGATGGCCGCACCGATCTCGATGGCGCCTGGCCGGAAGCGATCGCCGCGCTCGGCTCCCCCCTAGCCGCCATTCTCTATACTTCAGGCTCCACAGGCACCCCGAAAGGGGTGCAAATCACCCATGACATGCTGACGTTTTTCATCGGCTGGGCCGTCAGCGATACACAACTGACGGCGCGCGACGTGCTGGCCAATCATGCCAGTTTCGCCTTTGATCTGAGCACCTTCGATCTGTTCGCCGGCGTTTGCGCCGGCGCCGCGACCTGGATCGTGCGCGAAGATGAACAGAAAGATTGCCAGGCTCTCGTTCGCGGATTGCAAACGCACGGCGTCACTCTGTGGTACAGCGTGCCTTCGATTTTAGCCATGCTGGAAAAGAGCGCGTTGCTGGCGCCATCGACGGTGAAAACGCTGCGCCAGGTCACGTTCGCCGGTGAGCCTTATCCGGCCGCCGCGCTGAGGCGTCTGGTTGCGCATCTGCCGGCCCGGTGCCGCGTCAGCAACTGGTATGGCCCGACGGAAACCAATGTCTGCACCGCCTACGCGCTGGATCGAACGCAGTTGGCGACGCTGGAGCAGATCCCCATCGGCCATCCGTTGCCCGGCTTGACGGCGCAGTTGGTCGATGAACAGGGGCGCCTGCAGCCGATTGACGGTACGCCGGGCCGACGCGGAGAATTGCTGATCGGCGGGCCGTGCGTTACCCCCGGCTACAGCAACGTCGCCTCATCGCGGCAAGCGCAATGGCATCCGCGCCAATGTCACGCGACCGGCGACTGGGTGGAGACGACGGCGAATGGGCTGGTCTACCGCGGCCGGCTGGACGACATGGTGAAAATCAACGGCTACCGGGTGGAATTGGGTGAGATTGAATCGATCCTTCATCACCATCCCTCGGTCAGCCAGGCCGCACTGTATGTCGAGCTCGGCGAGCTGAAGCAAAAACTGATCGCCGTGATCACCCTCCATCCCGGCGCGCTCCGCCCCAACCTGCTGGAGCTCAAGCAGTTCCTGCAGCCCAGGCTGCCCGCCTATATGCTCCCCAGCCAACTGGTGGTCGCCGACAGCCTGCCCACCAACGCCAACGGCAAGGTGGACAGAGGACGTTTGTCTGAGGTGAACGCGCGATGAACCAGGAAATTCATGCCGCGCCGCTGGCGCTGGTCGGCATCGGCTGCGCACTGCCCGGCATCGATCGTATCGATCTGTCCAACGGCGCCGCCTGGTCGGCGCTGTTCGACGCCCCGCCGCCGATGCCGTGGAGCGATGCGGCCACGCCGATCCGCGGTCGCCAGATCGACGACGCCGCGTTTGATTTCAAAAAATTCGCCATCCCGCCGCTGTTTCGACTGGCGGTCAGCCGCGAGACCCGCCTGGCGCTGCAGGCCGCCTCCGCCGCCATGCAGCATCTGACGTTATCCGACGCGTTGCGCGACCGCTGCGATCAATTTTGCGCCACCCATTTGGGCAGTGATGCGGCCTATCGCAACGCCACCAAAATCGGCGCGCTGCGCAGGCTGGCCGAACGGCTTGACGCTCAGGGGCTCTCACCGGCAGCGGTCATGCGCCGGATTGACGATTACAAACAGCCGCTGGCCCAGGCGTTCGGCAGTTCATCCCACGATCGCGTAGGGGAAATGGCCTCCAGCATTCCCGCGCGCATCGCCCATTTCGCCCGCACGCGCGGTAAATGCCAAACCCTCGACGGCGCCGATCTGGGCGGCCTGCGCTTGCTGCAGTTGGCGCAAGACTGTTTTCGCCATGCCGACAGCCGCATGGCGGTGCTGACCGCCGTACAATGCTTCCACCATCAACCCCAGGCGGACATGCTGTTGGCGCAGGGCGTTTCCTCTTCGGCCTGTTGGCTGGAGGGGGCGATCAGCCTGGTCGTTTGCCCGCTGGACGTCGCTCAGGAACAGGGATGGCCAGCGATCGCGCAATTGTCGACCCTGATCGCCGAACGACAGGATGCCGCGCCGAGCGCCGGCTATTTTGCCGGCGCCAATCAGGTTTTCTGCCATCTCCTCGACATGCTGTTGCAACGGCAACAGACGTGCGTCGGCCACTCGTTCACCGGCTACCGCTGGCGGATTGACGCGGCGTCTCCCCCCTCATTAAAACCGACGGCTTCGCCACGCATCAGCATCATCGACTATCAGCCCATCACCGCGCAGGGGCTGGATAAAGCGCGTTTCTGGCAGGCCTTGCGCAACGGTGAGGACGCCCTGCGCGATCACAGCCCCGAGCAGTTGCACCCCGGCGCCTTCGTGCGACCCACGCCGCAAAAGCTCAGCGCCTACACCGCTCATGCCATGTGCTTCCCAACGCACGATCCGGTGCGGCTTGAGCTGACGCGGCCTATGATGCCGGCCAAAAAGCAGCGCCTCGACATCACACAACTGCACGCCCTCAACGGCTGCGCGGCGTGGCCCGACAGCCTGCGACGCTTTGAACGCATCGCCATTATCGTCGCCAGCAACCTGTCTTTGAGCGCCGATCGACAACAGGCCATGAGCGCGCTGTGGCCGGCATTGCCTTCCGCCGACGTCCCCCTTTCGCCACCGCCCCAACCCGCGATCAACCGCTGGAGCTGGCATGGCGCCTGCGGCCTCGGCACCGCGCAGCTGTTGGCGCAACAGCTCGGCGTCGAGGCGGACTGCTACGCGGTCGAGGCGGCCTGCGCCAGTTCGCTGGCCGCCTTGCACAATGCGGTCAGGGCGTTACAGGCCGGCCGCTACGATGCGGTGCTCGTCGGCGGCATAGAAACGGCGACGCTCGAACGCGATATGGTGCTGTGCAGCGCGCAAATGATGCTTTCCGCTTCGCGTATGCGGCCTTTCGCCCGACAAGCCGACGGTTTTACTCCCGGCGACGGTGGCGGCTTCTTCATTCTGACCGGCCAGGCGACATCGCGGGCCATCGCCACCATCGAAGCGATATCGGGATCTTGCGACAGCTATTCCATGACCGCGCCCGATCCCGAGGGCCAGGCGTTGGCAATCGAAAAAACCCAGAGCCTGAGCGCCGTCGAAGCGCGCCAGATACAGTATCTCGAAGCGCACGGCACCGGCACCGAACTGGGCGATCGGGCAGAAGTCGCGTCATTGCATCAGGGGTATCACCGCGCCGCGCGCGCCCCTTTGTACATCGGTTCGGTGAAGTACAACTTCGGCCACTGTTTCGCCGGCGCCGGTGCGCTCAGCCTGTGTAAAGTGCTGAGCGCTTTCGAACACGGTCAAATCCCGCCCACGCCGGTGGCGACATTGAATGCCGAACTGCCGCTGGCGGCGATCCCGGCCGAAATCCCGCAAATCGCGCTCGACTGGCCACAGGGTGAAGACGGGCGTCGGGCGGCGATCAACGGCTTTGGCACCGGTGGCATCAATTACCATTTGCTTATCCATCAACCCATTTAAAAAGGCCGCCCAGATGCACATTATCGTCCATAAGATTCGGCTAAAAGACATCGCCCACCGCGCCGCGTTTCGCGACTGGGTGGAGACGACCGATTACCAGGCTTGCCGCCACCTCGATGCGGTACGCGCCTTCGATGTCATCGAAGTCAGCCCTTCGGCGGAGGCGCCGTTTCACTTTATCGAAATCATTCAGCTGAACTCGCTGAAAATGTTCGAGCGCGAGATGCAAACCCCGCTGTTTCAAAGCCTGGTTGAACGCTTTAATCAGTTGGCGGAAGTCGTTGACGAAATCAGCGGAGAACGCATCGCCGATGGTTATCGAGCTTAGCGTGGCGCCACGTATCGTCATCGCGCTGGGCGGCCCCCACCGCTGCGCCGCCGTTCCGGGATTGCGGCGTCTGTCGGCGGTGAAAAACCGCGCGCGGGCACAGGCCATCGCGCTGCTGAACCGGACATGGTGCCGGGGGGACGCGACCGACTTTACGCTGCGCCATGAGGCGAGTGGACAACCGTTCGGCGAACACCTCCTGCTGGGACGCCGCCACATTTCTCTCAGCCATTCGCATGCCTGGTACGCCAGCGCCACCGGCGATATCCCGCTCGGCATCGATCTGCAGCATTATCGCCCCTTCTCCGGCGCGGCGCTGCGCTGGGCCTTTGGCGAGGCGGAGCAGCGATTGGGACGCATACAGGCCTGCGCCGTCTGGGCCATTCGCGAAGCATTTTTAAAAAGCCACGGCCGCGGCCTGCCCTACGAATTGCGGACGATCGACATCGACTGGCACACCGGGTTGGTCTCAAGCGCCGACGGCAGTTTGGCGAGCAGACGCTTCTGGCTGTGGCGCAGCCTGGACTGGGCATGCGCACTCTGCTTTCCGGCGGAGGAAAGCATGTCGTTCAGAGCGAACGTTACCGTATTTTCCCTGCCCGCCCCTTCCGCTTTTGGAGCCTTATCATGACCCAAGACCTTTTCGCCGCGGCGCTGCAACAGGCCGTGGACATCGCGCGGCAGGCGCCCTCTTCACACAACTGCCAACCCTGGTCTCTCCACTATGACACCGCCGCCCGATGTGGCCGGTTGGCTATCGACCGCCGTCGCGCTTTGCAGAGCCTGCCTTCGCTGGAACGCGAGATGCTGATGAGCTGCGGGATTTTCTTCGAGTACCTCAGCGCGCTGCTCAACTGTGCAGGCACGCCTCTCGCCTGGCGTTGGGAGCATGGCTCCACGCATTTACTGAGCTTTGCCCCCGCCGCGCCTGCCGCGCCCGATCGCGCCGCCCATCGCCAATTGGCGCAGCTGATCGGCGAGCGGCATACCGCACGGGCGGCCTATCAGCCTACGCCAATCAATGAAGCGCAGCGGATGCAGCTGCAGACCTTGTTCGACGGAACGGCGAGTTCGCTCAGTATCGCAGGTGACGAACGCGCTCGCCGTCGGGTCGCGCAGCTCACCGCTCGTCACGCCGCGCTCGATTTCTCGGATCGCCAAGCCTGGCGCGAAACCTATCAATACATCCGCTTCAACGAACGGCAGCCTACCGACGACGGTTTTCACCTGCACCACCTGTTTGGCCCGGTATCCCCAGCATTCAAGTGCTTCTTCCAAGTGGCGTTTCATCCTCGCTTAAGCCGGCTGGCGACCGGGCTGCGCTTGCCGGCTTATATGGCGCAAGGGCTGGCGCAACGCGTCGCGGAAGGCCCGCAATACCTGGCGCTGTGTCTGAACGACGAAAGTGCCGAGCACCTGTTCGCCACCGGCATGCGGCTTGGACGTCTGTGGCTCACGCTGCAACACTGGGGTTGGGGATTGCATCCGATCAGCGTTCTGGTGCAACACGCCGAGGCGCGTCGCGAGCTCGCAGCAACCCTGGCGCTCAGCGCTCCCCCGGTGTTTTTTGCCCGTTTCGGCCACCTGCAACAATGGGGCAGCGCAGCGCCCAGACGCAGCTGGCAAAGCATTTTGACCGCGCCGCCATCCGGCGAATGCGCGCCCCCGGGGAACGATTCCCCCTAATCCGCTGAGGAGAACACAATGAACGTATGGATTGCTTTGGCCGCTGTTTTGTTGATCCTTGCCCTGCTGGCGTTTATTACCAGCCGCGGCGCTCAGGACACTCGCCCGATGTTTCTGTGGGGGTTCAACGCCATGGGGCCGGTTACCCTGGTCTATTGCTATTTCGGCGAGGGCGATCTGAGCCACAAAGCCCTGATCCTTGTCATGGTCGGCCTGTACCTGCTGCGCATGAACATCGTGCTGACACGTTGGTACGGCAACACCGCCGCGGCCAAACTCAAGGACGTGATGCCCACGCAGCAGGTGCCATGGCTGGCGGTGATGATGGTCATGATCTTCGGCGGCCTGTACTGCCTGCCCTTCTACTGGGCCAGCCAGCTGCAGGGGCCGTGGGGCGCGCTGCAATGGCTGGCCATTGGGGTCTACCTGATAGGCACGCTGTTCCACTTCGGCAGCGATTATCAAAAACGGCGCTTCAAACAGGATCCGAACAATAAAGGCCGGCTGCTGAACAGTGGCTTTTGGGGGTTGGCGCGCCATCCGAATTATTTCGGCGACTTTCTTATTTTCGTCAGCTTCGGGCTGCTTGCCGGCAACCTGTTTGGCCTGATCGCACCGCTGACTAACCTGGTGCAGTATTTCGCCGACGCCATTCCCAAAAGCGAGAAAATGGCCGAGAAGCGCTACGGTGAGGTTTGGCGCAACTATAAACGTCAGGTTAAATGTTTCATTCCTTTCGTGCTGTAACCCCAACGCGGCAGCGCGGTTCGGGCAAGCCGACCGCGCTGCCGCCGATAAAACACCTTGTTATACAACACAAAACGACCGTCACGCCCGCGCAAGTAAAAACCGCCTTGACCTTACCCTTGCTGGAAGGTTTAAGCTCCATTCTTAGTGAAAACAGGTCAGGCGGTCAACCTTTAAACACCGCCTTCTAAGCAAGGAGTCCAATCATGTCACACACCACTATGCTGGCATTGCAGGGGCTGTCCTGCATGAACTGCGCGCAGCGGGTGAAAAAAGCCCTGGAAAGTCGCAGCGATGTCGAACAGGCCGAGGTTAACGTCCAATACGCCAAAGTGACCGGCGAAGCGCCGGACAGCGCGCTGATCGACAGCGTGATCGCCGCCGGTTATCAGGCCGAAGTCGCGCCGCGCGCCGATACCGAACTGCAGCTGAGCGGCCTGAGCTGCATGCACTGCGTCGGCACCACCCGCAAGGCGCTGGAAGCGGTGCCGGGCGTGTTCGCCGCCGACGTCGAGATCGACAGCGCGAAAGTGTACGGCGATGCCGATCCGCAGGCGCTGATCGCTGCGGTGGAAGATGCCGGTTATCACGCCAGCGTGGCGGGCGCCGTCGTCCCAAAAACTGAGCCGTTGACTGACGCAACACCTTCGTTGCCGGACGTTCAGCCAGCGGCGCAACCTTCCCTTCCGGCAACCGACAGCGCGGACGACAGCGTACAGCTGCTGCTCAGCGGCATGACCTGCGCCAGCTGCGTCAATAAAGTGCAGCAGGCGCTGCAAAGCGTACCCGGCGTAGAGCACGCGCGCGTCAACCTGGCGGAACGCAGCGCGCTGGTGACCGGCGCCGCCGATGCGCAAGCGCTGGTGGCGGCGGTGGAAAAAGCCGGCTACGGCGCCGAGATGATTCAGGACGAGACCGAACGTCGCGAACGCCAGCAGCAGACCGCACGCGCCAACATGAAGCGCTTTAGCTGGCAGGCGGCGCTGGGGCTGGCGTTGGGTATCCCGCTGATGGCCTGGGGGCTGTTCGGCGGCAGCATGACGCTGACGCCGGAAACCCAGCGCCCCTGGCTGCTGGTCGGCGTCATCACCCTGGCGGTGATGGTGTTCGCCGGCGGACACTTCTACCGCAACGCCTGGCGCGCGCTGATGAACGGCAGCGCCACCATGGATACTCTGGTGGCGCTCGGCACCGGCGCCGCCTGGCTTTACTCGATCGCCGTCAACGTTTGGCCCGATTTCTTCCCGATGGCGGCGCGCCACCTCTATTACGAGGCCAGCGCGATGATCATCGGTTTGATCAACCTCGGCCATGCGCTGGAGCAGCGCGCTCGCCAGCGTTCTTCACAGGCGCTGGAGCGGCTGCTGGATCTGACGCCGCCCACCGCCCGGCTGGTGACCGACGACGGCGAGCGCGATATCCCGCTGGCGGAGGTGCAGCTCGGCATGACGCTGCGGCTGACTACCGGCGATCGCGTGCCGGTCGACGGTGAAATCGTACAGGGCGAAGTCTGGCTCGATGAAGCGATGCTGACCGGCGAAGCGGTGCCGCAGCAGAAAGGCGCCGGCGATACGGTACATGCCGGGACGGTGGTCGACGACGGCAGCGTGCTGTTCCGCACCGCCGCCATCGGCAGCCAAACCACGCTGGCGCGCATCATCAAACTGGTGCGTCAGGCGCAGAGCAGCAAACCGGCGATTGGCCAACTGGCTGACCGCGTCTCGGCGGTGTTCGTGCCAGCGGTAGTGGCTATCGCCCTGTTCAGCGCGGCGATATGGTACTTCTTTGGCCCGCAGCCGCAGCTGGTCTATACGCTGGTGATCGCCACCACGGTGCTGATCATCGCCTGCCCGTGCGCATTGGGTCTGGCGACGCCGATGTCGATCATCTCCGGCGTCGGCCGCGCGGCGGAGTTCGGCGTGCTGGTGCGCGACGCCGACGCCCTGCAGCAGGCCAGCCAACTGGACACCCTGGTGTTCGACAAAACCGGCACCCTGACCGAAGGGAAACCGCAGGTGGTGGAGATCCTGACCTTCAATCAGGTCAGCGAACAGCAGGCGATCGGCTGGGCCGCCGCGCTGGAACAAGGCTCCAACCACCCGCTGGCGCGCGCCATCATGGAACGCGCCGCCGGGCAAACGCTGCCGCAGGTCGCGCAGTTCCGCACCCTGCGCGGCGCCGGCGTCAGCGGGGAGATCAACGGCGTGCAGGTGCTGCTGGGCAACGCCGCGCTGCTGGAACAGCATCAGGTCGCGACCGCCGAACTGGATGCGCCGATGCGCGCCCAGGCCGAACGCGGCGTAACGCCGGTGCTGCTGGCCGTGGACGGTAAACCGGCCGCGCTGTTCGCCATTCGCGATCCGCTGCGCGAGGACAGCGTCGCGGCGCTGCAGCGCCTGCACCAGCAGGGGTATCAGTTGGTGATGCTGACCGGCGACAACCCGGTAACCGCCAACGCCATCGCCAAAGAGGCCGGTATCGATCGGGTGATTGCCGGCGTGCTGCCGGACGGCAAAGCGGCGGCGATCAAACAGTTGCAGGCGCAGGGCCAGCGCGTGGCGATGGTCGGCGACGGCATCAACGACGCCCCGGCGCTGGCGCAGGCCGACGTGGGCATCGCGATGGGCGGCGGCAGCGACATCGCCATCGAGACCGCCGCCATCACCCTGATGCGCCACAGCCTGCACGGCGTGGCGGATGCGGTGGAGCTGTCGAAGGCCACGCTGCGCAACATGAAGCAGAACCTGTTCGGCGCCTTTATCTACAATACGCTGGGCATTCCGATCGCCGCCGGCGTGCTCTACCCGCTGACCGGCACGCTGCTCAGCCCGGTGGTGGCGGGCGCGGCGATGGCGCTGTCGTCCATTACCGTGGTCAGCAACGCCAACCGGTTGCTGCGTTTTAAACCGCAGAAGTGATCACCGGGGCGCCGTCATGGCGCCCCGCTGTTTTCCGGGCTTTCCTGCGCGGCGGATAGCGTTTAGCATGAATAACGATTTCCCCTCGCCTTTCATGCTGAAACGCGCACCCGTTATTCAGGAGCCACGCCGTATGGGTCAACTGTTACGCCGCCTCGCCGCCTTTCTCGGCCTGATCTCGCCCAAGCGTTACGCTTATCCGGCGTTGGACATCACCCTGCCTGGCGATCGTCGGCTGCATCTGGTGGGCAGCATCCATATGGGCACCGTCGATATGTCGCCGTTGCCGCCCCGGCTGGCCGCCCGGCTGCAGCAGGCCGACGCGCTGATCGTCGAAGCCGATATCACCGACTCCGCCTCCCCTTTCGACCACGCCGAGCTGCAGCCGGAGCTGGAACAGCGCCTGTCCGCCGAAGAATATCAACGGTTGCTGGCGCTGTGCCATGAGCTGGGCGCCGACCCGCACGCCTTCGCTACCCTGCCCGGCTGGCAGGTGGCGCTGATGATGCAGGCGCGCCAGGCTCAGCGTTTGGGGCTGCGCGCGGAATATGGCGTGGACTATCAGCTGCTGCAGGCCGCCCGGGCGCAGGACAAACCGGTGATCGAGCTGGAAGGCGCGCAGCAGCAGCTGGCGATGCTGGAACAATTGCCGGAGGGCGGCATTGCGCTGCTGCGCGATACGCTGGAGCACTGGCATACCAACGCGCGGCTGCTGCAAACCATGGTGAGCTGGTGGCTGGACGCCAAACCGCGCGGTACGCTGGACACGCTGCCCGCCACCTTCAGCGCCGGGCTGTATGACGTGCTGATGCATCAGCGCAATCGCGACTGGCGGCATCAGCTGGAGGCGCTGCCTGCCGGTGACTATGTGGTGGCGGTTGGCGCATTGCACCTGTACGGCGAGGATAACCTGCCGGCGATGCTGCAGCCGCAGGGGTAAAAAAGAGGCCAATATCGCTATTGGCCAGTCAAAGAGGAATTTCTTGTATTCTAGTTATACGCATAGCAACCGTGTTAACGGTTACAGTAAACAGGGTAGCAACCCGGTGAATATCTTGGCAACCCGCTTTATGTAACAGCCGCTCAGGTTGCCGGGCAGGTTGGATTTTTGTATTTTTAAGGCTGGTTATCACCCTTTCCCCGCCGGGGACATTTTGGACAACACATCATGACGCCCGCAGTCGTTCTGCTTGAGAAACAAAAGGTCGCCTTCACCCTCCATCCTTATCACCACGACAGCGACGAAACCAACTTCGGCGACGAGGCGGTGAGAAAGCTGGGGCTGGATGCCGATCGGGTTTACAAAACCTTGCTGGTGGCGCTGAACGGCGACGCCAAACACCTGGCGGTGGCGGTCACCCCGGTCGCGACCCAGTTGGACCTGAAGAAGGTCGCCCGCGCGCTCGGCGCCAAAAAGGCCGAGATGGCCGATCCGCAGTTGGCGCAGCGCGTCACCGGTTATCTGGTGGGCGGCATCAGCCCGCTGGGGCAGAAAAAACGGCTGCCGACGGTGATCGACAGCCCGGCGCAAGCGTTCGCCACCATCTACGTTTCCGGCGGCAAACGCGGGCTGGACATCGAACTGGCCGCCGCCGATCTGTGCCGCCTGCTGGCCGGCAGCTTCGCCGACATCGCCAAACGCGACTGACGCCGCGCGCTCAGCGGCACACCACCGTGGCGTCACAGGCCGCCAGCGTCTCCACCAGGCGGTCCTCCAGCGCCTTCACCTGCGCGCCGGGCACCAGGTAGTTATTGCTGATGATGGCGAATGCCAGCGGCCGCCCGGTCGCCGAATCGACATAGCCGCTGAGCGACGATACGCCGGTCATGGAACCGCTCTTGGCGTGGGCGCGCCCCGCCGCCGCGCTGTTCACCATGCGGCTTTGCAGCGTGCCGCCTACCAGCAACCCCGGCTCGCCCGCGACGGGCAAGGCGTGATACCAGTCGGCAAACCACGGCTGTTTTCTGGCCGCCAGCAGCAGCGTCGTCAGCTGCTGCGGCGTGATTTGGTTCATGCGCGACAGCCCGGAACCGTCCACCTGGCGATACGCGTCGGCCGCGACGCCCTGGCTTTGCACAAATCCGTTTATCGCCTGAAGGCCGGCGGCCCAATCCCCTTTACCCTGCGTCTTGCGGCCCATCGCCTTGGTCAATATCTCGCCGTAGCCGTTATTGGAGACTTTCAGGAAGGTGACGACCAGGCGGGAGAGCGGCGGCGAGGTTTTTTGCGCCAGCAGCTGTGCGCCGGCCGGCGTCACGCCTTCTTCAGCGTTGCCGCGCAGGGTGATGCCGTGCGCACGCAGAGCATGTTGCAATAAAGCACCGACGACGAGGGACGGTTGATCGACGGTAATCAATCGCGAGCTGGCCTCCGCCTGCGCGGCGATGGTGCCGCTGACCACGATCCGGTTGCTGCCCGGCCGGCGCTCGTACGTCAGCGCGGTGTCACTACCGGTGGTGGTGCGGTTGACCAGCGTCACCGCGTCATTGGCGGGATAGAAGCTCACCCGTCCCGGCGCGCCGGCGCGGGCGCCCGGCCGCACCGCCACCTGCACCACGTTGATATCGCCGCCGGGAGTAAAGGCGTAGTTCAGCGCCGAGATCGGCGCAGCGAAGGCGAAAGGTTCATCGTCCCAGCTCCAACCGGCGCCGAATGGCGTCTGATCGAAGGCGCCGGCATCCAGCAACAACCGCCCCTGTATATGACGGATGCCGCGCTTCGCCAGCGCTGCGGCGAAGGTGTCGAGATCGTCCGGATGCAGCGTCGGATCGCCGCTGCCCTGCAGATAAAGATCCCCTCGCAAGGTGTCGCCGCGCTGCTCGCCGGCGGTCAACAACCGGGTTTCAAAGCGGTAATCGGCCCCCAGCACGCCGAACGCCGCCAGAGAGGTGAACATCTTCATGTTGGAAGCCGGCGCCAAACGCTGATCCGCGTGCGCCTGATACAGCACCTTGCCACTCTCGGCATCGCGCACCATCACGCCGCTCGACGCCCCAACCAGCGCCTTGTCCTGACCGATGGCCGCCAGCGCCTGGCTGAGGGTTTGTTCGTGACGTTGGCCGGATGACGAACACCCTGCCAGCGCCACGATGGCGGGCAGCAGCCAGCCTGCGGTTTTCAACATGTCATCTTCCTGTTTGCGTTATCAAAACCAAATTGTCGCTCAGGCTATCATTGGAAGGCGGCGGCGGCGACTTTTGCGTGCGTTTGGGGCGGGATTTTCGGCGGGAAAACAGGCGGCCCGCCCATGGGGCAGGCCGCTGCGGTGGCGATTAGCGATAAACGATTTCGCCCTTCGGTTCGTAAGCCGCCGCATCCAGCGGCGAGTGTTTCTCGATGTATTGCTTCAGCACTTCGGCGTCGATAAAGCCGGTGTTGACGTAGCTCGGCAGCCCGTCCAGCTTCGGATAGCCGTCGCCGCCCAGCGCGTTGAAGTTCAGCGTCGCCATGCGGTAAATTTTATCCGCCTGCAGCGGCTGGCCATTGATCTTCACCTCGCTGACGCCCTTGCCGTCCGCCACCAGACTGACGTTGGCGAACTGGGCGTAGGCGCCGGAATCCGGCTTCATGTTGGCCACCACCGCCAGATACTCCTCAACCTCGCTGCCTTTCATATCGACATGCACCAGGGTGTTGCCGAACGGCTGCACCTTGAGCACATTCTTGTAGGTGATATCGCCGCTTTCAATCGAATCGCGCACCCCGCCGCCGCTCATCACGGCGAAGTCGGCGTCGGCGCGCTCCCTCTGCGCGGCCAGCATCACCCGCGCCAGGTTGGTCTGCACGAAGCGCACCTTGCTGCGGTCGCCTTCAAGCTTGCCGTTGACGCTGCCGATCTTCACTTCCAGCTGCGCCTTGCCCTTATCCTGGAACGGCGTCAGCAGCTTCATCATGGCCGGATCTTCCTCAATCTGCCGGGTGTAGTACACCCGCTCGCTGGTGCCGTCCGCTTTCTCCACTTTCTTCTTCAGGTTCACCGGGATCAGCTGATAATGCACCAGCTTCAGCTCGCCGTTGCGGAATTCGAAATCGGCGCGCCCCACGTATTTGCCCCACTCGTGCGCCTGCACGATCCAGGTGCCGTTCTGGCGATCCGGCGAGCACGGCGTGCCCGGCACATAATCCACCTGTTTGCGGTTGTCGCCGGCCATGCACACCGGATCCTGCGAGTGGCCGCCGACGATCATGTCGAGATATCCGGCCGGCAGGCTGCGCGCCATTTCTACGTCGCCCGGCGCGTTAGAGCCGTGTTCGCCGTTGTCATAGTGCCCCATGTGGGTGGCGGCGATAATCACGTCCGGCTTCTCGTCCTTACGCAGTTGCTCCACCACCTGCTTCGCCTCCTGCGCCGGCACGCGGAACTCCATGTCGGTGAAGTACTCCGGGTTGCCTATCTTGGCAGTATCGTCGGTCGTCAGGCCGATCACCGCGATCTTGATGCCCTGCTTGTCGAACAGGGCGTAAGGCTTGAACAGGCGCTGGCCGGTGCTTTTCTGATAAATGTTGGCGGACAGCAGCGGGAAGGTCGCCCACTTCTCCTGCTGGCGCAGCACGCTCAGCGGGTTGTCGAATTCGTGGTTACCGATCGCCATCGCGTCGTAACCCACCAGGTTCATGCCGCGGAAGTCCGGCTCGGCGTCCTGCAGATCCGATTCCGGCACGCCGGTATTGATATCGCCGCCGGACAACAACAGCAGGCTGCCCCCCTGCGCCGCCACTTCGCGGCGAATGCCGTCCACCAGCGTTTTCTGCGCGCCCAGGCCATATTCGCCGTGATCGTTCTGCCAGAAGTGACCGTGATGATCGTTGGTGTGCAGAATGGTGATGGCGTAGGTCTTATCCTTTTCCCAGGCACTGGCGGCCCCCGACAGCAACGTCAGGGAAACGGCCAACGCGCATGCGGTGGTTTTCAGCGAAAAACGCATGGCGGATCTCCGTGTATTAAATGGCTTTTATGATGAGGCCGAAATTGTAGCGCGAATTAATGACAGCTGATTTCAATTTTTTGCGATGTGAGTCTGATTATTTCAGATATGGTAAAAATTGAACGTCCTGCCTAAGATGTCATCTCTGTGCTCAACAACTTATCAGGCTAATAATAATATGACCGACAGTAGCCAAAGCGCGATACCGCCCGCCAAAGGCAGTGCGGTGAAAGGCACCGCCTTCTCCATCCTTGGCGCCATCAGCGTGTCTCACCTGCTCAACGATATGATCCAGTCGCTGATCCTGGCGATTTACCCGATCCTGCAAGCCGATTTCCATCTCAGCTTCGTGCAGATCGGCATGATTACCCTGACCTATCAGCTAACGGCCTCGCTGCTGCAACCGCTGATCGGCTATTACACCGATAAACACCCGCAGCCTTACTCGCTGCCGATCGGCATGGGCTTTACCCTGTCCGGCCTGCTGCTGCTGTCGGTGGCGAGCACCTTCCCGCTGGTGCTGCTGGCGGCGGCGCTGGTGGGCACCGGCTCATCGGTCTTCCACCCGGAATCCTCGCGCGTGGCGCGCATGGCCTCCGGCGGGCGGCACGGCCTGGCGCAGTCGCTGTTCCAGGTCGGCGGCAACTTCGGCAGCTCGCTCGGCCCGCTGCTGGCGGCGCTGATCATCGCGCCTTACGGCAAGGGCAACGTCGCCTGGTTCTCGCTGGCGGCGCTGCTGGCGATCGTGGTGTTGCTGCAGGTCAGCAAGTGGTATCAACATCAGCATCGGGCAACTAAAGGGCAGCCGAAAAGCCCGTCGCTGCTGAAACCGCTGCCAAAACGTACCGTGGCCTACTCACTGGGCATCCTGCTGGTGCTGATTTTCTCCAAATACTTCTATCTGGCCAGCATCAGCAGCTATTACACCTTTTATCTGATACATAAGTTCGGTGTTTCGGTGCAGAATGCCCAAATTCACCTGTTCGCCTTCCTGTTTGCGGTAGCAGCAGGCACCATTATCGGCGGGCCTCTTGGCGACAAGATAGGGCGTAAATACGTGATTTGGGGCTCTATTCTCGGCGCTGCGCCGTTTACCCTTGTTTTACCCTATGCATCCCTCTATTGGACCGGCATTTTGACGGTGATCATCGGGGTTATTCTCGCCTCGGCGTTCTCCGCCATTCTGGTCTACGCTCAGGAGCTGATCCCCGGTAAAGTGGGCATGGTTTCCGGCTTATTCTTCGGTTTTGCTTTCGGTATGGGCGGGTTAGGTGCGGCAGTTCTTGGTTATGTCGCCGATTTGACCAGTATCGAACTGGTCTACCAAATCTGTGCTTTCCTGCCACTGATCGGCATTATTACTGCGCTACTGCCCAATATGGAGCATAAACCACAATAACCCCGCGAACCGCCCGGATGAAATTATTTATTCATCCGGGTTATCCTACGGATAAATCAATGTTATTTGGTTTATCTGTCCCAAAACCCCCTCATTGCCACACCTTAAGTGAAATCCTCTGCTTTTTTACAAAAAAGGCCAAATTAGCCAAGCAAGCCGCGAACAAATGCAATAAACTAAATGTATCTTTTCGTAACTTTGTTGCGTTTCTCCCGTGCCGCGATGCATAGCCAGAAGGAGTATGGATGCATAATTCAACACCGCTCATCACCACCATCGTCGGAGGGTTAGTACTCGCCTTCCTCCTCGGCATGCTGGCGAACCGCCTGCGCATCTCCCCTCTGGTGGGGTATCTGGCCGCAGGGGTGCTCGCCGGCCCGTTCACCCCCGGTTTCGTCGCCGACACCTCACTGGCGCCGGAACTGGCGGAAATCGGCGTTATCCTGTTGATGTTCGGTGTTGGCCTGCACTTCTCTTTGAAAGACCTCCTCGCAGTAAAATCTATCGCCATTCCCGGCGCCGTGGCGCAGATAGCCGTCGCTACCCTGCTCGGCATGGGGCTGTCCAAGCTGCTCGGCTGGGATCTGATCTCCGGTCTGGTGTTCGGCCTCTGCCTCTCCACCGCCAGCACCGTGGTGCTGCTGCGCGCCCTGGAGGAACGGCAACTGATCGACAGCCAGCGCGGGCAAATCGCCATCGGCTGGCTGATCGTCGAAGATTTGGCGATGGTGCTGACGCTGGTATTGCTGCCGGCCTTCGGCAATATGCTGGGCAATGACAACGCCAGCAGCAGCCAGTTGCTGATGGAGCTGGCGCTGACCATCGGTAAAGTCATCGCCTTCATCGCGCTGATGATCGTGGTCGGCCGCCGCCTGGTGCCGTGGATCCTGTCGAAAACCGCCAGCACCGGCTCGCGCGAGCTGTTCACCCTGGCGGTATTGGCGCTGGCGCTCGGCATCGCCTACGGCGCGGTGAAGCTGTTCGACGTTTCCTTCGCGCTGGGCGCCTTCTTCGCCGGCATGGTGCTGAACGAGTCCGAGCTGAGCCACCGCGCGGCGCACGACACCCTGCCGCTGCGCGACGCGTTCGCGGTGCTGTTCTTCGTCTCGGTCGGCATGCTGTTCGATCCGATGATCGTGATTAACGAACCGCTGGCGGTGCTGGCGACGCTGGCGATCATCGTGTTCGGCAAATCCGCCGCCGCGTTCCTGCTGGTGAAAATGTTCGGTCACTCCAAGCGCACCGCGCTGACCATTTCCGCCAGCCTGGCGCAGATCGGCGAGTTCGCCTTTATTTTGGCGGGCCTCGGCATCGCGCTCGGCATGATGTCGGAGCACGGCCGCAATCTGGTGCTGGCCGGCGCCATTCTGTCCATCATGCTCAACCCGCTGTTGTTCACCCTGCTGGAACGCTATCTGGCCAAAACCGAAACCATCGAAGAGCAAATCCTCGAAGAGGCGGTGGAAGAAGAGAAACAGATCCCGGTGGATATGTGCAATCACGCGCTGGTGGTCGGCTACGGCCGCGTCGGCAGCCTGCTGGGCGGCAAACTGGCTGAGGCGGGCATTCCGCTGGTGGTGATCGAGAACTCCCGCCCGCGGGTGGAAGCGTTGCGCGAACAAGGTATCAAGACGGTGCTGGGCAACGCCGCCAATCCGGAAGTGATGGATTTGGCTAGGCTCGACTGCGCGCGCTGGCTGCTGCTGACCATCCCGAATGGCTACGAGGCCGGCGAGATCGTCGCCTCGGCGCGCGCCAAGCGGCCGAATATCGAGATCATCGCCCGCGCCCACTACGACGATGAAGTGGCCTACATCACCGATCGCGGCGCCAATCAGGTGGTCATGGGCGAACGCGAGATCGCCAACAGCATGCTGAACATCCTGCAGCTGGACACCCTGAGCGAAGAAGAAAAAATGGGCGGCTGCCCGATCTGAGGCACCGCGCATAAAAAAAGGTCCGGCATGCCGGACCTTTTCTTTTTCAGCGGGTTAACGCTCCCAGTATGACTCTTCCAGGCTGTCTTCCCGCTCCGGCAGGCCGCGCGTGAGGCGTGGCGAATGCTGGTTCAACACCTGGTAGCTGACGCGGTTGGCGTATTTGCACACCTGCGCCAGGGAGGAGTAGGTCAGGTAACTACGCACATGCTTGCTGGAGTTCGGCACGTTGTGGCGGTGATAGCCGTTGGCGGCGATATCGTGCAGCAACGCCGACAGCGCGCCGTCGCCGGCGCCGTTGGTGTTCATGATCTTCTCCGGCCCGCCCATATACGGCGCGATATGCGAATAAACGCGCAGCGGATTTTCACAGTGCTCGCGGCGCATGGCGCGGCTGAACTCGTAGCGGTTGAACTCGGCGATATGCCCCGGCAGCAGCGGGTGCTGGGTCTGGCGCTTATTGGCTTCTTCGGTGTAGCCCGCCATATACAGGCCATTCGGCCCGGCGGTGCACAGCACCAGATCCACCCACTCCAGCGCCATGTCCGAGGCGGTCAGCGGATCGCTCAGCCCGGTCAGCTCCAGCGCTTCGTCTTCGTTCATCGCCAGAATCGTCACATTTTCCTTCAGGAAGTCGCGCCACCACTGCGGGTTGTCGGCAATGACGTACTTGGTACCCAGGGTCAGCACCACCGGCACATCGTGTTTTTTGGCGTACTCGATCGCCTGCAGGGTAGCGTCCTTTATCGGCTCCCCTTCCTTGCAGCGCACCAGGTAAGAACTCAGCACCAGCGCCGACGCGCCGGCGATCACCTCTTCAGGAATGCTTTCCGGGCGCAGCTGGTTCATCTGGCCGGGGTTGATCGCGAAGGTGCGCTCGCCGCTTTCGCCGATCAGCGTGAAACAGCGGCCGATGGCGCCATCAACGCCCTGCAAATAGTTAAGATCGGTGCGGCTGGAGGTATTGCACAGATAACGGTAGGCGTAGCTGCCGATTTTCACGTTGCTGCACATCACGCCGAGCAGCACCGAACGGTCGTCCGCCAGCACCGAATAGTTGTGCATGGTATTGCCGATGGTGCCGCCGGCGAACTGATGGGTGACCAGGTTGTTTTCATTCAGTTCCTGATACAGCGCCTCGGCGACGTCGTCTTCGATCACCAAAGAGTGGCCCAGGCTCAGGCCGTAACGCTGGACAAAAGCATCGTCCACTTTTGCCTCGATATCCACCAGCGTCTGGTCGATGCCGACAATATACGAGGTGCTGATTTCACTTTCGGGCTGGGCCTGCTGCAGAAGCGGATCGCGGGCGCTCACCGGAAAATAGTGTTTGGACTTGCGTTTACCAGGAAATTTCATGTGATTGGCGGTGGTGACGGTTTAACAAGCGGAGAATGTTAACACATCCCCGCCCGATCACGATGCACCTAATAGACAGATTATGGATGATTACAGACGCTGCGCCACCAGCTGCTGCATCATGTCGATATGCGCCGGCTCGTCGTTCAACGCCGAGATATATTCAAACTTCTCGCCGCCGGCCTTAAGGAAGATCTCGCGGTTCTGCTCTTTGATCTCTTCCAGCGTTTCCAGGCAGTCAGCCGAGAAGCCGGGGCAAATCAGTTGAATGTGCTTCACGCCCTGCGCCGGCAACCCCTTCAGGGTTTCATCGGTGTACGGCGTCAGCCACGGCTCGCGGCCGAAGCGCGATTGGTACGTCATCATCACCCGCTCCGGCGCCAGCGGCAGCGTGGCGCTCAGCGCGCGCAGCGTATCCTCGCAGCGCTGCGGGTAGTCGTCGCCGAGCCGCGCATAGCGCTTGGGGATGCCGTGGAACGACAACACCAGCCGGTCCGGCTGGCCGTGCTCGGCGAACGAGCGCTCCACGCTTTGCTGCAGCGCGGCGATATAGGCCGGGTGTTCGGCGTAGTCGCGAATGAAGGCCACCGACGGCAAGCGGCGATAACCTTTCAGCACCCGCGCCACGCCATCCCATACCGCCGCGCTGGTGGAACAGGAATATTGCGGATAGAGCGGCAGCACCACCAGGTTGGTCACGCCCTGCGCCAGCAGCTTGTCGATGGCTTCCGCCAGACTTGGCGAACCGTAGCTCATGCCCAGCTCCACCGGCGTATTCGGCATGCGCGCCGCCAGCGTCCGCTGTTGGCGGCGGCTGTACACCAGCAGTGGCGAACCCTCTTCCATCCACACCGACTGATAGAGTTTCGCCACGCGTGGCGAACGGATCGGCAGGATCGCGCCGTTGAGGATCGGCCACCAAATCAGCGGCGCCGTGTCGACCACGCGATCGTCACTGAGGAATTCCTTCAGATAGCGTTTGACCGCAGACGAGGTCGGCGCATCTGGCGTGCCCAGGTTCACCAGCAATACGCCGTGTTTCTCTTGCTTCATCTCAGTTCCCCTCATTTCCTTTCCGGCCGGCATTCCGTTCTGGGTCGGGATGTCAGCAGCCATTAATGCCGGCTATTGTAACGGAAAAGTCCTGCATCGAAACCGATAACAGCAACAGGCTATGCCTGTGGGCTTCTTCCCTGCGCCAGCTGCCATACCGCCGCCACGTTGCGCGCCGTCACCTGCAGATTGCGATCGGCGTCCGTCAGCGCTTCTTCCAGCGTCACGATGCGATCGAGCACCGAAAACGCCGCATCGATGCCGTGCTGATGCACCACCGAATAATCCGGCGTCAGGCTGCCGGCGATGGCGATCACCGGCACGCCGTGACGCTTGGCCACCCGCGCCACGCCAATCGGCGTTTTGCCGTGAATCGACTGGCTGTCCAACCGCCCTTCGCCGGTGATCACCAAGTCGGCATCGCGCACCGCCTCATCCAGGCACAGGGTTTCGGTGACGATCTCGATGCCCGGCCGCAAGCGCGCATCGAGCATGCCGAGCAGCGCCGCCCCCATGCCGCCCGCCGCCCCCGCGCCCGGCTGGGTGAGCACGGCGCGGCCGGTTTCCCGTTCCAGCAGCTCGCCGTAGTGGTGCAGCGCCGCATCGAGCTGCGCCACCATCTCCGGCGTCGCCCCCTTCTGCGGCCCGAACACCGCCGAGGCGCCCTTTTCGCCGCACAGCGGGTTATCGACGTCGCAGGCGGCGGTCACGCTCACCCGTTGCCAACGCGCGTCCAGCCCGGCGAGATCGAGATGCGCCAGCTGCGCCAGCGCCGCGCCGCCCACCGGCAGCGGGCGAAGATCCTTATCCAGCAACTTCACGCCCAGCGCCTGCATCATCCCGGCGCCGCCGTCGTTGGTGGCGCTGCCGCCGATGCCGAGAATGATCGCCTTCACGCCGCGTTCCAGCGCCGCCAACATCAGTTCGCCGGTGCCGTAACTGGTGGTGATGCGCGGATCGCGCCGGCCGGGCGGCGCCAGATGCAGCCCGGAGGCGGCGGCCATTTCAATCACCGCGGTTTCGCCATCGCCCAGCAGGCCATAGAATCCCTGCACCGGCTCCCCCAGCGGCCCGGTGACCGTCACCTGGACGATCTCGCCGCCGGTGGCCTCCACCATCGACTCCACCGTGCCTTCACCGCCGTCCGCCATCGGCAGCTTCACGTAGTGCGCCTGCGGATAAATCTGACGGAATCCCCGCTCGATGGCGTCGGCGACGCCGAGCGCGCTCAGGCTCTCTTTGAAAGAATCCGGGGCAATAACCACTTTTTTCAGCGTTTTCATCACTGTTCCTTATCCCGCCAGGTTAAATACGCCAAACATCAGCGCCGAGATTGCCGCGATGGTGAACCCCACCAGCGTCTCATACGGCAGCAGCTTGAGCCGCTCGTGCACCGCCATATTGACGCTGCCGCCGGTGGCGTGGAAGAAGCTGCCGTGCGGCAGGTGATCCAGCACCGTGGCGCCCGCGTGGATCATCGCCGCGCCGGCCAGCCCGCTCACCCCCAGCTCCAGCAGCGTGGAGCTGAACACCCCGGAGGCGACGGCGGTGCCGGCGGTGGTCGAGGCGGTCGCCATCGACATCAGCGCGCCGGACAGCGGCGCCAGCAGCCAGGCCGGCAGCCCGGTATGCGTCAAACCGTTAATCAGGACATCCTTCAGCGCCGAGTTGGCGATAATGCCCGCCAATGTGCCGGTGCCGAGCAGCATGATCGCCACCGGCGCCATGCGCGACAGGCCGGAGACCATGAACTGATTGCACTGGCGAATACGCCCCATCAACAGCGCGCCCGCCAAACCGCCGGCCGGCAACGCGATCAGCGGATCGACGGCGATCCCGGCGATCGGCCGCAGCGACAGCAGCAGGATCGCCACCAGCGGCGCGCTGATCGCCGCCGCGAAGCCCGGCCGCGCCCCTTCGGCATGCTGAGTCAGCTCTTCGGCCATCACCTTGCTGCCTTTATCGCTCAGGCGGCGCGCCAGCAGATAGGCCACTACCAGGCCGCACAGCCCCGGCACGATGCCGGCCATCATCACCGAGGTGAGCGGCACGTGGAAATTGTCCGCCGCCGCGATGGTGTTCGGGTTGGGCGACATCACGTTGCCGGCCTTGCCGCCGCCGATCATCGCCAGCAGGATCGCCGCGCGTGAAATGCCGGCCTTCTGGGCGATCGACAGGGCGATCGGCGCGACGGTGATCACCGCCACGTCGATAAACACCCCCACCGCCGTCAGGATCAGTGTAGCCACCGCCAGCGCCAGCAGCGCGCGGGTTTCGCCCACCTTGCGCACGATGGTTTCGGCGATGGTGTGCGCCGCGCCGGATTCGATCAGCACCCCGGCCAGCACCCCCGCCGCCAGAATGCGCATCACGGCGTTGGTGATGCCCTGCGCCCCACCGATCATCAGCGTCACGGTCTGCACCAGATCGGCGCCGCCGCACAGCCCGCCCGCCAGCGCGCCGGCAATCATGCCGTAAGCCGGCGGCACCTTGCGTAGAATCAGGACGATGGCGACGGCTAACGCCACCAGCGCCCCTAGAGTGGATACGGTTGTCATTGTTGTTTTCTCCGTGGTTGATGTGCAGGCCAACATATCGCGCGCGCCCGGCGCAGACCTGAGGGAAAACAACAAAAAATCGCCGGGGGAACGGCGCGGAATTTGTGGGTTGGCACAATTCAGTCGTGCATCAGCATGCCGATATACAACCGCAGAGAGTCAGTTAATTGATTGATTTTCATGCCGGTTATCACCTCGATGCGCTGCAGGCGATAACGCAGGGTATTGACGTGAATATGCAGCTGCGCGGCGGTCTGCGTCTGATCACAATTCTGCGAAAAATAGTGGCGCAGCGTACTGCGCAGCACGCCTTTTTCGTCCTGTTCGCCCAGCGTTCGCCAGGGACGCCCCAGCTCTTGCGCGCGCCAGTCCTCTCCCAGATCGCACAGCAGCGACGGCAGCGGATAGTCGTGGTAGAACAGCGTGGCGTGACGCAATTTCAGGCGCTGCGCCATCGCCTGGGTGGCTCGCGCCGTCAGGCTGGAGCGGTAGGCGCCTTGCGGATCGTCATAAAAACCGCCGACGATCAGCCGCACCCGAAAGCGGTGCTTGAGCTGGTTTTGCAGACGCTGCGCCTGTTGGCGCTCCAGCTTCAGGCTCCATTCGCCTTGCGCCATGCTGGCCGGGCGCAACAGAGTCATTTCATTGAAGCCGGTAATGGCGATCAACGCGTCACGCTGGGTGGCCTCCAGCTCGGCCAGCAGTTCGCGCAGCAGGTGCGGCTGCGCCTCTTGCAGTTCGACGATCCAGACGATGCGCGCCTGGCGCAGATCCAACCCCAGATACGCCGCCATCGCCTCCAGCGACGCGGTGTTCGGCTGCGGCTGCAGCAGCTGATTCGCCAGCTCTTCCCGGTAGCGTTTTTCCCACTGGTGCTGATCCAGCAGCGCCGCCTGCTCCACCATCATCTCCGCCGCCATCTTGACCAGCTCGGCGTAGGCGCGCACCTCGGCCGGCTCGCCGGAAATGCCGATCACCCCCACTCGCTGATTACGAAAGCTGAACGGCAGGTTGATGCCAGGCCGCACCCCTTTCAGATGCTCGGCGGTGGCGCGATCGATCTCCACCACCCGATTCTCCGCCAACGCCAGCACCGCGCCCTCATGGCGCTGAAACAGACGCTGCGGATTGCCGGAGGCGATGATCACGCCGTTGCTGTCCATCACGTTGACGGAATGGCTGATGATGCCCATCGCCCGCTGGACGATCTGGCGCGCGGTGGCTTCCGCCAGAAGAGTGGTTTGTCTGAGCATGCCCGGCTCCCTGCTGAGGGTGAAAACGCAGGCTTGTTATACGCCATTTGGCGCGGGCGATTAACGGGCACGGTTGCAACAAGCCGCCGCGATCACAATTTAACGGGAAAACGGCAAAAAAAAACGCCGGGCCACGGGCCCGGCGTCATGCACGATGCGCTTGCGATCAACCGAGGATGGTCGCCAGCTCTGCGCTCACTTCGGCTACCTTGCGGGTGCCGTCGATTTTGCGGTATTGGGTGTTGCCCGCTGCCGCTTCTTTGCTGTAGTAAGAGATCAGCGGCGCGGTCATCTGATGGTATTCCACCAGACGCTTGCGCACGGTCTCTTCCTGATCGTCCTTGCGCGTGGTCAGCTCTTCGCCGGTCACGTCGTCTTTGCCTTCCACCTGCGGCGGATTGAACTTCACGTGGTATACGCGGCCGGACGGCGCGTGCACGCGGCGGCCAACGATGCGGTCAACGATCAGCTCGTCCGGCACGTCGAACTCCAGCACGAAGTCCACGTTGATGCCGGCTTCTTTCATCGCGTCAGCCTGCGGAATGGTGCGTGGGAAACCGTCCAGCAGGAAGCCCTTGCGGCAATCTTCCTGAGCGATGCGCTCTTTGACCAGCGCGATCACCAGCTCATCGGTCACCAGCTTGCCGGCGTCCATGATCTCTTTCGCCTGCTTGCCCAGTTCACTGCCGGCCTTCACGGCTGCGCGCAACATATCACCGGTGGAGATTTGCGGAATGCCGTATTTCTCCATGATGAATTGAGCCTGAGTACCTTTACCAGCGCCCGGAGCGCCCAGCAGAATGATACGCATTGCGTAAATCCCCTTGCTATGTAGTTTTTATAAAATTGCGAAAACGCTCAACGATACCATTTCAGGGGGGGCAGGCTCAAGGCGCGCGAAGGAAATCGATTGCGGAATGTGCAAAAAAACCGACGAACAAAAGGCGAGAAAAGGCGGGAAAAAACCGAAAATGCGCCCCTAACGGTGCCGTTAAGGGCGCATATAATCAACTTCAGGCGGACAGCAACTTGTTCATGCGGCGGATGAACAGGTTCGGATCCTCCAGCGTGCCGCGTTCAGCCAGCAGCGCCTGATCCAATAACAGGTCGATCCATTCGGCGAAATGTTCGTTATCGCCCACGTCGGATGCGCGTTTGACCAGAGCATGTTCCGGATTAAGCTCGAAAATGTACTTCACTTCCGGCGCCTGCTGGCCCGCAGCGGCGAACAGCTTGGCCATCTGGGTGCTCATCTCGTCGGCGTCGGTCACCACGATCGCCGGCGTATCGGTCAGGCGGTGCGTCAGGCGCACATCCTTCACGCGATCGCCCAGCAGGGTTTTCACGCGTTCGATGAACGGTTCCAGTTGCTTCTCGGCGGCCTTCTGCTCTTCGGTTTCATCCGCCAGTTTATCCAGCGCTTCATCCGCCTTGCTGACCGACTGGAACGGCTTGCCGTCGAACTCGGTCAGGTAGCTCATCATCCACTCGTCGATGCGATCGGACAGCAGCAGCACCTCGATGCCTTTCTTGCGGAACAGCTCCAGGTGCGGGCTGCTCTTGGCCGCGGCGTAGCTGTCGGCGGTGATGTAGTAAATCTTCTCCTGCCCTTCCGCCATCCGGCTGACGTACTCTTCCAGCGATACGGTCTGCGCCGAGCTGTCACCGTGGGTAGAGGCGAAGCGCAGCAGTTTGGCGATCGCTTCCTGGTTACCGTTGTCTTCCGCCGGGCCCTCTTTCAGCACCAGACCGAACTGTTGCCAGAATTTCTGGTAGCCTTCGGCGTCGTCTTTGGCCAGCTTATCCAGCATCTGCAACACGCGCTTGGTCAGCGCGCCGCGCAGGTTTTGCGTCACACGGCTGTCTTGCAGGATCTCGCGCGACACGTTCAGCGGCAGATCGTTGGAGTCGATCAGGCCGCGCACGAAGCGCAGGTAGTTCGGCATGAACTGCTCGGCGTCGTCCATGATGAACACGCGCTGCACATACAGCTTCAGGCCGTGCTTGTGATCGCGGTTCCACATGTCCCACGGCGCCTGCGCCGGGATGTACAGCAGGCTGGTGTATTCCTGCTTGCCCTCCACCCGGTTGTGGCTCCAGCTCAGCGGATCGGTGAAGTCGTGGGCGATGTGTTTGTAGAACTCTTTGTACTCTTCGTCGGTCACGTCAGCCTTGCTGCGGGTCCACAGGGCCTGCGCCTTGTTGATCTTCTCCCAGGTGACGGTGTCGTCTTCTTCGTTTTTGCTTTCGATCTCCACCGGCAAGGCGATGTGATCGGAATATTTGCCGATCACCGAACGCAGGCGCCAGGCGTCGAGGTACTCATCTTCGCCTTCGCGCAGATGCAGGGTGATTTCGGTGCCGCGGGTCTCTTTGGTGATGTCGGCGATGGTGTAGTCGCCTTCGCCGGCGGACTCCCAGAACACGCCCTCGTCATCGGCGGCGCCGGCGGCGCGGGTGCGCACGGTCACTTTGTCCGCCACGATGAACGCCGAGTAGAAACCGACGCCGAACTGGCCGATCAGTTGGCTGTCTTTCGCCTGATCGGAACCGATGGATTCCAGGAACGCTTTAGTGCCTGACTTGGCGATGGTGCCGAGGTTTTCAATCACTTCTTCGCGGCGCATGCCGATGCCGTTGTCGGCGATGGTCAGGGTGCGCTGCTCTTTATCGAAGGACAAACGTACGCGCAGCTCGCCGTCGCCGGCGTACAGCTCTGGCGCGGACAGGGCGCGGAAGCGCAGCTTGTCGGCGGCGTCAGAGGCGTTGGAAATCAGCTCGCGCAGGAAAATTTCTTTGTTGGAGTACAGCGAATGGATCATCAAATGAAGCAGCTGTTTTACTTCAGACTGGAACCCGCGGGTTTCTTGACCTTTCATACTCATTGATTACCTCAAAAGACAATGGCTACCAAAATCGAACAATGAGGATCAGATGAGGGTCAGGGTGTTGTTTTTCAAGCGGACGGCGGGATTTTTTTGGCAAAAAACAATGGGGCCGGGCGGCCCCATCCGGGAAAACATCAGAACTTGATGGCGTGGCGCCCGGCCAGCGAATGCGACAGCGTGGTGCCATCGACCATCTCCAGCTCGCCGCCCACCGGCACGCCGTGGGCGATGCGGCTGGCGAGCACGCCATACTGGCCACACATCTCGGCGATGTAGTTGGCGGTCGCCTCCCCTTCCACCGTCGGGTTGGTGGCGAGGATCACTTCGGTGATGCTTTCCTTTTCCAGCCGTTGCTCCAGGCGATCCAGACCGATATCGCCCGGCCCGATGCCGTCCAGCGGCGACAGATGCCCCATCAGCACAAAGTAGCGCCCGGCGAACTGGCCGGTCTGCTCGATGGCGTGGATATCCGCCGGGCTTTCCACCACGCAAATCTGGCCGTTTTGCTGGCGGCGCGGATTGGCGCAGATGGTGCAGACGTCCTGTTCGGTGAAGGTGCGGCAGTCGGCGCAGTGGCCAATCTCCGACATCGCGCGCGTCAACGCCTGCGCCAGGCGCATGCCGCCGCTGCGATCGCGCTGCAGCAGTTGAAACGCCATGCGCTGCGCCGATTTCGGGCCGACGCCCGGCAAACAGCGCAGCGCCTCCATCAGGGATTCAAGGAGCGGGCTGGTTTGCATCAGAACGGCATCTTGAAGCCAGGCGGCAACTGCATGCCGCTGGAGACGGAGGCCATTTTCTCTTTCTGGGTCTCTTCGATGCGGCGCGCGGCGTCGTTAAACGCCGCGGCGATCAGATCTTCCAGCATCTCTTTGTCGTCTTCCATCAGGCTTGGATCGATTTCCACGCGGCGGCAGTTGTGCGCGCCGTTGATGGTGACTTTCACCAGGCCGGCGCCAGATTCGCCGGTCACTTCCAATTTGGCGACTTCTTCCTGCATCTGCTGCATTTTTTCTTGCATTTGCTGGGCTTGCTTCATCAGGTTGCCCAGACCGCCTTTACCAAACATAGTCGTCTCTCGTCGCTAGGGCCGCGCACCTCGCGCGGCGTTTAAAGGGGGCGAATACTCTCTTCATCCAGATCCGCGTCGAAGAATCGGCGCAGCGTCTGAATGTTGGTATCCGCTTCGATGGACTGGCGCGCCTGCGCCAGTTTTTCTTCATAGATGGCTTGTCGCCATTCCAGCGGGGTGCGCCCCGCCGGATTATCGTCCTCCACCACGGTCAGCTCAATCGGGCCGCCGTACAGCTCACCGAGCGCGTCGGCCAGCGTCTTCTGCGCCGAAGGCGAATTCAGATGGCGCTGCGAAGACCGCAGATGGAGGTTAATTTTGCCCGGCTCCGGCTGCTGCTTGAAGGCGTTCAACGCCAGCTGCTGCACCAATTTCGGGATCTTCAGCTTATCGATTTCTGCCGCCCAGGCGTCGCGCTCCAGCGACTCCACCACCAGCTTGGCGGCCAGTTCCGGCGTTTTCTCGTGTTCCAACGCCGTGCGCAGCGCTTTCGGCGTTGCCAGCGGTTCCGGCGCCGCTTCCGGCTCGGTTTGCGCGCGCCAACGATAGGCTTCCGGCTTCGCCGGTTTTTCCGGTACCTTCTTCTCCGCCAGGCGCTGCTGGCTGCGCTCGGTCACCGAAGCCAAACGCCCCAGCGCCGAGTTTGCCGGCCGCGCTATTCCTGGCGCCGCCGGCTCATTCTTTTTTGGTGTGGATGCTCCCTGCTGCCGTTGCAGCTGGGACCGCGCTTTCAACAGCTGGGCGGTGGCATCCGGTAAAGGGGCCGATGATTGTCGCTGCGGCGCGGCCGGCTGCCCTAGCGGCGGCGGCGCGTCCTGAAACTGCGGCGGCTGTGGCGATGCGGCCTGCTGCGGCTGCGCCATCGGCGCCGGCGCGGTCTGCACCAACGCCACCGGCTCTGGGATCACCGCTTTCGGGTGAAACGCCAGCGCACGCAGCAGGGTCATCTCAACCCCCATGCGGCGATCCGGCGCATAGGCCAGCTCTTTGCGGCCCACCAACAGCGTTTGGTAGTAAAGTTGCACATCGGCCGGCGGCAGGGTGCGCGCCAGCTCGCGCAGCCGTTGCTCCACGGCGGCGTATTGGTTGTCGAGCATCGAAGGCAACAGCTGCACCATCGCAATGCGATGCAGCAGCGCCAGCGTCTCCACCAGCAAGTTTTCCCAGTCCACACCGCGCGAAGCGGCCTGCGCGACCTGCGCCATCACCTTTTCGCCGTCGGCGCTGACCAGCGCTTCGAGGATCGCCAGCGGCTGCTCGTCATCGAGCGTGCCGAGCATCTGGCTGACGGTAGCGGCGGTCACCTGCCCCTGCCCCATGGCGATCGCCTGATCGGTCAGGCTCAGCGCGTCGCGCATGCTGCCATCGGCGGCGCGCGCCAGCAGCTGCAGCGCGCGGGCGTCGCTGGTGATCTGCTCCGCCGTCAGCACCGTTTCCAGCTGCTGACGGATCTGATCGACGTCCAGCGCTTTGAGGTGGAACTGCAGACAGCGCGAGAGAATGGTCACCGGCAGCTTTTGCGGATCGGTGGTGGCCAACAGGAATTTGACGTGCGGCGGCGGCTCTTCCAGCGTCTTCAGCAACGCGTTGAAGCTGTGGCGCGAGAGCATGTGCACTTCGTCGATCAGGTAGACCTTGAAGCGGCCGCGCGCCGGCGCGTACTGGACGTTGTCCAGCAGATCGCGGGTATCTTCCACCTTGGTTCGGGAAGCGGCGTCGATCTCGATCAGATCGACAAAGCGCCCCTGCTCGATCTCGCGGCAGTTGTCGCATTGGCCACATGGCGTGGCGGTGATGCCGGTTTCACAGTTCAGGCCTTTGGCCAGCAAGCGGGCGATGGTGGTTTTCCCCACGCCGCGCGTGCCCGAGAACAGATAGGCGTGATGGATCCGCCCCAGCGAGAGGCCGTTGGCCAGCGCGGTCAGGACATGTTCCTGGCCGACCACGTCTGCGAACGTTTGAGGGCGCCACTTACGGGCGAGAACCTGATAGCTCATTAATACCGGAGAAGTCGAGGAATCTGGAGGGTCATGCTAACACAGCCCCGCGGCGATCCGCGAGGCCGTTGTACCCAAGGGGCAATGCCGCATCAATGGCCGGCGAAGTCCACCAGGCAGTAGCAATCGATGCCCAGCTTGTTCAGACGCGCTTCCCCGCCCAGATCCGGCAGGTTGATGATGAACGCGGCGTCGTTCACTTCACCGCCCAGACGGCGGATCAGTTTGGTGGTCGCTTCGATGGTGCCACCGGTCGCCAGCAGATCGTCCACCACCAGCACTTTGTCACCCGCGGTGATGGCATCGGTGTGGATCTCCAGCTTGTCGGTGCCGTACTCCAGCTCATAGCTTTCGCTGAGCGTGGCGCGCGGCAGTTTGCCCGGTTTGCGCACCGGCACGAAACCGACGCCCAGCGCCAGCGCGACGGGCGCGCCGAACAGGAAACCACGCGCTTCGGTACCCACCACCTTGGTCACGCCCGCTTCGCGATAGCGCTCAACCAGCAGCTCGATGCTGGCGGCATAGGCCAACGGGTTTTCCAGCAGGCTGGTCACGTCGCGGAACAGGATGCCCGGCTTCGGATAATCCGGGATGGTTTTGATACTGTCTTTAATAAACTGAAGCTGCTGCGCAGTAGCGGTCATAATTGTTGCCTGATAAAACTGCCTGAAAACCGGCGCGCCGCTCACCCGCCGCCCCCGGGAGAAACACACCGGAGAAGAAATGGAAGGCGATCCGCGCACGAAAACGCCCAAATCTATGCAAACTGGCGGACAAATGCAACCAGCGGCGCACAATCAGCGCTGTTTTTGTTGCGGCAGGTCAATAACCGGCAGACGCAGCATAAAGGTCAGCAAAATGGCCAGCATCAGCAGCAACAGCCCGCGCACCCACCAGATTTTCACCAGCCACAGCGAACAGGCGAAGGTCAGCACGATCACCAGCACCGCCTTCCACTTCGCCCCCGGCGGCAGCGCGCGATGCTGCTGCCAGTGGCGCAGGTAAGGGCCGAACCAGGAACGGTGCAGCAGCCAGTGATGAAAGCGCGGCGAAGAGCGGGCGAAACACCAGGCGGCCAACAGCAGGAACGGCGTGGTCGGCAGCAGCGGCAGCACCACGCCCAACGTCGCCAGCACCACCGCCAGCCAGCCCAAAATGATCAATAACCCACGCGTCATGCGGCTCTTCGCTCCTCAACCTGTTGCCGCCTACTGTAGCATCGGCGCCGCGCCGGCGGAATATGCATGCGGCGCTTGTTTCACAGCAGCATCGCGGGCAAGCTTACGCCTGTTGAAATCAAGAGGGAGCTTATGTGAGCACTCAGCGTCTATTACAGGTGTTGGCACAGCAGATCGCGGCGCTGGCGGCCGAAGTGACCCCGCGCGGCGACGTTCCGATCCCGCAGGCGCGCTTCGACGCCGCCCTGTTCGCCAATCGCGGCACGCGGCTGCGCGACTACCTGGCCGAGGTGGAGAAGAATTTCGCCCAGCTGCAAAGCGCCACCAACGACAACCGCACCAGCCAGGTGGCCTTTCTGGCCGAAAAACTGGTGGCTCAGATCGCCGCCCTGCAGCGCGAGCTGGCGACCCAGGCGCTGCGGCGCAAGAACCAGCCGAAAGAAGCCCCCGAGGCCGATCTGTACCACAAGCTGGCCGAACATCAGGACTACGAACGCCGGCTGATCGCCATGATTCAGGATCGGGAAAGCCTGCTCGGCCGCCAAACCACGCTGGCGGCACAGCAAAAACTGCAGCACGAGCTGGCGGCGCTGGAGGGGCGGCTGATGCGCTGTCGTCAGGCGTTGGCGCGCATCGAGCGCAATATCGAGCGCAAAGAAAACGGTTTTTGAAGATTTATCACAATATTTTAATGATTATTCCCGGTTGCGCGCCGGGTTCACTATACTCTGCCGGTACGCGAGTTATTCATCCCATTAATTAATAAGCGCAGGTGCTATGTCTCTGGAAAACGCCTCACCCGAACTGCAGCTGGCGGTAGACTTGATTTACCTGCTGGAATGCAACGAGATCGATCCGGTCACCGCACTGGCGGCGCTGGATATCGTCAAACGGGATTATCAGGAAAAGCTGCAGCGCGCCGGCGTCACCTCGCCCTATCTGCCCGCCGGACAGTAACCAGGGACAGCGCCGCGCTGTCCCTTTCGTCTTTCAACGTTCATCAGCCCGCCGTCTGGCCGCCGTCGTCCGGCGACAGCGTTCTTTTCACTTCCTGCACTTCGTTGCCCTGCTGGTTATGCAGATATACCTCCAGCTGGTTGAAAGCGATGTCGATGTCGTTTTCCCGGCACAGGCGGTCGATTGAGCGGTTCAGTTCGTCTACCGTGTAGCTGCGATCGCGCAGTTCGCGCACATACAGCCGCAGTTCGTGATCCAGCGTGCTGGCACCGAAGTTGAGGAAGAACACCTGCGGTTCGGGATCGGTCATCACCCGCGGGTTGTCGTGCGCCGCCTGCAGCAACACCTTTTTCACCTTGTCGAGATCGGAGCCGTAAGCCACCCCCACCTTGATCAGCACGCGAGTGATGGTATCGGACAGCGACCAGTTGATCAGCCGCTCGGTGACGAACGCCTTGTTCGGAATGATCACCTCTTTGCGATCGAAGTCGGTAATGGTGGTGGCGCGAATGCGGATCTTGCTGACCGAACCGGAGAAGGTGCCGATGGTGATGGTATCGCCGATGCGGATCGGGCGTTCGAACAGAATGATCAGGCCGGAGACGAAGTTGGCGAAGATCTCCTGCAACCCGAAGCCCAGCCCGACCGTCAGACCGGCGGCCAGCCATTGCAGTTTGTCCCAGGAGACGCCGAGCGATCCCAGCGCAACCACGGCGCCCACGGCGGTAATCAGGTAAGTGAGCACGGTGGTGATGGCGTAAGACGCCCCCTGCCGCAGCTGCAGCCGCGACAGCACCACCACCTCCAGCAGACCAGGCAAGTTGCGGGTGAGCACGTAGGCGACGATCACTGCGGCGATCGCCACCATCATGTTGCCCAGCGTCACCGCCTGCGCCACGCTGCTGCCCGCCACGGTGCTGGTGTAATGCCACAGCGTGATGCTGTCCAGATAGGCGATGACCGTCACCAGATCCGACCAAATGGCATAGAAGGCGCTGGCGAAGATGGCGAACAGCACCAGGGTGGTCAGGCGCAGCGACTGCTGGTTGATCTGATCGAGCGCCAGCGGCGGCTCTTCCACCACCGGTTCACCGCCTTCGGCCCCCTCTTTCGCCACGTTTTGCCGCCGCGCCAACGCGCGCCGGTAGGCCAGACGCCGCGCCGCCACGCTCAGGCCACGCAGCGCGGTCAGGTACACGATATTCCACAGGAAAAACAGATACAGGCTGTCTATCCAGCGGCTGGCCAGCCGCAGCGTGGTATAGAAGTAACCGGCGAACATCAGCCCCAGCAGGATCAGCGGCGTGGCGGCGATGGCAGTAACCACCATCAGCCGCACGGCGTGCGAGCCCTTTTCGCGCCAGCTGTCGCGACACAGCGGGAACACCAGCACCGCGAGCAGCGCCAGCGTCAGCATCACCACGATCTGGCCGATAACATCTTCCACCAGGCGCAGCGGCGCTTTTTCGCCCAATACCGACCAGAAGATCAGCGGCTGCAGCGCCAATCCCAGCCGCAGCGTCTGCCGGCGGTAATGCGCGCACAGATTGGCGCCGAAGTTGAAATGCCGCTCGGCGATGCCGCCCGGTTTCAGCATGCGATAGCTGAAGCCGAACACCAGCCACGACAGCGCCAGCTGCTGCGACAATGCCCAGATAAAGTCGCTGATGCCGAAATCGGCGCGATACATCCAGAAACCGACGCCGAGCAGCAGCGCGGCGCCGGGCAATACCTTCAGCAAGGTCAGCGCGATGGCCTTCGGCGTATGCAGTTGGCCGTCGCGCTTCAGTTGCCCCACATCGCTGGCCAGCTTTTGTAAATGGCCGTCGATCAGCCGGTAGCGCCAGCGCAATACCCCGATCGCCAACAGCAGCGGGATCAGGAACACCAGCGCATTCAACCCGCCCTGCACCAGCTTGCCGCCGTCGAATTTGAGATCGAGCCCGGCAAGCTGATCGCGCACCGCCTCCGGCATCGCCTTCAGCCACGCCAGATCGACCGGTTTATTGCTGTTGACCCAGAAGATCTGCTGGGTCAGCGTATCCTGCAACGAACCGTAGACGCTGGTGAGCTGCTGCTGATTGATCTGCAGGTTGATCGACAGCGACAGCTGGTTGCTGAGCTGCTTGTTCAGCTGATCCAGCAGCTCGCGGCGCATGTCGACGATCTCGTTCAACGCGTCGATCACTTCCGGGCCGGCCTTTTCCTTGCTTTCGGCCACCAGTTGGTTGATGTAATCCTCCCCCTTGAACAGATCGTCGCGTTGCTGATTGATATCGAACTGCTCCAGCCGCAAATCGGCGATGCGCGTGTCCATATCCGCCAACAGCGTGCCCTGCGGCAGGCTCTGCTGCTGCTGATACAGGATGCGCGATAGCACCAGGCTGCCCTTCAGCACCTGGATCTGCTCTTTCAGGTTACGCTCCGCCTGCAGCCCGCGATCGAGCCAGTTTTTGACCCGAATATTCTGCTGGAACAGGGTGTTGCTCTCTTCGGTGGCGGCGATCAGCCGCTGGCTCAGCTGGCGGTTGACGTCCAGCTGCTTGCTGACCAGCTGATCGTGCTGGATATCAGTGGCGTCTTCCGGGTTCTGCGCCTCTTTGGCGGTCTTTTCAGATAGCGTCAACCGCTTGCTGTTGACGATCTCCTGCAACAACTGCACCGCCCGATCCAGCGCGTCGATATGCGCCGTGGTGTAGTCGCGCTGTTTTTGCAGCAGATCCTGCAGCGTGGTATTGGCTTCCAGGCTTTTGCGCTGCAGCTCCAGCTGCGCATTGAGCAGCGCCTGCTCGGTGCTCAGCATCACCTGCTGGCTGTTGCGCAGCGAATCTTGCCCCGGCGTCTGGCCGCTAAGCTGGCTGCGGATCTCCTGCAGGCGCTGCGAGGCGGCGTACATGGTGCTTTGTACCCGTTCGGGCTGGGTTTGCAGCGACACCAGTTGGCTGTTGTAGGTGGAGAGGCTCTCCTGCGCGTTTTGCAGCTCGTCGAGCGTTTGATACAGCCGGCTTTCCAACTGGCGCAGCGACAACGGCAACAGCGCAGCGCGCGCCGCCGCATTGTCCACCGGCTGCTTCAGCGCATCCAGTTCGGCGGTCACCTGATTGAGCTTCACCGGCGCCTGCTGCACCTGCTGTTTAAGCTGCGCGGCGTCCTGCCGGTTGCGCTCGATGGCGTCCAGCAGCTCCAGCGTGCGGGTCAAATCCTGCTGGGACAGCTTTTCGACCGGCGTCAGGGCTTTTTGCTTGTTCAGCGTTTCCAGCTGACTTTGCACTTCGCTGCGCTGCGGCAAATCGCCGTTCAGCGCCGCCTGCGCCGGCAAGCTCAGCGCGCAAATCAGGAAAAGAAGTGTCGCGGCGGCGATGCGCCGCCGGCATGCGCCGACAAACGAGCGCGGCGCCAGAGAGGGCAGAGTCAACCAGCGATGCATGATTTAGCTTCGGAATCGGTTAAGAAGCCTGAAGATTATCACGACAGCCGGCAGGCAACGAACAACAAAAGCGTTGCCGGTGATGTCCCATTGTCGCGAAATCAGAAAGTCAGCACTTTCTCCGCCGCCAGCGTCCACTGCGCCAGCTCGACCAGCGTGCCGATCGCCACGCCGTCCGCCAGCGGCAAGCGGCTGACGCCGCGCGCGTCGGCGCAGGTCTTGCACAGCTTGACCGGCACCTGCTGCGCGGTGAGGATTTCCAGCATCTGCTGCAGGTGGTACCCCTCGTGCGGCTGCTGCCCGGCCAACCCGGCCACCACCGCATCGGACATCAGAAACAGCCGCAGATCGAGACTGCTCTGCTGCTCTTTCATGGCGATGGCCAACCGCAGCGCATTGAACAAGGATTCGTGGCCATAGGCGGCGCCATTGGCGATGAGAACGACTGATGACATGAAATCTCTCCTTATAAAGGCAGGGAGCCGGCGTTGGACGGTGCTGCCGTCGGCATATCGGATCTGAGGCGCAAGGTGGGGCAAAACTGCAGCATCTCCAAAAACGCATCCACCAGCGCTTCGGCTTCGGCCCGCAAATCGAAACTTTCCGGCATAAACAGCCAGTTTTCCAGCAGGCCGGTGATATAACCGCGCAGGATGATCGCCGCGCGACGAGTGTGCAGATCGGCCGGCAATTGCCCGTGGTGAATGCAGTTGTACAGCACCGCTTCGATGCGTTCGTAACCGGCGAGGTACAGCACCTTGCGCGAATCCAGCAGCGGCATCATTTCACCGACAAACTCGCATTTGTGGAATATAATTTCCATCAACGCCCGCCTGCGGCCGTCTTCAACCGTAGACGTCAGAACGTAAATCAGAATTTCCCGGATAACCCGCAGTGGATTATCGGGAAACTTTGCCTGATACTCTGTTTCGAGCTGGTCAATTTTCGGCTCGGTAGATTCCCAAACTTCATTAAACAGGTCTACCTTATTCTTGAAGTGCCAGTAAATGGCTCCACGCGTAACCCCAGCAGCGGTGGCAATATCTGTCAGTGACGTTGCAGCAACGCCACGTTCAGAGAACTCTCTCACCGCAGCATCGAGGATTTGCTGTCGGGTTTCTTGCGCCTGCTGTTTGGTTTTTCGTGCCATGGCATTGTTATTTAGGGGGAGTGTGATTTACATACATTCGCGAATGTATGTACCATAGCACGCACATATAATTAACGCAGCAATGGGTTTTAAAGCTTGTGATCCATTGATCATTTTGAAATCGGACACTTGAGGTTTTTCTATGAACAAAAACAGAGGGTTAACGCCTCTGGCGGCCGTTCTGATGCTTTCAGGCAGCTTAGTGCTAACAGGATGTAACGATAAAGAAACCCAACAGCAAGGTGCCCAACAACAGGCACCTGAAGTGGGCGTAGTCACCTTGAAGGCCGAGCCTCTCAACATCACTACCGATCTTCCTGGCCGCACCGCTGCGTATCGTATCGCCGAAGTTCGCCCTCAGGTCAGTGGCATCATCCTGAAGCGCAACTTCGTCGAAGGCAGCGATATCAAGGCCGGGACGTCTCTGTACCAAATCGATCCCGCCACCTATCAAGCCAGCTACGACAGCGCGAAAGGCGATTTGGCCAAAGCACAGGCCAGCGCTTCCATCGCACGCGTGACGGTAAACCGCTACAAGCCATTGCTGGGTACCAGCTATATCAGTAAGCAGGACTACGACAACGCCGTCTCCACGCTGCAGCAAGCGGATGCCGCCGTCGTGGCCGCCAAGGCCGCCGTCGAAACCGCGCGCATTAATCTGGCGTACACCAAAGTGACCTCCCCGATCTCCGGCCGCATCGGCAAATCCGCCGTGACCGAAGGCGCGCTGGTCAGCAACGGCCAGGCGACCGCCCTGTCCACCGTGCAACAGTTGGATCCGATGTATGTCGACGTCACCCAGTCGAGCACCGACTTCCTGCGCCTGAAGCAAGAACTGGCCAGCGGCGCGCTGAAGCAGGAAAACGGCAAGGCCAAGGTGAAACTGATGCTGGAAAACGGCACCGAATATGCGCAGGAAGGCACGCTGGAATTCTCTGACGTCACCGTCGATGAGACCACCGGCTCCATTACCATTCGCGCCCTGTTCCCTAACCCGAACGATACGCTGTTGCCGGGCATGTTCGTGCGCGCCCGTCTGGACGAAGGCGTACGCAGCGATGCGCTGCTGGTGCCGCAGCAAGGCGTCACCCGCAACCCGCGTGGTGAAGCGACGGCGTTAGTGGTCGGTGCAGACGATAAAGTTGAGCTGCGCACGCTGAAGGCGGACCAGGCGATTGGCGACAAATGGCTGGTTACCGATGGCCTGAAAGCCGGCGATCGCGTGATCGTCTCCGGCCTGATGAAAGTGCATCCAGGCGCGCAGGTAAAGGTGCAGGAAGTTGACACTCAGGCGCAAAAACAGCCGCAGTCTGAAGCGCAGAAGTCATAAAAAGGAGCCTGTAATACATGGCTAAGTTCTTTATAGACCGCCCAATTTTCGCCTGGGTAATCGCCATCATCGTCATGTTGGCGGGGGTGCTTGCAATAATGAAACTGCCGATCGCGCAGTATCCCACTATTGCACCGCCGGCGGTGAGTATTTCCGCCACCTACCCGGGCGCAGATGCCAAAACGGTGCAGGATACCGTCACGCAGATTATCGAACAGAACATGAACGGTATCGATAACCTGATGTACATGTCCTCCACCAGTGATTCCTCTGGTAGCGTCACCATTACCCTGACGTTTGAATCCGGCACCGATCCTGACATCGCGCAGGTTCAGGTCCAGAACAAACTGTCGTTGGCCACCCCGCTGCTGCCGCAAGAAGTTCAGCAGCAGGGCCTGAAAGTAGAAAAATCCAGCAGCAGCTTCCTGATGGTGGCCGGCTTCGTTTCCGACGATCCGAACATGACGCAGGACGATATTGCGGACTACGTGGCATCCAACATCAAGGATCCGATCAGCCGTTCGTCCGGCGTGGGTGAAGTGCAGCTGTTCGGTGCCCAGTACGCGATGCGTATCTGGCTGGACCCGAACAAGCTGAACAACTACCAGCTGACGACCACGGACGTGACCTCCGCGATCACCGAGCAGAACAACCAGATCGCCGCTGGCCAGCTGGGCGGCCTGCCGCCGGTGCCGGGGCAGCAGTTGAACGCCTCGATCATCGCGCAGACCCGTCTGACTTCGCCGGAAGAGTTCGGCAAGATCCTGCTGAAGGTGAATACCGACGGTTCCCAGGTGCGCCTGCGCGACGTCGCTCACATCGAGCGCGGCGCGGAAAGCTATGCCGTTACCGCACGTTATAACGGCAAGCCTGCCGCCGGCCTGGGTATCAAGTTGGCAACCGGTGCCAACGCCTTGAACACCGCCAAAGGTGTGAAAGACGAGCTGGCCAAGATGGCGCCATTCTTCCCGCAAGGGATGAAAGTGGTTTATCCGTACGACACCACCCCGTTCGTTAAAATCTCCATCAACGAAGTGGTGAAAACGCTGATCGAAGCCATCATCCTGGTGTTCCTGGTGATGTATCTGTTCCTGCAGAACTTCCGCGCGACGCTGATCCCAACCATCGCGGTGCCGGTAGTACTGTTGGGGACCTTTGCGATACTCGCGGCGTTCGGCTTCTCGATAAACACCCTGACGATGTTCGGCATGGTGTTGGCGATCGGCCTGCTGGTGGATGACGCCATCGTGGTGGTGGAAAACGTCGAGCGCGTCATGTCCGAAGAGGGGCTGCCGCCGAAAGAAGCCACCCGTAAATCGATGGGCCAGATCCAGGGCGCGCTGGTGGGCATCGCCATGGTGCTGTCAGCGGTATTCGTGCCGATGGCGTTCTTTGGCGGCTCAACCGGCGCCATCTATCGCCAGTTCTCGATCACCATCGTGTCCGCGATGGCGCTGTCGGTGCTGGTGGCCTTGATCCTGACGCCGGCGCTGTGCGCCACCATGCTCAAACCGATCCCGAAAGGCGATCACGGGGTTAAAACAGGCTTCTTCGGCTGGTTTAACCGCATGTTCGAGAAGAGCACGCATCACTATACCGACAGCGTGGGCAACATCCTGCGCAGCACCGGCCGCTATCTGATCATCTACCTGCTGATCGTGGTTGGCATGGGCCTGCTGTTCCTGCGCCTGCCTTCCTCGTTCCTGCCGGACGAAGATCAGGGCATCCTGTTGACCATGGTGCAGTTGCCTGCCGGCGCCACCGAGTCCCGCACCAACAAAGTGCTGGAAGAAGTCTCTGACTACTTCCTGAACAAGGAAAAGGACAACGTGGTTTCGGTGTTTACCGTCGCGGGCTTCGGCTTCAACGGTAACGGCCAGAACAACGGCCTGGCATTCGTCAGCCTGAAAGACTGGGGCGAGCGTCCGGGGGCCGGGAACAAGGTCGAAGCGATCGCCGGTCGCGCCATGGGCGCCTTCTCGCAGATTAAAGAAGGCCTGGTGTTCCCGTTCAACCTGCCGGCGATTATCGAACTCGGTACCGCAACCGGCTTCGACTTCGAGCTGATTGACCAGGGCGGCCTGGGGCACGAAAAACTGACCGAAGCGCGTAACCAGCTGTTGGGCATGGTTGCTCAGCATCCGGATGTGCTGGTGGGCGTGCGCCCGAACGGCCTGGAAGATACGCCGCAGTTCAAACTGATCGTCGATCAGGAGAAAGCCAAGGCGTTGGGCGTCAGCATCACCACCATTAACAGCACGCTGAGCACCGCGCTGGGTGGCTCGTACGTCAACGACTTCATCGACCGCGGTCGTGTGAAGAAGGTGTACGTACAGGCCGAAGCGCCGTTCCGCATGCTGCCGGAAGACATCAACAAGTGGTACGTGCGCGGTACCAGCGGCCAGATGGTGCCATTCTCCGCCTTCTCTTCGGCGAAATGGGAATACGGCTCACCGCGTCTGGAACGCTATAACGGCTTGCCGTCGATGGAAATTCTGGGCCAGGCCGCACCGGGCAAGAGTACCGGTGAAGCGATGAACCTGATGGAGCAACTGGCATCCAAACTGCCAAGCGGCATCGGTTACGACTGGACCGGCATGTCCTATCAGGAACGTCTGTCGGGCAACCAGGCGCCGGCGCTGTACGCCATCTCGATTCTGGTGGTGTTCCTGTGTCTGGCGGCGCTGTATGAAAGCTGGTCCGTGCCGTTCTCGGTCATGCTGGTATTGCCGCTGGGGGTTATCGGTGCGTTGTTGGCCGCGACGATGCGCGGCATGAACAACGACGTATACTTCCAGGTAGGGCTGCTGACCACCATTGGTCTATCGGCGAAGAACGCCATCCTGATCGTGGAATTCGCCAAAGACCTGATGGAAAAAGAAGGCAAAGGCCTGATCGAGGCGACATTGGAAGCGGTGCGTATGCGTCTGCGTCCAATCCTGATGACGTCCCTGGCCTTCATCCTCGGGGTTCTGCCGCTGGTTATCAGCAGCGGTGCGGGCTCCGGCGCACAGAACGCGGTTGGTACCGGCGTAATGGGCGGGATGATCACCGCTACCGTCTTGGCGATCTTCTTCGTACCGGTGTTCTTCGTGGTGGTTCGCCGCCGCTTCAGCAAGAAGAACGAAGACCTGGAACACAGCCATCCGGTAGAGCACCACTGATCGCTAAGTGATGTGAGCTCCACCCGATAATCGAAAAGGCCGCGCATGCGGCCTTTTTCTTTTGCTTCAGTTGCTTAATGCAAACCGTTCTCATTAATTCGCTCGTGAGTGCAATTTACGCTTGATCATGATGTCAGGTCGGCGCATAATTATTGTTATAGTATAACATTACATGAGAGAGCCATTATGAAACCCGGCATCCATCCCGATTACCGCACCGTGGTGTTCCACGACGTCAGCGCCAATGCCTACTTCAAAGTGGGATCGACTATCAAAACCGATCGCACTATCGAACTGGACGGCGAAAGCTGGCCGTATGTCACCCTCGACGTCTCTTCCGCTTCGCATCCGTATTACACCGGTAAGCAGAAAGACTATTCCAAAGAAGGCAGCACGGCGCGCTTCCAGCAGCGCTTTGGCCGCTTTATCGGCAATAAGTAACAAGGAAACCCCATGCAGGTATTGAGTTCATTGCGTTCGGCGAAAAATCGCCATCCGGATTGCAAAGTCGTGCGTCGTCGTGGCCGCATCTATGTGATCTGTAAAAGCAATCCGCGATTCAAAGCGGTACAGGGACGTAAGAAAAAGCGTTAACTCCCAAGTGTCATCTGTCGCAAAGCCCCGTTGCTGCTCAACGGGGCTTTTTTTATGGCGAGAAAGTGCCTGCAAGCTGTCCCCCACCCGCGGGCGGGGGCAGAGATTACTTCATGCTGCTCAGCAACGTGTCGACATTGTGTTTGAACGCCTGCTCATAGGTGGCCGCCGGGCCGCCGGCGCGGGAGAGCGCTTCAGGGTACAGCTCGCCGCCCGCCTTGGCGCCGGTGGCGGCGGCAATCTGCTTCACCAGCCGCGGATCGGTCTGGTTTTCGATAAAGTAAGCGTTAACCTTCTCCTGTTTAATCTGCTTAATCAGGTTCGCCACGTCGCTGGCGCTGGCTTCCGCTTCGGTGGAAAATCCGACCGGGGCAAGGAAGGTGACGCCATACTCTTGTCCAAAGTAGCCAAAAGCATCATGGCTGGTCAGCACCTTACGTTTCTGCGGCGGCACTGCGGCAAACTGGGTTTTGGCCCACAGATCCAGCTTTTGCAGCTGCTGAATGTAGTCGGCGCCGCGCTGGCGAAAATAGTTGGCATCCTCAGGATCGGCGGCAATCAGGGCGTTCATCACGTTGGTGGCGTACTGCACGCCGTTTTTCATGCTGTTCCAGGCGTGAGGATCGGTAATCGGTTTGCCATCCTCTTCCATCTGGCGGGTGTTGATGCCCTGTGAAGCGGTGATCACCTGCCCTTTATAACCCGAAGCCTTGACCAGGCGATCGATCCACCCTTCCAGCCCCAGGCCGCTGACGAATACCACATCAGCCTGAGCCAGCTTCTTGCCGTCCTGCGGCGAAGGCTCGAAACTGTGCGGATCGCCATCCGGCCCCACCAGCGTGCTGACCTTGACGTGATCGCCGCCCACCTGCTTGACGATATCTCCAAGAATGGAAAAGCTGGCGACGGCGTCGACGGTCTTCGCCATCGCCAATGGGCTGGCCAGCAGAGCAGCTACCGCCAGCGATATAGGTAAACGTTTCATATTTTCTCCTTGCAAATGGCACTTCTCAACGGCGCGCAAAGGCGTAAATGCCTCCGCGCGTTCCAAACAGGATCGAGACAAAAAAGAGGATGCTGGCGCTGAGCACGATCGCCGGGCCGGCGGGAAGCGAAGCGTGATAGGACCACACCAGCCCAATCAGACTGGAAAGCGCGCCGATGCCCATCGCCGTCGCCAGCGTCTGCGGCAGATTGCGCGCCCAGAAGCGCGCGCTGGCGGCGGGCAACATCATTAACCCAACCGACATCAGGGTGCCGAGGATCTGGAATCCCGCCACCAGATTGACCACTACCAGCGCCAAAAACAGGCCGTGGATCAGCGCCAACCGGCGCGGCGCGTTAACGCGCAGGAAAGTGACGTCGAAGGATTCGATAACCAGCGCGCGGTACAGCGCCGCCAGCGCCAGCAGCGAAACCGAGGCGATCGCACCGACCATCAGCATCGCCTGCGCATCTACCGCCAGGATCGAACCGAACAACACGTGCAGCAGATCCACGCTGGAACCGCGCAGCGAGACCAGCGTGACCCCCAGCGCCAGTGAGCCCAGATAGAATCCGGCGAAGCTGGCGTCCTCTTTCAGCGGCGTGCGGCGGCTCACCAGGCCGGACAGCATCGCCACCGCCAGCCCGGCGATAAAGCCGCCTACGCCCATCGCCACCAGCGACATGCCGGAAATCAGATAGCCGATCGCCGCGCCGGGCAACACCGCGTGGGACAACGCATCCCCTACCAGGCTCATGCGGCGCAGCAACAGAAACACGCCCAGCGGGGCTGCGCTGAGCGATAACGCCAGGCAGGCCATCAGCGCGCGGCGCATAAAACCGAAAGAGAGGAAAGGATCGATAAGCCCATGCAACAGCATCATGGCGCCACCGCCCGCAGATCCGGCAGCCGGTCGGCGGCGTGATACCTCGGCACCTGTTCCAGCACTTGCTCGGCCGCGCCCCAGTGGCAAGCCTGCGGCGTCAGCAACAGCGCCTGCGGAAAATGCTCGGCGACCATCGACATATCGTGCAGCACGGCGATCACCGTTTTCCCCTGCCGGTGCAGTTGCGCGATCGCCTGCAGCAGGATCTGCGTGGTGGCGCTGTCGATACCGGTGAAAGGTTCATCCAGCAAAATCAGCGGCGCCTGTTGGACCAGCAGGCGCGCAAACAACACCCGCTGCAGCTGGCCGCCGGAGAGCTCGCCCACCGGGCTGTGCGCCAGCGCACTCATGCCGACGCTCGCCAGCGCTTCATTAACCTGGCTCGCCGCATGCTGGTTCATACCGCCGAACATGCCACTTTGCGGCCAACATCCCATCGCCACCAGATCGCTTACCGCGATCGGGAACTGCCGATCCAGCTCCGCCTGCTGCGGTAAGTAAGCTCTGCGCGGCGGCTTTCCGCCGCTGAAATTCAGGCTGCCGCCCATCGGCGGCAACAAACCGGCGAGCGTTTTCAGCAATGTCGATTTTCCGGCCCCATTGACGCCCACCACCGCGGTTAACGAGCCGGCGGTAAACTGCCCGCTCAGCGGCGGGAAAAGCGGCGTGGCGCCATAACCTAGCACCAGCTGACGCAGGATGATCATGGCAGCGATACCGCCCAAAAGATGCCGAGCCACAGCAGAGCCAGCAGCACAACGGCCCCCGCACAACGCGCGGCAGCGGAGGTGGTAAACAACGAATTCAGTGACGGCGCGGCGCCATGTCGTGAAGTGGGAATCAATGTTATGACCAAAATGATGGATAAGAGTTATAATATAACATCACAACAACTACCGTAGCTCAAGCTATGGCGCGACAATAATGCAACGGAACGTAACAATCCCTCGCACAGCGGATCTCCCCCCGCCCCCTTACAAAACCCAGGGATATTTCCATTCGGTTGGAATGTTGGCGTAAGGTAAAGAACAGCGGTAAATCGAAAAATTTACCGACGAGGGCGGAAAAGGAGTAAGATAAGCAGATAACATTGTTGTTGGCCGAGATTAATGCTTGTTACCCTTGCCTGTAACCTGGACGTCAACGCACTTTCTGTTAAAAAATTAAAGAAAGTGGTTCATGACAATATTGCGGAGTTAGTGCCGGCGCTGACCAGCGGACTCAGCTTTTATTCTGAAAGCGCACGCTATGCCGAAGATTCATTAGAAATACTTGATATAGTGCAGCAAGGTGACAGCGATTATTCAATGAGTTATCGTTATAAGTGGGGCATTTTTAATGCCTGCCTGGATATCAACAGCGAAGATATCATCAACGACAGCGTCCGGTTTCGAGTGACGGCGCGGGGTTTAATCTTCGACATCATTGATAACTCACGCCCATCAACTGCGGATGAATTGTAAGTTTAAGTAATAACTACAGGCCAAACGCGAAAAAATGATTTATATTCATTTTACGGGAAGTTTATTTAACCACCGTTAAGCTGCCTCCGTTCATGATGTAAATCAGCTTACTCACATAGTGTTATCACACCGCAATTAAGACTTACGGAGGGGATGATATGGATGAGTATTCGCCTAAGCGACACGACATTGCTCAGCTCAAATTCTTGTGCGAAAATTTGTATGATGAAGGTATCGCTACCCTGGGAGACAGTCATCATGGGTGGGTCAACGATCCGACGTCCTCCGTCAACCTGCAGCTTAATGAGTTGATCGAACATATCGCTTCGTTTGTGATGAGTTATAAAATTAAATACATGGACGAATCTGACCTGTCGGAGTTAGTCGAAGAATATCTCGACGATACCTATACGCTGTTCAGCAGCTATGGTATCAATGATTCCGACCTGCGCCGCTGGCAAAAAACCAAGGCGAGATTATTCAGAATGTTCTCAGGAGAGGACATCTGTACGACAATGAAAACTTAGGGGATAATTATTCCCAAGCTATTTTACGGTTATTAAACTAAAGGCCACCATGACTAAAACCGACTATCTGATGCGTTTACGTAAATGCACCACGATTGATACTCTCGAACGTGTTATTGAGAAAAATAAGTACGAGCTTTCCGATGATGAACTGGAGCTGTTTTACTCAGCGGCAGATCATCGTCTGGCAGAGCTCACCATGAACAAACTGTATGACAAAATCCCCACCTCCGTTTGGAAATATGTCAGATAATCAGCCCCCAACGCGTTGAGCCGATGCTTTTATCGGCCTCAATGTTCAAGTTGAATACGTACTTTTCCTATTGACAGTAAAACTTCACTTGCGTTCCCTCTTCCGATAATAATATTGCGCGGAAACAATTTTCTTTTTTAATCGAGACAGGTTATCTCATCGCCCACCTCACTGTGCCCGCTCCCCAGAACCGCTAATTCATTATCCAAAAGAATTGAAGGCGGGAAGAAAAGAAATGCGTGTCGCTCTGCCTGATGACAGAAATGGATAATAGATACGTGGAGGAGAGGCGGCAAAAGCGCGGATTGGCGAAGCCCAAATGGGTGGGGACCCTGCCAGCTACATCCCGGCACACACGTCACCTGCTGCGGCTGCTTCCTTCCGGACCTGACCGAGTTCACAAGTTAGTGTTGCGGGAGAACCAACAGGGCCCCCATTGACGGCTTCTGTACTCCGAAGCGGTGGGCATTATCGGCGATGCCCCACCAAATAGCAAGCCAACCGGGGCCAACCGCTGTTTTCTTACCCACCTGCGCTGTGGCACACTCTTCGCCTGGGTTTTGACTCGTGCAGGAACAGCAATATGCAACCAGAAGACGCCTCTTTCAGCCAGCGGGTTTTCCATATCGTGGCCGCCATCCCGTTCGGCAAAGTCACCACTTACGGTGAAGTCGCCCGGCTGGCCGGCTCGCCGCGCGCCGCGCGTCAGGTTGGCGGCGTGCTGCGGCGTTTGCCGGAAGGCAGCACGCTGCCCTGGCACCGGGTGATCAACCGCCACGGACAGATCTCGCAGCAGGGGGAGGATTTTCAACGGCAACGGCAGGCACTGCTGGCGGAGGGGATAATTTTCGGCCCGCACAGCACGGTCGATTTCGAACGCTACGGCTGGCGCTGGTAAAACAAAACAGCCTTTAGCCGAAGCGCAAAGGCTGTTGATTTCATCTTGCTGTACCGCAGTAAGTTTACTGCATGGCGGTTGGCGCAGCCTGAATCGGCACACCCTGAACCGGAACCAGCAGCAGATCGGCACGGGTGCCGTTGCGGTTAACCACTTCCTGGATGGTGTCGGTAATGAACATCAGGCGCCCGTTGACCGTCACCGCCGCGCTCAGAATGATGCGCGCATTCGGTTGGATGTCGGACGGGTTGTACGGCAGCGTAAAGCTGAATGGCGCCTGCTGCCCTTCAGTACGTACCGCGCGCTGTGCAATCACTTTGGACGGCGCATCTGCCAGCGAAGCGTCAGAGAGGGTGACCGTCAGTACGGCGTCCGGCGGCAGCGCAATGCGCTGACGTATATTAACCGAACCTGTCACCGCCGGGCCCTGAATCTGCGTTTGCGCAGCCGCCGGGTTACCGGCCGCCTGTGTAGGCACATCGGCACTCTTTTGCGCGCATCCTGCCAGCGTGATCATCAGTGCCGCGGCACCGCCTACGATTTGCCAGAGTTTCATGGATCGGTCTCCTTTTTTATTATCAACATATTGGTGGCTTTCACCACCTCACCTATTAAACCTAGCACAAAACACTGATAAATCCACTTTACCCCGCCTATTAATCACTTAAACAGCCCAAGGCATCCATGATTAAGAGCATTCTCATCGGCCCCTTAACGCAAAATGTTGACGCCGCGCCGTGATATTCCGCACACTGCGCAAAATGATTATTAGAAAGGTAACAACTTTATGAGCCAGGCATTGCAAAACCTCCTCGATCTGCTGGATCTGGAGAAAATCGAAGAAGGGTTGTTCCGCGGTCAGAGTGAAGATCTGGGGCTGCGCCAGGTGTTCGGCGGGCAGGTGGTCGGCCAGGCGTTGTACGCCGCCAAACAGACGGTGCCGGACGAACGCAGCGTGCATTCGTTCCACAGCTACTTCCTGCGCCCGGGCGACAGCAGCAAGCCTATCGTTTACGACGTGGAAACCCTGCGCGACGGCAACAGCTTCAGCGCGCGCCGCGTCAGCGCCATCCAGCACGGCAAACCTATCTTCTATATGACCGCCTCCTTCCAGAGTCCGGAAGCGGGTTTCGAGCATCAGAATCTGATGCCGGACGTGCCGCCGCCGGAAGGGCTGTTGTCTGAGTCAGAGATCGCCCAGAAGCTGGCGCATATGCTGCCGGAAAAAGTGCGCGAAAAATTTATCGGCCAGAAGCCGATCGAAATGCGCCCGGTGAAATTCCATAACCCGCTGAAAGGCAGCGTGGAAGAGCCGCATCGCTACGTGTGGTTCCGCGCTAACGGCAGCATGCCGGACGATCAGCGCATCCACCAATATCTGCTGGGCTACGCGTCGGACTTTAACTTCCTGCCGACGGCGCTGCAGCCGCACGGCGTCGGTTTCCTCGAGCCGGGCATGCAGGTGGCCACCATTGACCACTCAATGTGGTTCCACCGTCCGTTCCGCATGGATGACTGGCTGCTGTACGCAGTGGAGAGCTCCTCCGCCTCCGGCGCACGGGGCTTTGTGCGCGGCCAGATTTATACCCGCGACGGCGTACTGGTCGCCACCACCGTGCAGGAAGGGGTGATTCGCCAACGCGACGCCTGATCCGCAGCATACAGAAAGGGGCGATGTTTCCATCGCCCCTTTTGGCTTCATCATTATTTTAGTCTTTAGCGCACTGCCCTGCTTTGAGCCTTACTGGTTGTAGGCGCTCTCGCCGTGGCTGTTGACGTCCAGCCCCTCGCGTTCCTGCTCCTCCGGCACTCTCAATCCAACCATGGCGCCCGCGATCTTGAAGGCGATAAAGGCGGCGACGCTCGACCACACCAGCGTGATCAGCACGCTCACCAGCTGGATCCAGACCTGATGGCCCATCGTCACCCCTTCGGCGTAACCGGTGCCGCCCAGTGAAGAGGCGGTGAACACCCCGGTCAACAGGCAGCCGACGATGCCGCACACCCCGTGCACACCGAACACGTCGCAGGTGTCGTCCACTTTCAGCCATTTTTTCAGCGTCACGACGCCCCACAGGCCGGCGACGCCGCCCACCAGGCCGATGATCAACGCCCCGCCCACGCCCACGGTGCCCGCCGCCGGCGTCACTGCTACCAGCCCGGCGATCATGCCGGAGCAGGCGCCCAGCAATGAAGGCTTGCCGCGCAGCACCCACTCGGCGAAGGTCCAGGAGAGAATGGCGCCCGCAGTGGCAACCACGGTGTTGAGGAATGCCAGAGCCGCAATGCCGTTGGCCGCGCTGGCGGAACCGGCATTGAAGCCGAACCAGCCGATATACAGGATGGACGCCCCGGTAAACACCATCGGCAGGTTGTGCGGTTTGAAGGCCTCTTTACCGAAGCCGGCGCGCTTGCCAATCAGGTAGGCGCCGATCAACCCGGCGCTGGCGGCGTTGATGTGCACCACGGTGCCGCCGGCGAAGTCCAAGGCGCCGTCGGCGGCCAGGTAACCGCCGCCCCACACCATGTGCGCGATCGGCAGATAAGACAGCGTGAACCAGAGGATCGCGAAGATCAGCACCGCCGAGAAGCGAATGCGTTCGGCGAAGCCACCCACCACCAGCGCCACGGTGATACAGGCGAAGGAGGCCTGGAAGGCGACGTGGATCATCTGGCTGATGCTGCCGGTGACGCTGTCGATGCCGATGCCTTTCAGCATCGCCGTTTCGAACCCGCCGAACACCGCATTGCCCTCGCTGAACGCCAGGCTGTAGCCATACAACACCCACAGCACGCAGACCAGCGCGAAGGTGACGGTGACCTGCGTCAGCATCGACAGCACGTTTTTGCCGCGCAGCAGGCCACCGTAAAACAGCGCGATGCCCGGCAGCGTCATGAACAGCACCAACGCGGTGCAGATCATCATAAAGGCGTTGTCGGCCTTATCGGCGACCGCCGGGGCGGCCAGGGCCAAAGAAGGAACCAGGGTTACCGAACTCAGGCCCAACATGGATAACAGTCTTTTCATTATCAATCATCCCCATCACTTAACTGAGTTCGCGGTTACAGTGCCGATTCGTCGGTTTCGCCGGTGCGAATACGGATCACGCGTTGCAATTCGGCAACGAAAATTTTGCCGTCGCCGATTTTGCCGGTGTAGGCGGCTTTGCTAATCACATCAACCACTTCATCCAACTGATCGTCGGCGATGGCGATATCGATTTTGACCTTGGGCAGGAAATTGACGTTATATTCGGCGCCGCGATACAGCTCGGCGTGCCCCTTCTGGCGGCCAAAGCCCTTCACTTCGGTTACGGTCAACCCCTGAATGCCCACGGAGGACAAGGCCTCGCGCACGTCCTCCAGCTTGAACGGTTTGATTACCACGGTCACCAGCTTCATATTGCCCCTCCACGAATTAAGCCCAAACTCACCCCTGGTACGCGTCATATGTAGCAAGGGCTGTGCCAAATTTAATTTTTCAGGGCGATTCAGCGGATTAGCGGGCACGCGGGCGCAGCCGCGAGGCAGCACGGCACCGATACCTTGAATAGGTTAAATAATGCGCACTGATTTGGTGCGCATCGCGTCGAAAAAGTGCAGAAAGGGGGCGTGGCCCAGATGGTTTGCCTGCTTATGGTGCGTTGGAAAGAAAGAAGGGCCGCGAGCGCGGCCCATATTCAGGCGGGTTGGCTCTCCTCGCGCACCGCTTCCGCCAACTGCTCGCCCGCCAACTGCAGCTGGTACATCTGGTAGTAACGCCCCTGCTGCGCCAGCAGCTGCTGATGGTTGCCCTGCTCCACCGCCTGGCCGCGATGCAGCACCAAAATGGAATCGGCGTCGACGATGGTCGACAGCCGGTGGGCGATCACCACCAGCGTGGTGTGCTCGCGGATCGCACGCAGCGCGCGCTGGATAGCCTGTTCGGTGCCCGAGTCGATATTGGCGGTCGCCTCGTCGAGGATCAGGATCTGCGGCGCCTGCACCAAGACCCGCGCCATCGCCAGCAGCTGTTTCTGCCCAACCGACAGGTTATTGCCCTGCTCCCCCAGTCGGGTGTGAATACCCTGCGGGAAGCCGCGCACCAGCTCCGCCAGCTGCACCGTTTCCAGCGCCCGCCAAACGGCGTCTTCCTCGATATTGCGCCCCAACGTGACGTTGGCCAGCACCGAATCGGCGATCACCACCGGATCCTGCTGCACCATCGCCACGCCCTGGCGCAGCGTGCGGTGCGACAAGCTGGAGATCGGGCGGCCATCGAGACGCACTTCTCCCTCGCTGACCGGGTAATAACCCATCAGCAGGTTGGCCAAGGTGCTCTTGCCGCTGCCGGTGTGCCCGACCAGCGCCACGAAGCCGCGCGACGGCACCGACAGCGAAATATGCTGCAGCACCTTTTTGTCCGCGCGGTAAGCGAAGCTCAGATCGGTGATGTCGATGCGGCCGCCGGCCAACGGACTATCGTCTGTACCGTAACTCTGCTGGCTGCGATCCATCAGTTCGAAAATGCGTTCGCCGGCCACCACCGCCTGCTGCAGGATCGACTGTTGTGACGTCAGCTCGATCAATGGTTCGTTCAAACGCCCCAGGTAGTTGATGAAGGCATAGAGTACGCCGACGCCAATCACGCCTTCACCGCTGAAGCCGAACAACATCAGTAAACCGCACAGCACCAGCGCCGAAAACAGGCTGAGCAGCGGCCGCAGCAGGAAACCGTCGAGCCGCAGCGTCTGCATGCGCGCGAGATAGTGCGACTGGCTGGCGGCGCTCATGCGCTCGCCGAAGCGCACCTGCTGGCGGAATTGCTGGATCACGCCCATGCCGTTGATCACTTCGTTGAAGCCGTCGTTGATGTCCGCCAGATAACTGCGCACCCGGCGCACAATCGGCGTGCTGTAATATTGATAGATGCCCATCACCACGAACACCGCCGGGAAGATGCAGATAGCCACTAACGCCATGCGCCAGTCGAGGCTGAACATCGCCACCAGCATGGCGCCGATCAGCGCGGCGCTTTTCAGCACCGTGGAGACCACCATCACGTACAGGTCCTTGATCACTTCGGTGTCGTTGGTGACGCGCGAGATCAATTGCCCGACCGGTTGCGTGTCGAAGGCGCTGAGCGGCTGGCGCAGCGCGGCGTCCATCACGTCGGTGCGCAGCCGCTGCACCACGCCTACCGCCGCCTGATTGAACAGCAGCGCCTGGAAGTAATGCAGCGCCGCCGCCAGCAGCTCCAGCAGAATGTAGGCCGCCGCCAGCCCGCCGACGATCATCAGCGGCAGTTGCCCTTTGGCGACGTAATTATCGATAAAATAGCTCACCAGGATCGGCCCGGCGACTTCCGCCGCCGCCGCCACCCACAGCATCAGCACCGCCACCCCCAACGGTTTGCGGTACGGCGAACCGTAGGCCAGCAGGCGCTTCAGCGTCGGCCACAGCTTTTGCACTTTATTCATCGGCCAACGCCTCCTCGCCGTTTTCCGGCGCTTCGTCCAGCGCCGCTTCCAGCTGCTGATAGCGGTACATATCGCGATACCAGCCCGGCTGTGCCGCCAGCGCCGCCGGATCGCCGCGCTGCGCCACGCCGCCGTGCTGCATCACCAGGATTTCGCTGGACTCGGTTAATGCCGACAGCCGGTGTGCGCTGATGATCACCGTGCGATCTTGCCCCCAGCTGCGCAGGTTGTGCAGGATCTGGTGTTCGGTACGGCCATCCACCGCCGATAGCGCATCGTCGAGGATCAGGATCTCCGCATCCAGCAGCAGCGCGCGCGCGATGGAGATGCGCTGTTTCTGCCCGCCCGACAGCATCACGCCGCGTTCGCCCACCTCGGTGTCATAGCCCTGCGGCAGCCGCAGAATGTCCTCATGGACGCTGGCCAACCGCGCCGCCTGTTCGATCTGCGCCTGCGTCGCCCCCGGATGGCCCAGTGCGATGTTGTTCGCCACGGTATCGGAGAACAGGAACGGCGTTTGGCTCACCACCGACAGCCGCGAACGCCAGTCGTCGAGTTTGATCTGCGGCAACGGCAGGCCGTGATAGCGGATCTGCCCTTGATCGACGTCGAACTGGCGCTGGATCAGCGACAGCAGCGTCGATTTGCCGGCCCCGGTCGGCCCGCACAGCCCCAGCATTTGCCCTGGTTTCAGCGTCAGCGCCACATCGTGCAGCGCCGGATGCGGGTTTTCCGGGTAGTGGAACGCGCGGATATCCACCTCCAGCACGCCGCGCCCGGCCGGCAACGCCTGCGGGCCATCCTGCACCGCCGGCGCCTCGTCGAGCAGGCTGCGGATGCGGCTGTAGGCCGCGCTGCCGCGCTCGACGATATTGAACATCCAGGCCAGCGCCAGCATTGGCCAGATCATCAGGCCGAGGTACATCACAAAGCTGGTCAGTTGCCCGAGCGTCAGCGAACCGTTCACTACCATCCAGCTGCCGCCGCCGATAGCCAACAGGTTAGACGCGCCGATGGCGATATAAATGGTCGGATCGAAGCGCGCATCCACCCGCGCCACGTGCATGTTCTTGGCCCCGGTCTGCGCCGCGACGTCGGCGAAACGGTTGGATTGGTGATCTTCCAGCCCGAAGGCCTTGATCATGCGGATGCTGGTCATGCTTTCCTGCGCCTGATCGTTCAGGCTGGAAAACGCCGCCTGCGCCGATTTAAAGCGCTGGTGCAGCTGGTCGCCGTAATATTTGATGGCGATCGCCATCAGCGGCATCGGGATTAACGCCAACACCGTTAGCTGCCAGCTGATTTGGGTGCTCATCACCACCAGCACCACCACCCCCATCACCAGCGAATCCACCAACGTCAGCACGCCTTCACCGGCGGCGAACACCACGCGATCCACATCGTTGGTGGCGCGCGCCATCAGGTCGCCGGTGCGATGACGCAGGTAGAACGCCGGGTTTTGTCGGCTGAGCTGGCGATAAAAGTTTTCGCGCAGTTCGACCGCCAGCTGGTAGGAAGCGCCGAACAGCAGCACCCGCCACACATAGCGCAGCAGGTAAACGACGATCGCGGTGCCGATCATCAGCCCGAGCCAGGCCAACAGCACGCCGGTGGACATCTGTTTTTCGGTGACGCCGTCCACGATGATGCCGACCAGCTTAGGCGGCAACAGTTGCAGGATGGCGATGACGACCAGCAACACCACCGCCCCGAGGTAGCGGCGCCACTCCCGGCGGAAGTACCAGCCGATTTGTGCAAATAATCTCACGCAGTTTGATTCCAGGATTTTATGGGATTTGTCTCTTTTTCTGCTTCAGCAGAGCAGGATACCACCGTTGAGCCGCCCGTCCGGTTAACTTTTCACTCCGGCACCGGCAGCGCAGTGGTGTATTTGATTTTTTCCATGGCAAAGCTCGAGGTGACGTCAATAAGGCCCGGTACGCCGTTCACCAGGCGCTTATAAAAGCCGTCGTAGCTTTTCATGTCCGCCACTTCGACCTGCATCAGGTAGTCGTACTCCCCCGCCATCCGGTAGAACGCCAGCACCTCGGGCATCTGGCTGGTCAGCTGCACAAACGCCTGATACCACTCGCTGCTGTGCTGCTGGGTCTTGATCAGCACGAACGCCGTCAACCCCAGGCCGAGCTTTTCGTTATCCAGCAAGGCCACTCGGCCGCGGATATAGCCTTCGTCTTCCAGACGCTTCAGCCGTTTCCAGCACGGCGTCGAAGTCAAATTGACCGCATCGGCCAGTGCCTGCAGCGACTGGGTGCAATCTTGCTGCAGCATGCACAGCAGCTTACGGTCTGTTTTATCTAACATAGCGGCCACCCGGAGAAAAATTTTCTCCCATTAGGCGATTAAACAGGGAAAATGGCAATCCTTTTTTCCCGCCGACAGGCTATGCTACGCCATAAACCAGCCCCCTATTCTGAGGCCATATCATGACAAACTCTTGGGTAAAATATGCTATCGGTGAAATAGAAGCGGATTTTCAGCGCTCCGCCGATACGCACCTGATTCGCCTGAACCTGCCGGCGTTTCCCGGCATCTGCCTGTACCTGAAAGATGAAAGCACTCACCCGACAGGCAGCCTGAAACACCGCCTGGCGCGCTCGCTGTTCCTTTATGGCCTGTGCAACGGCTGGATCACCGAGAACACCACCATCATCGAGGCCTCGTCCGGCAGCACCGCGGTGTCCGAAGCCTACTTCGCCCGTCTGATCGGCCTGCCGTTCATCGCGGTGATGCCGTCCTGCACCGCGCGCCGCAAGGTGGAGCAGATCGCCTTTTACGGCGGCCGCTGTCACTTCGTCGATCATGCCGCCCAGATCTACGCTGCCTCCGAACAGCTGGCGAAAGAGCTGAACGGCCACTATATGGATCAGTTCACCTACGCCGAGCGCGCCACCGACTGGCGCGGCAACAACAACATCGCCGACAGCATCTTCCGCCAGATGGCGCGCGAACCTTTCCCGGTGCCGAAACACATCGTGATGAGCGCCGGCACCGGCGGCACCTCTGCCACGCTGGGGCGCTACATCCGCTATCAGGGGCACGACACCCAATTGACGGTGGTTGATCCGGAAAACTCGGTGTTCTATGACTGCTTCCACCACGGCGATCGCACCCTGATCGGCAGCTGCGGCAGCCGTATCGAAGGCATCGGCCGCCCGCGCGCCGAGCCGTCGTTCATCCCGTCGGTGGTCGACAACATGCTGCGCGTGCCGGATGCCGCCAGCGTCGCCACCATTCACTGGCTGGAAGGCGTGCTGGGCCGCAAGGTTGGCGCCTCTACCGGCACCAACGTTTGGGGTGCGCTGCAGTTGGCGAAGCAGATGCGGGAAAACGGCGAGCAAGGGGCGATCGTCACCCTGCTGTGCGACAGCGGCGAGCGTTATCTGGATACCTATTACAACCCGGAATGGGTCAGCAACAACATCGGCGATCTGCAGCCGTATCTCGCGCAGCTGGCGGATTTGTAACGCCAGGCTTCGGGTAAAAAAAAGCCGGGTAGTCATACCCGGCCGGCTGTAAGGAGAACCTCATTCTTCGGGGGAATAGGTGAGGCAAGGTGAACGCAGCCAATGTTGCAAATAGTGAGCCACCGCCTGTTGTTGGCAATGGCCGATAACCGGTAGCTGCGGCAGCAGGGATTTCAGCTGCGGCAGGGCGTTGCCCATCACCACGCCGTGCCCCACCGCTCCCAGCATCTCTTTGTCGTTCATCGCGTCGCCGAACGCCATGCAGTCGGCCATCGTCAGCCCCAGATGACGGCTCAGCCGCTCCAGCGCCGTGCCTTTGTTGCAACCGAGCGGCAGCACCTCCAGACAGTCGTAGGCGGAAAAGCACAGGTCTGCCTCATCGCCCAATTGCGCCCGCAGCTGCACCTGCAACGCCAGCAACTCCTCATGTGGCGCGACAAAGCACACCTTGCTGTTGCCGAACGCCGGCAGACGGCGCACATCGGCCAGTTGAAAACGAAAACCGCTCAGGTGATGCGCCCGCAGCATCTCTTCCGGCACGGGAAACTCGGTCAGCCAACCTTCGTCGCGGAATACATGCATGCTGGCGCGGGTGCGCCAATGATGATGCAGCACCTCTTCGGCCACCGCCGCCGGCAGGTCGGTGGCGTGCAGCTGTTGGCCGCGGTTGTCATATACCCGCGTGCCGTTGCCGGTGATCAGGTAACCCTGCAGCCCCAGTTGCGCCATGATCGGTTGCGCATCGAGGTAGTGGCGCCCGGTGGCGAACGTCACCACCATCTCCCGCTCCACCAGCTGGTTCAGCACCGCCAGCGTTTCCGGGCCAACCCGGTGATCCGGCATCAACAGCGTGCCGTCCATATCGAAAGCTGCCAGGCGATACATAAAGACCTCATGAATGTGAACGCGATTACAATCACTGCAGTATGGGATGGTATTTGCGGAAGTAATAGTGAACAATTTGAGAAAACTGTTCCGGATTTCTGCCCATGCGCCTGGTTCACCGTCTCAGCCAATATCAACGCCTGTATCAACAGCTCGGCAGCGCGCCGGTCGCCGTGACCATCGGCGAGCTGGCGGCGATGTTCTACTGCAGCGAGCGGCACGCCCGCACGCTGGTGCAGCAGCTGCAGGATCAGGGCTGGCTGAGCTGGTATTCGCAGCCCGGCCGCGGTAAGCGCGCTCGCCTGCACTGCCTGAAAACCCCGGATGAACTGCGCGCGCAGCTGCTTCAACAGCTGCTGCAACAGGGCAATCATCAGGGAGCGCTGGAGATGGCGCAGCTCGATCCGCAGCACCTGCAGGATCTGCTCAACCCGCACCTCGGCGGGCAATGGCAGGCCGGCAGCCCGACGCTGCGCATTCCCTATTACCGCACGCTGGAAGCGCTCGACCCGCTCACGTTGACCGGCCGCGCCGAACAACATCTGGTGTCGACCCTGCACGCCGGACTGACGCGCCTGATGACCGGTAACCCGGAACCGCAGCCCGATCTGGCGCACCATTGGCAGATTAGCGATCGCGGCCTGCGCTGGCGCTTCTTTCTGCGCAGCCAGCTGCGCTGGCACAACGGCGAACCGTTGACCGGCCACCAATTGCTGCAAACGCTGGAAAAACTGCAGCGCCATCCGCGCAGCCAACCGAGCCTGGCCAACGTCGCGCGCATCAGCCTGCCGCATCCGTTGTGCATTCAGTTCGATCTGCACCTGCCGGACTACTGGCTGGCCCACCGGCTGGCGGAGCTGCCTTGCCTGATGACTCACCCGGAGCTGCCGGCCATCGGCGCCGGCCCGTTCAAGCTGACACTGAATGAGCCGCAACTGGTGCGGCTGGAACAGCACGCCGGTTATCATCTGCAGCATCCGTATCTGGATACCATCGAATACTGGATCACCCCCGATTTACCTACCGCCGGCACCTACACCAGTTGCCAGCATCCGGTGCGCATCACCATAGGCCAGCAAGACGATTTGGCGCAGGCCCGGCCGGTGCAGCGCAGCATGAGCCTGGGCTGGTGTTATCTGGCGCTGAACCTGCGCCACGGCGTGCTGAACGAAGCCCAGGGGCAAAAGCTGCTGATGCTGATCCAGCAGTCCGGCCTGCTGAGCCATCTGCCGATCCCCAACAGCGTGATCACCCCCAGCCATGAAATGCTGCCCGGCTGGCGCATCCCCCACCAACAGGTCGAAGAGGACGTCGCCCTGCCCGTCCGGCTGACGCTGCTGTATCGGCCGCCGGTCGAGCTGGAAACGGTGACGGCCGCGCTACAGCGGTTGCTCGCGCAGCACGGCTGCGAGCTGGAAGTGCGTTACTATGCCGGTAAGCGCTGGCAAAGCGAGGAACAGATCGCCCAGGCCGATCTGCTGCTGGCGGACAACCTGATCGGCGAAGCGCCGGAGGCGACGCTGGAGAGCTGGCTGCGGCAGGATACGCTGTGGCGCGGCATCCTGACGGAAAGCCGCTGGCAGCAGCAACAGGATACGCTGCGGCAGATCCAGCAGCTGCAGGCGCAGCAACCGCGTTTCGCACGGCTGCAGGCCTATTATCAACGGCTGATGGCCGCCGCCATCATCACGCCGCTGTTCCACTACCAGTATCAGATCAGCGCGCCGCCGCGCATGCATGGCGTCACGCTGACCGCCCACGGCTGGTTCGATTTTTGCCAGGCGTGGCTGCCGCCGCCGGTGGACGATGCACCGGCCTGAGCCGAACCGCCCTGCGCCTGGCGGCCCTTTCTGCTACTATTGTCGCCGCAACGCAATTTTTATCCTGCCGCCCGAATGTGTATCGGGAGAGGCCAAAGCCCAAAAAGGTGATTTTATGAAGCGCGCGGTTGTCGTTTTCAGCGGTGGACAAGACTCCACGACCTGCTTAATCCAGGCATTGCAACAGTATGACGAAGTTCACTGCGTCACGTTCGATTACGGCCAGCGCCATCGCGCCGAGATTGAAGTGGCTCAAGAGCTGTCGGTAGCCCTCGGTGCCAAGGCGCACAAGGTGCTGGACGTAACGCTGCTCAATGAGCTGGCCGTCAGCAGCCTGACGCGCGACAATATTCCGGTTCCCGCCTACGATCCCAACCAGAAAAATGCGCTGCCGAGCACCTTCGTGCCGGGCCGCAACATCCTGTTCCTGACGCTGGCGGCGATCTACGCCTACCAGGTCGAAGCGGAAGCGGTGATCACCGGCGTGTGTGAAACCGATTTCTCCGGCTACCCGGATTGCCGCGACGAGTTCGTTAAAGCGCTGAACAAGGCGGTGACGCTGGGCATCGCCCGCGATATCCGCTTCGAAACGCCGCTGATGTGGCTGAACAAGGCCGAGACCTGGGCGCTGGCGGATTATTACCACCAGCTGGATCGCGTACGCCAGGATACGCTGACCTGCTACAACGGCATCAAAGGTGACGGCTGCGGCGAGTGCGCCGCCTGCAACCTGCGCGCCAATGGCCTGACGCAGTACCGGGCCAACCAGGCAGAAGTGATGGCGGCGTTAAAACAGAAAGCCGGCCTGGCCTGAGGGCAGTGACGGCGGCAGCCTATGCCGCCCGTGAGCTTACTGCGGATTATCCTTCAGCGTGAGCGCCTCCAGGTGCTCGCGCAATTCTCCTTCGATCGGCAGCGCACGCTGCGTTTTCAGATCGACGCACACGAAAGTCAGCAGCGCGTCTGCCACCGGCGTCCCCGCCGGATCCTGCGTCACCTTTTGGCTCAGCACCCCGCTCTTGCCGTTGAGCTGCACCATCTGGCTGTCGATACGCAGCTTATCCCCCAATACCGCCGGGCTGCGGTAATTGATGTTGATGTTCACCACGATGAAAGCGATGTTGTTTTCCGTCATCCAGCGGAACCCGGCTTCGTTCTCCAACCACTCCCAACGCGCCTCTTCCAGAAACTCCAAATAGCGGGCGTTGTTAACGTGCTGGTAAACATCAAGGTGATAACCGCGAACTTTGATAAAGGTTTGCATAGGGAACGATCGCTCCTGCCTGGTGATTACAGAAAGAGGGAGCCGCGCTGGCTCCCTCGCCCGTTTGGTCAACGCGCCAAACTGGTAAGACCTGTAAAATGTAGCAGAGGAGTCACGGCCTCAGCGCCATTTTGCCACGCAGCCGCGACCGGGATCACATTTTCAGCCGGGTGCGGTTCTTCTCAAACAGCGCCGGCCCGATGCCCGGCACCTCCTGCAACTGCTCAACCTGGGTGAACGGCCCGTTCTGTTCGCGATAGCGCACGATGCCTTCCGCCTTCTTCAGGCCGACGCCGCTCAAGGCGGCGGCCAGTTGTTCGGCAGTGGCCTGATTGATGCTGACCGCCGCCTCTTCGGTTGCCTTGGTCATCACCGATTGTCCGCCATGGCTCGCCGGTGTTGAGAGCATCGGCGCCTCGTTTTTTTCCACCGCGGCGGCCGGCCCGGCCAGGCATAACAACAGCGCGGTCAGCGCGGCGTTAACGTGACGACGGTAACCGAAAAACGCTTTTTTCTCTGAATATTGCATGCTGTATCCTCCTTGTGTGTGACAGCACGGCTACCTTGCCGCGGCGGCGAATATTCAGCAATCGACGGATGTCAGATATGGAAAAGGCCGCGAAAGCGGCCTTTGTTTGTTGCACTGCGTTGCAGAAAAATGCGGCGATTACTGAGGCTGTTGCTCAGCGGCGCCCATTTTGATCTTGGCTTCTTTACGCAGGCTCGCCAGCAGCGAATCGAAGGAAACGCCGGTCGCGCCCTCTTCCATCTTGCCGACGAAGGTTTTCATTTCGTCTTCCGGCAGCGTGCCTGGCTTCACCGCATCAAGCGCAATCAGCACCACGTTGTCCTGACGATCCTGCGACATGCCGTACACCGGCTTACCGTCCTGCGGGTGCGGCAGCGCGAATACGCTCTCCACCAGCTGGCTGTCTTCCGGCGCGCGCGCCATCTTCTGCACGGCGCCAAAGCTCAGGCCGGCGGCTTTCATCGCTTCGTCGCCCTTGCCCTGCTTCAGCTCAACCAGCAGCTTCTCGCCCTGCAGCTTCGCTGCCTGCAGCGCCTTGTTGCGTTTCACCAGTTCCGCCACGCGGTCTTTTACCTGGTCGAACGGTTCGATGCCTTCCGGCTTGTGGCCGCTCACGCGCACCACGAAAGCGCGGTCGCCGTCTACGGTGATCACGTCGGAGTTGCTGCCCGGCGCGCCGTTCTCGCCGATCAGCGAGCCGTCGAAGATCGCCTGCACCACCGGTTTGAAGTTCAGCGCGGCAGGGATGTTGTCGCGGGTGAACCAGTCGCTTTGCGCCGCTTTCACGCCGGCCGCTTCCTCAGCCGAGGCCAAAGATTCGTTGTCGCTGGTCGCCGCCTCGCTCACCTTCTGCTGCAGCGCGTAATAGGCGTCTACCGCTTTCTCCTGCTGCACCTGCTTGGCGATGGCGTCATGCACTTCGCTCAGCGGTTTCAGTTTCTCAGGTTCGATGTCGTTCAAACGCACGATCAGGTAGCCTACGGAGGATTTCACTACGCCAGACAGCTGCCCTTTCTCGGTCAGGTTAGCCTGCTTCAGCTCGTCGGCGGTGGTTTCCGGCTCCAGCCACCCCAGTTCGCCGCCGATGCGGCGTGAGATGATGTCGGTGGATTTCTCTTTCGCCAGCGTGGCGAAATCGGCGCCCTTCTTCAGCTCGTCCAGCGCCGCGTTGGCTTCCGCCTCGGTTTTCAACTGGATCACGCTGTAGTTTTTACGCTCCGGCTGGCCGTAGCTGCTCTTGTGCTGGTCGTAGTAAGCGTTGATGTCCTCTTCACTCACTTTCACCTTGTCCTGCATGGACGCGGCGTCCAGCGGGATATAGCTCACCTTCACCTGCTCCGGGGCGATGAAGCTGTTCTTGTTCTGATCGTAATACGCCTTCAGTTCGTCGTCGCCGGCGCTCTGTTTCGCCTGCAGCGCTTTCAAATCGATGGTCGCCAGGCGCACGTCGCGCTCCTGCAGCACCAGCGCCGCCATGGCTTGCGATTCGGACGGCAATACGAAGCCGGATTCGCCGAAGGCCTGAATCAGCTGCTGATTGACCAGCTGCTGACGCATCGATTGCGCGAAGTTGTCGGCGGTGTAGCCCATACGGCCGATCAGGTCGAGGTACTTGGCGTTATCGAACTGGCCGTTGGTTTGGAAATAAGGCGCCTTGCGGATGGCGTCCTTGATCTGATCGTCGCTGACCGCCAGGCCCAGCTTCTTGGCGTATTGGTCGAGCAGCATGTTGTCGATCAACTGGGACAACACCTGACGGCGCATCTGCTGCATGTAGCCTTCGTTGCCGGCCAGCGCAGAGAACTGGTCACCCAGCTGCTGCTGCATGCGGCTACGCTCGCTTTGGAAAGCCTGTTCCAGCTGAGCGCGTTCGATCGTCTGACCATTTACTTTCGCAGCATAATCGCCGGAGCCGCCGATAAGGTAGTTACCCACCCCGGTCAGGACGAATGACAGGATGATCAGGGCCAGGATGATTTTGAGCACGACGTGATTGGCAGCCGCGCGTAAATTGTCCATCATAGTGTGACAACACTCCGCTGTGATGTGGATTAACAACCCTTGTGCAGGCGCGTTCCCTGCGACAAAAATAAAAAAAGCGCATCAGTCCGATGCGCCTTGTATCTTACCTTACCAGCACCGCTGCGTCAGGTGATTGTTTATTACAAAACCCTGTTACGCTAAACGGTTAGACGCCAAATCAGTTTACAGCGTCTTTCAGCGCTTTCCCTGCACGGAAGGCAGGTACTTTGGCTGCCGCGATCTTGATCTCTTTACCGGTTTGCGGGTTGCGGCCGGTACGGGCCGAACGTTCACGCACGGTAAAGGAACCGAAACCTACCAGAGCCACGTCATCCCCTGCTTTCAGGGAGTCGGTAACGGAAGCGATTACTGCGTCTAAAGCACGTCCCGCTGCCGCTTTGGAAATATCAGCACCTGCGGCAATCTTGTCGATCAGTTGTGACTTATTCACTCTATCATCCCCTCTAGAATTCTATCGTCGCACCGAAAAATCCCTACGGTTGCGACAGCGCAGCTGTTATATCAATCCCATCGAACCTTGGCAAGCCACCGACTGGGTGACAAAACGCGGGCCGACAGAGATCTAACTTAGCGGTACAAAAAAATACTGGCAAGTCCGAAATGGCTTGCCAGTATAAGTTTTATCAATGGTTTTTGCGATTCGTCACTATTTTGCCGCTACCGGCAGTGCGCCGAAGGCCGGGTTTTGCAACGCAATGTTCAAAACTTCATCGATTCGCTGCACCGGATGAATCTCCAGATCGGCGATAACATTGTCCGGAATCTCTTCCAGATCGCGCTTGTTCTCGTAAGGGATCAGCACGGTTTTGATGCCGCCGCGATGCGCCGCCAGCAGCTTCTCTTTCAGGCCGCCGATCGGCAACACCTGACCGCGCAGCGTGATCTCGCCGGTCATCGCCACATCGGCGCGTACCGGGTTGCCGGTCAGGCAGGAGACCAGCGCGGTGCACATCGCAATACCGGCGCTCGGGCCATCTTTCGGCGTCGCCCCTTCCGGCACGTGCACGTGGATGTCGCGTTTCTCGTAGAAATCGGCGTTGATGCCCAATTTCTCCGCGCGCGCGCGCACCACGGTCAGCGCCGCCTGAATCGATTCCTGCATCACTTCACCCAGAGAACCGGTGTAGGTCAGCTTGCCTTTGCCCGGCACGCAGGCGGTTTCGATGGTCAGCAAATCGCCGCCCACTTCCGTCCACGCCAGCCCGGTGACTTCGCCCACGCGGTTTTCGGTATCCGCACGGCCGTAATCGACGCGCTGCACGCCCAGGTAATCCTTCAGGTTGTCGCCGTTGATCTCGATATGCTTGCGCTTCTTGTCCATCAGCAGCGTTTTCACCGCTTTACGGCACAGTTTGGAGATTTCACGCTCCAGGCTGCGCACCCCGGCTTCGCGGGTATAGAAGCGAATAATGCCGATGATGGCGCTGTCGTCGACCGTCAACTCGCCTTTTTTCAGCGCATTGCGCTCGAGCTGCTTCGGCAGCAGGTGCTGTTTGGCGATGTTGAGCTTCTCGTCCTCGGTATAACCCGACAGGCGGATCACTTCCATACGGTCCAGCAGCGGCGCAGGAATGTTCATCGAGTTCGAGGTGGCGACGAACATCACGTCGGACAGATCGTAATCCACTTCCAGGTAGTGGTCGTTGAACGCCACGTTCTGTTCCGGATCCAGCACCTCCAGCAGAGCGGAGGCCGGATCGCCGCGCATGTCGGAAGACATCTTGTCGATCTCATCCAGCAGGAACAGCGGGTTCTTCACCCCAACCTTGGCCATCTTCTGGATCAGTTTGCCCGGCATCGAACCGATGTAGGTACGACGGTGACCGCGGATTTCAGCTTCGTCACGCACGCCGCCCAGCGCCATGCGCACGTACTGGCGCCCGGTCGCCTTGGCGATCGACTGCCCCAGCGAGGTTTTACCCACGCCCGGCGGCCCCACCAGACACAGGATCGGCCCCTTGATTTTGCTGACGCGGCTCTGTACCGCGAGGTACTCGAGGATGCGATCTTTGACGCGCTCCAGGCCGTAGTGATCGGTATCGAGCACTTCCTGCGCCTTGTTCAGGTCTTTTTTCACCTTGCTGCGCGCATTCCACGGCACCTGCAGCATCCAGTCGATGTAGCCGCGCACCACGGTCGCTTCCGCCGACATCGGCGACATCATCTTCAGCTTTTGCAGTTCCGCTTCGGTTTTTTCGCGCGCCTCTTTCGGCATTTTCGCCGCATCGATCTTGCGCTTCAGCGCTTCGTGCTCGTCCGGCGCGTCGTCCATCTCGCCCAGTTCTTTCTGAATCGCCTTCATCTGCTCATTCAGATAGTACTCGCGCTGGCTCTTCTCCATCTGCTTCTTGACGCGGTTACGGATGCGTTTCTCAACCTGCAGCAGGTCGATCTCCGACTCCATCATCGCCATCAGGTATTCCAGACGCTCGGTGATGTCAGACATCTCGAGCACCGACTGCTTATCGCTGAGTTTCAGCGGCATATGAGCGGCGATGGTGTCCGCCAGGCGCGCGGCGTCGTCGATGCTGTTGAGTGAAGTCAGCACCTCCGGCGGGATTTTTTTATTCAGTTTGATATAGCCTTCAAACTGATTGATCGCGGTGCGCACCAGCACTTCCTGCTCGCGCTCGTCGATAGCCGGCGACTCAAGGTATTCCGCCTGCGCGGCGAAATGCTCACCGCTGTCGGACAGCGTAGTGATGCGTGCGCGCTGCAGCCCCTCGACCAGCACTTTTACCGTGCCGTCCGGCAGCTTCAGCATCTGCAGGATCGACGCTACGGTGCCGACCGAGAACAAGTCGTTAATGCCAGGTTCATCCGTTGAGGCCTCTTTCTGTGCCACCAGCATGATCTTCTTATCGTGATCCATTGCGGCTTCGAGGCACCGAATCGATTTTTCCCGGCCAACAAATAACGGGATCACCATGTGCGGATAAACCACCACGTCGCGCAATGGCAAAACGGGGATTTCAATGCGTTCGGAACGCTCAGGGTTCATAGAGCTCTCTCTTAGTTTAATTTCCGCCAGGTTGAGGGGGAATCTCATGAGACGCAAGCATCTAACGTTTCATAAAATCTGGTTAATGAGTATATGGGGATGAATCTCTTACATTCAACGGCAAGAATGCAGGAAAAAGAAATGGGGGATGAAATCCCCCATTTTGCTGATAACGCGCTGGTTTAACTGGCTAATTATTCGCCAGACGCCTGGGCTTCAGGCTTGCCGTAAATCAGCAGCGGTTTGGATTGGCCGGCGATCACCGACTCGTCGATCACCACTTTGTCTACGCTGTCCATCGACGGCAGATCGTACATGGTGTCGAGCAGCGCGCCTTCCACGATGGAACGCAGGCCGCGGGCGCCGGTTTTGCGCGCCATGGCTTTCTTGGCGATGGCGTTCAGCGCTTCGTCGCGGAACTCCAGCTCCACGCCTTCCAGATTGAACAGCGCCTGATACTGCTTGGTCAGGGCGTTCTTCGGCTCTTTCAGGATCTGAATCAGCGCGTCCTCGCTCAGCTCGCTCAGGGTCGCCACCACCGGCAGACGGCCGATGAACTCAGGGATCAGACCAAACTTGATCAAATCTTCCGGTTCGGCCTGCAGCAGCAGTTCGCCTTCGGTTGCCTTCTCGGACTCGCCCTTGACGGTCGCGCCGAAGCCGATGCCGGAGCCGGTGTTGACGCGTTGACCGATCACCTTATCCAGGCCGGCAAATGCGCCGCCGCAGATAAACAGGATCTTGGAAGTATCGACCTGCAGGAATTCCTGTTGCGGATGCTTGCGCCCGCCCTGCGGCGGAACCGCGGCGATGGTGCCTTCAATCAGCTTCAGCAGCGCCTGCTGCACGCCTTCACCCGAGACGTCACGCGTGATCGACGGGTTGTCGGACTTACGGGAAATCTTATCGATTTCATCGATATAAACGATGCCGCGCTGCGCTTTCTGCACGTCATAGTCACATTTTTGCAACAGCTTCTGGATAATATTTTCCACGTCCTCGCCCACGTAACCGGCTTCGGTCAGGGTGGTGGCGTCGGCCATGGTGAACGGCACGTCCAGGAAGCGCGCCAGCGTTTCCGCCAGCAGCGTCTTGCCGCTGCCGGTCGGGCCGATCAGCAAGATGTTGCTCTTGCCCAACTCGATACCGTTGCTGGTATCGCCGTTGCGCAGGCGTTTGTAGTGGTTGTACACCGCAACCGCCAGCACTTTCTTCGCCTGCTCCTGGCCGATGACGTAGTCATCCAGGTGGTGGCGAATTTCGTGTGGCGTCGGCAGCGCACTGCGCTCACGATGCGGGGCAACTTCTTTAATCTCTTCGCGAATAATGTCGTTACACAGATCGACACATTCATCGCAGATATACACTGACGGCCCGGCAATCAGCTTACGCACTTCATGCTGGCTTTTGCCGCAAAAAGAGCAGTACAGCAGCTTTCCTGAACCGTCTTTGCGCTTATCTGTCATCAGTCAAACCTCTTCTTTAGTCTTGTCCCGCAGGAAAATCACGGCGGCAGTGCGCCCAAACTCATATCGGGAACGCCGAGGGGCCGCAACAGAACGAGCCCCTGCCCACTCTGATTACTATAGTCCATCGGCGCCGCGTGGTTCTAGCTGCGGTGTGTCAGAATGCCGTCAACCAGGCCGTATTCCACGGCTTCTTCCGCGGTCATAAAGCGATCGCGCTCGGTATCGCGCTCGATCTGCTCCAGCGGCTGGCCGGTATGCTCGGCCATCAGTTCGTTCATGCGCGCTTTCACCTTGAGGATTTCACGCGCGTGGATTTCGATGTCCGTCGCCTGGCCCTGGTAGCCGCCCAGCGGCTGGTGAATCATCACGCGCGAGTTCGGCAGGCAGAAACGTTTGCCTTTGGCGCCCGCGGTCAGCAGGAAGGAGCCCATCGAGCACGCCTGGCCCATACAGATGGTGCTGACGTCCGGCTTGATGAACTTCATGGTGTCATAAATCGACATGCCCGCGGTAATTACCCCACCCGGCGAGTTGATGTAGAGGTAAATGTCTTTTTCCGGGCTTTCCGCTTCGAGGAACAGCATTTGCGCCACGATCAGGTTGGCCATGTGATCTTCCACCTGGCCGGTCAGGAAAATGATGCGCTCTTTCAGCAGGCGGGAATAAATGTCGTAAGAACGCTCCCCGCGTGAAGTCTGCTCTACCACCATCGGCACCAGCGCCATGTTCGGTGCAAATTGATCTCGTTCGCCACTGTATGACATTACCGTCTCCTAATAGAAATTGCCTTGGCGGCCAGGGTGTCACCCTAATACGCCGATTCTACTTGAGAACGGCCATGATGACTATGCTCAAGCATTCGACCCGCGCCGCACGTACCCGACGGTTGTTTTATCCCGCGCACTTTGGCAAACAGCCCCAGAATTATTCTTTACAGATGGGGGGATCCCGGCGCGATTTCAAGCCCAGGAGCCGATTTTCTCCGCGCGCCGAAAACGATGCCGTTATTCTGACCGTTATCATGCCAGCCAGTTCCCCAGGCAACAGGGTAAATATAGTGCATATTATCCCGCTTAACCTGAGATTAATCAGCAACGTGGCAAAAAGAAAAGCCCGCAACCTGAGGTTGCGGGCTTTTTCATCGTGCGCCGGTTCGCCAGGCGAAACCGGGGGCGCCGTTCATCGCGCCCGACACGCCGGCATTACGCCTGTTGAGTCTGGTTCATCAGCTCGCTGAAGGTAGTGGCTTTTTCAGTCACTTTCGCTTTCGCCAGCAGGGCTTCAACCGCTTGCTCTTCCAGAGCCACGTTGCGCATGTTGTTCATCAGCTCTTTGTTTTTGCTGTAGAACTCGATGACTTCGCTCGGATCTTCGTAGGCAGAAGCCATTTCTTCGATCAGCGTCTTCACGCGGTCTTCGTCAGCTTTCAGATCGTTGGTGCTGATCACTTCGCCCAGCAGCAGGCCAACCACTACGCGGCGTTTCGCTTGCTCTTCGAACAGTTCACGTGGCAGTTCCAGCGCTTGCTTCTCGTTGCCGCCGAAACGCTGTGCAGCCTGACGACGCAGCACGTCGATTTCGCCGTCGATCAGGGCAGCAGGCACGTCGATTTCGTTCGCGCTCACCAGGCCGTCGATCGCCTGAGACTTGATGCGGTTACGCACGGCGCCTTTCAGCTCGCGCTCCATGTTCTTGCGAACTTCGGTGCGCAGGCCGGCAACGGAACCGTCCGCCACGCCGAAACGCTTGATGAACTCTTCGGTCAGTTCCGGCAGCTCGCGCTCTTCAACTTTCTTCAGCACGATAGCGAATTTGGCCGCTTTGCCCTTCAGGTTTTCCGCGTGGTAGTCTTCCGGGAAGTTCACGTCGATGGAGAACTCTTCGCCCGCTTTGTGACCGACCAGGCCCTCTTCGAAGCCTGGGATCATGCGGCCCTGGCCCATTGCCAGCACGAAGTCGGACGCTTTGCCGCCTTCGAACTCTTCACCGTCGATAGAACCGGTGAAGTCAACGGTCACGCGATCTTCAGCTTCCGCCGCGCGATCGGTTTCTTTCCAGGTGGCCTGCTGCTTGCGCAGGGTATCCAGCATCGCGTCGACGTCTTCGTCGTTCACTTCAACTACAGGTTTTTCGACTTCGATGTTTTCCAGGCCTTTCAGCTCAACTTCTGGATACACTTCGAATTCAACGGCGAAAGTGAAGTCTTCACCTTCTTTGTACTCGCCCGGCACGTAGTTTGGTGCGCCGGCCGGATTAATCTTTTCTTTGATGATCGCGTCAACGAAGCTGCGCTGCATTGCTTCGCCCAGCACGTCCTGACGAACAGAGGCGCCGTAACGCTGTTCCACGATGTTCATCGGCACTTTGCCTTTGCGGAAGCCGTCGATACGCACGCTTTTCGCTGCGTTGATCAGCTCTTTCTTCACCGCCTGCTTGATAGTATCAGCCGGTACAGTAATAGAGAGACGGCGCCCAAGGCCTTGAGTGGTTTCTACTGAAACTTGCATCTTGTTACCTCAAAAAAATCACAGTGCTCGGTCAACTCCGTTCCAAGAACCAGGACGGCTACAGATAAGAACCGAGTTCCCTGATGACAGAAGCGTCCCGAAACCATTCCGGAAAAATAAGACGCGACATTATAGCGGCGCATGCGTGGCGAGTCGAGGAAAGCTAGGCGGCGCAGGCGCGCTAAAACTCACACTTTTGCCGATTCGATCGCCCAAAGGCCGCCAAAACAGACCGAACGTTGGCCACATTGCGCGTCGGCCGTGTCGTCGTCAAAAACAGAAACGGCCCGCAGGCCGTTTCAAAATTCGTCAGTAGTAATACCCTAATTCAAGGGCAAAGTTCCACTGATACCTGAAAATTTCCCCCTCAGGCCAGCGTGCCGGCGCCGCGGCACGGCGGCGAGGCCGGCACGGTATCCTGCAGACCTTCCCACTCTTTGAGCGTATAGGTGTGCAGCGCCAGCGCGTGTACGCCGTCCGCCAGCTCCTCCGACAATACGCCGTAGATGGAGCGGTGGCGCGTCAAAAAACGTTCGCCGACGAAGCGATCGCTGACCAATACCACTTTGAAATGGCTTTCTGAACCCGCCGGAACGTTATGACGATAGCTTTCATCAACGACTTCCAGATACGCGGGCTCAAACGCCGCCCTTAACTTTGCTTCTATTTGCTCGCGAATCATAGGATCTCCTTACAACACCGGCAGAGGACCGTGCCCATCTAGTTCAATATTAGCCGGTTTTCCCCCGTTTAGACCATCGCCGGGACAAATTTCTCTTTTCTGCGGTCAAATGATGAGCGCCATCCCCGCCGCTTGGGGGATTATCCGATTGAGCGGGCCAAAAAAGCGTGTTTTTATCAACGGCAGGTAAAAATTTGTCACTCAGGCGCCTTCCGCGCTTCCACCGCACGGCGGCGATGCTATGATGTCGGCAATTTGTTGTCGGCTATCCCGCTCTGATTATTGCTAAATCCATCGAGAATGAGACAGAAAACATGTTAAAGAAACTTTGTCTTCCTTTGCTGGCCGCCCTGCTGCTGGCCGGCTGCGCGACCAGCAGCAACACCCTGAACGTCACGCCGAAAATCGTTCTGCCGCAGCAGGATCCTACCCTGCAGGGCATCACTGTCAGCATCAACGGCGCGGATCAGCGCACCGACCAGGCGCTGGCCAAGGTGAACCGCGACGGCCAGTTGGTCACGCTGACGCCATCGCGCGATCTGCGTTTCCTGCTGCAGGAAGTGCTGGAGAAACAGATGGGCGCACGCGGCTACATGATCGGTGCCGACGGCCCGGTGGCGCTGCAAATCGTCGTCAATAACCTGTACGCGGACGTCGCCGAAGGTAACCTGCGCTACAACATCACCACCAAAGCCGACATCTCGATCATCGCCCAGGCGAAGAACGGCAACAAGCAGGTGAAGAATTACCGCTCGACCTATAACGTGCAGGGCGCCTTTACGGCGACCAACGAGAAGATCACCGACGCCGTCAACTCCGTGCTGGGCGACGTGATCGCCGACATGGCTCAGGACACCAGCGTCAACGATTTCATCAAGCAAAACGCGCGCTAATCGGCGCGCCTGGCGCCGCCCGGCGGATCGGGCGGCGCAGACAGGGAACTCATGTCGAAACACTATCTGAACATCTTCACCCAGCGTAACTCCGCCATTCTGCTGCTGCTGGGCTTCGCGTCGGGTCTGCCGCTGGCATTGACCTCCGGCACGCTGCAAGCCTGGATGACCGTCGAAAATATCGATCTGAAAACCATCGGCATCTTCTCGCTGGTAGGCCAGGCCTACGTCTTCAAATTCCTCTGGTCGCCGTTCATGGACCGCTATACCCCGCCGTTTCTCGGGCGGCGGCGCGGTTGGCTGCTGATCAGCCAGCTGTTGCTGGTGGCGGCGATTGTGGCGATGGGCTTTATGCAGCCCGCGCAGCACCTGTGGTGGCTGGCGGCGTTGGCGGTGCTGGTGGCGTTCTGCTCCGCCTCGCAAGATATCGTGTTCGACGCCTATAAAACCGATCTGCTGAAAGCCGAAGAACGCGGCACGGGCGCGGCGATCTCGGTGCTGGGTTATCGGCTGGCGATGCTGGTTTCCGGCGGCCTGGCGCTGTGGCTGGCGGATCGCTATTTCGGCTGGCAAGCCACCTACTGGCTGATGGCCGGATTGATGCTGATCGGCGTGGCCGCCACGCTGTTGGCGCCGGAGCCGGACGAAAGCATCCCGGCGCCGCGCACCATGGAACAGGCGGTCGTCGCGCCGCTGCGCGATTTCTTCGGCCGCAACAACGCCTGGCTGATCCTGCTGCTGATCGTGATGTACAAAATGGGCGACGCCTTCGCCGGAAGCCTGAGTACCACCTTCCTGATCCGCGGCGTGGGGTTCGACGCCGGTGAAGTCGGGCTGGTGAACAAAACCCTCGGCCTGTTCGCGACCATCGTCGGCGCCCTGTTCGGCGGCGTGCTGATGCAGCGTCTCAGCCTGTTCCGCGCGCTGATGCTGTTCGGCGTCCTGCAGGCGGTCTCCAATCTCGGGTATTGGATCCTGGCGGTGACCGACAAGAGCCTGCTCACCATGGGCAGCGCCATCTTCCTCGAAAATCTGTGTGGCGGCATGGGCACCGCGGCCTTCGTGGCGCTGCTGATGACGCTGTGCAACCGGTCGTTCTCCGCCACCCAGTTCGCGCTGCTGTCGGCGTTGTCCGCCGTAGGGCGCGTCTATGTCGGCCCGATCGCCGGCTGGTTCGTTGAAGCCCACGGTTGGCCGTTGTTCTACCTGTTCTCTATCGCCGCTGCCCTGCCCGGCTTGCTGCTGCTCGGTATCTGTCGTCAGACGTTGGAGCACACCCAGCAGCATGGCAATTTTATGCCGCGCACCGAGTTTTCAGAATCTTACCGTTGGGCGCTGCGCTTGCTGACGCTAGGCTGTTCGCTGTTGGGCCTGTGGTTGCTGTTGCTTATCGCCAATGCGCTGGATTGGACGCAGGCCCCACAGTTGGCCGATCGGCTGCTGCAGGTCGGCGCCGCGCTGAGCCTGCTCGGCGTCGCCATGGGCAGTACGTTGGATTACCTCGCCCTGCGCCGCACCCGTTTGGCATAATCTGACCGGCCGGTGATTTCGCCGGCCGAAAAAAAAGCGATCCGGGGATATATTTATTTCGGTAAAAAAAGATAATCGGCGCGGAAATTATTTTTTTATCCGACTGCCGCACTCGGAAATAAAATTAAATTCACCTTTAAGACACAATTATTTTACATTAAATAAACCTTTTCTGCGTATTTCCCCGCCGCGCATTTCTTCGCCAAATTCATCATACCTTTAGTTTTCCTTAACATACGGGCTGCTCGTCACGATTCAGCGTGCCAACGCGTTGTTGTCATTGGTAAATTGTCACGCAGGGTTACATCTGTGACCCCCTTAACAGAAAGTGTCAACAAGCCGCTGACACTCCCTTAAGCATGTTTACAGTACTGCAACCTTCCCGTAAAATGCCCGCACACATGAAACGACAATTGAGCCTTTGTTATTGAGGTCGTTAGATGAGACTTAAGAAATACAATAAAAGTATTGGGATGCTGTCATTAATCGCAGGCACTGTATTGCTCAGTGGCTGCGATATGGTTTTGATGAATCCCAAAGGAGCAATTGGTGTTGAGCAACGGACACTGATTATCACTGCAATCGCATTGATGTTGATCGTAGTGGTGCCAGTTATCTTCATGGCGTTCGCCTTTGCCTGGAAGTATCGCGCTTCCAACAAAGACGCCAAGTACAGTCCGAACTGGGCCCACTCCAACAAGATCGAAGCGGTCGTCTGGACCATTCCTATCATTATCATCGCCATCCTTGGCACCATTACCTGGAAGACCACCCACGAACTCGATCCGTTCAAGCCGATTGTCACCGACAAGAAGCCGATGACGATCGAAGTGGTGTCGCTCGACTGGAAATGGCTGTTCATCTACCCGGAACAAGGCATTGCGACCGTTAATGAGCTGGCTTTCCCGAAAGATGTTCCAGTCGAATTCAAGATCACCTCTAACTCGGTAATGAACTCGTTCTTTATCCCGCAGTTAGGTGGACAGATTTATGCGATGGCCGGCATGCAGACCAAACTGCACCTGATCGGCAACGAAGCCGGTGCCTACAAAGGCATCTCCAGCAGCTACAGCGGCGCAGGCTTCTCCGGTATGAAATTCACCGCGATCGTTACCCCGACCGAAGGCGACTTCGATCAGTGGGTGGCCAAGGTGAAGGCATCGTCTAAAAACCTGAACACCACCGACGACTTTAACAAACTGGCAGAGCCGAGTGAAAACAACCCGGTTGAGTACTTTGCCGCTGTCAAACCGAATTTGTTCAAAGAAACAATTGCCAAATTCATGGGCGACATGGATATGCACAAGGGCGCTGGCGCGCACGAAGGCATGGACATGAGCCAAGGTATGGACATGGGTGAACATGCTGCTCACGCCGGAGCCGAGGAATAACTGATGTTGGGAAAATTAACACTTGATGCGGTTCCGTACCACGAACCGATCATCATGGTCACCGTAGCCGCAATTATTGTCGGGGGCCTGGCAGTGCTGGCGCTGCTGACGTATTTCGGTAAATGGAAGTGGCTGTGGAGCGAATGGCTGACTTCGGTCGACCATAAAAAAATTGGTATCATGTACATCATCGTGGCGATGGTCATGCTGCTGCGCGGCTTTGCCGACGCCATCATGATGCGTAGCCAGCAGGCGTTGGCGTCCGCCGGCGAAGCCGGGTTCCTGCCGCCGCACCACTACGACCAGATCTTCACCGCGCACGGCGTCATCATGATCTTCTTCATGGCGATGCCTTTCGTGGTTGGCCTGATGAACGTTGTGGTGCCGCTGCAAATCGGTGCGCGCGACGTCGCCTTCCCGTTCCTGAACTCCCTGAGCTTCTGGTTCTTCGTGGTGGGCGTGGTGCTGATCAACATCTCCCTGGGGGTCGGTGAGTTCGCTCAGACCGGTTGGCTGGCGTATCCGCCGCTGTCGGGTAAAGAGTACAGTCCTGGCGTCGGGGTCGATTACTGGATCTGGAGTCTGCAGATTTCCGGTCTGGGTACCCTGCTGACCGGCGTGAACTTCTTCGCCACCATTCTGAAGATGCGTGCCCCTGGCATGCCTATGATGAAGATGCCGGTGTTCACCTGGGCGGCGCTGTGTACCAACGTCCTGATCATCGTTTCTTTCCCAATTCTGACCGTCACCATCGCGCTGCTGACCCTGGATCGCTATCTGGGCACCCATTTCTTCACCAATGATATGGGCGGCAACATGATGATGTACATCAACCTGATTTGGGCCTGGGGTCACCCAGAGGTGTATATCCTGGTTCTGCCGGTGTTCGGCGTGTTCTCCGAAGTCACCGCGACCTTCTCCAGAAAACGCTTGTTCGGCTATACCTCACTGGTATGGGCAACCATCGCGATCACCGTTCTGTCGTTCATCGTCTGGCTGCACCACTTCTTCACCATGGGGTCCGGCGCGAACGTTAACGCCTTCTTCGGTATTGCCACCATGATCATTTCCATCCCGACCGGGGTGAAAATCTTCAACTGGCTGTTCACCATGTATCAGGGCCGCATCAAGCTCAACTCCGCAATGCTGTGGACCGTTGGCTTCATCATCACCTTCTCCGTGGGTGGTATGACCGGCGTTCTGCTGGCGGTGCCAGGCGCGAACTTCGTGCTGCACAACAGCCTGTTCCTGATCGCGCACTTCCACAACGTCATCATCGGCGGCGTGGTGTTCGGTTGCTTCGCGGGCCTGACCTACTGGTTCCCGAAATCCTTCGGCTTCACGCTGAACGAAAAATGGGGCATCCGCGCGTTCTGGTTCTGGATCATCGGCTTCTTCACCGCCTTCATGCCGCTGTACGCATTGGGCTTTATGGGCATGACCCGTCGTATCAGCCAGAACATCAACCCTGAGTTCCACCCTCTGCTGCTGGTTGCAGCCGGCGGTGCGGCGCTGATCGCCTGCGGCATCCTGTGCCAGCTGACCCAGATCTTCGTCAGTATCCGTGACCGCGAACAGAACCGCGATCTGACCGGTGACCCATGGGGTGCTCGTACTCTGGAGTGGTCAACCTCGTCTCCACCGCCGTTCTATAACTTTGCCGTAGTGCCGCAGATTCATGACCGTGATGAATTCTGGGACATGAAAGAAAAAGGCGAAGCTTATAAGAAACCGGCTAAATACGAACCGATTCATATGCCTAAGAACACCGGTGCCGGCGTTATCATCGCCTTCTTCAGCCTGGTATTCGGTTTCGCAATGATTTGGGAAATCTGGTGGATGGCTCTGGCCGGCTTCATCGGTATGATCGTTGTCTGGATCGGCAAGAGCTTCGATCACGATGTTGACTACTATGTGCAGGTTGATGAAATCGAGCGCATTGAGAACCAACACTACGAACAAATCCGTAAAGCAGGCGTGAACCATGTCAACTGAAACTCTGACCAATCATAACGCAGCCCATGCAGAGCATGGGCACCACGACGCGGGAGAGACCAAAGTCTTCGGATTCTGGATCTACCTGATGAGCGACTGTATTTTGTTTGCGAGCTTGTTCGCGACTTATGCAGTCCTGGTGAACGGGACCGCTGGCGGTCCCTCAGGCAAAGACATCTTCGACCTGAAGTTTGTCCTGGTCGAAACTTTCCTGCTGTTGTTCAGCTCCATCACCTACGGCATGGCGATGATCGCCATGAACAAGGGTAAAGTTGGCGGTGTAAACACCTGGTTGTTCCTGACCTTCCTGTTTGGTCTGGGCTTCGTGGCGATGGAAATCTATGAATTCCATCACCTGATCGCCGAAGGCTTCGGGCCGGATCGCAGCGCGTTCCTGTCCAGCTTCTTCGCGCTGGTCGGCACCCACGGTCTGCACGTGACTTCCGGCCTGATTTGGATCATCGTGCTGATGATTCAGGTGAGCAAGTTCGGCCTGACCGCGACCAACAAAACCCGCCTGATGTGCCTGAGCCTGTTCTGGCACTTCCTGGACGTGGTCTGGATCTGCGTATTTACCGTTGTCTACCTGCTGGGGGTTATGTAATGAGCCATTCATCCCATGAAACCTCTCACGGCGGCGCAAGCCACGGCAGCGTGAAGTCATACCTGATCGGCTTTATCCTGTCGATCATCCTGACGGTAATTCCATTTGCGATGGTAATGAACGGCACTGCCTCTCATTCCACCATCCTGGCGGTTGTTGTCGGTATGGCGGTTATCCAGGTGATTGTTCACCTGGTTTACTTCCTGCACATGAACACCTCATCGGAAGAGCGCTGGAACCTGGTGGCATTGCTGTTCACCGCTATGATCATCGGTATCGTTGTTGTAGGTTCACTCTGGATTATGTACAACCTCAACATCAATATGATGGTCGATTAAGAGCTGAGCTGCACGTGATGATTAAGCAATACCTGCAAGTCACTAAACCAGGAATTATTTTCGGCAATTTAATTTCTGTCGTTGGGGGATTCCTGCTCGCTTCCAAAGGGAGCATCGACTATCCCCTGTTTCTCGCCACCCTGGTGGGTGTCTCGTTGGTGGTCGCGTCGGGCTGTGTGTTTAACAACTACATCGACCGCGATATCGACAAGAAAATGGAGAGAACGAAGAATCGGGTGCTGGTAAAAGGCCTGATCGCGCCGAGTGTCACCCTGGTTTATGCGACCGTGTTGGGTATTGCGGGCTTCGCGTTGCTGTATATCGCGGCCAACCCGCTGGCCATGTGGCTGGCGGTGATGGGCTTCGTGGTTTATGTCGGCGTTTACAGCCTGTACATGAAACGCCATTCGGTCTACGGCACGCTGATCGGCAGCTTGTCGGGCGCCGCGCCGCCGGTTATCGGCTACTGCGCGGTGACCAACGAGTTCGACGCCGGCGCGTTGATCCTGCTGGCTATCTTTAGCCTGTGGCAGATGCCGCATTCTTATGCGATCGCTATCTTCCGCTTTAAAGATTACCAGGCGGCCAACATTCCGGTGCTGCCGGTGGTGAAAGGCATTTCCGTCGCCAAGAACCACATCACGGTCTACATCCTGGCATTTATGATCGCCACGCTGATGCTGACCCTGGTGGGCTACGCCGGCTACAAGTACCTGATCGTCGCTGCGGCGGTGAGCGTATGGTGGCTGGGCATGGCGCTGCGCGGTTACAAGACCGAAAACGACAGCGTCTGGGCGCGCAAACTGTTCGTGTTCTCCATCGTCGCCATCACCTCGCTGAGCGTGATGATGTCGATCGACTTCAGCGCCACGGCGGCGCCTGAAGCGCTGGTGACCTACGTTTGGTAAGCCAAATCATCTGTGAATGGGCCGCTTTTGCGGCCCATTTTATTTGTCACGCCGAAAAGCGGCCAAACTGTAATATCTGTTAAACAACATTCGATTTACCCCCCCTGCCCCGCACACTAAAATGACGCAGCTTTACAGAAATCATGCCATCAGGCGCTGTCTCAACGTCTGATGGCATGGTTTTTACCGAGGTTTGATGTGAACGATAATTCAATGACCCCGCAGGAGCGTCGCGCCACCTGGGGATTGGGCACCGTATTTTCCCTGCGCATGCTCGGCATGTTTATGGTATTGCCGGTGCTGACCACCTACGGCATGGCGCTCAACGGCGCCAGCGAAGCGCTGATCGGCATCGCCATCGGCATCTACGGCCTGGCGCAGGCGGTGTTTCAGATCCCGTTCGGCCTGGTGTCCGATCGCATCGGCCGCAAGCCGCTGATCGTCGGCGGCCTGCTGATCTTTGCCCTCGGCAGCGTGATCGCCGCCGCGACCGACTCTATCTGGGGTGTGATCCTCGGCCGCGCGTTGCAGGGCTCCGGCGCGATCGCCGCCGCGGTAATGGCGCTGCTCTCCGATCTGACCCGCGAGCAGAACCGCACCAAAGCGATGGCGTTCATCGGCGTCAGCTTCGGCATCACCTTCGCCATCGCCATGGTTCTGGGCCCTATCATCACTCACGCCTTCGGCCTGCACGCGCTGTTCTGGATGATCGCCGTGCTGGCGCTGGCCGGCATCGCCATCACATTGGCGGTGGTGCCTTCCGCCGATACTCACCTGTTGAACCGCGAATCCAGCATTGTGCGCGGCAGTTTCCGCAAAGTGCTGAGCAACTCGCGCCTGCTGAAGCTCAACTTCGGCATCATGTGTCTGCATATCCTGCTGATGTCGAGCTTCGTGGCGCTGCCGCTGGCGATGGAGAAAGCCGGGCTGGCGGCCAGCGAACACTGGATCGTCTACCTGGTGACCATGCTGGTGTCGTTCGCCGCCGTGGTGCCTTTCATCATCTATGCCGAAAAATATCGCCGCATGAAGCAGGTGTTTATGGGCTGCGTGGCGGTGCTGTTTTGCGCCGAAGTGCTGCTGTGGCTCTCCGGCGCGCACCTGTGGGGCATCATCGCCGGCGTGCAGCTGTTCTTCATGGCCTTCAACGTGATGGAAGCCATTCTGCCTTCGCTGATCAGCAAAGAATCACCGGCCGGCTATAAGGGCACCGCGATGGGGGTCTACTCCACCAGCCAGTTTATCGGCGTGGCGATCGGCGGCAGCCTCGGCGGCTGGCTGTACGGTTTGCAGGGGGCAGGCCTGGTGTTTATCGCCGGCGCGGTATTGGCCGCCGTTTGGTTCCTGGTCAGCAGCACCATGAAAGAGCCGCCGTATGTCAGCAGCCTGCGCATTACGCTGTCTGAACTGGCGGTGAAGGATTCGGCGCTGGAAAGCCGTCTGAGGGCGCAGCCCGGCGTGGCCGAGGCGATCGTGGTGCCGGAAGAGCGCAGCGCCTACGTCAAGGTGGACACCAAGCAGACCAATCGCGGTCAGTTGGAAGCGCTGGTCAATTCGCTGTAAAGAAACGGGGCCGGCAATGCCGGCCCCGTCGAGATTAATCGCGGAAGTTCTTGAACTGGAACGGCTGCCCCAGATCGCCGCCGCGCACCAGCGCCATCACGCTCTGCAAATCGTCGCGTGACTTGCCGGTCACCCGCACTTCTTCGCCCTGGATCTGCGCCTGCACCTTCAGCTTGCTGTCTTTGATCAGCTTGACGATTTTCTTCGCTACAGAGGTTTCAATCCCCTGCTTCAGCTTGGCTTCCACGCTGTAGGTTTTACCGCTGTGGGTAAACTCTTCCGGGATCTCCAGCGCGGCGCCGTCGATGCTGCGCTTGCTCAGCTTTTCGCGCAGAATGTCGAGCAGCTGTTGCACCTGGAAATCAGACTCGGTGGCAACCTTGATGCTTTGATTCTTCTCGTTTAGCTCAAAGCTGGCCGGCACGTTGCGAAAATCCCAGCGGGTGCCGAGATCGCGGGTGGCGTTCTCAACGGCGTTACGCACTTCCTGCATATCAATTTCGGAAACGATGTCGAAAGATGGCATACTTCTTCCTCCTGAATGAGTGCCTAATAGCTTAGGCGATTTTGATGCCGAGCATGATAACCGCTTTGCCGCCTCAGACAAAATCTGCTGAACGCACGCAGGGATAGCGCTTCAGGCTGCCATAAAGCCTATAGTTAGATCACGGTAATTGAGCGGTATTCCCGTGTTTCCAAGGAGACTGAATGAAAATAACCATTCTTGGTTGCGGCGCGCTCGGACAACTGTGGCTCTCCCGGCTGTATCAGCAGGGCCACGATGTACAGGGATGGCTAAGAGTGCCGCAGCCTTTTTGCGCCGTGAACGTGATCGAGCCGGAAGGCGTCTCGTTTAATCGCAATTTGCCCACCAACGATCCTGAGCACCTCGCGCAGAGCGAGCTGCTGCTGGTGACGCTGAAAGCCTGGCAGGTCTCCAGCGCGGTCAGTGCGCTGCTGCCGAAGCTGAATCCTCAGTGCGCCATTTTGCTGTTGCATAACGGCATGGGTACCCAGGAGGAGCTGCCGCAAAACGGCCAGCCCATCCTGCAGGGCACCACCACCCACGCCGCGCGCCACGAAGGCAGCACCATTATTCACGTCGCCACCGGCATCACCCACATCGGTCCCACCTCACCGGCCGCCCAGCATCTCAGCCACCTGGCGGAAGTGCTGCATCAGGCGCTGCCCGACGTCGCCTGGCACAACAACATCGCCTCGGCCAACTGGCGCAAGCTGGCGGTCAACTGCGTGATCAACCCGCTGACGGCGCTGTACGGCTGCCGCAACGGCGATCTGCAGCGCTACCCGGAGCAGATCGAAACGCTGTGTCGTGAAGTCGCCAGCGTGATGGCGATGGAGGGCTACCACACCTCCTGCGAAGGCCTGATGCAATATGTGATGGACGTGATCCACAGCACCGCCGACAACGTTTCGTCGATGCTGCAGGATATCCGCAGCCAGCGGCATACCGAGATCGACTACATCACCGGCTACCTGCTGCGCCGCGCGCGCAGTCACGGCCTCACGCTGCCGGAGAATGCGCGGCTGTTTGAATTGATTAAACGAAAGGAAAATGAATATGAGCGTATCGGCGCTGGTTTGCCTGGCACCTGGTAGCGAAGAAACCGAAGCCGTCACCACCATCGATCTGCTGGTGCGGGCGGGCGTAAAAGTCACCACCGCCAGCGTTGCCGGCGACGGCGAGTTGACTATCGTCTGTTCGCGCGGCGTCAAACTGCTGGCCGATGCGCCGCTGGTGGCGATCGTCGATGAGCCTTTCGACGCCATCGTGCTGCCCGGCGGCCTGAAGGGGGCGGAATGCTTCCGCGACAGCCCGCTGCTGGTGGAAAAGGTGCGGCAAATGCACCTGCAGGGCAACATCGTCGCCGCCATCTGCGCAGCGCCGGCGCTGGTGCTGCAGCACCACGATCTGTTCCCGGTCGGCAACATGACCGGCTTCCCGGGCCTGAAAGACCAGATACCGGTGGATAAATGGATGGAACGCCGCGTGGTGTACGACGCTCGCGTTAACCTGCTCACCAGCCAGGGGCCGGGCACCGCGATGGAGTTTGCGCTGAAACTGATCGATCTGCTGCTTGGCAAGGCCAAGGCGGCGGAGATCGCCGCGCAGCTGGTGCTGATCCCCGGGATGTACGATTTCCGCGACTGATCGATTTGCCGATAAAAAAAGGGCTGAACACCGGTTCAGCCCCTCTCGTTTATGACGCTGCCCGCGTTACGGGCGATAAACCTTCACGTTGCTGAAGCCCTGCTCCAGCAGGTACAGCGCCTGCAGGCGGCTCATTACGCCGCGCTCGCAGTACAGCAGATAGGTTTTGCTCTGATCCAGATCGCCGAACTGAGTGCTCAGCTTGTAGAACGGCAACGCTTTCACTTCAACCTGTTCCAGCTGCAGCGGCTTCTCTTCCTGCTCGTCGTTGGAACGGATATCCAGGATCACCTCGTCGGCGCCGAAGGCCGCGACGGTTTCCACTTCGGTCACCTGCTCCTGCGCCTGCTCGGCGATAGAGCGGATATCGACGTTCTTCGCATCGCTCACCACCCGATCGAGAATGCTGAAATCGAAGTGGCTCTCTTCCTCTTCGATCTTGGCCTTGACGGCTTTCACCGTCGGGCTCTTCGAAATCACGCCGCAATATTCCGGCATGGTTTTGGCGAAGTCTTCGGTGCCGATTTCGCGCGCCAGCTTGATGATGTGCTCTTTATCATGCGAGATCAGCGGACGCAGGATCAGGGTGTCGGACGCGTTATCGATCAGGCGCAGGTTGGTCAGCGTCTGGCTGGACACCTGCCCCAGCGCTTCACCGGTCACCAGCGCCTGCACGCCGTAGCGTTCTGCCACTTGCGAAGCGGCGCGCACCATCATGCGCTTGAGCACCACGCCCATCTGGCCGTCGTCGACCTTCTCCAGGATCTCGCCCACCACCGGCTCGAAGTCGATGGCGACGAAGCGCACCTTGTGCGAGCTGGCGAAACGGTTCCACAGGTAGTGCGCCACCTGCTTCACGCCAATCTCGTGCGCGGCGCCGCCCAGGTTGAAGAAGCAGAAGTGCACGCGGCAGCCGCGGCGCATCAGCATATAGCTCGACACGCCCGAGTCGAAACCGCCGGAAATCAGCGACATCACGTCTTCCTGAGTGCCGACCGGATAACCGCCGATGCCTTCAAGACGGCGTTTGACCAGCATCAGCTTGTCGTCTTCAATCTCCAGGTTTACCGTGACCTGCGGTCGGGTCAGGTTAACGCGCGCGCTCTCGATATTCTGATTCAGGCCGCCGCCGACGTAACGCTCCACGTCCTGCGAATTGAACGCCTGCTTGCCGCGACGCTTGACGCGCACGCAGAAGGTTTTGCCTTCCAGCTGGGCGCGGTAGGCTTCCAGCGTCTGCTCGAAGATGTGGTGGATATCGGTATAAGCGCGATCTTCCACTTCCAGAATATGGTGGATGCCGGGAATGCGCGTCAGCGCGTCGGCAATGATCGGCCGCTGGTTTTCATCTTTGGCGCGAACTTCGATATGATCCCAGTGACGGACGACCGCCAGCGTTTCATCATACTGCTTCAGGACGTTGCGAATATTGGTCGAGAGAATCTTGATAAAGCGCAAGCGCACAGATTGGCTCTTGATGGTGATTTCCGGGAACAATTTAATGATAAACTTCATGGCGGTCTTTGTTGTCAGATAAGAATTACGGCGCGGAGTATATCACCATATCGCCGTGCTCTGCGCACAAAACCACACATGAGCGCCATGATTTGCTAATCAAGATCCGCTAGGATAGGCTCTGGCGCCACGGTTCACATGATGACGTAAAAAGAAAATTATGCCGAAAAAACCAGCACAATCAGCCAGTACAGAGCAAACTGCCAGCTTTGAAAGCGCCCTCGGCGAGCTGGAAAGCATCGTGACGCGTCTGGAGTCGGGCGAACTGCCGCTGGAAGACGCGCTGAACGAATTCGAACGCGGCGTGCAGCTGGCGCGCCAAGGCCAGCAGAAACTGCAACAGGCGGAACAGCGTGTGCAGATACTTCTTAACGACAGCGCCGACGATGCGGCGCTGGCGCCTTTCACACCGGATGCCGAGTAACCGACATGTCTGAGATCGCCCCATCGGCCGCTTTTGCCGATCAACTGCAGATTTTCCGCCAGCGCGCCGATCGCGCGCTGCTGGACTTCATCGCCCCGCTGCCGTTCAACGACGGCAACATGGTGGCGGCGATGCGTCACGGCGCCTTGCTGGGCGGCAAGCGTCTGCGTCCGTTCCTGGTGTACACCACCGGCCAGATGTTCGGCGTGTCGCTGAGCAACCTGGACGCGCCGGCGGCGGCGGTGGAATGCATCCACGCCTACTCGCTGATCCATGACGATCTACCGGCGATGGACGACGACGATCTGCGCCGTGGCCAGCCGACCTGTCACATTAAATTCGGCGAAGCCAACGCGATCCTGGCCGGCGATGCGCTGCAAACGCTGGCGTTTTCGATCCTGGCCGATGCCGAAATGCCCGACGTGGCGCTGCGCGATCGGCTGGCGATGGTTTCCGAACTGGCGAGCGCCAGCGGCGTAGCCGGCATGTGCGGCGGCCAATCGCTGGATCTGGAGGCCGAAGGCAAGCACGTCGACCTGCAGGCGCTGGAGCAGATTCACCGCCACAAAACCGGCGCGCTGATCCGCGCGGCGGTGCGCCTGGGCGCGCTGAGCGCCGGCGAAGCAGGGCGAGCGGCGCTGCCGCAGCTGGATCGTTACGCCGCTGCGGTTGGCCTGGCGTTCCAGGTGCAGGATGACATTTTGGACGTTGTTGGCGAGACTGAAAAGATCGGCAAGCGCCAGGGCGCGGACCAACAACACGGAAAGAGTACCTACCCGGCGTTACTCGGGCTTGACAGCGCGAAAGCAAAAGCGTGGGATCTCTATCAGGAAGCATTAGCTGCATTAGACACTTTGGCAGCGCAATCTTATAACACAGCGCCATTGCGAGCGTTAGCCAGCTTCATTATTGAACGCGACAATTAACGTGTGACGTTAACTCCTCTGATATGAGTATCGAATGAGTCTTGATATAGCCAAATACCCAACCCTGGCGCTAGCGGAAAACCCCGAGGAACTCCGCTCACTGCCCAAAGAGAGCTTGCCGAAGCTGTGCGATGAGCTGCGGCAATACCTGCTGAACAGCGTCAGTCGTTCCAGCGGCCACTTTGCCTCCGGGCTGGGTACCGTCGAACTGACGGTGGCGTTGCATTTCGTCTACAACACGCCGTTCGATCATCTGGTGTGGGACGTCGGCCACCAGGCCTACCCGCACAAAATTCTGACCGGCCGCCGCGACCGGATTGCCACTATCCGGCAAAAGAATGGCCTGCACCCCTTCCCGTGGCGCGCCGAAAGCGAATACGACGTGCTGTCGGTCGGCCATTCGTCGACTTCGATCAGCGCCGGCCTCGGCATGGCGGTGGCGGCAGAGCGTGAAGGCAAAGGCCGCCGCACGGTGTGCGTGATCGGCGATGGCGCCATCACCGCCGGCATGGCGTTCGAAGCGATGAACCACGCCGGTGATATCAATCCGGACATGCTGGTAGTGCTGAACGACAACGAGATGTCGATCTCGGAAAACGTCGGCGCGCTGAACAACCATCTGGCGCAGCTGCTGTCCGGCAAGCTTTACTCCACCCTGCGCGAAGGCGGCAAAAAAGTGCTGGCCGGCGTGCCGCCGATCAAGGAGCTGGTGAAACGCACCGAAGAGCACCTGAAAGGCATGGTGGTGCCTGGCACGCTGTTCGAAGAGCTGGGCTTCAACTACATCGGCCCGGTAGACGGCCACGACGTGCAGGGGTTGGTCGCCACGTTGAAAAACATGCGCGATCTGAAAGGCCCGCAGCTGTTGCACATCATGACCAAGAAAGGCCGCGGTTACGCGCCGGCAGAGAAGGATCCGATCAGCTTCCACGCGGTGCCGAAGTTCGATCCCGCCAGCGGCACGCTGCCGAAAAGCGCCGGCGGTCTGCCGACCTATTCGAAAATCTTCGGCGACTGGCTGTGTGAAACCGCCGCCAAAGACAGCTCGCTGATGGCGATCACGCCGGCGATGCGCGAAGGCTCCGGCATGGTGCAGTTCTCTCGCGACTATCCGCAGCAATATTTCGATGTGGCGATCGCCGAACAGCACGCGGTCACCTTCGCCGCCGGGCTGGCGATCGGCGGCTACAAGCCGGTGGTGGCGATCTATTCCACCTTCCTGCAACGCGCCTACGACCAACTGATCCATGACGTGGCGATCCAAAACCTGCCGGTGATGTTCGCCATCGATCGCGGCGGCATCGTCGGCGCCGACGGCCAGACCCACCAGGGGGCGTTCGATCTGTCGTTCATGCGCTGCATCCCGACCATGGTGATCATGACGCCGAGCGACGAAAACGAATGCCGCCAGATGCTGTATACCGGCTATCACTATAACGACGGCCCGAGCGCCGTGCGCTATCCGCGCGGCACCGGCACCGGCGCGGCGCTGGAGCCGCTCAACATGCTGCCGATCGGCAAAGGCGTGGTGCGCCGCCAGGGGGAAAAGATCGCCATTCTCAACTTCGGCACCCTCCTGCCGGAGGCCGCGCAAGCGGCGGAAGCGCTCAACGCCACGCTGGTCGACATGCGCTTCGTCAAGCCGCTGGACGAGCAGCTGGTGCTCGAACTGGCCGCCAGCCATGAAACGCTGGTCACGCTGGAAGAGAACGCCATCATGGGCGGCGCCGGCAGCGGTGTCAACGAACTGCTGATGGCCAAACGCCGTCCGGTGCCGGTGCTGAACCTCGGCCTGCCGGACAGCTTCGTCTCACAGGGCACCCAGGAAGAACTGCGTGCCGATCTGGGGCTGGACGCCGCCGGCATTCAGCGCCAAATCGAAACCTGGCTGGCGCAGTAATCGCCGCCCGCGCCTGATAAAACGCCTCCGCCTTCGGGGGCGTTTTCGTTTCCGCCCTCCGGGATCCGCGCTACAGTTACTGTCTGAGCTGTGAATGGGAGGCAAGCATGAAGTACCTGAAACTGGGCAACACCGATCTGAACGTCTCGCGCATCTGCCTGGGTTGCATGACCTATGGCGAACCGAACCGCGGCAATCACGCCTGGACGCTGCCGGAAGAGAGCAGCCGCCCGCTGCTGAAACAGGCGCTGGAAGCCGGCATCAACTTTTTCGACACCGCCAACAGCTATTCCGACGGCAGCAGCGAGGAGATCCTCGGCCGGGCGCTGCGCGACTATGCACGCCGCGAGGACGTCGTTATCGCCACCAAGGTCTATTTCCCGCTGAGCAATCTGAAGCGCGGTTTGTCGCGCGCCAACATCATGCAGTCCATCGACGACAGCCTGCGCCGTCTCGGCACCGACTATGTCGATTTGCTGCAAATCCACCGCTGGGATTACGAAACGCCGCTGGAAGAGACGCTGGAAGCGCTGCACGACGTGGTGAAAGCCGGTAAGGCGCGTTACATCGGTGCCTCCTCGATGTACGCCTGGCAGTTCGCCAAGGCGCTGTATACCGCCGATCTGCACGGCTGGACGCGCTTCGTCAGCATGCAGGATCAATACAACCTGATCCAGCGCGAAGAAGAGCGCGAGATGCACCCGCTGTGCGCCGCCGAAGGCATCGCCGTACTGCCGTGGAGCCCGCTGGCGCGCGGCCGCCTGACCCGCCCCTGGGGCGAAACCACCGCGCGGCTGGTCTCCGACCAGTTCGGCAAAAGCCTGTACGAGGAAACTGAAGGCATCGACGCCATCATCGCCGAACGCGTCGCCAGCCTCGCCGAAGAACGCGGCGTTTCACGCGCGCAGATCGCGCTGGCCTGGTTGCTGAACAAACCGGCGGTCAGCGCACCGATCGTTGGCGCCTCGCGCAGCGAGCAGTTGGATGACGCCATCGCCGCGGTCGATTTGAGTCTGTCGCCGCAAGAGGTGGCGGAACTGGAGACGGCTTACGTACCGCATCGGGTGACGGGATTTGAATAAAGGGAAGCGGGCGCGAAACGCCGCGCCCGTCTGTCAGAACAGCCCGATCGGCCAGTGGTGGCCAATCAGGTAGATGATACCGGCGGACAGCACGCCGGCGATGATATCGTCGACCATGATGCCCATGCCGCCATGCACGTTGCGGTCGAACCAGCGGATCGGCCACGGCTTCCACATATCCAGAATGCGGAAGATGACGAAACCGGCGGCGACCCAGCGCCAGTCGTTGACCGGCAGCGCCATCAGCGTGATCCACATGCCGACGAACTCATCCCAGACGATGCTGCCGTGATCGTGCACCTTCATGTCTTTTGCCGTGCGGTGGCAAATATAGACGCCGATACAGATGCTGAACATCACCGCCAGCGAGTAGAGCTGCCACGGCAGCTGGATCAGCAGCAGCCAGAACGGGATCGCCGCCAGCGATCCCATGGTACCCGGCATCACCGGCGACAAACCGCTGCCAAAACCGGTGGCCAGCAGGTGCCACGGATTGCTCATCCGCAGCCGACGCTTGGCTTCATCCATGAGTGCCCGACTCCGCATTGAAATGATCGAACCCGGCCCAGTCCAGCTCTACCGCTTCGTCGTTGCGATAATAGCGGATGCCTTCAGACAGCGGGCCAATCTGGCCGATGCAGGTGTAGTCGGCGCCGAGGTGGCTCAGCGCCACTTCCAGCGCGCCGCGGTTGATCTCCGGCACGGTGAAGCACAGCTCGTAATCTTCGCCGCCCGCCAGTGCCCAGCGCAGCGCCTGCTCGGCATCCGCGTGGCTGCTCAGCGCCTGCGACATCGGCAGCTCGTCCAGCACGATGCGTGCCCCGCAGTCGCTGGCCTTCAGGATGTGTTTCAGATCGGAAATCAGGCCGTCGGAGATGTCGATCGCCGAGCTGGCCAGATCGCGCAGCGCCTGCCCCTGCAGCACCCGCGGCTGCGGGCGCAGATGGCGAGCGATCAGGTAATCGCGCGCCGCCGCCTCCGGCACCGCCAGACGATCCTGCAGAATCGCCAGACCGGCGGCGCTGTCGCCCAGCGTGCCGGTCACGTAGATCCAGTCGCCGATGCGCGCGCCGCTGCGGGTTAACGCCCGGCCGGCCGGGATCAAGCCCTGAATGGTCAAGGTCATGCTCAGCGGGCCGCGCGTGGTATCACCGCCGATCAGCTGCATGCCGTAATAGTTGAGCTGATCAAACAGGCTGTCGCTGAAGGCCTTCAGCCAGGGCTCGTTCACCTCCGGCAGGGTCAGGGCCAGCGAAAGCCACGCCGGATCGGCGCCCATCGCCGCCAGATCGCTCAGATTGACCGCCAGCGCTTTATAACCGAGATCGGCCGGATCGATGTCCGGCAAGAAGTGCACGCCCGCCACCAACGTATCGGTACTGACGGCCACCAGCTGTTTTTCCGGCACTGCCAGCAGTGCGCAGTCATCTCCAATGCCCAACTGTACATCCCGGCGCACGCGCTTAAACCGGTCAAAATAGCGGGCAATGAGGTCAAATTCGCCGCATGCCATATCGATATTCCACGAGAAGAAATTAAGGCCGGGGATACCGGCCTTAATGTTTTACTTTTTCTTGCGAAGGGTTGGCGCCACTTTATCCAGCACCCCGTTCACAAACTTGTGGCTGTCTTCCGCGCCGAAGGTTTTCGCCAGCTCGATCGCTTCGTTGATCGCCACCTTGTAAGGGACATCCTCGCGCATTTTCAGTTCAAACAGCGCGACGCGCAGCACTGCGCGCTCCACCTGGCCCAGCTCTTCGAGCTGACGCGACAGGTATGGCGCCATCAGTTCGTCCAGCATACCTGCATTCACTGCCGCGCCGGACAGCAACTCGCGAAAATAGGCGACGTCAACATCTTTGACATCCTGCTCCGTCAGGAACTGGTGTTCAACATCGGCAAGGTCGTTTTTAGACAACTGCCAAGAGTAAAGCGCTTGAACAGCGCACTCACGAGCGCGGCGACGAGCAGCAGGTTTCACGGAATTCCCCTTAACTAAATTCAGGCTTTAATAGCTTTGATAACATTAATCATTTCAAGTGCGGTCAACGCGGCTTCAGCGCCCTTGTTGCCCGCTTTGGTGCCGGCGCGTTCGATCGCCTGTTCGATGCTTTCGGTGGTCAGCACGCCAAAGGCAACCGGGATTTCGGCATTCATCGCAACGTTGCCGATGCCGGAGCTGGCTTCGCCCGCCACATATTCGAAGTGCGCGGTGCCCCCACGGATAACGGTGCCCAGCGCGATAACCGCGTCGTATTTGCCGGTTTTGGCCAATACGCTCGCCGTCAACGGCAGCTCGTAAGCGCCCGGGACCCAGACAACGGTGATGTTGTCGTCAGCAACCTGACCAATGCGTTTCAGCGCGTCGATGGCGCCTTCCAGCAGGCTGTCGTTGATGAAATTGTTAAAACGTGCAATTGCGATCGCCACACGGGCATTTGGAGTAGCAACAACACCTTCGATAACTTTCATGGGCTTTCCTTAAAAATGGGTTCAATACCCCGCAGGGGGGCGGATTCTATCATATTCTTTCATCGCCTGCGCGGCGCTTTTGTAAAACCGGCGCGCGGGCGCGAGATTCAGTGTTTCGCCCGCAGGCGCAAACGCAGATCGGGGCCAACCTGGCGCACGTCGCTAAAGACGAATTCCGGTGCGTCGGCCAACCGCTCCAGGCCCGGCAAATGACACAGGCCGCGGCCATTATCGCCCAACAGTTTTGGCGCGATGTACAAAATGAGCTCATCCACCAGGCCGGCCTGCAGCAGCGCGCCGGCCAGCGATGCGCCCGCCTCCACCCAGATTGAATTCACCTGGCGCTTGGCCAACAGCATCATCATCACCACCAGATCGACGCCGCCGCCGTGCGCCGGGCAGATAAACTGCTCAACGTCTTGCGGCCAGGCCTGTTCATCCGCCTGCAGGCGCGCCAGCCAGGTGGCGCCCGGCTGCTGCACCACGCGGTGCTGCGGGGTAATGCGGTTTTGGCTGTCGAGCAAGATGCGCAGCGGCTGACGCAGATTTTCGCGCGGATAGAGGCGCTGGGTCTCGGCATCCAGCTCATCCCAACGCACCGTCAGCGACGGATCGTCCGCCAGCACGGTGGCGCTGGTGCTGAGGATCGCGGCGCTCTGCGCGCGCAGGCGCTGCACGTCCTGACGCGCTTCGGGTGAGGTGATCCACTGGCTCTCGCCGGAGGCCATCGCCGTGCGCCCGTCCAGCGACGCGCCCAGCTTCAGTTGCACATAGGGGAAACCGGTGCGCATGCGTTTGAGGAAGCCCAGGTTGACCGCTTCGGCCTCGGCCAGCATCAGGCCATGACGTACTTCGACGCCGGCTTGCTGCAGCTTGTACAAGCCGCGCCCCGCCACCTGAGGATTGGGATCTTGCATCGCCGCGACCACCCGCGTCACGCCGGCGGCCACCAGCGCATCGGCGCAGGGCGGCGTGCGGCCGTGATGGCTGCACGGTTCGAGCGTGACATAGGCGGTGGCGCCGCGCGCCTTGTCGCCCGCCATGCGCAGCGCATGCACTTCCGCGTGCGGCTCGCCGGCGCGCAGATGATAGCCTTCACCGACAATTTCGCCGTCGCGCACGATAACGCAGCCGACGTTCGGATTGGGCGCGGTGGTGAAACGCCCCAGCCGCGCCAGTTCGAAGGCGCGCGCCATGTAAAATTCGTCGTGATGCATGAAAGATCCTTTAGTCTTGCAGGCGGGCAATCTCTTCGCCGAACTCGCGCACGTCCTCGAAGCTGCGGTATACCGACGCAAAGCGAATGTAGGCCACCTTATCCAGCTTTTTCAACGCGTCCATCACCAGGTTGCCCACCAGTTTGGTCGGCACTTCGCGTTCGCCGGTGGCGCGCAGTTGGGATTTGATATGATTAAGGGCGTTTTCCACGTCGTCCGAGCTTACCGGGCGCTTTTCCAGCGCTTTCAGCATGCCGCGGCGCAGTTTGTCTTCGTTGAACGGCTCGCGCACCTCATCGCTTTTAATCACTCGCGGCATCACCAACTCGGCCACCTCGAAGGTGGTGAAGCGTTCATTGCACACCAGACACTGGCGGCGGCGGCGCACTTGCGAACCGTCCCCCACCAGGCGGGAATCAATGACTTTGGTATCAACGGCGGCGCAGAAAGGGCAATGCATAACACGTCCTGATAAACGTTTTTATAGATAAATGCAGTTTACCCCGAAGTGCAGCCACAACAAAGGGCGGCGGCCATTTGTTGCGACACGCAGCCGGGAAGCGGCGCCGATATGACTTTCCCCTCCGGGCGGACTAAGCTGATAACAGGAGATTCAGCATAGGAAATCGCCGTCATGACAACCTGTTACCCCAAAATCGCCCTGCTCGCCGCCGCCTTGTTGCTGGCAGGCTGCGCGCACAACGCTGCCGTCCCTCAACTGCGCCATCAGGTCGCCGCGCTGAACCAGAAAGTGAGCGTGCTGACCGATCAAACCACCGCGCTGGAGCGGCAGAATATGCTCAATCAGCACTCCGACAACGGCGTCTACCTGCTGCCGGCGGCCCGAAGCGCCGCCCGTTTGCAAAGCGGCATCGGCGAGCTGAGCGTTTCGCTGAGCCACATCAAGAGCGAAGCCAACGGCACGCAGGCGCAGCTGCATGTGCGCACCCTCTCACAGGCCACGCTGCCGCCGTTCAACGCGGTGGTGGAATGGGGCCAACTGGACGACGCCACCGGGCGGCCGTTGACCGCCGAGGCGCTGTCGCAACCGATCGCCAGCGCCGACTCGCTGCTGCCGAAACCCGGCCAGGACTTTGAGCTGCGCTTCAGCGGCCTGACGCCGGAACAGCTGGGCTATATCCGTCTGCACAGTCTGGTTTCGACCGCCCAACCGGCGGTGGTGCAGCAACACTGAAAACTCGAGGCAAAAAAAAGGAGCGCCGGCGGCGCTCCTTCTCATTTCGCTGAATACTGCGGCGGTTAAGGCAGAATCGAAGGCTGATCGGCGCCCTCTTTTTCCACTTTTTGCTGCAGCATGTGTTCGCGTTTCATCCCTAGTTTCAACGCCAGCGCGGACGCGACGTAGATGGAGGAGACGGTACCGATCGACACGCCGATCAACATCGCCAGCGAGAAGCCTTGCAGCATCGCGCCACCGAAGATGTACAGCATCAGCACCACCATCAGGGTAGTACCGGAAGTCATCAGCGTACGGCTCAGCGTCTGGGTCAACGACACGTTCATGATCTCGTAAGGCGTGCCGCGGCGGATCTTGCGGAAGTTCTCACGAATACGGTCGGAAACCACGATGCTGTCGTTCAGCGAGTAACCGATAACCGACATCAGGGACGCCACGATGGTCAGGTCAATCTCGATGTGGAACAGCGACAGCACGCCCAGCGTAATGATCACGTCGTGCGCCAGCGCGATAACCGCCCCCAGCGCCAGGCGCCATTCGAAGCGGAAACCGACGTAGATCAGGATACAGATCAACGCCACCAGCAGCGCCATGCCGCCGGTTTGCGCCAGTTCGCTGCCCACGCTCGGGCCGACGAACTCGATACGCTTCACGGTGGCGTTTTTATCCACCGAGTCGTTGATCACGCCGATCACCTTGTTGCCCAGTTCCTGGCCTGCGGTGCCGGTCGCCGGTGGCATGCGCACCATCACGTCGCGGCTGCTGCCGAAGTTCTGGATAATCGGATCCTGGAATCCGGCCTTCTCCAGCGTATCGCGCATCAGGTCGAGGTTAGCCGGCTTCTCCAGGTTGATTTCAATCACCGTACCGCCGGTGAAATCCAGACCCCAGTTAAAGCCGCGCACCGACATGGTGACGATCGACGCGACCAACAGCAGCAACGAGATGCCGAAGGCCAAATAGTCCCAGCGCATAAAGTCGTAGACTTTACGGCCGTAGTTGAGTTGCTCAACAGTATAATCCTGTGCCACAACGCACTCCTCAGATAGACAGCTTGTTAATGCGTTTGCCGCCGTAAAGCAGGTTGACGATGGCACGGGTACCGACAATCGCGGTGAACATGGACGTCGCCACACCGATAGCGGTGGTGATCGCAAAGCCCTTGATCGAACCGGTGCCCACTGCGTACAGGATGACCGCGGTGATCAGGGTGGTGATGTTGGCGTCGACGATACTGGAGAACGCGCCTTTATAGCCCTCATGGATCGCCTGCTGAACGGACCGGCCGTTCTTCAGCTCCTCCTTGATACGTTCGTTAATCAGTACGTTGGCGTCAACCGCCACCGCCAGCGTCAACACGATCCCGGCAATACCCGGCATGGTCAGCGTCGCCCCCGGCAACAGGGACATCACGCCGACAATCAGCACCAGGTTGGCGACCAGCGCCGTGGTGGCGATCACGCCGAACTTACGGTACCAGACCACCATGAAGACGATGGACGCCACCAGGCCCCACAGACAGGCTTCCAGACCTTGGGTGATGTTCTGCTGACCCAGGGTTGGACCGATGGTGCGCTCTTCGACGATCTGAATCGGCGCGATCAGCGCACCCGCACGCAGCAGCAGCGAAAGCTGACGCGCTTCGTTCGGGTTGCCGATGCCGGTGATGCGGAAGCTGTTGCCCAGACGCGACTGAATGTTCGCCACGTTGATCACTTCTTCCTGTTTCACCAGCACCGCACGGCCGTTGGCGTCTTTCTTGCCGCTGTCCTTATACTCCACGAACAGGGTCGCCATCGGCTTGCCGATGTTGTCCTTGGTGAAGTTGGACATCGACGTGCCGCCGGCGCTGTCCAGCGAGATGTTAACCTGCGGCTGGTTGTATTCGTCGGTGCTCGAAGTGGAGTCGGTGATGTGGTCACCGGTCAGGATCACGCGCTTGTACAGCACGATCGGCTGGCCGTCACGGGTATATTTCACCTCGGAGTCGCCCGGCACGCGGCCGTTGGCCGCCGCAGTGGCGTCCGCATTGGTGTTCACCAGACGGAACTCCAGGGTCGCGGTGGCGCCCAGAATTTCTTTGGCGCGCGCGGTGTCCTGAATGCCCGGCAGCTCAACCACGATGCGGTCGGCGCCCTGGCGCTGCACCAGCGGTTCGGCGACGCCGAGCTGGTTGACGCGGTTACGCAGGATAGTGATGTTCTGCTGTACGGCGTATTCGCGCGCTTCGCTCAGACGGGCGTCCGTCAGGTTGGCTTTCATGGTGTTGGCGCCATTGGCGGACAGCACCAGATCGCGCTGACGCGGGCCGATGTAGCTGATGGCCTGGTCACGGGCCGCATCGTCGCGGAAGCGAACTTCCACGCCGTTGTTGTCCAGCTTGCGGATAGACGCGTAAGGAATGCCCTTCTCACGCAGCTCGCTGCGCAGGGTATCCATGGTCTGTTCCTGCAGCTTGCTCAACGCGGTGTCCATGTCCACTTCCATCAGGAAGTGCACGCCGCCGCGCAGGTCCAGGCCGAGTTTCATCGGCTCTGCGCCCAGCATGGCCAGCCAGGTCGGCGTGGCCGGCGCCAGGTTCAGCGCCACGACGAATTTGTCACCCAGCTCGGTCACCAGCGCTTCGCGGGCGCGCAGCTGAACGTCAGGATCTTTAAAGCGAGCCAGGATGGCGCCATTTTCCAGCGCAATCGACTTGCTCGCGATGTTGTCTTTTTCTAATACGGTACGGACCTGGTCCAGCGTAGTTTCACTGGCGGCGACGCCGCGCGCGCCAGTGATTTGTACGGCCGGATCCTCACCGTAGATGTTGGGAAGCGCATAAAGCAGACCGACGAGGATCACGACGATCAACATCAGATACTTCCACAAAGGATAACGGTTTAGCACGGCAATTCCCTTCGGGAAAAAAGATTACAGGGCCTTCATGGTACCTTTCGGCAGAACGGCCGCCACGAAGTCACGCTTGATCATCACTTCCGTGGTGTCGTTCAGCGCGATGGCGATGATGCCGGTGTCGGCCACTTTGGTCACGCGACCGATCAGGCCGCCGGTGGTCAGCACTTCGTCGCCTTTACCGATAGAGTCCATCAGCTTCTTGTGATCTTTCGCGCGTTTCTGCTGTGGGCGCAGGATCATGAAGTAGAAGATCAGGCCGAACACCACCAGCATAATGATCAGAGAGTACGGGCTTCCCTGAGCCGGAGCCCCTGCGGATGCGACGGCGTCAGAAATGAAAAAGCTCATTGAAATTCCCTCATTAAGTTATCAATTATTAGATCAAGCGTTTAAAGGCGGAATCGGCTTGCCGATCCGACCATAGAAATCCGCAACAAACTGCTCTAATTTACCCTCTTCAATAGCCTGGCGTAAACCCGCCATCAGGCGCTGGTAGTGACGCAGGTTATGAATCGTGTTCAGTCGAGCACCCAATATTTCGTTGCAACGGTCGAGATGGTGCAAGTAGGCGCGGCTGTAATGGCGACAAGTGTAGCAATCACAGTCCTTATCCAGCGGAGAAGTATCATCCTTGTGCTTGGCATTACGGATTTTTACCACACCGTCAGTCACGAACAAATGGCCGTTGCGGGCGTTGCGGGTCGGCATGACGCAGTCGAACATGTCGATGCCGCGGCGCACGCCTTCCACCAAATCTTCCGGCTTGCCGACGCCCATCAAATAGCGTGGCTTATCTTCCGGAATTTGCGGGCAAACGTGTTCAAGAATGCGATGCATATCCTCTTTCGGCTCGCCTACAGCCAAGCCGCCCACAGCGTACCCGTCAAAGCCGATATCCACCAGCCCTTTGACGGAAACATCACGTAAATCTTCGTAAACGCCGCCCTGAATGATGCCGAACAGCGCATTTTTATTTTCCAGTTCGTCGAAACGCTTGCGGCTGCGCTCCGCCCAGCGCAGCGACATTTCCATCGAACGCTTGGCGTAGTCCCAGTCGGCCGGGTACGGCGTGCATTCGTCGAAGATCATCACGATGTCGGAGCCCAGGTCATACTGGATTTCCATCGATTTTTCCGGGCTCAGGAACACCTTGTCGCCGTTGATCGGGTTGCGGAAGTACACGCCTTCCTCTTTGATCTTGCGCATCGCCCCCAGGCTGAACACCTGGAAACCGCCGGAGTCGGTGAGGATCGGACCTGGCCACTGCATGAAGTCGTGCAGATCGCCGTGCAGTTTCATGATCTCCTGGCCCGGGCGCAGCCACAGGTGGAAGGTGTTGCCCAGCAGGATCTGCGCGCCGGTCTCTTTCACTTCTTCCGGCGTCATGCCCTTGACCGTGCCGTAGGTGCCGACCGGCATAAAGGCCGGGGTTTCCACCACGCCGCGGTCGAAAATCAGGCGGCCGCGGCGAGCGCGGCCATCGGTAGTTTGTAGTTCGTACTTCACAAAGCCTCCAGCATCAGAGAAACAGTCTGATGTCGTTGAAACGGGGCCGCGCCGTGCGCGCAGCCCGGGAATTTAGCCGCCGACGGATTCGTTTTCCGCCTGCGGATTACGGCTGATGAACATCGCATCGCCGTAGCTGAAAAAGCGATACTGCTCGGCCACCGCCTGCTGATAGGCGTTCATGGTATTTTTGTAGCCGGCGAAGGCCGATACCAGCATGATCAGGGTGGATTCCGGCAGGTGGAAGTTGGTCACCAGCGCGTCGATCACCTGGTAGTGATAGCCCGGATAGATAAAGATACTGGTGTCGCCGAAGAACGGCGCAATCAGCGCCTCTTTGCTGGCCGCCGCGGCGCTTTCCAGCGAACGCACCGAGGTGGTGCCCACCGCCACCACGCGCTTGCCGCGCGCTTTGCAGGCCAGCACCGCATCCACGACCTCCTGCGGCACCTCGGCGTATTCGGCGTGCATCACGTGATCTTCGATGGTTTCCACGCGCACCGGCTGGAAGGTGCCGGCGCCGACGTGCAGCGTCACGAACGCCATTTCCACGCCCTTGGCGCGCAGCGCCGCCAACAGCGGTTCGTCGAAGTGCAGGCCGGCGGTCGGCGCGGCGACCGCGCCCGGCTTCTCGCTGTAGACCGTCTGATACAGCTCGCGGTCCGCGTCTTCATCCGGGCGGGCGATATAAGGCGGCAGCGGCATGTGGCCAGCGGCGTTGAGGATTGTGAACACGTCGCGCTCGTCGTTGAAGCGCAGCTCGAACAGCGTCTCGTGGCGCGCCACCATGGTGGCGGCGATGCTCTCGTCATCCCCCAGCAGCAGCTCGGCGCCCGGCTTCGGCGCTTTCGACGCGCGCACGTGCGCCAGCACGCGATGGTCGTCCAGCACGCGCTCCACCAGCACTTCAATCTTGCCGCCGCTGACCTTGCGGCCGAACATGCGCGCCGGGATCACGCGGGTATTGTTGAACACCAGCAGATCGCCGGCCTCCAGCTTGTCCAGCAGATCGGTGAATACGCCATGCGTCAGCGCCCCGCTCGGCCCGTCCAGCTGCAGCAGGCGGCATGCGCTGCGCTCGGCCTGGGGATAATGGGCAATCAGGGATTCGGGAAGTTCAAACGAAAAATCAGCGACGCGCATGGGTATTCACTTCTTCAATTTAGGACTGGTTGGTAAAAAACAGGCGGCCTAGTCTAAAGCCGGGGGCGGTCAGCGGCAAGAAATAAGGAGGATTTGCCTGACTTCAGGTATAGTTGAGGGATGAATTTTCTCGCTCATCTTCACCTGGCCATGCTGGCGGACAGCTCGCTGCTGGGCAACCTGCTGGCCGACTTCGTGCGCGGCAACCCCGCCGCCGACTACCAGCCCGACGTGGTGGCCGGCATCATGATGCACCGCCGCGTCGACGTGTTGACCGACAGCCTGCCGCAGGTCAAAACCAGCCGCGACTATTTCAGCGCCCCCTACCGCCGCGTGGCGCCGATCACCCTCGACGTGGTGTGGGACCATTTTCTGGCGCGCCACTGGCAGCAACTGGAGCCCTCGCGCGATCTGCACCAGTTCACCCAGGAAGCCCGCAGCCAGATCGAACCTTACCTGCCGCTCACGCCGCCGCGTTTTCAGAACCTGAACGGCTATCTGTGGCCGGAGCGCTGGCTGGAACGCTACGCCGAATTGCCGTTCATCGCCCGGGTGCTGCAGGGCATGGCCAGCCGCCGCCCGCGCCTTGAGGCGCTGGCCGGCTCGTTCGCCGACGTCGAACAACATTATCATCAGCTTGAAACACAATTCTGGCAGTTTTATCCGCAAATGATGCGGCAGGCGAAGGAAAAAACGCTCTGAGGTCAAGCCCAAGCGTTTGAAATTGCAGCACCTTGCAAGAATTTACGTTTTGCCGCTTGCCCTTTTGTGGGAAAAGGTTATTTTTAAAGCTCGATAAATTATATCAACGACTTTGATAGGTGAAAGCTATCTCATCGATTGGTCTTTTACCCTTTATTCACCAAGTCACGGCCCCTATACTGGCCCTTGTTTTTACATCCACCCTTTAACACCTATTACAGGAGTAATTATGGTCCTGGTAACTCGTCAAGCCCCTGACTTCACTGCAGCTGCCGTACTGGGTAGCGGCGAAATCGTTGAAAACTTCAACCTGAAGAAGCACCTGAACGGCAAACCAGCCGTGCTGTTCTTCTGGCCAATGGACTTCACCTTCGTATGCCCTTCCGAGCTGATCGCTTTCGATCACCGCTATGAAGAGTTCCAGAAGCGTGGCGTTGAAGTGGTTGGCGTTTCCTTCGACTCAGAATTCGTTCACAACGCATGGCGTAAAACCCCTGTCGACAAAGGCGGCATCGGTGAAGTGAAATACGCAATGGTTGCTGACGTTAAGCGTGAAATCCAGAAAGCTTACGGCATCGAACACCCGGAAGCCGGCGTTGCGCTGCGCGGCTCCTTCCTGATCGACAAAGACGGCATCGTGCGTGCTCAGGTGGTTAACGACCTGCCAATCGGCCGTAACATCGACGAAATGATCCGTACCGTTGACGCGCTGCAATTCCACGAAGAGCACGGTGAAGTGTGCCCGGCTCAGTGGGAAAAAGGCAAAGCAGGTATGGGCGCTTCCCCAGACGGCGTGGCAAAATACCTGTCTGAAAACGCTGCCAAGCTGTAATTTCAGCCTGATAGTGAATCAACCGGCCCCCGCGGCCGGTTTTTTTATGCTCCATTTTGGGGCAGCCCGCCCGCCTTCAGTGCTTTATTTCCCTGTTTCCGCTCACATTTCCTACCCTGTTCACCGCGCATACGCCCATCTGCGGCTACTATCAATAACGCTGGCTCGCGCTTTGCAAGCGAACAACGGCAAGCAAACACAACACAATAAAAAACTGACAGGGTAGGAATAACTATGTTTTTACAGAAATGGAGCAAACCCCTGACCATGGCGGCGCTGCTGGTCAGCGGCAGCCTGTATGCGGCATCCAACCCGGCGGTGGAAGCCCAAAACGGCATGGTGGTCACCTCGCAGCATCTGGCCTCGCAGGTCGGCGTGGATATCCTGAAAATGGGCGGCAACGCCATCGACGCCGCCGTGGCGGTCGGCTACGCGCAGGCGGTGGTTAACCCCTGCTGCGGCAACATCGGCGGCGGCGGCTTTATGACCGTCCACCTGGCGGACGGCACCGACACCTTCATCAACTTCCGCGAAACCGCGCCGGCGGCGGCCAGCGCCAACATGTATCTGGACGCCGACGGCAAGGTGAAGAAAGACGCCAGCCTGTACGGCTATCTGGCGGCGGGCGTGCCGGGCACCGTGCTGGGAATGGAAACCGCGCGTGAGAAGTACGGCAAACTGAGCCGCGAACAGGTGCTGGCGCCGGCGATCAAGCTGGCGCGCGAAGGCTTTGTGCTGACCCGCGCCGATACCGATATTCTCGACACCACCGTTGCACGTTTCAAACAGGATCCCGAGTCGGCCAAAATCTTCCTGCGCCCGGACGGCAGCCCGCTGCAGCCGGGGGATAAACTGGTGCAAACCGATCTGGCCAACACGCTGGAGGCCATCGCCAAAGGCGGAACCGACGCCTTCTATAAAGGCAAGATCCCGCAGGCGGTGGAGGCGGCGGCCAAACAGGGCGGCGGCATTTTGACGGCGGCCGACTTCGCCAACTATAAAGTCACCGAAACCCCGCCGATCACCTGCAGCTATCGCGGCTACAAGTTCGTGTCAGCGCCGCCTCCCAGCTCCGGCGGCGTGACGCTGTGCGAAATCCTCAACGTGGTGGAAGGCTATGATCTGAAGAGCATGGGCTTCAACTCGGCGGCGGCCATTCACACCATGACCGAAGCGATGCGCCATGCCTACATGGATCGCAACACCTACCTGGGCGACCCGGAATTCATCAAGAACCCGATCGACCGGCTGGTGAGCAAGAGCTACGCCGAGCAGATCCGCAAGAAAATCGTCGCGGACAAGGCCACGCCGTCGGAAAACGTGCAGCCCGGCATGGAGCCGCATGAGAAGCCGGAAACCACCCACTATTCGATCGTCGATCACGACGGCAACGCGGTCTCCACCACCTATACCGTCAACGGCCGCTTCGGCGCCGTGGTGATCGCACCGGGCACCGGCTTCTTCCTCAATGACGAGATGGACGACTTTACAGTCAAAGTGGGCGAGAAAAACCTGTACGGGCTGGTGCAGGGCACCGCCAACAGCATTGCCCCCGGTAAGCGCCCACTATCGTCAATGAGCCCGACGCTGGTAACCAAGGACAACAAGATCTTTATGGTGCTAGGCTCGCCTGGTGGTTCGCGCATCATCACCATCACCCTGCAGACTGCGTTGAACGTGATCGACCACGGCATGGCGCCGCAGGAAGCGGTAGACGCACCGCGCATCCATCACCAATGGTTGCCGGATGAGGTGTACTACGAACAGCGCGGCGTTTCCGCCGATACGCTGAAGCTGCTGAGCGGCATGGGTTATAAGATGGTCGAGCAAACGCCGTGGGGCGCCGCCGAACTGATTCTGGTCGGTTTGCCGGGCGCGGCGGGCGTCAGCCCGGCCAACTCCGGCAACGATTCGGCAGTTTCCGGTAAAGTGCGTGAAGGCTATCTGTACGGCGCCAACGACGTGCGCCGTCCGGCAGGCTCGGCTGTCGGTTACTGATGTAAATACCCACTCACCTTAATCGCGGGGGCGTTTCTGCCCCCGCACTCCCTTTAGCCCTCGCAGCGCCATACGGTGGCCGACTCTTCCGCCAACTGCAGGCGCAACCCGCCCGCCGTTTCGCTCAACTCTCCCCGCCCTTCCACACGCCGCCACGGGCCGCGCGCCAACAGCGGGTTATGCGGCAGCTGCGCCTGGCCGCTGCCGTCGCGCTGCAGCGCCACCAACACCTGCTCCTGCTGATACAGACGCACGAACACCAGCGTTTCGCCGCTGGCGCACAGCACCTGACAGCCGCCGCGGCGCAAGGCCAGGCTCTGTTTACGCAGCGCCGCCATGCGCTGGAACAGCGCCAGCAGCGGCCGATCCCAGTCGCCGACGTCCCACGGGAACGGCTTGCGGCAGAACGGATCGTTGCCGCCGTCCAACCCAATCTCATCGCCATAATAGAGGCAAGGCACACCGATCCAGCTCAGCAGCCACACCGCCGCCATCTGCATGCGCGCCGCGTTCCCCTGCAACAGCGTGAGGAAACGCGCGGTATCGTGGCTGTCCAGCTGATTGAACTGGATCAGCTGGCGGCTGTGCGGCAGCCCGGCGCGGTAACCGTCCATCCACTGCGCGCACCCGGCGGCGTCCAGCCGCACCGGGTGGTAGGCCACGTCCAGCCCCGCTAAAAACGCCCGCACCGGCAGCGCGAATCCCATGTAGTTCATCGCCGCATCCTCCACGCCGGCGTGCAGCCAGCGGCGCGCGTCGCCAAAGTGCTCGCCCAAGACATAGGCCTGCGGATTCTCCTGCTTCACCGCCTGATAGATGCCCGCCAGGTGGCGCAGATTGCCGGTGGCGCCGCCGTTCTCCCCCAGCATATGCACCACGTCCAGCCGCCAGCCGTCGATGCTGTACGGCGGGCGCAGCCAGTGACGCACCACGCTGCCTTCCCCGCGATAGATCGCTTCCGCCACCTGCGGCTCGGCGAAGTTGAGCTTCGGCAGACTGGCGTTGCCCTTCCAGTCGAGCGCGCGGCCGTCCGGGTAGAAGTTGAACCAGCCGCGATACGGCGAATCGGGGTGGTGACAGGCGCCGTTTTCGCCCTGACGATGGCGGTCAAACCACGGGTGCGAATCGCCGGTGTGGTTGAATACCCCGTCCAGCACCAGTTTCATGCCCACCTTGTGAGTGCTTACTCGCAAACGCTGCAGCGCCGCGTTGCCGCCGAAGTGCGGATCGACCTGGTAATAGTCCTCGGTATCGTACTTATGCACGCTCGGCGCGGTAAAAATCGGGTTCAGGTACAACGCCGTCACGCCCAGTTGCTGCAGGTACGGCAGTTTGCCGCTGATGCCGTCCAGATCGCCGCCGTAAAAGGTCGAGGCGGCGTGGCGATCCTCCAACGGGTGCTGCCAGTCGCGCCGAATTACCTCGGCGCCGGCCGCATGATGGCGATAGCTGCCGCTCTGGATGCCGTGCTCGCCGCCGCTGCTGGCGAAGCGATCGGGGAAAATCTGGTAGAACAGCTGATCCGCCACCCACTCGGGGCCATTGTCAGGATCGTCGACGGCGAACTGCGCCAGCTGGCCCGGCGGCGTTGACGACCAGCCCTGCGGGCCGAACCACTGTTGGTGATCGGCCCATAGCAGCTTGAAGCAGTATCGCCGCGTCGGCTCGCCCTCATTCAGCGTCAGGCTGGCCTGGTAGCGCCGCATCCCCTCGTGGCGCTGCGCTTTCATCACCAGCAGCCACTCTTCATTGTCCGGTTCGGCGCGCAAAAACACCCGTTCCGGCAGTTCATCCCCTTGTAACCACAGCGTGATATCCAAACGTTGCCCTTGTTTCACCACAAAAGGCGGGACCGGTTGATGCCAGGCGTTAAGCATACTGTTCTCCTGCTGTACCAAACGAAATCGACGGCGTTCTTCAAGAAACGAACAATGCCACGTTAAGTGCAACTCCCCCTCCTCTCTGGCCGCAAAACCCGGGGATGAGCCGGGGGGCGGAGACCGAAAAATAACGCTAACTTGATGTAAAAAAAGGTAAACAGGTACAAATCCTGCACGTTACCCCTTAGGCTAACGCGTTTTAAGTTTACAGGATATTTTTTGCGCATTTTTTAAGGAGCGGTAATGCAACAACAGATAACGCGCTGGCTGGAACAGTTTGGTTTGGAATTCGGCGGAGTGATGTCGCTGTTGATGGTATTGGGGTTGATTGTTCTGATCTCGGTAGCGATCCACCTGGTGCTGCACCGGGTGGTGTTGGCTGCTCTTCAGCGCCGTGGCCAGCAATCGCAGCGCGTCTGGCAACAGGCCATCACCCAATACAAACTGTTCCAGCGCGTGGCACTGCTGCTGCAAGGGGTGATCATCAGTATCCAGGCGACGCTGTGGCTGCAGAGCGGCAGCCAGACCCAGGCGGTGATCGTCACCGCCGCGCAGGTGTGGATCCTCGCCTTCACCCTGCTGTCGCTGTTCTCGCTGCTGGATACGCTGCTGGCGCTGCTGCGCCAAAGCCCGATTTCCAATCAGCTGCCGCTACGCGGCATTTTCCAGGGCCTGAAACTGGTGGCGGCGATCCTGATCGGCATCATGATCGTCTCATTGCTGATGGGCAAATCGCCGCTGCTGCTGCTCAGCGGCCTGGGCGCCATGACCGCGGTCTTGATGTTGGTGTTCAAGGATCCGATCCTCGGGCTGGTGGCCGGCATTCAGCTCTCCGCCAACGATATGCTCAAGATCGGCGACTGGCTGGAAATGCCGAAATACGGCGCCGACGGCGCGGTCACCGACATCGGCCTGACCACGGTCAAAGTGCGCAACTGGGACAACACCGTCACCACCATCCCCACCTACGCGCTGATCTCCGACTCATTCAAGAACTGGCGTTCGATGTCGGAATCCGGCGGGCGCCGCATCAAGCGCAGCTTGAATATCGACACCGGCAGCGTGCACTTCCTGTCGGAAGAGGAACAGCGCCGCCTGCAGCGCAACCCGCTGCTGCACAGCTATCTGAATAACAAAACCCAGGAGCTGAGCCAGCACAACCAGGAGATCGCCGTCGATCTGGCCTCGCCGCTCAACGGCCGCCGTCTCACCAACCTCGGCACGCTGCGCGCCTATCTGGAAGCCTACCTGCGCGCTCATCCGCGTATTCACCAGAACATGACGCTGATGGTGCGCCAGCTGGCGCCGACGCCGGAGGGCCTGCCGCTGGAAATCTACGCCTTCACCAACACCACGGTCTGGGCGGAGTATGAAAGCATTCAGGCGGATATTTTCGACCATATCCTGGCGGTGATCGACGAGTTCGGCCTGCGCGTGCATCAGACGCCGACCGGCAACGACCTGCGCGGCATGCTGCGACAAAGCGCGAACGCTTCCTGACGTCGGCTGACGTAACTGTGTCTGCTGGTAATTATTCGCTTTCAATTGCCAGCAGATATCTCCATCCCCTTCTTTTCCCCGGCGAAAACGGCGTTAATGCGCCATCACCTTCACCACCGAGAGGGAAAGCCCTTGCTGAAACGGATACGTCATCGGCTGTTTACCCTGATGGCCACGCTGCTGTTTATCGGCTGCCTGCACAGCGCATCGCTGGATGAAAGCCGCATGCCCCGCAATCTGCAACCTTCGCTGAGCGCCCTTAGCAGCAACCTGCAGGACATTCGCGAAGTGCTGGCACGCTGCGCCGGCGAGGAAGAGGAGGAACGCCTGAACGACGGCGGTATGCGCATCGAAGCGCGCGCCGCCGGGGATGAGGAAGTGGAAGATAAACCCTAAAAAAACACCGGCCTCAGCCGGTGTTTTTCCATTTAGTCTTGCTGCGTCGCCAACAGCGCGCGTTTTTTCTGCCGGTTGACCTTGAACCAGTACCCCGCCAGCAGCAACACCACCCAGACCAGGCCGGCGTACAGCGAGACGCGCGTGGTCGGGAAATAGCCGATCAGGCCGATGATGAATACCAGGAACACGATCGCCACCACCGAGGTGAACACCCCGCCGCGCAGCGGGAACGCCAGCTGCTTCACCTGCTCTTTGCTCAGGCTGCGGCGGAAGGCGATTTGGGAGAACAGGATCATGATCCACACCCACACGGTGGCGAAGGTCGCCAGGGAGGCGATCACCAGGAATACGCTCTCCGGCATGATGTAGTTGAGGTACACCGCCAGCAGCAGCGCCAGCATCATCACCACTACCGTCACCCAGGGAATGCCGCGTTTCGACACCTTGCTGAACATCTTCGGCGCATGGCCCTGCTCGGCCATGCCATGCAGCATGCGGCCAACGCCGAACACGTCGCTGTTGATCGCCGACAGCGAAGCGGTGATCACCACGAAGTTGAGGATGCCTGCCGCCACGGTGATGCCCATATGCTGGAAGGTCAGCACGAACGGGCTGCCGTTGGTGCCCACCTGGTTCCACGGGTAGATCGACATGATGACAAACAGCGTACCGACGTAGAACACCAGAATGCGCCACGGCACCGAGTTGATGGCTTTGGGAATCGATTTTTTCGGATCTTTGGCTTCGCCGGCGGTGATGCCGATGATTTCAATGCCGCCGTAAGCGAACATCACCAGCTGCAGCGACAGGATCATGCCGATAACGCCGTTGCTGAAGAAGCCGCCGTTCGACCACAGGTTATGAATGCCGGTCGGTTGCCCGCCGTTGCCGATACCCCAGATGATGATGCCGATGCCGGCCGCGATCATGATGATGATGGTGGCGACCTTGAAGAACGAGAACCAGAACTCCAGCTCGCCGAACACCTTGACGCTCATCAGGTTGATGGCGCCGATGATCAGCACCACGCTCAGCACCCAGATCCAGTGCGGCACTTCCGGGAACCAGACGCCCATATAGATGCCGAAGGCGGTCACGTCGGCGATGGCGACGATCAGAATTTCAAAGCAGTAAGTCCAGCCGGTGATGTAACCCGCCATCGGGCCGAGGTAGTCCTGCGCGTAGCGGGAAAATGAGCTGGCTTGCGGGTTATTGACCGACATCTCCCCCAGTGCGCGCATGATGATGAAGGCCACGATGCCGCCGATCAGGTAAGCCAGCAGCACGCTCGGGCCGGCCATTTTGATGGCGTCCGCCGAGCCGTAGAACAACCCGGTGCCGATGGCCGATCCCAGCGCCATAAAGCGAATATGGCGCGTACTGAGGCCGCGTTTCAGCTTATTGTCGGAGGCGGTGGTGGGTGACTGTTGTTGCATGAAGATGACCCATAGTTTTAAACGTAAAAAAGCCACGGACATGTCCGTGGCCCTGGATTAAGCCGGGGGATTATCAGTGCGCGGTCACTTGGGAACGCGTGCACACCCGATCATAAATCGCGACCAGCACCAGCATCAGCAGCGAAGGCGGCAACCATGCCAACCCCTGCTCCGCCAGCGGCAGGTGAGTGGTCCAGGCCGGCAGCAGCTGCTGGAAGCTGGACGCTTTCACCGCGTCAAGAATACCAAACAACAGGCTGACAAGCATCACCGGCGCGATGATACGCGGCGCGCTGTGCCACCAACGCAGGGTGAAGCTCAGCACCACCAGCACGATGCACGGCGGGTAAATCGCGGTCAGCACCGGAATGGAGATCTGGATCAGGTGGCTCAGGCCGAGGTTGGACACCACCATCGAGAACAGGCCCAGAATAAACACCAGCGTCTTGTACGAGAACGGCAGGTATTGCGCGAAGAACTCGGCGCAGGCGCAGGTCAGGCCTACCGCGGTCACCATGCAGGCGATGAAGATCAGCGCCGCCAGGAAGAAGCTGCCCAGGCCGCCGAAGGTGTTCTGAACGTAAGCGTGCAGGATCACCGCGCCGTTGGTGGCGTCAGGCACCAGCGCGCCGCTGCCGGAACCCAGCTTGAACAGGCTCAGGTACACCAGCGTCAGGCCCACGCCGGCGATCAAACCGGCCAGAATGGTGTAACGGGTCAACAGGCCGGCGTCTTTCACGCCGCGCGAGCGCGCCGCGTTGACGATAACGATGCCGAACACCAGCGCGCCCAGCGTATCCATGGTCAGATAGCCGTTAACGAAGCCGGAGGAGAAAGGCACGCTCTGATAAGCCGTCGTCGCCGGAATCGGCGCGCCGGCAGGCCACAGCAGCGCGGCGATGCCCAGTACGGCCAGCGCGACGATCTTCAGCGGCGCCAACACATGGCCAACGGTATCGAGCAGGCGGCCCGGATACAGAGAGATGCCGATCACCAGCGCGAAATACACCAGGCTATAGATGAACAGCGGCATGGCGCCGTCGCCGGTCAGCGGGGCGATGCCCACCTCAAAGGACACGGTGGCGGTGCGCGGCGTGGCGAACAGCGGGCCGACGGCCAGGTAGCAGACGGTCGCCAGCAGCAGGCCGGCGCCGCGGCCGATCGGCGAACTGAGGGCGTCGATGCCGCCGCCGACGCGCGCCAGCGCGATGACGGTGATGACCGGCAGGCCCACGGCGGTGATCAGGAAGCCCAGCGCCGCAGTCCAGACGTGTTCACCGGACTGCAAGCCGACCATCGGCGGGAAAATGATGTTCCCGGCCCCAACGAATAAGGCAAAGGTCATAAAGCCCAGTGCCAGGATATCTTTTGACGTTAAACGATGACTCATACGATGTCGTGTTGCCTGTTCAAATGAAAAAAATTGTCCGATAGCGTGGTGGCGAAACGCCCCACCCGGTTGCCGGCATGCCCGATCGTCGCAGCGCCAAATAAGCACCCTAAACGCAGTCGATCCGGCGTTTATGTCCCTATTCGAAAGTGGCCGCTCATGAAGATGGGCAAAATTTTAGGAGTTATAAAAATGGAGGTTTAATCCGACAACGAAGGCTAAGGTAAACGTTTATAGCGCTTCAAGGCAAGACGCACGGCGAAAAGCAGAGCTATCGACCATATAAACTTTAGCCACCAGTCGATCATATTGGCTATCAATAAATATACACTACATGATTTGTATCATTTTTGAACAATGAATTCACGAAACGTGAAGCATATATCACTTTACCGCGCGAAAACGCCAATAAATGCCCGGTTTTCGCGTGGTATAAGCTCCGTTTTGCCGTGAGAAAAGGCGAAAATTACGCCGCTTTTTGTCGCTTATTGCACCGTGGCCGGCGCGAGCGGTGGCAACCCGAGCGCCTGGCGGGTCTTCTGCAGGGCGGCCGGCGGCAGTGGCAGATAGCCGTCGTGATTGACCAGGCTTTGCCCTGGTGTCGACAGCACGCGATCGAGAAACGCGGCGGTCAGCGGCTCCAGCGGTTGATGGGGGGCTTTGTTGATGTAGATATACAGATAGCGCGACAGCGGGTAGCGATCGTTGCGCACGTTGGCGGCGGTAGGCGCGACATAGTCCTCTCCCGACTCCGCCAATGGCAGCAGCCGCACGCCGCTGGCGCGAAAGCCAATGCTGGCGTAGCCGATGCCGTTGAGCGAACCGGCCACCGCCTGCACTACCGAGGCCGAACCGGGCAGCTCATTGACGCGCGGCATGAAATCGCCGCCGCACAGCGCGCGCAGTTTGAAATAGCCGTAGGTGCCGGACGCCGAGTTGCGGCCGAAGCGTTGCAGCGAGCGCGTCGCCCAGTCGCCGCGCAGCCCCAGCTCGCCCCAGCGCGTCAGCGGCTGGCTTTCGCCGCAGCGCCGGGTGGCGGAGAAAATGCGGTCGAGCTGCTGCAGGTTGAGGCCGCGCAGCGGATTGTCCTGATGCACCAACACCACCAGCGCATCCACCGCTACCGGCACCGCCAGCGGCGCATAGCCGTAACGGTGTTCGAACGCCGAAACCTCGGCCGCCTTCATCGGCCGGCTCATCGGGCCCAGCTGCGCGGCGCCCGCCGCCAACGCGGTCGGCGCGGTCGACGAACCGGCGGCCTGGATCTGCAGGTTGACGTTGGGATAATGCTGGCTGAAATCCTGCGCCCACAGCGCCATCAGATTCGCCAGCGTGTCGGAGCCGACGCTGGACAGGTTGCCCGCCAACATGCCGTCAGGCTGCGCCAGCGCGCCGCGTCCGGCCAGCAGCGCCAGGCAAAGCAACAGCCCTCGGGTGATTCGGGTCATACCGGTGTCTCGCGTTAATTTTTCACCGCATTCTCTGATAAAGCGGCGGGAACAATCAACCGATTGGGCAAGGTAAAGATAAAGCGGGTGCCGATCCCCGGTTCGCTGAGGATCTCCAGCCGCGCGTCGTGATGGCTGAGCGCGTGCTTGACGATCGCCAGCCCCAGCCCGCTGCCGCCGGTCTGGCGCGAGCGGGCCTTGTCGACGCGGTAGAAACGCTCGGTCAGGCGCGGCAGATGCTCGGCGGCGATGCCAGGCCCGTTGTCGCTGACCTGGAACTGCGCGCCATGCGCCGTCTGCTGCCAGCTGACTTCGATATGGGTGCCCTTCGGCGTGTGGTTGACCGCATTGTACACCAGGTTAGACACCGCGCTGCGCAACTGGTCTTCATTGCCGAACACGTTGAGCTGTTCGTTCACCCGGAAGGTGATCTCGTGATTGCCGCCGCTCAGCGATTGCGCCTCACGCTGCAACACCCGCAGCATCAGCGGAATATCCACCCGCTCGTTCATGTCGACATTGGGCGCCGCCTCGATGCGCGACAGCGTCAGCAACTGCTTGACCAGCCCGTCCATCCGGCGGGTCTGCTCTTGCATGGTGCTCAGCGCCTTGCTGCGCAGCGAACCGTCCTGCTCTTCATCGCCCATCATCTCCAGATAGCCCTGCAGCACCGTCAGCGGCGTACGCAGCTCATGGCTGACGTTGGCGAAGAAGTTGCGCCGCGCGCCCTCCAACTGACGCATCTGGGTGACGTCGCGCGCCACCATCAGCAATTGCCCTTCGGAATACGGCATCACGCGGAATTCGACGTAGTGTTCGTTGTTCAGCTGCAGCGTCAGCGGGCGCGAAAACTCCTGCTGTTGCAGATAGTGGCTGAATTCCGGATAACGCAGCAGGTTAAGGATGTGCTGGCCGTTGTCTTCCGGCCAACGAAAGCCGAGCAGATGCTGCGCCAGCCCGTTGCACCAGAAGATATTGCCTTCGACGGTGGTCATCACCACCGCGTCAGGCAGCGATTCGGCCCCGCTGCGAAAGCGCTTGATCAGCAGCGCCAGCTCGCGCCGGCGGCGGCGGTTGCGCTGCTGCATCTGATACAGGCCATAGAACAGCGGCTCCCAGCTCCAGCGGCCGGGCGGCGGCGTCATGCTGCGGTCGATCCACAGCCAATGGGAGAGTTTGAGCTGGTTGTAGAAATTCCACACCAGCGCAGCCAGCGCAGAAGCCAGCAGGAACCAGGGCAGATAACCAAAAATCAGCCCCAGCAGTAAGGCGGGCAGACAGAAAAGAGCCAGCTCCAAAGCCAGCCTCTTCCACGACAGACGTTCTAACACGGCATATTCTCCAGCGCGGCGCGATCAGTAGCGCGTTGAGAACCGGTAGCCGGTGCCCCGAACGGTTTGAACCATTTTATCATGCCCACTGGTTTCTAACGCCTTGCGGAGCCGACGGATATGCACGTCAACGGTACGGTCTTCCACATAAACGTTAGTGCCCCAGACGTGATTAAGCAACTGCTCGCGGCTATAAACCCGCTCCGGGTGGGTCATAAAGAAGTGCAGCAGCTTGAACTCGGTCGGCCCCATGTCCAGCGCCTGATCGTTCGCCATTACGCGGTGGGAGGACGGATCCAGGCTCAACCCTTGCATTTCAATCACTTCTTCCACCGCCATCGGCGAAATGCGGCGCATGACCGCTTTGATGCGCGCCACCAGCTCCTTGGGCGAGAACGGCTTGGTGATGTAATCATCCGCCCCCACTTCCAGGCCGCGCACCCGGTCTTCTTCTTCGCCGCGCGCGGTCAGCATCATCACCGGGATATCGCGGGTCAGCGCTTCGCGCTTCATATGTTTGATAAACTGAATGCCGGAACCACCGGGCAACATCCAGTCAAGCAACACCAAATCAGGGAACGGCTCAGACAGACGCGTCACGGCGCTGTCATAATCTTCGGCTTCCAACGGTTGGTAACCATTCTGTTCCAACACAAAGCACACCATCTCACGGATCGGCGCTTCGTCTTCCACCACCAGTATGCGTCTTGCCATCGTCAATCCTGCCAATGTGTTAGCGACTTTTCGGGCGCCATTATGCGTCAGTTTTGTGACACTTTTATGAAAAAAACCGGCTGTTATAGGCAGTAAGCATAGCGATTATTTCCCGCAGTAACGAAAAATCATCCGGTTGTCATCATCATTGCGCCGGGACAGCTGCCGCCGCGGCCTTTATAATCATCGCCATTATCTTTACATCCGGGAGTGTCATGCGCCTGATCCACACCTCTGACTGGCACCTTGGCCAGTACTTTTTCACCAAAAGCCGCGCCGCCGAGCACCAGGCTTTTCTGAACTGGCTGATCGAACAGGTAGATCAGCAGCAGGTGGATGCGCTGATCGTCGCCGGAGATCTGTTCGATACCGGCTCGCCGCCCAGCTATGCCCGCGAGCTGTACAACCGCTTCGTGGTGGAACTGCAGCGCACCGGCTGCCAGCTGGTGGTGCTGGGCGGCAACCACGATTCGGTCGCGACGCTGAACGAATCGCGTGAACTGCTCTCCTGCCTGAACACCACGGTGATCGCCAGCGCGCAGGGCGCCCCGGAACAGCAGATCGTGGTGCTTAACCAACGCGACGGCCAGCCGGGCGCGGTGCTGTGCGCCATCCCGTTCCTGCGGCCGCGCGATCTGCTCACCAGCCGCGCCGGCGAATCCGGAGCGCAGAAACAACAGGCGCTGCAGGAAGCCATCGCCGAACATTATCAAGCGCTGTATCAGGCGGCCTGCGAGCGCCGCGACCAGTTGGGCCAGCCGCTGCCGATCGTCGCCACCGGCCACCTGACCACCGTCGGCGTTACCACCTCCGACTCGGTGCGCGACATCTATATCGGCACCCTCGACGCCTTCCCGGCGCAGGCCTTCCCCTCCGCCGACTATATCGCGCTGGGCCACATTCACCGCGCGCAGAACGTCGCCAAATCGGAGCATATTCGCTATAGCGGCTCGCCGATCCCGCTGAGCTTCGATGAGCTGGGCAAAGCCAAAAGCGTCTTCCTGGTGGATTTCGCCGACGGCGCTTTGCAGCGGGTAGAAACGTTAACGATCCCGCAGTTTCAGCCCATGCAACTGATCAAAGGCGATCTGGCCGAGATCGAACGGCAGCTGCGGCAATTTGCCGACTATGCCGGCGAGCTGCCGGTGTGGCTGGATATCGAAGTGGCGACGCAGGACTACCTCAGCGATATCCAGCGCCGCATCCAGCTGATGGCGGATGCGCTGCCGGTGGAAGTGGTGCTGCTGCGGCGCAGTAAAGAGCAGCGCCGCCAGGCGATCGCGCAGCAGGATAAGGAAACGCTCAACGAGCTGAGCGTCAACGAGGTGTTCGAACGGCGCCTGGCGCAGGAGGCCGACATGCCCGAAGCGCGCCAACGGCGGATGCACCAACTGTTCCGCCAGGTGGTCGAGGCAGTGCAGCACAACCCTGAAGAGAGCAACCCATGAAAATCCTCAGCCTGCGGTTAAAAAACCTCAACTCGCTGCAGGGCGAATGGAAGATTGACTTCACCGCCGAGCCGTTCGCCAGCAACGGCCTGTTCGCCATTACCGGCCCGACCGGCGCGGGCAAAACCACCCTGCTGGACGCCATCTGCCTGGCGCTGTACCACCAGACGCCGCGTCTCAACGTCACGCCAAGCCAGAATGAACTGATGACCCGCCACACCGCCGAATCGCTGGCGGAGGTCGAGTTCGAGGTCAAGGGCATCGGCTATCGCGCCTTCTGGAGCCAGCGCCGCGCCAAAAATGCGCCGGACGGCAATCTGCAGGCGCCGAAGGTCGAACTGGCACGCCGCGAGGACGGCAAGATCCTGGCGGACAAGGTGCGCGACAAGCTGGAGCTTACCGCCGCCATCACCGGGCTGGACTTTGGCCGCTTCACCAAATCGATGATGCTGTCTCAGGGGCAGTTCGCCGCGTTCCTCAACGCCGACGCCAACGATCGCGCCGAGCTGCTGGAAGAGCTGACCGGCACCGAAATCTACGGGCGGTTGTCCGAACAGGTGTTCGAGTCGCACAAGCAGGCCAAAACCGATCTGGATGCGTTGCATCAACGCGCCAGCGGCATCGAACTGCTGAACGACGAACAGCGCCAGTCTCTGACCGAACAGCTGGCGGCGCTGAGCGCGCAGGAAATCGCTCTCGGCGAACAAACCCAGCGACAGCAACAGGCGCTGAGCTGGCTGCAGCAATGGCAACGCCTCCGGCAACAGCAAAGCGAGGGGCAATTGCGGCTGGACACTGCCCAGCGCGAGCAGGTGGAGGCCGCCCCGCAGCTGCAGCGGCTGGCGCTCAGCGAGCCGGCCGAGAAATTGCGGCCGCTGCGCAGTGAACGCGATCGCTGCCGCGCCGAGCTGCAGACGATACAACAGCAGGCAGCCCAGCTGACGCAACAGCAGGAACAGCAGTCAGCGCAGCTGGCGCCGCTGCAGCAGGCGGTGGAGAAAACCCGCCAGGCGCAGCAAGCGCATGCCGAACACATGCGGCAACAGCAACAGCTGATCGACGAGCAGGTCGCCCCGCTCGACCATCAAATAGCCCAACTGCTATTGACCCAGGCCGAGCGGCGACAGGCCGGCGATGCCGCCGCGCAGCAGTGCGCCCAGCAGCAGACCGCGCTGGAGCAGCTCACCGTTCAACGCAATCAACTGACGACGCAGGGCGCACAGCATCAGCAGCAATTGAACGCGCTGACCCAAGCGCTGGCCGTTCAACAGCAGCAGCAGCAAGCGCTGGAGGCGCAAACGCCGCAGGCCCCGCTGCGCCAGCGCCTGAGCGTCCTGGCGGATCTGCGCCCGACGCGCCAGCAGCTGTTTACTCTATCCTCTTTATCGCAGCAAATCGTTAAACGGCTGGAACAACAGCGGCAAGAGCTAAACAGCGGTCAACATGAACTTACCCAGTTGGAACCACAGCTAGAACTCATCCGTCAGCGATTTAAGCAGCAGAAAGCCCACCAGGCCGATGTTGAAAAAACCTATGCGCTGGAACAACGGATCGTGGGTCTGGAGGCTGAGCGCGCCCGTTTGCAACCCGGCGCCCCCTGCCCGCTGTGCGGCTCATGCGAGCACCCGGCGGTAGAACAATACCAAGAGGTAAAACTGTCAGAAACCGCGCAACGTCTGGAGCAAATGAAAGTCCAGACCGAAGCATTGCAAAAACAAGGCGTCGAGCTGCGAGCCCGTTACGACAACCTGCAACAGCAATTGCAGCGTCAGCAGCAAACCATCGCGCAGGATGAACAACAGCTGGCCGGCCAACAGCAGCAGTGGCGGCAGCTCAGCGCGCCGCTGGCGTTCGATTTTACGCTGGCGGATGGCGAGCAACTCAGCGCCTGGCTGAACGGCTGCGACGACGAAGAACGGCGCGGGCAACAGGCGCTGCAGCAGCATGAACAGGCGGCGCAGGCGGTACAGCAGGCGAAGGATGCGCTCATCGCTCTGCAAACGCAGCAGCAGCAGACGCAGCAACAACTGGCGTTGCTCGAAGAACGCTTTACGCTGCTGCAGAAAGCCCACGCCGACAGCCTGCAACAGCAGCAAGAGCTGCAACAACGCTGGCAAGAAGGCGAGAAAACCCTTGCCGAACGACGCGCGCAGCGGCTGGCGCTGTTCGGCGAACAGCAGGTCGCCGAGGTGCGCGAACAGCTGCGCGCCAAACAAACCGCCTGTGAACAGGCCAGTTTGCAGGCCGCCGAACAGTGGCAAAAGGCGCAGGAACTGCGCGAGCGCCTGGCCGGCCAGCAGGCCGGGCTGCAACAACAACACACCCAGATGCAGGAGCGGCTGCATCTGGCGCAGCAGCAGTGGCAGCAGGCGCTGGCCGACAGCGAATTCGCCGATGAAACCGCCTTCGCCGCCGCGCTGCTGGACGACGCCCTGCGCCGCGAATTGCAGCAGCGCAAAGAACAGCTGCAACAGCGGCAGGTGGAGGCCGCCGCCCTGCTGACACAGGCGACGCAAACGCTGGAGCAGCATCGGCAGAACCGCCCTGAAGGGCTGGATGAAGCCAACGCGGATCTCAACGCGCTCACCCAATCGCTGGCCGAACTGGCACAGCAGTTGAAGGCGCTGCAGCTGCGCCAGGGCGAACTGCGCAACCAGCTGGAAAGCGACGCCGAACGCCGTCTCAATCAGCAGGCGCTGTTCGAGCAGATCGCCCGCAGCCAGCAAGACTACGATGACTGGAGCTACCTCAACCAACTGATCGGCTCAAAAGAAGGCGACAAGTTCCGCCGCTTCGCTCAGGGGCTGACGCTCGATCATCTGGTGTATCTGGCCAACCTTCAGCTCGGCCGGCTGCACGGGCGCTACCTGCTGCAGCGCAAGACCAGCGACGCGCTGGAGCTGCAGGTGGTGGACACCTGGCAGGCGGATGCGCTGCGAGATACCCGCACCCTGTCCGGCGGCGAGAGCTTCCTGGTCAGCCTGGCGCTGGCGCTGGCGCTGTCCGATCTGGTCAGCCATAAAACCAGCATCGACTCGCTGTTCCTCGACGAAGGTTTCGGCACGCTGGATGCCGAAACCCTCGATACCGCGCTGGACGCGCTGGACAGTCTGAACGCCTCCGGCAAAACCATTGGCGTGATCAGTCACGTCGAGGCGATGAAAGAACGAATTCCGGTGCAGATCAAAGTGAAAAAGGTCAACGGGCTCGGCGTCAGCCGGCTGGAGGCGCACTTCAGGCTGGAATGATCCCGCCGCGCGCGGCGCAGAAGTGTGACCGCGGCGGCACTCCGCAGTGAAAAGCGTTGAGCCGCGGCGAGCACGGGTTATTATGCAGGCATAACAGGATTGTTACTGTATCCCCTTCGCCGCTCAGGCCGCAGGACAGAAACATAAAATACAGGCAAAACCTGACGCCCGGGATCGCTTCCGGGCGTCAGGTTTTTTCGTTTTCAGGATGCTGAAACACCGGGAAAAACCATGAAAATCGCTAAAATACTCAATAATAACGTGGTGATTACGCTGGACGACCGTCAGGAAGAGACGGTGGTGATGGGAAAAGGAATCGGCTTTAAAAAGAAGCCCGGCGATACGCTGGACGAAAGCCTGATCGAAAAGGTGTTCACCCATAACGGCGGTGAAATCGCCGAGCGCTATAAAGAGCTGCTCGCCGAGATCCCATTGGCCTGCGTCACCACCGCCGACAGGATCATCACCCTCGCCCGCGAACGCCTGCCGGGCAAGTTGCATAACATCGTCTACATCACGCTCACCGATCACATCCATTTCGCCCTGCAGCGCCATGCGCAAGGGCTGGATATCAAAAATGCGCTGCTGTGGGAGATTAAAAAACTCTACCCGGCCGAATTCGCCGTCGGGCTGGAGGCGCTGGCTCTGATCGCCCAGCGGCTGGATACCGCGCTACCGGAAGACGAAGCCGGATTTATCGCCCTGCACCTGGTCAACGCTCAGCTTAACGACGAGATGCACAACACGCTGCACATTACCCGCGTGATGCAAGAGATCCTCAACCTGGTCAAATACCATTTCCGCTTTGATTACAACGAGGAATCCCTGAGCTACCACCGGTTCGTCACCCACTTGAAATTTTTCGCCCAGCGCCTGCTGGGGAAAAACTACGTCGACAGCGACGACGACTCGCTGTATCAGGTGGTGAAAGAGAAGTACCGCGAGTCATTCGCCTGCGCCGGCAAGATCAACCGCCACATCGAAAAGCACTATCAACACCAGCTCACCACGGAAGAGATGATGTTCCTGACCATTCATATCGAACGGGTGCGCAGCGAAAGCGAGGAAAAGCCGGTTTAACGGCGGGCGTCCGCCACCCGCACACCGTACTGCGGAAACACCGCGTCGGCGGAAATCAGCGTCAGCCCCTCGGCCTGCGCCTGCGCGATCAGCATGCGATCGAAAGGATCCTGATGGTGTGGCGGCAGCAGCCCGGCCTGTTGGCAATGAAAGGCGTCCATCGGCAGCGACAGAAAATCTTCGGCCTCGATGATCGCAAAGATGTCTTCCGGCAGCGCCAGCTTGCCCAGCGCCTGCTTAATCGAGATCTCCCAAATGCTGGCCGCGCTGACGTACACCGCATTGCCCGGATCGGCGATCTGCCTTTTGGCGTTGGTGCCCAGGCAGGCGTCATCGATCAGCCACCACAGCAACGCGTGGGTATCCAGCAGCAGGCGCTTCATTCATCGCCCTCAAACAGCGCCGCAATGGCCGCATCCCCGGCGTTGAAATCCGCCGGCACGGTGAACCTGCCCTTGGCGGCGCCGGGGCGACGCGCTTCCCCCTTGATGGCGACCAGCTGTACGTACGGCTTCCCTGCTTTTGCAATAATCACGGTTTCTCCCTCCGCGGCTCTGTCCGCCAGTTGGCTCAGATTGGATTTGGCTTCGTGCATATTGGCCTGAATCGGCATACGTGTCCTCCTTAGCTAAGTTAGCTAAAGCATAAAGCGCCGTCCAGTTTTTGTACAGTGAAGGGTTTAAAGCGCGAGCAGCCTCGCGCTTTGTTGCAACGCTTAGCGCTGCTGTTGCGGCCACAGCCAGGCCGCACCGCGCACGCCGCTGGAGTCGCCGTGAACCGCCTTGCGGATCGGCGTTTCACACTCGCCGCCGAACACCCAGCCTTTCACCAGTTGCGGCACCGTGCGATACAGACGATCCACGTTGCTCATGCCGCCGCCGAGCACCACCACATCCGGATCCAGCATGTTGATCACGTGCGCCAGCGATTTCGCCAATCGCATTTCGTAACGTTCAATCGCTTGTGCCGCCAGCGCATCGCCCCGCTCGCTCAGCGCCATGATCTCATGCCCTTGCAGCGCGTTGTCGCTCAGGCGCGCATAGTCGGTGGCGAAACCGGTGCCGGAAATAAAGGTTTCGATGCAGCCCGGCTTGCCGCAGTAGCACGGCACGTCGCGGGCGTAGCGCAGCTCATCGTCATCCTGCCACGGCAGCGGATTGTGGCCCCATTCGCCGGCGATGCCGTTGCCGCCGGCATGCGCCTGGCCGTTCAGCGCCACGCCGGCGCCGCAGCCGGTGCCGATGATGACCGCAAACACGGTTTTCGCGCCGGCGCCGGCGCCATCGGTGGCTTCCGACACCGCCAGGCAGTTGGCGTCGTTGGCGATGCGCACCTCGCGCGCCAGCAGCGCCGACAGATCCTTATCCAGCGGCTGGCCGTTGAGCCACACCGAGTTGGCGTTCTTTACTCGCCCGGTAAACGGCGACAGCGTGCCGGGAATGCCGATCCCGACCGATCCTCGTTCGCCGGTATGATCCTCCGCCAGTTTCACCAGCCCGGCGATCGCCGCCAGGGTTTGCCGGTAGTCATGGCGCGGCGTGGCGATGCGATGGCGAAACAGCTCCCGCCCGTCATTCGCCAACGCGATCACTTCAATTTTCGTTCCACCCAAGTCGATGCCAATGCGCACGTATTTTTTCTCCTCGATGCCGCGCAGCGTTGTCACAGCCTAATGTAAGCGCGCGAATGAATCACCTGTTTCCCATTCTCCGTCCCGTTCTTTCCCGATGCGCAAAGCGACGCAATTCGGAGAGAATGGGGCGATTTTTCAGCGTCAATTCGTTATCATGCCGCCCTGCTTTTGACGAATCAGCGTGCCGAACGCACGCCCAGCCAGGGATAACATTATGCTGTGGTTTAAGAATTTGATGGTTTACCGTTTGAGCCGCGAAGTGGCGTTAAACGCGGATGAAATGGAAAAACAACTCAGCGCGTTCGCCTTCACGCCGTGCGGCAGCCAGGACATGGCGAAGACCGGCTGGGTCTCCCCGATGGGCTCGCACAGCGATGCGCTGACGCACGCGGTCAACGGCCAGATCGTCATCTGCGCGCGCAAGGAAGAGAAAATCCTGCCGTCGCCGGTGATCAAGCAAGAGCTGCAGGCCAAGATTGAGCGCCTGGAAGCGGAGCAACACCGCAAACTGAAGAAAACCGAGAAGGACGCGCTGAAGGATGAAGTGCTGCACAGCCTGCTGCCGCGCGCGTTCAGCCGCTTCAACCAGACCTTCATGTGGATCGACACCGTCAACGATCTGATCATGGTCGACGCCGCCAGCGCTAAACGCGCCGAAGACACGCTGGCGCTGCTGCGTAAAAGCCTCGGCTCGCTGCCGGTGGTGCCGCTGACCATGGAAAGCCCGATCGAACTGACGCTGACCGAATGGGTGCGTTCCGGTGAGATGCCGGCCGGCTTCGCCATTCAGGATGAAGCGGAATTGAAAGCGATTCTGGAAGAAGGCGGCGTGATCCGCTGCAAGAAGCAGAATCTGATCAGCGACGAAATCGCGGTGCACATCGAAGCCGGCAAGCTGGTGACCAAGCTGGCGGTGGATTGGCAGGAGCGCATCCAGCTGATGCTGTCGGACGACGGTTCGCTCAAGCGCCTGAAGTTCGCCGACACGCTGCGCGAGCAGAACGACGATATCGATCGCGATGACTTCGCCCAGCGCTTTGACGCCGACTTTATCCTGATGACCAGCGAGCTGGCGGCGTTGATCAAAAACACCATCGAAGCGCTCGGCGGCGAAGCCCAGCGTTAATCCCGCCTCAGAAACGACCAGGGCCCAGCCTTCGCTGAGCCCTGCGTTCCCCTAACGAGCAACGTTTATTTGCTCAGGTAGCGGCACAGATAGGCGGTGGCGTCGGCCACCTGCAGGTTGAACTCGCTGTGCCCCGGCACGAAGAACTTCTCGCCCGGCGTAAACACCTGCCAGTCCGGCGCCCCCGGCAGCAGCACTTTCAGCGCCCCGGTGATCACCGTCATTTCTTCCGGCTGCGCGGTGGAGAAGGTGTATTCGCCCTCTTCCATCACACCCACGCTGGTAAGACCGATGCTGCTACTGTCAAAACCGATAGACTTCACTTTTCCGGCAAAATACTCATTCACTTTCAGCATAGACTGGCACCCGCGTAATCATCTTGATGGAAAATCCATATTGGGGGATTGCGGTTGATCTGTCACTGGTTTTTCGCGCGAAATGCGATCGCGGCGCAGAGGCAAAGGTTTCCGTGCGCCACGCTCAGGCCATCGCCATGAAACAACCGCGTCAAAAACCCGCGCCGCGCAAACTGAAATCGATCGGCAGCGTCAATTCCACCGTGCCGTTGACGTAGGCGTCCGACGGCGGCGTGGGCAGCGGCGAAGCGCGTTTGACCAGCGCCTGGATTTCACGATCCAGCGACGGCAGCCCGGCGCTGCTGACCAGCGTCACCGCCAGCACGTGGCCCTGTTTGTCCAACGTGAAACGCACCTGCCCGACGCCCTGGCGCTTCAGCCGCAATGCGTCTTTAGGATAACGCTTAAAGCGATTCAGGCGGCCGCTGATGCGGCTGCGCCAGTTGTCCTCCCCCGCCTGAGCATAGGGCGTCAGGCGAGTTTGCGGCGCGGCCGTTTTATCCGCGCGGCCCGGCGGCGGCGCGCCGGCGCTTTGTTCCTGAACCTTCGGCGGCGCGATGATTCTCTCGTGCGGCGGCGTGCGGGGCAGGTTGTTTTTCTTCATCGGCTTAGGCGGTTTTTTCTGTTTCGGCGGCACGGCGATGTTCGGCTGCGCGGCGTCAGGCGCTTTCACTAGCGGCAACGGCTCCGGTGGCGCCGGCGGTTCAACCTGAGGCGGCGGCGTCCTTTGTCCCGGCGGTTGTTTCGCCTCGGCCGGGGCCTGCGGCGCGGCGGCCATCAGCACCATCACCGCCGGCGGCGGCACCCACGGCGGCTCGGCCTTGTCTCGCCAGGGCCAAAGCAGCGCGGCAACCAGCAGATGCAGCGCCAGCACCAACACCAGACAACGGCGCCAGGGCATGGCGGTGCCGGGTGCGGCGAAAGGCAGCGGCGAAACCGACATGCTCACTCTTCCGTCAGCGCCAAATGGAGGCGATCGGTCAGCGGTTTGAACAGATAGTTCATCATCGAACGCTCACCGGTGCGGATGAAGCCTTCGACCGGCATCCCTGGGCGGATCTCCAACCCGCTCAAGCGTTGCAATCCTTCTTCGCTGACCTTGGCGCGCACGCTGTAATAAGGCGCGCCGCTTTTCTCGTCGGTCAGGCGATCGGCCCCGACCAGCGTCACTTCGCCCTCGACGCGCGGCGTGGTGCTTTGGTTGAACGCCGAGAACAACAATTCGACCGGCAACCCCACCTGCACTTTATCGATCAACTCGACCGGGATGCGCGCTTCTACCTGCAGCCCGCGATCGCTGGGCACGATCTCCATCAGTTGCTGACCGGCGCCAATCACGCCGCCTTCGGTGAACACGCTCAACCCCACCACGGTGCCCGCCACCGGCGCTTTCACCTGCGTATGCCCCAGATCGGCCTCCGCCTTGGCCAGGCGGTTATCCAGCTCGTCCAGCTTCATCCGTACCTCGGCCAATTGGCTGCTGACCTCTTTTTGATACTCCTCCCGCCGCTGGATCGCCCGCAGTTTCAGCTCCAGGATCTGGCGCCCCAGACGGCCGATATTGCCGCTGTCCTCGGATGCCTGGCCGTCGATCTGCGCATGCTGCCCCTCCAGATCCAGCAGCCGATTGCGCGCCACATACCCTTGCGCCGCCAGCTTGCGCATGCCGCCCAGTTGCTCCTGCAGCATGGCCTTTTGCCGCTGTTTGCTGGCGTAAGACTGCCGAACCCCTTCCAACATCGCCTGCGATCCGGCGATGCTTTCCGCGATCGCCGCCAGCTCGCTCTGCAGCGCCGCACGGCGGCTGGTGAACAGCTGTTGCTGCAGCAGCATCAGCGACATCACCTCCGGCTCTTCTCGCCGCGTTTGCAGCGATGGCGGGAAAGCGATCGCTTGCAGACCGTCGCGCTCGGCTTGCAGCCGCGCCTGCTGCGCGGCGTTGCTCAACTGCTGGCTGCGCAGCGCATCGCGCTGGGTGCGGCTGTCGACGGTATCCATCAACAACAGCACCTGCCCGGCGCGGACCCGGTCGCCCTCATGCACCTGAATCTGCGACACCACGCCGCCGCTCGGGTGCTGCACCGCCTTGCGGTTGCCGGCCACCACCACGCTGCCGGAAACCGGCACGCCTTTGTCCAGCGGCGCCAACAGCCCCCACAGCAGGAAACCGCCAACCCCCAACAGCACCAGCCAGCCTCCCAGCCGCAGATAACGGCCTTCGTCGAACTGCCGGGAAAGGGCGTCGATATCGCCGGGGATCACACTCTGATTGCTCATACTTTTCGTTCACCGCTGGCCGTTTTGGCGAAGTTGGCGTAATTGACGTTGAAGCCGCCGTTGCTGCGCCCGGCATTGGCCGGTGCGGCGGCGGGCGCAAAACCAGGCAGTTTTTTCAGGATGGCGTCGCTGGGGCCGAAGTGCTGTATCTGGCCGGTGCTCAGCACCAGCAATTTGTCGGTGGTCGCCAGGATCGCCGGTTTGTGGGTCACCAACACGATGGTGGTGCCGCGCGCCTTCAGCGCTTCGATCGCCCGCTGCAGCGCCCCTTCCCCTTCGCGATCGAGGTTGGCGTTCGGTTCGTCCAGCACCACCAGCGCCGGAGATCCATACAGCGCGCGCGCCAGCGCCACCCGCTGACGTTGGCCGCCGGACAGGCCGCTGCCGCCTTCACCCAGCTCGGTCTCATAGCCTTTCGGTAAATGCAGGATCAGCTGATGCACGCCGGCCAGCGCCGCCGCGGCCACCACCTTCTCGGCGTCGACCTGCCCAAAGCGGGCGATGTTATCCGTCAGGGTACCGGCGAACAGCTGGATATCCTGCGGCAAGTAGCCGATATGCGGCCCGAGTTGTTGCTTGTCCCACTGCTGAATGTCTGCACCGTCCAGCCGCACGTCACCGCTGAGCGGCGTCAGCGCGCCAACCAGTTGGCGCATCAGCAGGGTTTTGCCGGAGCCGGACGCGCCAATCACGCCCAGCACCTCGCCGGCCTCCAGGCGAAAACTGACGCCGTGCAACACCGGTGCCGTGCCGCCTGGCGCACTGGCGGTCAACTGATTCACGGCCAATGTACCGCCGGGTGCCGGCAGCGGCAGACTCGGTATTCGTGGCGGGTTAGAGGCCAGCATCACCTCCAGCCGCTGCAGGGACTGGCGCGCCGATGACCACTGCTTCCAGGCGCCGATCAGCTGATCGATCGGCCCCAGCACCCTGCCGATCAGGATCGATCCGGCGATCATCATGCCCGGCGTAATGTCGCCGTTGACCGCCAGCAGCGCGCCGCAGCCCAACATCAGCGACTGCAGCGCCAGCCGCACGGTTTTCGACCAGGCGGTGACCGCGGCGATTTTCTCGCTGGCGCGGTTCTGCAGCAGCAGGAACTGCTGATGCTGCCGCAGCCAGCGCAGGCGCAAGTCGGTCAACATGCCCATGGCGGCGATGGCTTCGGCATTGCGCAGGTTGCCGTTGGCCTGCTGCGTGGCGCTCAGCGCGACGCGGCCGGCCTCCGCCAGCGGTGCCTGCGACACCCGCTGGTTGAGCCAGGCCAGCAGCACCAGCACGATCACCCCGGCGCTGGCCAACGCGCCAAGCCAGGGGTGGAGCAGAAAAACCACCAGCAGATAAACCGGGAACCAGGGCGCATCGAAAAAGGCGAACAGCGCATTGCCGGTGGCGAACTGGCGCAGGTTGGTCAGATCGTTCAATGCCTGCCCCGCCAGCGGGTTGCCGGTTTTCAAATTGGTTTCGAAGGCGGCGTCATAGACTCGCTGATTGAGGCGCATATCCATCTGGGCGCCAAGGCGGATCACCACCTGGCTACGCACCCACTCCAGCAGGCCCATAAACAGGTAAAGGCCGACCACCATCAGGGTCAGCATCGCCAGCGTCATGCGGTTGCCCGACGGCAACACGCGATCGTAGACCTGCAGCATATACAGCGCCGGGGCCAGCATCAGCAGGTTGATCACTGCGGTAAACAGCGCAATGCCCCAAAATCCGCGCCGGTATGCTGCCAGCACGCTCATCACTTCTCCGCGCCTGACGGCGTTTTTCATGGCGTTTTCCATCGGTTAAAAACGAGAAAACGCCCGCCGGGGCACGCGGCGCCGGCGGGCAAACGGCCGCGATCAGGCCGCCAGCAATTCCGGGCTGTCGGCGTGCTGCACGCCCACCGCCGTCGCCGCCGCCACCTGATCGAAGGTGGAGTTGACGCTCAGACCGTAGTCGTCGAGGATGCCGTTCAGCGCGGTTTCCAACGCGCCGGTATCGCCGGACATCAGGCCGTACACCACCTGGTGTACCACGCCATCGTGGCCCTGCGCCTGCAGGCTGCTGAGATTCAGGCCGCCGAAGCTGACGTCAGGAACCTGGATGTTGTACGGCGTAGAGCCGCCGCCGTTCAGGCCGTCGCCGAACGACAGGGAATCCAGTTGACCGTACAGGGTGTGCGCCGGTGCGTTGAACAGGGTGTAGGTCAGGTTGCCGCCCGCCACGAACGAGGTGATGTTATTGGCGGTGCTGGTCACGGCATATTGGCTGCCGGACAGGCTGCCGCCGTAGAAACCGCCGCTGTTGGAGTCGGTGACATTACCGTTGGTGTGGTTGATATCGCCAAACGACGACGCCCACTCGTTCAGATAGTTATGGATGCTGTAGCTGCCGAAACTGCTGTCATAATTGACTGAAAATGCCATTTCTCTATCTCCATTGATGAACGGCGCCCCTTGCGAGGCGACCTCTGTGCTCAACGATGAGCAACGCCCTTTTACTGCTTAAAAACGGTACTCCACCCCGCCCTGCACGCTGCGGCCGCGCCCCAGGGTATTGGCCAGCGTCTCGCCGTAGCTGACGACGTAGGCGCGGTTGGTCAGGTTCTCCACCGAGCCGCGCAGCGTCAGGCTGTCGGTCAGTTTGTAGCTGGCGTACAGATCGAACAGGGTGTATTTCGGCCAGTCGGCCAGATACGGGTAGTTGGACGGCACCGAGCTGTCCTGATAGCCCGGCGCGAAGCGCACGGTCACCCCGGCGTCCAGCTTGCGATCGAAAGCGCGGCCGCCCAGCGTCACCGAACCGCGATCGCCCGGCAGGTAAGCGGCGGTGCCGAACTGCGAGCCGCCGTCGCAGGACACGGCGTCATTCGCCGTCGGATCCTGCTCCGCGTAGAAATTGCCCGGCCGGGAGTTGGCGCCGTAACGCAGGCGATTGCCCAGCCAGGCGTTCCTGGAGCAAAACTCGTTTTTACCGATCATGTGGGTGTAGGTCAGGTCGGCGTAGAACACCCCGGCGTCATAGTTGAGCTGGTACTCCAGCCCGCGGAAACGGGTTTTCGACAGATTGTTGACGTAGGCGGCGTTGCCGATGCTCGGCTGCACCAGCCCCGGCTTGTCGCGGTTAATCGCCAGGTTGATGTAGTTATCCACTTTGGTGTCGAAATAGGCCACCTTGGCCACCAACCGATCGCCCTCAAACCACAGGTCAGGCTGCTGTACGTTGAACCCCACTTCCCAGGCACGCGAGCGCTCGGCCTGCAGGAACGGGTTGGGATATTGCGTAGAGGTGCTGTGCGCGCTGCCGTTGGTCAGCGTTTCAGTGATCGCCGGCGGCCGCCAGGATTTGCCGTAGGTGGTATACAGCTCCAGCCACTCCACGCCGGGGCGCACCGCCAGCGCCAGCGTCGGCGACAGCTTGCCCTGATCGCGATCGACGTTCCACTCCTGCTGCGTGGTCGTCGCCAGGCAGTTGCGCAGCCGCAGCTGTTTGCAGGGATTCTCCGCCGTATACGGGAAGTCGGCGTAGCTCAGACCGGTCTGGCCGCGCAGGCGATAGCGGTCGTAACGCAGCCCGCCTTCCAACGTCAGCCAGCCGTCGTAGTCATAGGTCAGATTGGCGAACAGGCTGGCTACCGAACGGTTGCCGGCCGGCGTCACCCCATCCATGCCTTGGCGGGAAGAGTCGCTGGTGGCTTTGTCGTAATAGAACTCCAGCCCGTAATTGGCGCGGAAGTCATGCCCCGGCGCCAGGCTGAAGCGCGAGGTGTTTTGCGCCTGTGCGCCATAGGTACGCAGCCGGGTGCGCGTCGCGTAGCCGTTGTCCAGCAGCGAACTGGTGCTGTAGGTGTCGCTGTCATCCTGAGTATCGACGTAATACAGCTTGGCCTGAAAATCTAGCCAGTCGACGTCTTCCGGCGCCAGGCTGTAGTCGAACGCCGCGTTGCGCGCCATCACGTCGGTGTAGCCGGTGCGCTTCCAGCCCAGTTCGTAGGGCGGGCGAGTGCCCAGGTTAGTCAAGGTGCCGGCGATCGGCGATGCGGTCTGGGTCTGCAGATAACTCAGCTGCAGGCGCTGGTTGGCGGGCAGATTCCAGCCCACCTTGGCCAGCCGCGAGTGCATGCGGTAATGGGTGTCGGGGATTTTGTTGTTCTTGATGCTCTCGGCGTAGCGATCGTAATTGCCGGTGTCGTTATTGATGCGAATGTTGCCGATGTCGCCCTTATTGCCGGGCCAATAGTCGCCGAGGTGGCGTTCGCTGGCGGCCAGCAGGATATCGCCGGTTTCGTTGCCCAATGCCAGTATGCCGCTGCCGATGAAGTGGGTGCCGTTATCGCCGGTGCTGGCGTGCAGCTTGCCGCCCAGCTCTTTGCCCGGCGCCAGGAAATCGCTCGCGCTGACGGTATTGAAGGTGGCGATGCCGCCGAGCGTGCCGGCGCTGCCCATACCGCCGCTGGTGCCCTTGTCGATGGTCACGCCGGACAGCAGTTCAGAATCGATGTACATGGTGCCGTTACGCTGGCCATGGCCGCTCTTTTGAAAATTCTGCCGCATGCCGTCGATGTTCATGTTCACCCGGCCATAGTCTTGTATGCCGCGGATGTTGACCGACAGCGCCGGATCTTGCTGACTGACGCTGGAATAGGCCCCCGTGGTCTGTTCCAGAATATCGGCCGCGTGCCGCGCCGGGCGGTTGTCCATCTGTTCGCGGCTAATGACGCTGACCGAGCGCGGTTCGTCGTAAACCCAATCGTTGGCGTTGATGCCGCCGGCGCCCAGCACCGTCAGGCTGTCCAGCGCCAGCGCGCCGCCATCGCCGTTCGCCGTCGGCAGCCGGCTCAATACGATCTGCCCCTGCGGCTGCAGGCGGAAAGCCACCGGATTGCCGCCGATCAAGCGCCTCAGGCCCTGTTCAACGCTCATGCTGCCGTTCAGCGCCGCCGCCTGCATGCCGTCGAGTTTCACCTCGTCGAAAAACACCTGCATGCCGGCCTGCTCGGCGAAGCGCAACATGGCGCTCTGCAGCGGCTGCGCCGCAATGTTGAAATGCTTTTGCTGTGCGGCCTGCGCACCGTTCGCCTCAGCCTGGACGGCGAGCGCCACAGCCGGTTGAGTCAACATCATCGCCGCCAGCGCGGCGCGTACCGCCGTGGCCAAGCGGCCGGCCGGCGTGGTTCCCTTGTGAATAAGCATGCGTGTGTGTTCCACCCGAAAGAATGTCAAACCAAGTGATAATGGAAATCAATCTCGTTTAAACATAAGGACGTTCCGGGAGGCAAAAACCCGTAAAGATTTTTTACAGAAAGTGAAAATAGCGGCGAAACGGGCATCCCGGCCCGCCTGCGCCGCTCAGTAAAGCAGCGTGATGCCGGGGAGATTCAGCTGGCGGGCGGAGAGTTCCTGACGAATGGCGCCGACGCCGTCGTCGAGTTTATTGAGCGCGAACACGCCGCTGACCGTACGCGATCTGAGTTCGGGATTGATCGCTACGATGCGGGTCTCGCGATAGCGGTTGAGCTGCGCGAGCGCCTGCGTCAGCGGTTGGCGGTCGATCACCAGCCAGCCGCGCCGCCAGGCGTCATCACCGGCCGTTTGCCGCGTCAGCTGCAGCTGCCCGTTGCGGTAATGCGCCGCCTGGCGTTGCGCGACCACCAGCGAACGCTCACCGCGCTCAAGCGTTACCCGCACGCTGTGCTGATGCACGCTGACGTCGACGCCCTGCTCGGTGCGCGCCACGCTGAACTCGGTGCCCAGTGCCTGGGTGACGCCGTTTTCCGCCTCCACCCTGAACGGGCGACTTTCCGGCCCGCCCAACGGCGCGACGACAAAATAGGCGGCGCCGCTAAGCAGCCGCACCTTGCGTTCGCCTGCGGAATACACCAGTGCGATCGCGCTGTCGCTGTCCAGCGCCACCCGGCTGCCGTCCGGCAACGCAACTTCGCGCACCTCGCCGCGAACGGTTTGATAATCCGCCTGCATGCCAATCCATAGATCCGGCCCGCGATAAACGCCGAAGGAAACGGCGATCGCCACCGCCGCCGCCGCCGCCCAGCGGGGCCACCTGCGATGGGATGACGTTTTCAGCGTCGCCACCTGCGGTTGTAACGCCTGCCGCTGCTCAGGCGACAGCTGTCCCAGCGTCGTCCACAGCAGGCGAGCCTGACGCAGCGCCGCCGGATGCTGCGGATCGGCGGCCAGCCAGGCGTCCAACGCTCGCCGCCGATCGGCCGGCAGCGCCCCTTCGGCCAGGCTCACGGCCCAGGCGGCCGCCTGCTGTCGCGCCTGTGCGGTTAGCGGTTTCATAATGGCATAGACCTCTGTTTTTTCTGGTTATAGGTTAAGACGTCTGAGCGCGGATAAACCCGTAAAAAAATTGCCATTATTGTTCTTCCATCCGCGCCATCAGCCGCTCGAGCGCGCTGGCCAGGTGTTTTTCCACCGTGCTGAGCGACACGCCCAGCTGCGCCGCCACCTGCGCCTGGGTCAGGCCATCGAGCCGGTTAAGGCGGAAAATCTGCTGCGTGCGCGGCGGCATGTCCGCCAGCGCCTGCTGCAACAGCTGCAGCAATTGGCTATCGATCGCCAGTTGTTCAAGCGCCGGTTCACCGGAGGGATACTGCGCCAGAATGTCGTCTTCGACCGCTTCGGTCTGCCGCCGCTGCTGCTGGCGCAGATGGTCGAGCATCAGGTTTTTGGCGGTTTTATACAGGTAGGCTTCGATATCGAGAATGTTACCCTGCGGATATTGCTCGGTAAGGCGGGTAAAACTTTCCTGCGCCAAATCCGCGGCCAGCTGTGGGTCGCGCAGTTTGGCGTTCAAATAGGCTTGCAGCGGCCGCATATGGCGCAGAAACAGCGCCTGCAACTCGGAATTGGACATCTCTTTTCCCAGAAGTGAAACACCCAATAGGGGCGATAAAAATCACATAAATGATTATCATTATCAATATTGTTCTGGGAAATATGTGCTAACGCGGGGGGATAAACAGGAAACCGGCCTGACGCCGGTTTCCGCTGGGCTGCAGGTCAGAGCTCTAACGCCTCGTCTTCATAGCGATGCTTGGCGTCGAGCGCTTCCTGCTCGGTTTCATGTTCACTGAGCAGCGTATTCGGCTCAATGTCGTCGGTGCGCACTTCAAAACGGCGCAGATGCAGGTTCGGGTCCCCCCGAAACACCTCTACGACGCGGGCGCTCCGTGGATAAGCAGGTTGATCATTTTCGCGCATGCCGTTCTCCCGTGTGTTTCACACAGTAGCAAGTATAGCAGCCGCCCTCATTCCGACACGCGCGAACCAAGATCGCGATCGCCGGGAGCGCCCGTCAACAGCTCGGTCAATTCGTCGCAGGCGCAAATACGCCCTTCACGCACGGTGAAGTGCGCCAACACCCGCACGCGGCAGCGGGAACCGTCACGCTTTTCCACCTCGACCAGATGGTGGGTCAGCACCGCCTCGCCCTGCTCCGCCGCCGCGATGATGCTCAGCGTCATGCGGCGGGTTTGCCGCTTCAGCAGCGCCATATGCTGCTCAAACTGCTCGAAGTGCAGCACCTTGCCATCCACCTGCTGGCGGTAGTCTGCGCTGAAGCGGGCGGCGAGCTGGGCCGGCCGATGCTCCGGGTTGGCGACGATCTGCTGCAGCGTATCGAGCACCAGATTCAGCGGGGTAAGTTGAGTCATCACATTTCTCCGAAATAGGGTGAACGGCGATCCTATCCCGGCCAGGCGATGGCATAATAACCACATCAAGACTTTCAATAACGTTAAACGGCCAACATGACGCAAATCCGCAGCCAACGCCTTCAGCATGAAAGAAAGCACCTGACGCCCTGGCACCGGCACGACGGCGGCCAAATCTATCTCTTGACGCGCGGCATGCTGGCGCTGGAACTGCCTGGCCGGCAATGGGCGATCACCGGCGGTGCGCTGGGCTGGCTGCCGCCGGGGTGCCCCCATCAGGCGCTGGCCTGTGGCGACGTGGCGGGCTGGAGCCTGTATCTGCCGATGGAAAGCGTGCCGGAGATGCCGCCGCTGCCGCAGCTGTTCACGGCCTCTGCGTTGTTGCAGGCCCTGGTGGAGCGCATCGCGCAGTTCCCCGCCGGCCCGCTGAGTGCGCCGCAACGGCGGCTGCTGCAGGTGCTGCTGGACGAAATGCACGCGGCAAGCCGCGCGCCATTGCAATTGCCGCTGCCGCAGGACGCCCGGTTGCTGAACATCGCCCGGGCGCTGCTGAACGATCCCGCCAGCCCGCGCAGCCAGCGCGACTGGGCCATCTGGGCCGGGCTCAGCCCGCGCACTCTGAGCCGCCGTTTTCTGCAGGAAACCGGCATCAGTTTCGCGCTGTGGCGCCAGCAGGCGCGGGTATTGCGTTCACTGGAGGGGTTATCACGCGGCAAAGCGGTTGGCGAGGTGGCCGACGCCTGCGGCTATGATAACGTCAGCGCCTACATCGCCGCCTTTCGCCGCCGCTTCGGCGTCACGCCCGGGGCATACTTTGCGGCCGTTCGGCAAACGGAATAGAAAAACGGGCGCACAGCGCCCGAAGAGAAGAAAAGGTTATTTCACCGTCTCACGCGGCAGCACCGCGAGGATTTGTTCCACCACCCGCTGCGGATCGGCGGCGCCGTCCATCACGTAATGTGCGGCATCCTGATACAGCGCTTCCCGCGCGGCCAGCACCTCGCGCATCTCTTCGGCGATCGGCCTGCCGGTGAGCGTCGGGCGCTGCGCATCTTCCGGGTATTCTTCCAACCGCTGCGCCAACACGCTGGCCGGCGCGCGCAGGTAGATAACGGTGCCATGCTGGCGCATAAACTGACGATTCTCTTCCGCCAGGATCGCGCCGCCGCCGGTGGCAACTATAGTTGACGGCTTAGTCACGGTTTGCAACGCGACGGTCTCACGGCGGCGGAACCCCAGCCAACCCTCGCGCTCGACCATTTCCGCCACGCTCATCTGCGCCGCTTGCTGCATAAACAGATCGGTATCGACGAATTGATAGCCCAACGCCAGCGCCAATGCGCGGCCTACCGTGGTCTTGCCGGCTCCGCGAGCGCCTATCATGAACAGGGTTTGTGTCATTACGGGTTGTCCCTTATGCGGTGACTTGAGTGCTTTGCATACCAAAATGCCGAGCGGGTGCGATGGCGTGGTGGCAGCATCATACCCTGCCCGCTCTGTATTTCAATATTTACGATAGTGTAAATTCCATGGCACAGCGACTGCCGACGGCAAAGCCGTGCGCCAGATCCTCATCCAGATGCCGCCGCAAGGCGGCCGTGAGCTGCGCGCCCTCAAGCGGCCGGAATCCCAGCCGCCGGTAGTAAGGCGCATTCCACGGCACCTCAATGAAGGTGGTGAGCGTCAGGCGGCCGGCCCCCTGCCGTTTGGCCTCTTCCGCCACCGCGCCGATCAGGCGGCGGCCGACGCCCTGCCGCTGCCAGGTGCCGGCGACCGACAATTCGGCGATGTGCCAGTCTTCCCCCTGAGCCAGCACGGCGATGAAACCGGCGCACTCGCCGTTGTCGCTTTCCGCCAGCCATTCACGGCGCTCGGCGATAAACGCGGCATGCTGCTGCGGGGCCATCACCTCGCCTTCGGCAATAAAGCGCCATTCCGGCTGTTGGCGAAACAACTGCGCCGCCGAGCGTTCAACCGCCATCAGATGCGCGATATCCCGCTGCTGCGCCAAACGAATCTGCAGGCTCATGGGTTCTCCTTAACGTTGGGGCGGTTATTTAAGCAAATTTCACCGCCCGTGGCTTAGAAATCGACACTGCCGCGCAGCACCACCTCACGCGGTTCCCCCACCGCCACGCGCAAATTGCCGCCGCTGGACGGGTAGTAGGTTTTATCGAACAGGTTCTTCACGTTCAGTTGCCATTTCACCCGATAGCCGTTGATCGGCATGGTGTAAGCGGCGAACGCATCGGCAACGGTGTAGTTATCCAGGTAGAAACTGTTGGCAGCATCACCCGGGCGGCGCCCTACGTAGCGCGCACCGGCGCCAATGCGCACCTCATCGCCGCTGTAGAGACCCGGGCTGCCCAGGTTTTGGGTCAGGAACAGCGAGGCGGTGTGGCGCGCCACGTTGGTCATCTCTTTGCCCTTGTTGTCCGGATCGTCCACCACACGTGCGTCGGTATACGCATAGGAACCGATCAGGCTCAGCGAGTCGGTGAGATTACCGGCCACGTCCAGCTCCACGCCCTGCGAACGCACGCGCCCGGCGGTGCGCGTCACGGTTTCGCCCTCCACCAGCTCACTGACCATCACGTTGCGCTTGGTGATGTCGAACAGCGCCAACGTGCCGGTAACACCGTTCGGCAGCGCCAGCTTGCCGCCGACTTCCCACGACTTGCCCTGCTCCGGCGGCAGCGAATCAATCTGGGTGGCGATGGAAGAGTTCGGCTTGAACGACTCGGTATAGCTGCTGTACAGCGACACGTAAGGCGTCAGCTTGTAGACCACCCCGGCGCGCGGCACCAGCTTGCCGTCCGAGCTGTCGGTATTGGTCTGGAACGGCCGCCCCTTGCCGGCATAGACGTCGAAAGCGTCGTAGCGCAGCCCGCCCATCACCAGCCATTTATCGGTCAGTTGGATGGAATCCTGCATAAACCAGCCGTAGCTGGTGAGATTTTCCCGCTGGTCGCTGTCTTTGGCGCTGACCGCCGTCGACGGCGGCATCAGGCCGTATACCGGATGATAGATATTGAAATCTTTGTTCTTTTTACCGCGGATCATGTCGCCGCGGTAGGTGCGGTTATCTTCAAAATCAAAGCCGAACAGCATCTGGTGGTTGATGCTGCCCCAGTCCACGTCACCATTGAGCGTCAGCTGCACCGCGTTGGCGTGGCTGACGGCATGGGCGGTCGAGTCGGCCTGGCGGCTCAATGCGCCGCTCTCCGGGTCCAGCGCCGTGGCGCGCGCCTGGTTGTCGCTGTAGCTGTTGCGGCTGTAGGCGTAGGTCAGCGAGCTTTTCCAGCGCTCATTGAGCGTTTGATCGATCTGCAGAGTGACGCTGTCCTGATCGCCGCGGGTGGCGTTATAAGCCTCGTCGAAACGGCGATCGCGCGGCGTATTCACCGGTTTGCCGGTGCGTGAATCGATAATGGTGCCGCGATCGAACGGCACCAGATATTCCATATGTTCATAGGCCAACCGCACGGTAGTGTTCTCGCCGTACCACATCAGCGAGGGCGCGATCACCGTCTGGCGATTGCGGCCAAAGTTGCGCCAGTAATCGGTTTCATCGTGATCGACGATCATCCGATAGGCAAACCCCGACGTGCCGAGCGGCCCGGTAACGTCGAGCTGGCCACCGCCGCCGTTGAAACTGCTGCCCCAGCCTTCCACGTGGGTATGCTGCTGCAGCTGGGGTTTTTTGGTGATCATGTTGATCATCCCGCCCGGCTCGCCCATGCCGTACAGCATCGAGGCCGGCCCCTTGAGCACCTCCACCCGCTCGGTGGTCGGCGTAAAGTTGCGCGCCTGCACCGAGCGCACGCCGTCGCGCAGAATGGAGCCGTCGCGGTTGTCGCCGAAGCCGCGTTTCATTACCGCGTCCTGGGTGCCCCCCAGCGTGTTGGCCTGGGTTATGCCGCTGACGTTGTACAGCGCTTCGTCCAGGCTGCTGACCGCCTGATCGGTAATCACCTGTTGCGGCACCACGTCGATCGCCTGCGGCACGTTCAGCAGGTTGGTTTCGCTGCGGGTGCCGGTGACGCTGGTCAACGGCTGATAGCTCTGCACGCCGTCGGCGTCTTTGCGGCCGACCACCACCAGGCTCTCTTCCTGCGGCGCGGCTTTTTCCGCCGCCCACGCCGGCGATGTCGCGCAGGCTGCCAAAGGCAATGCGCACCACCAGCCGCGCTTGTTGTTATTCATTATCTAACTGACTCCAATAGGTCCCTGAAAAAGGTAACGGCAAAAACTGCTGATACAACTGTTGGAAGGTCTGCTGCGGGTTGATGTCGGCGAACAGATCCGGGTAAAACGCTTTGGCGAACATCTCGACCAGCACGACATGGTACGGGCTGAGGTAAAAGTTGTGCCAGACGCTCCAGGCGCGGTGGTTTTTCACCGCCTGCAGGCTGGCCAGCATCGGCTGTTTGGCGATCAGTTGGCGGAAGCTGTCGGCGGCCTCCTGTGGGCTGACCTGCGGCCCGAGACGCAGATCGGACAGCCGTTTGCCCTGCGGGCCGGCCATGCCGGTGGCGAGGTACACGTCAGGATTGGCGCTCAGAATGGTTTCCGGGTTCAGTTCGCCATACACCCCTTTGACGCTGGCGTTGGCGATGTTGTCGCCGCCGGCGAAGGTCAGCAGATCGCCGAGGTTGCCGTGCGCGGCGGTGGTGCAACAGGTGTCGCGCCGCCCCAGATGCAGGTGCAGCATCACCCTGGGCTTCGGCCCCTGATAGCCCGCCAGCCGTTGCCGGATCACCGTCATATGCTGCTGATAAAACGCGATGAACTGCTCGGCGCGTTGCTGACGATTGAGCACTTCGCCCAGCAGCCGCACGCTCGGCACGGTGTTGTTCAGCAGATCGATGCGCAGATCGACGTAGATCACCGCCACGCCGGCCTTGCTCAGTGCGGAAACCAGCAGATCGTTGTCGCCGTCTTCACGCGCGTAGCGCGCCAAAATCACCAGATCCGGCTTCAGCTGCAGCAGGCTTTCGATGTTGACCTGGCGAAAGTTATTGCCGCTGATGACGGGGATCTGGGCTATCTGTGGAAACTTCTGCGTATACAGCTGCCAGCTTTGCGCATCAAAGCGCGCCAGATCCGCCGGCCAGCCGACGATGCGCTGCGCCGGGTTGCCCGGCTCCAGCAGCGCCAGCGTATACAGCATGCGGCTTTCCCCCACCACGATGCGCTGCGGGTTGTCCGGCACCGCGACCTGGCGGCCGGTGATGTCGGTTACCGTCTTCGCCTGGGCGGAGAACATGCCGAACCACAGGGAAAGCAGCAGTAAAATGAGGGAATTGCGCATGATTGAGCCGAAACGGGGGAAATAGTGTGCGCATGATAATCACTCTCATTAGCACTTGCAATCCCACGCCGCGATTGCCAAAAGAAATCCGGGAAACGGTGCCGGGCATGCGGTGAAACACCGTGAAACCGCTAAAATAGCGGCTTTAAAAAGTTAAAAAAATGGCGGAAAAATCGGTTAAATAGGAGGGGGAAACAGCAAAAAAACCGGGAGACCTCCATGACTCAACGCATCATTCCGCTGTCGGAGTGCCCGCAGTTTGCCGATGTGTGCGCCGCCTGGGCTTTCGGCCAATGGGGTTCACAGCGCGGCGGTTCGCTGGCGCGCACCCAGCTGCGTTTCGCCCAATGCAGCCGGCCAAGCGACGATCACCTGACGCTGATGATGATCGACGGCGATCGTCCGGTCGGCATGGCCAGCCTGTGGCCCAGCGACGATCACCAGCGCCAGGATCTCACTCCGTGGCTGGCCGGCGTCTTCGTGCATCCCGATCACCGCCGCAAGGGCATCGCCCACCGTCTTGAAATGGCCATCGTCGAGGCGGCGCGGCAACGCCATCACTCGGTTCTGCATCTCATCACCGACAAGTCGGAAGCGCTGTACGCCGGCTGGGGTTGGCATCCTGTGGAACGCCGGCGGCAACATGACGAAGAGGTGGTGGTGGTGATGACGAAAACGCTGTAGCTAACGCGGCGTACAGACATACACCAGCGCCGGCGGGAAGTTGCGCACTACCCGCAGGCGCTTCCAGTGAAAATAGCGCGATAGCAATTTTTCCGACAGGTGGCTGTATTGAAACAACACCAGCGTGCCGTTGCGCGCCAGCAGCCGCTGCCGGGCCTGCTGAAGAATGCGCACGCTGATCCTGACCGGGATCGACAACAGCGGCAGGCAGGAAAACACCACGTCGTAATCCGTGGCCATCCGGGTCGCAGAGTGGCCCATCACCTGCAGCCGCCGATCGTCTATCCCGCGCAGCCGATGCACGAAATGGGGTTGGATTTCGAAAGCCTCCAGCGCCGCATCGGCGCGCATCCGCCCCAGAATGCGTTTGGTCAACACCCCGTCGGCCGCGCCCAGTTCCGCGATCGACAGCGCCCGGGTCCATTCAATCTGGTTCAGCATCGCCTGACACAGCCACGGGGAAGAAGGTGCCAGCGTACCGACGGTGCGCGGTGAAGCCATAAATTGCTGCAGGTAAGCGAAGTGATTCATCAGTTGCAGCCGGGTCGCATTTAACATTGAGGCCTCCTTGGGTTAAGCCCTCAATGTGAGCCGAATTTCTTAAGTAATCATTAACATGATTCCGAAAGCGGCAGACACAGTTGTAATAAAATGCAACCTCATCAACGGCACGCAAAGAAAAACGGCCGTAATAATGACCTGAGAATAAGTCGTTTATACACCGACTATTCAGATAATTATTGCGACCGTTTATTTTATTGGCCGCGTTGCCGCGGCCAGAGCGTAAAAAAACCAATGCTTAGCGATAAATTTCCGCATTGCCGCGCCAGTTGCTGGAATCCCCGGGGGTGTCCAGACCGATAATGCGATAATGGCTGGCGCCGTCCGCCGCGGCTTTTTCTTTAAGGGCGGTGATGGCATCATGCGGTGAGCCGCTAATGCCGGAAACCGACACGACGCCGATGCTTTGCAGATTGGCGGCCTGCTCGCTGTTGACCTGTTTCACCGACGACAGCGGCGCGGCGAAAGTGGAGAAAGAAGCGGCGGCGATCAATACGGCTGCGATGCTTGGGATGAGTTTCATGATTGACTCCAGGTGTTCTTGTTTATTAGCTCGTGGTCAGTGATGTTAATTATCCGCTAGCCAATGAAAACGGACGTCATGCAACGTAAAGAACATCAATCATTGTGAGGAGAATAAGGAGGAAGTAAGAATGGGTGTGTATTTTCAGGCAGGAATGACTTTATAGACCTCACCTTACCCCTATTTGATGAACAATTAAAGACGGTGCGAGATAAAGCATGCGCGCCGCGTCTATTTAAGATTTTTTACCCGCCGGAGCGCGCTGAGCTACGCTGATTTTGTGGCTTACCCTTTTAAGGAAGAACGCTTATGTCGCAAAACCTGCTGCGCGTGCGTGACGGTCAGGGCGCATCGGTCTCATTTTCCGAGCTGCTGTTCGATCTGATCTACGTTTTCGCCGTGACCCAACTTTCCCACTATCTGTTGCATCACCTGACGCTGACCGGCGCGCTGGAAACCCTGCTGCTGTGGTTTGCCGTCTGGCTGGCCTGGCAATACACCGCCTGGGTCACCAACTGGTTCAATCCGGATACCCGCCAGATCCGCCTGCTGCTGTTCGCGATCATGCTGCTGGGGCTGTTCGCCGCCGCCGCGCTGCCGCAGGCGTTTGGCGAGCGCGGCCTGATCTTCGCGCTGTTTTATGTCGCTATTCAGGTCGGCCGCTCCGCCACGGTATTGCGCCTGCTGGCGCCTGGCCACCCGTTGAAACAAAACTTTCGCCGCATCCTCGGCTGGCTGTGCATCTCCGCCGTCTTCTGGATCGCCGGCGGGCTGGCGGAAGGCCATACTCGCCTGGCACTGTGGGCGTTCGCCGTCTTGTGCGAATACGTCTCGCCGATGTTCGGCTTCCGTCTGCCGGTGCTGGGGCGCTCGGACAGCAGCAGCGAATGGACCATCGAAGGCCACCATCTGGCGGAGCGCTGCCAACTGTTCGTGATCGTGGCGCTGGGGGAAACCATTCTGATCACCGGCGCCACCCTGAGCGAGATGGAAAGCTGGAGCCTGCCGGTGCTCATCGCTTCGCTGGTGGCCTTTCTCGGCAGCCTGGCGATGTGGTGGGTTTACTTCGACACCAGCAGCAAAGCCGGCAGCCACGCCATCAGCCAGGCGGAAAACCCCGGCCAGCTGGGCGCTTATTTCCACTACGTGCACGTCGCGCTGGTGGGTGCCATCATCGTCTGCGCCGTGGCCAACGAGCTGGTGATCGCCCATCCCGACGGCCGCATCCAACACGCCACGGCGGCGGTGCTGCTGCTCGGCCCGGCGATTTACCTGTTCGCCAACGCGCTGTATAAACGGTTGGTGTATCGCCGCTTCCCGCTGTCGCACCTGGTTGGGCTGCTGGCGCTGGCGGTATTGGCCCCCGCCGCCTATTTAACCGATCTGCTGATGGTCAATGGCCTGACGACGCTGATCATGGTGGTGGTGGCGGTGTGGGAGAGCATCTCGCGCGGCAGAGCGCCGCAGCGGCACGCGGAGACCTGAAGCAAACGGGGGCATCACCGCCCCCGCTGTGAGATTGATGACAAACCTCATGCCATTGCCGGGTTTGCAGAGAGCAGCGGATAAAAAACAAGGAAAATCAATTTATTGATTTTCGGCTGATGGCCACAAAGGAGGAAAAACCACGTTTGTCAACGGCCTGACGGGGGCGCTGTCGCCCCCTCTCGATCACTTCAAGGGTTGCGGCAAGGTGAGCACCCAGAGCTCGCTCAGCGACTCCGGCTGCTCCAGAGGGCGCAATTCGATACGGGCATCGGTCTTGTCGCCGTCGAGGCTCAACCGCCCTTCTTTCTCCAGCTGATAGTCACCGATTTTTTTGCTCTTTGGCGACGCATCCACCAGCTTCGCCTGCAAGCCGAAATCGTTGTCATTGATCACCGCCAGCGTGCGATCGTCGATCAGCGCCAACCCTTCCGCTTTCTCCTGGCGCCAGCCCAACTGGCGCAGATCCGCCACTTCCCGTTTCTGCGCCAGCTTCACGCCGCGTTTAGCCAGATCTTGCGCGTCGTCGAACTCCAGCGCTTTACCCTGGCCGTCAAACGTACTCAGATCGCTGGCCTGCGCGAGATCCACCAGATAGATCTTGTTGATCATCGCCTTATCTTTATCGGTTCCCTGTTCAATCAACAGGATGCGCTGATTGTCCAACGCCACGATATCGCCAATCTTGGCGTCTTTGGCTTTTTTATAGCGGTCGATATCGATGGGATATCCATACATGGCGGTTTTGCCACTGCGCGGATCGAAGCTCACCAGCCGGGTAAACTGCGCCTTGTTTTTGCTTTTACCATCGACATCCAGCGTGCTCTGCACCGCCGCCAGAATGCGCCCATCCGGCATCCGGGTCAGCCCCTCAAAACCGCGGTTAGGCTGGCGCCACTTCAGGATGTTCGGCAAACCGCTCGCCACCGCCTGCTCGCCGGCCTGCGGCGTTGGGCCATATTTGGCGAGAATTTTGCCTTTGTCGTCGACATGGATCAGAAACGGGCCATACTCGTCACACAGCCAATAGCCGCCGTTGCCGTCACCGATGATACCTTCGGTATCCAACCCACGGCGATCGCCGGACAGCGGTTGCAGCGCATCGTTCAACGCCACTTCGTTCGTGGAACCAATCAGCTCGCTCGGCAGCGGCAGCCCGCTAATCGGCCCTTTTTCGTCATGCAAGGGCCGCGCATTCTCGGCCACGGCCTTGCCGCCGCCGATACGAATGTCCATCAACAGAGGCGTGAATTGCGGATTGGCGAAAATCTTGGCTTCTTGCTTGCCCACCGCCGGGGCATCAGCATTCGGGCCGCGATCGGTCAGCGTCGTCAGCACCAGATCGTCGCCCTGCTTGCGATTGAACGACAGCCCTGAGCCGATCCCCACCGGCAACCCCTGCGGAAAATGCCTGGCAAACGCCCCCTGATAGGCGACGCGTTCCCCGCCGGGGAAGCCGACCACATAACGCGCCACCTCAATATCTGCAGCGTAGGTGAATACCGGAAACAGCGAAGCCAACAGCAGGGAGAGCGATTTTATTCTCATGTTTTTTACCCGAGGTTGAATGAAGCGTTATCAGGCAGAAGAAGATATTAATTTAGCATGACACTTAGATGACAACAGGCGCTTCGTCAAATGTAAAACAAGCAATAAGGTTGGCTGGCAAATAGAAATTAGCAATTAACCTGAGCGTATTGAATGGAGAAAACCGCTGGAAAAAACCGCCCGAAAATAGCCCGCCATTTTGCTTAGGGTAAATTCTTATAGCAAAGATAAAAAAATCGGCAAACGCGCGTCAGTACGGGGAAAAACGGTGTTTTTCTCATAGACAAAATAAAATACCGGGGATTTAATACCGCCGTTATTCAAGGTGCATTAAGAAAATTCTATAGAATATCTGCATGAACTCAAAAAGCTGTTCTATAGTTTTTAGTGCTAACGCCCGTTAGTCTATTCCGCAGGATGGAATCTATGTCAAAGCGACTTTTTGCTGAATTTTTTGGCACATTTTGGTTGGTGTTTGGTGGTTGTGGTAGCGCAGTATTGGCAGCGGCATTCCCACAGCTGGGTATTGGTTTCCTCGGCGTCGCGCTCGCTTTCGGTCTGACCGTGGTGACGATGGCCTATGCCGTCGGCCATATTTCCGGCGGGCATTTTAACCCGGCCGTCACCGTCGGCTTATTCGCCGGCGGCCGTTTCGCGGCGAAAGACGTTATTCCTTACGTTATCGCTCAGGTCATCGGCGGTATCGCCGCAGCGGCGGTGCTGTATTTGATCGCCAGCGGCAAAGCCGGTTTCGACGCCACCGCAGGCGGCTTCGCCTCCAACGGTTACGGCGAACACTCACCGGGCGGTTATTCTCTGCAAGCCGCGATCGTGATTGAGCTGGTACTGACCGCCTTCTTCCTGATCGTTATTCACGGCGTGACCGACAAGCGCGCGCCGGCAGGCTTTGCCCCGCTGGCGATCGGCCTGACGCTGACGCTGATCCACCTGATCAGCATCCCGGTGACCAACACCTCCGTCAACCCGGCGCGCAGCACCGGCGTAGCGATCTTCCAGGGCACCTGGGCGCTGCAGCAGCTGTGGGTCTTCTGGCTGGTGCCGCTGGTCGGCGGCATTATCGGCGGCCTGATCTACCGCTGCCTGCTGGAAGACAAGAAATAAGCGTATCGCAGTCAATCGCGTTTCACGGGGCAGCCTTCATCGGCTGCCCCGTTGCTTTCAGCCCTTCGTCACTTCAAACATCATGATGTCGCTGGTAAAGGAGCCGTCCGGCTGAATGGCGAAATGCGCCGCCACCTCTTCCGACACGCTTTGTTGCAGCGCGCGGATCGCGGTGACGAAATGCGCCGGCGTGCGCATACGCGCCACCCAACTGCCGAACTCCAGCATCAATCGATCCGCCGTCACTTCGCGTACCATCAGCCCGGCTTCGGTCAGCAACGTCAGCCACTCGCCCGGCGCATAGTTGCGCACGTGCGAGGTGTCGCGCAGCACTTCCACGGTTTGCAGGTAGATATCCAGCAGCGGATGCCCCGGCGAGACCACGTCCATAAAGATCGCGCTGCCGCCCGGTTTGAGTACCCGCCTGACCTCGCGCAGCGCCTGGCCGACGTCGTGCCAGTGGTGCGCCGAATAGCGGCTGATGACCAGATCGAAGCTGGCGTCTTCAAACGGTAAAGACTCCGCCACGCCCTGCTGCTGCTGAATGTTATTCAGGCCTTTTTCCGCCGCCGCCTGCTTCACCACCGCCAACATTTGCGCCGACAGATCGTAGGCCACCACCTGCTCCACCCTGGCAGCCGCCGTGAAGCTGGCATGCCCGGCGCCGCAGCCCAGATCGAGCAGGCGCGCGCCGGCGTGCGGTTCCAGTAACTGTGCAAGGCGTTGCAAATCCTTGCCCTGCGCATGCACCGCGCTGGTTAAGTAGGCGTTGGCCTGCTCGCCGAACTGCCGGTCTACCGCGTTTTTATGGCTGTTGCTGATGCTCATGTTTGCTCCCGTTATTATCCGGCTTGCGCCTGTGCCTGAAGGCTTTCGGCTACTATAATCAGGCTACTATACGGGTACAATATGAGCAGTTATCCTGGTATAAATAGGTACCACGCTATGTCATCAGAAGCCTTATCCGGGCCAAAGGCCCTCGGCGCGTTCCTGCGGGCGCACCGCGAACGCATCACGCCGGAAATGCTCGGCCTGCCCAGCTCCTCGCGCCGTCGCACCAGCGGCCTGCGGCGCGAAGAGCTGGCGCAAATCAGCGGCATCAGCGCCACCTGGTATACCTGGATCGAACAGGGCCGCGAGGTATCCATTTCCCCCTATACGCTGGCACGCATCGCCAAGGCGCTGCGGCTCGGCCCGGCCGAACGCCATTACCTGTTTACCCTGGCGCGCATCGCCGACCCCGAGCAGGAAACACACCGCGAAACCGCCAACGACGCGGTGCTGCAAAGCGTGCACCAGATGACGGTGCCCTGCTACCTGCTGGACGTGACCTGGAACGTCGTCGCCTGGAACCCGCAGGCGGCGGCGCTGTTCAGCGGCTGGCTGGATGTGGCCAACAGCCCCAACCTGCTGCACTTCATGTTCTTCCACCCATTAGCGAAAACGCTGATCAGCGATTGGGAGGAACGCGCTCGCCGCGTGGTGGCCGAGTTTCGCGCCGAGACCAGCCATCATCAAAATACCGAAGAGATGCGCGCCTTCGTGCGCAACATGACGCACAACAGCGCAGACTTTAATCACTGGTGGAAGCAACATGACGTCATGGCGCGCGAAGGCGGCGAACGCGCGTTCGAGCATTCTCGGCAAGGCACACTGCGCTATCGCCAACTGACCTTCCAACCGGCAGAGCACGCCGGTCTGAAGCTGGTGATGCTGATCCCGCTGCCGCAATTGGTAACAAATTCATAGGCAAGTTTACCCGCCATTTATTTATTGGTTCATGTAAACGCGCTAGGGTGATTGTTACGGATGATAATGATCATCCAGCACCGTTATTTATCTCCTGAGGTACTCCTATGCAATCCGAAGAACAACGCCTTATCGATGGTCTGTTTGGCCGCCTGAAAGAAGCCGAGACCAAGACGGGCCCACGGGATCTCCAGGCAGAGCAGCAAATCAACCAGCATATTCGCGAGCAGCCTTCCGCCCCTTATTACATGGCGCAGGCGATGATCATTCAGGAAGCGGCGCTCAAGCAGATGGATCAGCGGGTCAAAGAGCTGGAGGCCCAGGTGGCGCAGCTGCAGCAAACCGCCAACGGCCAGCAGAGCAGCGGCGGCTTCCTGGCCGGTCTGTTCGGCGGCGGCAGCCGCACGCCAAGCCCGCGTGAACAGTATCAGGCGCAGCAGCAAAATACGGCGGCCTGGAACAACGCGCAGCAGGGGGGCTACGCGCAGCAGCAGCCTGCCTATGCCCAACCGCAGCAGGCGGCGCCCTCACGCGCCGGCGGCTTCCTGGGAGGCGCCTTGCAAACGGCGGCGGGCGTCGCCGGCGGCGTGGTGTTGGCCGACATGCTGACCGGCATGTTCCGCCATTCGCAACCACAGGAAATCGTAAATATTATCGAGGAAACCCCGGCGCCGCTGGACGACAGCGCAATGCGCAATTTCGACGCCTCCAACAACCTTGATACCTTCAACAACGGCGATGGTGGCAGCTTCCTGAACCAGGACAACGGCTTCCAGAACGCCAGCTATCAGGACGACACGGATTACGCCGACGACGATTACAGCGACGACGACGACTCCTTCCTGTAATTCCCTTCGCCCCCTCTCACCCGCAGAGGGGGATTTCCCGTTTCACCAATCTGCTCTACAGTGAACACTGTTCATTTATCCAGCCGGGAGAAACGATGATGAGCCTTACTCCTTCAGACCCTTTTTTCAGCGAACGCCTGCAGATGCGCCCGCCGGTGATGGCGGATCTCGAACGCTTCTACGCCATCTTCGGCGATCCGCAAACCCAGCGTTTCAATCCCGCCGGCCCGCTCACCAGCGAAGCGCAGGCTATCTCGGCGCTGCAAGAGAGAATTTCCGGGTGGCAACAACACGGTTACGGTTCCTGGGCGATCGCCCTGCGCGCACGGCCGGATTGGATCATCGGCTTTGGCGGATTGTCCTGGAAACCGCTCGGCGCGCAGCGCACCGTGAACCTCGGCTATCGATTCGATACTCGCGTCTGGGGCATGGGGTTGGCCACCGAGATGGCGCGGGCTTCGCTGCAATATGGTTTTGTCGGATTGGCGATGGAGGAAATTTCCGCCATTGTGCGCGCGGAGAATCAGGCGTCGTGGCGAGTGCTGGAAAAGATCGGCATGCGGCGGGTGGATACGCTGGATGACGTGCCCGGCGCGGCGCCGAGCCTGGTGTATACACTAAAGCGCGGCGACTATCAGGGCTGATCGTCGCTGATTCTGGCCAATGCCATGCGATAAGATTTGACCTTCTTACGCTTTTTCAGCCAGGTGGTGGTCGACACGATGAACACCGCGCCCGACATCGCCAACACGCCGGTCGGGTGGCCGTAAAACACCATCAAGGCAAAGTACACGGCGGAAACGATCGCCACCCATTTCGCCGTATTGCCCATGTCGTTTTTCTCCTGGGTCAAACGGCGAATGCGCTCTTCTTCACTGATTCCCATACGCGCTCCTTGTTGGTTGAATGTTCCATTATATGGAGCTGGAGTGCTGATATTTCAAGCGGTTGGATGGTAAAGAAGCGTAAAGCTCAGGCCGGCGGCTCCCGCCGCCGAGACAGATAACGCCCGGGCTGATCGGCACCCGGCAGGCCGCTGCCGTCGTTGCGGCCAAACAGACGGTAGCGATTGCCGGCGACCGCGTCGTACACCTTGTCCGCCAGCTTCGGCGGCAGATAACGCCCCAGCGCCAGCGCGCGGTATGGCCAAGCCAATTGGCGCAGCGCCTGAAACAACGCCGCCGAACGCAGCCAATAGCGCCCCTGCTCAACATACACCACGGAATCGAAACGATCGGTCGGCAACCCCAACGCCAGCAGGATCGCCTGCCCTTCGACGGATTGCACCGTCGCCAACAGAATGCGCCGCTGCCGATCGGCGCGAATAAGGTCTCTCACCAGCCCGTGACACAGATTGCATTCGCCATCGAACAACAGCACGCGATCGCCGGGCTGGAGATAAGGCAGCTGTGATAAAGGGGTCATCCCGCCTCCCGAAAAACGCTCTCCTTAGCCTAACGCGCCTGGCGCGCCCAGGCCAGAGCGGGATGACAGGGCCCGTTAAGGCGCAGGCGGTGCGTCAGGCACGGCCACCACCGCGACGCGCACTTCGTAATGTTTGGCGCTGCCCGCCGGGATCACCGCCGTCAGTTTGTTGATGGTTTCCACCGGATTGTCGCTGGCCGAGGTGGCACAGAACAGCTCGCCGCCGTGGCAGAACCCCGGCTTGGGCGGGTGCCCGCCCGGGAAAGGCGGCATGCGCATCGGCGCATCCATCAAAGGCGGCAACGCGTTGGCCGCAGGCTTCTCAGGCGCCGACATCGCGCTCGCGCTGAACAATAGCGCCATGCCCATGCAGGGCAGCGCCAGGATCTTGATTGCTTGTTTCATTGAATTAGCCTCATTTGCCGGGTTCGGGATTACGCTACCCCGCCCCCGGCCAATGAGAAAGCCGCTTTTCGCTACCTTTTCGCCCCGCTGCGCTTTGCTTACATCCCGCGTCTAACGTGATGAAAGGCGAAAGGTTGAGTAAAGGGCCGTCGCGTTACTTACCGTTGGTCAGCGTGTTGTAGCTGGTCATCAGATTGCGGTAGTCCGGGATATGGTTGGAGAACAGCGTGCCCAGGCCTTCGATGTCGTTACGCCAGTCGCGGTGCAGCTCGCAGGCGACGCCGAACCAGGTCATCAACTGCGCGCCGGCGGCTTCCATACGGCTCCAGGCCGACTGACGGGTCAGTTCATTGAAGGTGCCGGAGGCGTCAGTCACCACAAACACTTCGAACCCTTCATTGAGCGCAGACAACGCCGGGAATGCCACGCACACTTCGGTCACCACGCCGGCAATGATCAGCTGCTTGCGGCCGGTGGCTTTTACCGCTTTGACGAAGTCGTCGTTGTCCCAGGCGTTGATCTGGCCAGGGCGCGGAATGAAGGGAGCATCGGGGAATTGGGCTTTCAGTTCCGGCACCAGCGGGCCGTTGGGGCCGTTTTCAAAACTGGTGGTCAGAATGGTCGGCAGGTTGAAATACTTCGCTAAATCACCCAGCGCCAGCACGTTGTTTTTAAACCGATCGGGATCGATGTCGCGCACCAGCGAAAGCAGCCCTGCCTGATGATCCACCAGCAATACGGCGGCCTGATCTTTGTCGAGGCGTTTGTAATTTGCAGTCATGGTTTTACTCCTGTGGGGTTTGATGTTGCGGATGAAATGCCCCGCCGGTGTGGCGGGGCGTTGAGGTTTAAGTGTGGCATCTGGAACCGAGAACACTTCCCGCCCCAGATGCCAAGGTTCAACCGGCGCTCGCTTCGGCGTTCATGCTGCCGAACTTGCCGCTGTTGAAATCGCGGAACGCCTGCTGGATTTCCGCTTCGCTGTTCATGACGAACGGGCCGTAGCCGACGATAGGCTCATCGATCGGTTCGCCGCTCAGCACCAACAGCGCGACGTCGTTGTTGGCTTCGATAGTGATCGAATCCCCCGCCCGGTCGAAACGCACCATCTGGGTTTCACGCACCACATCTTCGCCGTTAACCAGGATCGCGCCGTGCAGCATCACCAGCGCCAGCGTATGGCCTTCTTTCACCGTCAGCGTGGTGGTATGGCCGGCATTCAGCTTCATATCCCACACGTTGAGCGGGCTGAAAGTGCGCGCCGGGCCGGCATGGCCGCCGAAGTCACCGGCGATCACCCGCACCTGCCCTGCGCCGTCCGCCAGCGGAACCACCGGAATATCGGCGTTCAGCAGCGTCTGGTAACCCGGCTCGGCCATTTTGTCCTTGGCCGGCAGGTTGACCCACAGCTGCACCATTTCCATGGTGCCGCCGTTGCGCGAGAAGTCTCGCGAATGGAACTCTTCGTGCAGGATGCCGGAGGCGGCGGTCATCCACTGGACGTCGCCGGGGCCAATCACCCCACCGCTGCCGGTCGAGTCGCGGTGTTCCACTTCGCCCTGATAGACGATGGTCACCGTTTCAAACCCGCGATGCGGGTGCTGACCCACGCCACGGGTGCCGGAGGCGGAACGGAATTTGGTCGGCGCCGCGTGATCCAGCAGCAGGAACGGGCTCATTTCCGCCCCCAAATCGTTATAAGAGAACAGCGAATTCACCAGGAAACCGTTACCGACCCAGTGTGCTTCCGGGCTGTTGTGAATACCGAGGATTTTTTTCATCTTGAACTCCCGTTTCAGACCTCACGGCCTTAAGTTGATGTCAGAAGTTTAATCCGCCGGGGTTTGCTGCAGTAGTAGGCAAGATGTACACTCAGCGTTCTACTGATAGAACGATAAGGGATACGATGCTGACCGATCTGAACGATCTGTTTTTCTTCGCCAGCGTGGTCGATCACCAGGGATTCGCCCCCGCCGGCCGGGCGCTGGGCATTCCCAAATCCAAGCTCAGCCGCCGCGTGGCGCTGCTGGAGGAGCGGTTGGGCGTGCGCCTGATCCAGCGCTCGACGCGGCGCTTCTCGGTGACCGAGGTCGGCCAAACCTATTACGCGCACTGCAAGGCGATGCTGGTGGAAGCGGAAGCGGCGCAGCAGGCGATCGAGCAGACGCGCGCCGAGCCCTGCGGCACGGTGCGCATGTCCTGCCCGGTGGCGATCCTGCACACCCGCGTCGGCAGCATGGTGGCGGCCTTTATGGCCGATTATCCCAAGGTGACGGTGCATCTGGAGGCCACCAACCGCCGGGTGGACGTGGTGGGGGAAGGGTTGGATCTGGCGATCCGGGTGCGACCGCCGCCGCTGGAGGACAGCGATCTGGTGCTGAAAATCCTGGCGCAGCGCACCTGGTGCGTCGCCGCCAGCCCGGCGCTGGTGCGCACCCTCGGGCCGGCGCACACGCCGGAAGACCTGCGTAAGTACCCGACGCTCGATCTCGGCCCCGCGCGCGGTCAGCACCAATGGCGGCTGACCGGCCCGCAGGGTGAACGGGTGGAGTGGGAGCACACGCCGCGGCTGGTCACAGACGACATGCTGATGCTGCGCACCGCCGCCATCGCCGGCGCCGGCATCGTCCAACTGCCGGCGATGATGATGCGCGACGACATGCTGCGCGGCGAGCTGGTGCAACTGTTGCCGGGCTGGCAGCCGCAGGGCGGCGTGGTGCATGCGGTTTATCCGTCGCGCCGCGGCCTGCTGCCGGCGGTGCGGCTGCTGCTCGACTATCTGGGCGAGCAGTTCGCCAGCATTGAAGAAGAGTGATCAGGCGGTGATTTCGATCGCGTTGCCGTCTGGATCGCGAATGACGGCCTCGTAGAAGCCGTCGCCGGTCCAGCGCGGCGCGGACAGCAAAATGCCCTCCTGCTGCGCGCGCTGCGCCAACCGATCGACCTGCCGCTCATCCCCCAGCGACAGCGCGATGTGCGCCCAACCGACCCGCTCCTCCTGCTCCTGCGCCGGCAGCAACGTCGGCACGCGCATGATCTCCAGCGACGGCCCGGCCGCCAGGCTGACGAAGCGGGAAACGAACCCCGGCCGGTTGCGGCTGACGTACTCCTCCCCCGCGGTACCATTGAAATAACGCTGCCAAAATGCCAGCTGCGCGTCGATGTCACGGGTCCACAGAGCAACATGGGCTATTTTCATCATCATTCTCCGGTCGGTAAATCGCTGTGCCAAACCTGGCCGCCGCCCTGCGCCACCTGCAGCTCAAGCTGCGGGTGCGCGCCGCGCGCCGTCACCAGATGATCCACCCGCCCGGCGGGCAGGAAGGGGTAAGGGGCGTAGGTATTGAGCTTGTCGCGGGTGCACAGCACCGCCACGCTGCCGGCGCGCGTCAACAGCCGCTTTTTGAAGGTGGCGTCCTGGTAGCTCAGCGCGGAGAAGCCGCCGGCCGGGTCGTAGGCGCAGATGCCGGTAAACACCAAATCGAAATGGAAACCGTCGATCTCTTCCGCGGCCTTGGCGTCCACGCAGCCGCCGACCTGCGCATCCAACTCGCCGCCGATCAGGATGGTGCGGATCCCCGGCCGCTCCAGCATTTTGCCGGCGATGCTCAATGCATTGGTCACCACCGTCAAACGCCGGTCGCGCGGCAACAGATCCGCCAGATACAGGTGGGTGCTGCCGGCGTCGAGGAAGATCAGCTGTTCTTCACCGATCACCCCCAGCGCGGTCTGCGCCAGCGTCAGCTTCTCGTCACCGCTGAGCGCAATGCGCGTCGCAACGGGGCCTTCGGCCGGCGTCGGCGCCAACGCGCCGCCATAGATGCGTTTACACAGGTTCTGCGCCGCCAGCTGGCGCAGATCGCGGCGAATGGTCGCTTCGGTGGTGTTCAGCCGCTGCGCCATCTCCAGGGCCAGCACCCGCCCCTGTTGGCGGAGCGTGTCAAGAATGGCCTGGTGACGCTCATTCGGTAACAGTTTGGACATCATGTCAATCCGGTGACGCTAAAGTGATCACAAATGTACACAAACAAACACAAACGTACAATGCAGGGCGGAAGAAAAATCGCCGGGCAGGATTTTCGCCTGCGGGATGTTGGCTATACTGAGGCAAGCGAAGTTACCGCAGACGTAACGGCTTGGACGCTAAGGGAAAACGATGTTATTGACGATCGCAAGGTGGCTGTTTCAACTCCCCGGGAAGCTGTTCGGGCTGATTTTCAAAAATCGCCTGAGGATATTTTTGTTCTTCATGCTGGTCGCCGTTGGGGTGCTCGGCGCCAAGCGCTATCTGCGCGCCCACCAATATGACGACGAGTTCAGTCTCGCCGCCCCCGCCGATTACAATCGCGCCATCAAGCGCGAAATGCCGCTGCGGGAGGCGCGCGAACAGTGCGGCGGGCCGCTGCATGACAATGCCGGGCAGCCGTGGCCCGCTTCAGCGGGTTATCTGCATCAGCCAACGCGCCTGCCCGCATCCGGCCTGCATCGGCTGACGTTGGATAATCAGGGCAACGATTTCGCGGTACTGGTCAAGCTGGAAACGCCCGCCGCGCCGCAACAGCTGGCGGAAGTCTTTATTCCGCCCGCCGGCAGCTTCGAGGTGAAAATCAATGCGAACGCGGAACACGTGATGAAAATCAAGAATATCAAGACCGGCTGCATGTTCCGCTCCCGGCCGTTCAACCTGGATAAACAGCGTGATTGGCGCATGCCGCTGACGCTGCAGAAGGACGGCAGCCTGCAGCTGCAGCCGATAGGCGATCGCCAATTCTGAGCGGGCGCCGGGCAGCAGAGCCGGCGCCGCATAGGGTTACTTTTTCACCGGATGATCGCGGCGGAACAGTTCCCAGCTTTCAATTTCCTGCCCACTCGGCAAGGTACAGGTAGAATACTGGCCTGCAGCATTCTCTTTGGCGTTCAGCTTGCCGCCGATTTGGGTGCAGTACACGTCGGCCGGGTTCGCCATGCCGATCGGTTTCACCTGCGGCGGTGGCGGCGCATCGTTGGATTTCACGGAACACCCCTGCAACATCGTCATCCCTGCCAACAGGGAAAGCATCAACGTTTTTTTCATTTTTCCAGCTTATGCAAAATACCCACGGCGGAACGCTCCGCCGTGGGTTGATCATGAAATAAAGGATTTGCCCTGTTTCAGCACCAGATCGCAGGCTTTCTGTTTCACCTTCTCGGTGATCTGCGAGGTGCCCAGGCTGTTCAGATCCAGGCTCTTGCCTTCGCCGGTCTGCAGCAAGCCGCCCAGGCCCTGCTGATAATCCTGGCTCTTGGCGTTTTCGGTGCTGGTGATGCCCAGCTTGCTGAGCAGCTGATCTTTCACCCCTTCGGCACCGTTAGCCGACAGCACGTTGTTTTTCACGCAGTACTGCAGGATACCGGCGGCATTGGTCATGCTGCTGGAGCTCAACGCCTTGTCGCCGCCGTTCAGCAGGCCGGTCAACGAGGAGAGCGACATGCCGCCGCTGCTGTCGCCGCCCGACTTGCTCAGTTCGCCCGCCGCGCTGCTGAGGGAATCCATCAGCCCGGCGGCCTGGGTGGCGCCGCTGGCCAGGGTCGCGGACAGCGCCAAAGCCAGCAATAAACGATGTTTGGTGATCATAGTGGTGAAACTCCTGTCATAACGGCATGCAATCGGCGCAGCGCGCCGGGATACCTCTCCGACGCCGCCTGCGGCGACAAGTTCCTTTTATCTCGCCGCCGCGCCGTTTTTCGGAATTCAGGAAGTTTAGAACTGCCAGCGCAGCCAGGCGAAGAACACGTTGCCGTTGTTATAGGTGCCGGGAATGTAGGTCGCCTGGAACGTCAGCCGCTGATAGCCGATAGAGGCCAGCGGCAGCGGCGCCGGGATAGGGATGTAATTCCAGTTGTCGCGCGCGGTGACGCTGGCGGTGAAGCCCAGCCCCAGGCGGAAATCCTTGTCATCCAGCGGGCGCCAGATCTTCTCGTAGGCGTAGCCGCCGATCGGCTCCCATTTGTTGAAGGAATCCTTGAACGCCATGATGTAGATGCCGTGCCAGTCACCGTCGCTGTCGTAGCGGGAGATGCCGTAACCGGCGCCCCACGGGCGTTCGTTGTACTTATCGATATGTTCGTCATCGTAAGTCCAACGGTTGTGCCAGGTGATGGCCGGGATATAGAGATCGTGGTTAGGCGAGTTGTTCCAGGTCTCCGCCACGTTATCGGTAAAACGCTGCCATAAACCCGGTTTTTCAGCCTGTGCGGCATTGCCACTTTCTGTACCAACCTCAGCATAAGAAGGCAGTGCAGGAAATATCAACGCCAGAGAACACGCCAAAAGGGTCCGTTTTAGAAACATCGTAAAGCTCCTGTAAAAATACGGCCGCAGATTTTTACCGATAGCCCAGGCAAGATCAAGCCGTATCTAATTTATCCAACGCCCGTTGTGCTTTGGTTAAGTTTAGCACCGGAAAATGCCCAATAATTCAGGACAAACCGTACCGGTATCCGCATGCTATTGCCTTTCGGGCGGCAAAACCGTGGGAAAAATCCGCTTTGTCGCACGCTACTCGCGAGCAAGATGCTTGACCAACACATCGACATCGAGACGGTTCACAAACTCCAGGGAATACGAGGAATAGAGGCCGAACAGGCGGTTTTGGTGCCCGACCACCACCAGATCGATGCCGGCCTGGTGAATAAAATCGCTCACGTCCTTAAAGCGCCGAATGGTGACAATCTCCTTGACCGCGACCGGCACATCGACGGCGCTCACCAACCGGCTCAGCATCGCCTTGGCGGCGATCACTTCCTGCGCCTGGCGATCCTTGATTAACGCATCGCTGCCGTACTCCAGCTCGGCGTAGTCGGCGTTAAGATGGCCGACGGTGAGGGCGATGGGCTTACCGCGCACCATCGCCGCCGTTTGACGCAGCAACGGCAACCCATCACGCTCGTTATGAATCAGCAGCAGAATATGTCGATAACCTTTCATCACACGCCTCCCTCTCAGGCCAGCACCGCTGGGACATGAGCCCCTCTGGTAGGTATACGCCATCCGTGCACACGTAGAGAAAAGTTTACGTATCACTTCCCACAGAATGTGATGACCGCCACGTTATATTAGCGCCCATGACGGCCCATTTTTACACCGGCCCGACGCGGCGCGCATTGCGGCATCTGTAAAGCAAAACTGACAACCATGACCGAATAAAAAAACCTCATTGTTAATTTTTTGTTTTTAATTGGTTGCTGGAAGGTTTCTTTAAATAAGCGTGCGGCGGATCACCAAAATGCACCTTTACATGAAGTTGTGCTTTTCTTTCTCAGGCAAAAAGCGTTGCACCGCTCAATGGGATTTAACACGGCTTCAAAAGTACCGGATGATTCACCCTGCATCATGATAAATACCAATGCGCCGCCGTTTTTCTGCCGATATGCCGTCAACGAAAAATACCGCCCCGCCCTAATGCACAATAGCCACACTATTTATGGACAAACCCATCGCGTAAAGCGCCGAATACAAACCGCCTCTTCCTCGGCCGCTCCTCCTATCTTGAACAAGCTGGCACTTTAAATAACTGTTAATGCTAACGACACAACATCGCCAGCAATTTATTTTTGCTGATTTTCGCCTGACAAAATAAAGATAAATAATCCGGAGCAATCAATGAAAATAACTATCGGGTCATTCATTCTGCAACAGCTTCACGCCCTGAACGTCGATCGTATTTATGGCGTGCCCGGCGACTATAACCTCAGCCTGCTGGAGCTGCTGGAAAACGACGAGCGGCTGGCGTTTGTCGGCAACTGCAATGAATTGAACGCCTCCTACGCCGCCGACGGTTACGCCCGCATGAAAGGCGCCGGCGCGCTGATCGTCACCTACGGCGTCGGCGATCTGGCCGCGCTGTCCGGCATCGCCGGAGCCTATGCCGAATCCTCGCCGGTGGTCTGCATCGCCGGCACGCCGCCGCTGCACGCGATGAAGAATCATCAGCTATTGCACCATACCCTGGGCGATGGCAATTTCGACAACGTCATGAACTGCTTTAAACAATTCACCGTCGCTCAGGCTCTTATCACGCCGGAAAATGCCGCGCAGGAAATTCCACGCGTTATTTCTCGCGCCTGGATAGAGAAGAAACCGGTGTATTTACAGCTGCCGTCTGATATTTGCGATATCGAAATTGAAGTCGCCGAAGCCGCAGCAGCGCCGCAATTGCCGGCGAGCGATAAATACAATGTGCAATTGGCGGCAATGGCGCTGTTAACCAAAATAAAGCGCGCGCAGCGCCCGATCATATTGGTCGACCAAATGGTGGATCGCTACCAGTTGCAGCAGTTGGTTATCGATGTCGCTCACCGCTTCGCCATACCGCTGACCAATATGCCAACCGCCAAATGCATTATCCCGGAAAACACTGCCGGCTGGATGGGCGGCTACAGCGGCAACCTGTCGCGCCCCGAATTGTATGAACGCATGGCCCACTCAGATTGCGTGCTGAGTTTCGGCGTGCGTCTGGTGGACTCCACCACCGGCTATTTCTCGCAGCAAATTCCCGCCGCCGCTCAGGTGGATATTCAGCCGTTCTCGCTGAAGCTGGACAATACGTCCTACCCGGCGGTAGCGACGGCGGATCTACTGCAGGCACTGTTGGATCTGAGCGAAGACGCGCCGGCGCAGCTTTTATCACCGCTGGCCGATCCGCGTGACAAGCTGGCGACGCCGAGCGACGCGCCTATCGACCAGGCCTATCTGTGGCGGCGCATCCAACGCTTCATCCGGGCGGATGACGTGGTGGTGGTGGAAAACGGCACCTCCGGCGCGGCCATCGGCGGCATGCGCATGCCGGACGGCGTCAAGGTGGTCAACCAACCGATTTGGGGCTCGATCGGTTATACCCTGCCGGCGCTGCTCGGCACCCTGATGGCGGCCCCTGAGCGCCGTCACCTGCTGTTCATCGGCGACGGCTCCTTCCAGCTTACCGCGCAGGAAGTGTCCACCCTGCTGCGCTGCGAACAAAAGCCGATCATCTTCCTGATCAACAACGACGGTTACACTATCGAACGCTATATCCTCGGCGAAAACTCGTCCTACAACGACATCAGCCCGTGGGACTACGCCAAACTGCCGGCGGTATTGAATACCCAGGCGCAGCCGTTCAGCGTGGCGGTGGAAACCACGCAACAGCTGGAAATGGCCCTGGAACACGCCTCGCGGCAGGATCGGCTGGCGTTTATCGAGGTGAAAGTGCCGATGATGGACACGCCGCCGGTGATGAAAGAGTTCTGCAACCGTTGCAACAGCTTTAACTTCGGCCTGACCAACCCACGCCGCAGCGCCTGAGGCGCGATGATCGCGCCGCCGGTGGTTCAGGCCACCGGCGGCGTTTTTCATACCGTTACCCGCCGGCGCGCGCCATGCAGCGCTGGCGGCGTTCATCCACCCGCTTGGCGAACCAGGCGGTGGTCAGCTTGCGGGTGATTTTCGGGCTTTCCAACTGGATACCCGGCAGCATCTCACGCGGCAGCTTGCCGCCCGCCAACGCAAAGACCTTCTTATACAGGTCGGTATCGGCAAAGTCAGCCGTATCGCCTTTCTCAAGCGCCCGGCGAATGGCGCTGTCGCTCATGTTCAGGCGCTTGCCGAGCGTACGCACCGCCAGCTCGGTCGAGCCGGGCTTGTCGCTGCTGAAGTCGATCAGATCGCCGTCCAGCGCCAGCGGAATGGCGCTCGCCCGGCTGACCGCGTTTTGGAACGCCGCGTTGCGGCTGGCGTACCAGCCGGCGTTGAAGTCGGCAAAGCGGTAAATCGGCCGGCTGTAATCGGCCGGGTACCCCAGCAAATGCATAATGCCGAAGTACATGCCGCCGCGCCGGCTGAAAACTTCGCGGCGAATCGAGCCGTCGACCGGATAAGGATACCCTTTGGCGTGCGCCTCGGCGAAGGCGATGCTCACCTGCATCGGGCCGCCGGTATGTACCGGGTTCAAATGGCCGAACAGCTTCTGTCCCATCGGCACGCGGTCGATCATGTCATCGAAGATATCGCTCAGATCCTTCTCCGTGCGCACCTTATCCAGACGCTCGCTGTAGCTCTGGCCGTTCGACGACGAGATCTTCAACGCGGTATGCACCAAAAAGTTCGGGATGTGCATCTGATCGGCACGGCGGTCGATCTCTTTCCAGGCGATCTTCGGCAGCCCCGGCACCTGCGGGTTAGCCTGGAACGTCGACTCTTGTTCGGTCACCGCCAGCACCGAACACAGGTTCTCATCGCTCGGTTCAATGCCCTGCGCGGCGAAGGCGGCGGTAATATCGGTGGCCCAGCCCTGACGATCGCCGGCGTTGGCCGGGATCAGCGTCATCAGTCGGGCTTTTACGTCGGCGGGGCGCGCCGCCGGCGCCGTGGTGGTGGTTTTGCTGGTACAGCCCGCCAGCGCCAGCAGCGCGGCCAGGCTCAGCAAACGGAAGGGCATCGGGTGGAATAAACGAGATATCGGCATCTTTTCCCTGAACGTGATGACATGAACAGCACTGAAATTAGCCCAGCCGCCGCGCACAATCCAGTATAAAGATATCGCCGCGCCTTTCCGTCAGGCCGCTATGTTCAAACGATCGATAAAGATGTATTTTATATACATCATATAAATCACTTTGTTTGCCCTGCCAGAGGAGCCCCCTATGGAGCAGCAGCTGCTTTGCTATAAAACCCTGCCGGAATGGAACAGCGACACACTGCCGGAAGCCTTTCGCCAGCGCCACAACACCCAGAGCGGCACCTGGGCGAAACTCACCGTGCTGAGCGGCAACCTGACGTTCGCCATGATGACCGAAGACGGCGCCACCACCGAGACCTGGCAGTTTAGCCCCGAAAGCCAGCCGCCGTTTATCGAACCGCAGCAGTGGCATCGCATCGTTTCCTTCTCGGACGACATGACCTGCCGGCTGGCGTTCTACTGCACGCCGGAAGATTACTACCACAAGAAATACGAACTGACGCGCACCCACTCCGAAGTGATCGAGGCGGCGGCGCGCATCGCACCGGGCAAGGCGCTGGATCTGGGCTGCGGCGGCGGCCGCAATTCGCTCTATCTCAATCTGAAAGGTTTCGACGTCACCGCCTGGGACAAGCACGCGCCGTCGATAGCTCGCCTCAATCAGATCATCGACGCCGAGCAATTGACCCGCCTGAGCGCCGGGGTGCAGGATCTCAATACTCACCGCTTCAGCGGCGAGTACGACTTCATCCTGTCCACCGTGGTGTTGATGTTCCTCGAGCGCCAGCAGATCCCGCATATCGTGCAAAACATGCAGGACAGCACCGTGCCCGGCGGCCATAATCTGATCGTGGCGGCGATGGATACCGAAGATTATCCCTGCCCGCTGCCGTTCCCGTTCACCTTCAAGCCGGGCGAGCTGAAGCACTATTACCGCGACTGGCAGATCCTCAAATACAACGAGGACGTCGGCCAACTGCACAAGACCGACGCCGCCGGCAACCGCATCTCGCTGCGCTTCGCCACCCTGCTGGCGCGCAAGCTATAACGCGTCGTGAAAGATCACCCCTAGCGTGTGGCGTTGGCCGGTGCGTATCCGGCTGACGCCGTGGCGCAGATTGACCCGATAGTAGCCTCTCGCCCCGGCCACCGGCCGATGGTGCACCGCGAACACCACCGCGTCGCCCTGCTGCAAGGGCACCACCTCCGGCCGGCTCTGCATCCGCGGCCGCTGCTCGGTCAGCACAAACTCGCCGCCGGTGAAATCCCGTTCAGGGGCGGAGAGCAAAAACGCTACCTGCAGCGGAAACACCCGTTCGCCGTACAGATCCTGATGCAGGCAGTTGTAATCCCCCTCCGTGTAACGCAACAGCAGCGGCGTTGGCCGCCGCTGGCCGGCCTGATGGCATTCAGTCAGGTAGGCCTCGTGTTCGGCGGGATAGCGCGCCGCCAGGCCCAGCATGGCGTTCCAGCGATTGGCCAACGGCGCCAACCGCGCGTACAGCAGGCCGCGCACTTCGGCCACCGGGGGCGGTAACGGATACGCAAAATACTGGTACTCGCCGCGACCAAAACCGTGCCGCGCCATGACGATGCGGCTGCGGAAGTGCTCGCCATGCGGATACAGCGCCGCCAATTGCCGGCACAGCTCGGCGCTGAGCACGCCCGGCAGGCGCGCGCCCCCCTGCGCATCAAGTTCGCGTTCGATCGCCACCCAGTCCAATTCGGCCAACCGCGCCGCCAGCGCGCCGCTCATCGCTGCGCCTCCTTTTCCAGCAAGGCTTTCTTGCGCTCGACGCCCCAGCGATAACCGGACAAGGCGCCGTCGTTGCGCACCACCCGGTGACAGGGGATTGCCACCGCCAGCACGTTGGCGGCGCAGGCGCCGGCCACCGCGCGCACCGCTTTCGGCGCGCCGATGCGCCGGGCGATATCGGCATAGCTGACGGTTTCGCCGACCGGTATAGCCTGCAGCGCCCGCCAGACCCGCTGTTGAAACGCAGTGCCGCGAATATCCAGCGGCAGCGCCAGCCCGCTCTCCGGCGCTTCAATCAGGCCCACCACCTGCGCCATCAGCGCTTCATACTGCGCGTCACCGCCGATCAGCTCGGCGTTGGGGAATTTATCCTGCAGATCCTGCACCAGCTGCTGCGCATCGTCCCCCAGCAGAATGGCGCAAATGCCCACCTCGCTCTGCGCCGCCAGGATCTCGCCCAGCGAACAGCGCCCGACGGCGAAATGGATGCGCATGCCTTTGCCGCCCGCCCGGTAAGCCTTCGGCGTCATGCCCAGCGCGGCGTTGGCTTGCTGGTAGAAGCGGCCGTTGGCGCCATAGCCGGCGTCGAAGATCGCGTCGGTCACCGTCTCCTGCTGCGAAAGACCGGTGCGCAAGCGCTGGCTACGCTGCGCGTCGGCGTAGCCTTTCGGCGTCAGGCCGGTGATCGCTTTAAACAGCCGGTGGAAATGGTATTGGCTCAACCCGACGTGGCGCGCCAGCGTCTGCAGCGACGGCGCTTTCTCCGCCCGTTCGATATAGCGGCAGGCCTCGGCTATCTGCCGCGCATGCTGCTCTGTCAACGGCGTCAGCCCCTGGCGGCAGCGTTTGCAGGGCCGATAACCCGCCGCCTCCGCCTGTTCCGCATCGTCGAACAGCTCCACGTTTTGCCGATTCGGCTGGCGTGACGGGCAGGAAGGCGAGCAATACACGCCGGTGGTTTTCACCGCGTAGATAAAGCGGCCGTCGGCGTGCTTGTCGCGGCTGACGATCGCCAGCCAGCGCGGATCGGCGCTGTCGATTACGTTTTTCATCATCCGTTCCTCACTGCGGTTTCGATGTTAACCAGCATAGTGACGGGCCGTTGGCGAAACACGCCGACTCTTGCTTTTTAATTCGACGCCGACGTTTTCAACAATGTTTCGACAATTTTTAACCAACAACATGAAGTTTATTACGTTGCCAACCCGCTTGCACGGCGTTAGGATCGCGGCCGGCCACGGGCGTGGCCAGTGTTTTTGCCTGTTAGTTGCGCGCATGGAGAGGTTATTGTGTTAGAGAGTTTTGGCGTCCTGAATTTATGGACCTATTTGGCCGGGGTGGTCTTCATCATCATTCTGCCGGGGCCGAATACGCTGTACGTGCTGAAAACCGGCATATCGCGCGGCGTGCGCGCCGGCTACACCGCGGCGCTGGGCGTGTTTATCGGCGATGCGATCCTGATCTTCTGCGCCTATATCGGCGTGGCGTCGCTGATCCGCACCACGCCGTTCCTGTTTACCCTGGTGCGTTTTCTCGGCGCGATTTACCTGCTGTTCCTCGGCGCAAAAATCCTCTACGCCACCTTCGTGCAGAAGGCGCAGGCGCAACAGCAGCAAATTGAAGGCGGCCACAGCATTCTGCGCAAGTCGCTGACGCTGAGCCTGACCAACCCGAAAGCCATTCTGTTTTACGTGTCGTTCTTCGTGCAGTTCATCGACTTCAACTACGCGCACACCGGGCTGTCGTTCACCATTCTGGCGCTGATCCTCGAAGCCGTCAGCTTTATCTACATGAGCACGCTGATCTTCTCCGGCGCGATGCTGGCGCATTTCTTCAACCACAAGAAAGGCCTGGCGAAGCTCGGCAACGGCCTGATCGGCCTGCTGTTCCTCGGTTTTGCCACCCGTCTGGCGACCCTGAGCTCGTGATCCCTCCCGGCCGGCGCCCGCCGGCCGCGGTTTACTCTCCCGTCACGGCAAAATGACACGCAGGACAAACCGAATGTCAGGCAGACCAAAGCCGCCGCTTTCCCGCTGATCTAGACTTGCAGGGTTAACGATAACCTGATGAGCCTGATCGGAGGATGTATGTCTGACAATACCGTAGCCGTGCTGGATAGCGTGTCGCGTTTTCTCGATCGTCAGCATGGGCTGTATATCGACGGCCAGTGGCGCGCGTCCGCCGCGGAAGGCCGCCTGGCGGTGTACAACCCCGCCAATGGGCAGCAGATCGCCACCACCGCCGACGCCAATGAACACGACGTCGCGCTGGCGGTGCAGTCCGCCCACAAAGCCTTCAGCGAAGGCGTCTGGGCGCAGCGCCTGCCGGTAGAGCGTGAACGCATCCTGCTGCGCTTCGCCGATCTGGTGGAGCAGCACGCCGAAGAATTGGCGCAGCTCGAAACCCTTGAGCAGGGCAAATCCATCAACATCGCCCGCGCCTTCGAAGTCGGCAGCACCCTGAACTGGATGCGCTACACCGCCGGGCTGGCGACCAAAATCACCGGCCAGACGCTGGACGTCTCCATTCCGATGCCACCGGGCGCCAAATATCAGGTTTATACGCGCAAAGAGCCGATCGGCGTGGTCGCCGGCATCGTGCCCTGGAACTTCCCGCTGATGATCGGCATGTGGAAAGTGATGCCGGCGCTGGCCGCGGGCTGCTCCATCGTCATCAAGCCGTCGGAAACCACCCCGCTCACCCTGCTGCGCATCGCCGAACTGGCGAGCGAAGCCGGCGTGCCGCCGGGCGCGTTCAACGTGGTCACCGGCCGCGGCACCGTGTGCGGCAAGGCGCTGACCGAACATCCGCTGATCGCCAAAGTCAGCTTTACCGGCTCCACGCCGGTGGGCAAAAGCATCGCGCGCGCGGCGGCGGATCGCCTGACCCGCGTGACGCTGGAGCTGGGCGGCAAAAACCCGGCCATCGTGCTGAAAGATGCCGATCCGCAGCAGGTGATCGAAGGCCTGATGCTCGGCAGCTTCCTCAACCAGGGGCAGGTGTGTGCCGCCAGCTCGCGAATCTATATCGAAGCGCCGATTTATGATCGGTTGGTGGCCGGATTCGAACAGGCGGTGAAATCGCTGTCGGTCGGGCCGGGGATGGATACCGGCGCGCAAATCAACCCGCTGGTGTCGCTCGCGCACCGCAACAAGGTGGCGGCCTACCTGGACGATGCCCGGGCGAAAAACGCCGAGCTTATCGGCGGCGCGGCCGGGCCGGACGCCAACGGCTTCTACATTCCGCCGACCCTGGTGATCAACCCGGACGATCGGCTGAACCTGGCGCGCGAGGAAGTGTTCGGCCCGGTGGTCAACCTGATCCGGGTGGCGAGCGCCGAAGAAGCGCTGAGCAAGGCCAACGACACCGACTTCGGGCTGACCGCCAGCCTGTGGACCACCAGCCTGCAGCAGGCGATGGCGCTGACGCCGCGCATTCAGGCCGGCACCGTGTGGGTCAACACCCATACGCTGATCGACCCGAATATGCCGTTCGGCGGGTTCAAACAGTCGGGCAGCGGCCGTGACTTCGGCCCGGATTGGCTGGACGCTTACACCGAGTCGAAATCGGTCTGCATCCGCTATTGAGTGAAGCGGCGCGAGCCTGGCTCGCGCCCTGACTTACTGATACTGCCGGCGATACTCGCTCGGTGACATGCCGAAACGCTGCTTGAAAGCGGTCGAGAAATGGCTGTGATCGGCGAAGCCCCAGTCGAGGCCGACTCCGGCCAGCTTTTCTTGCCCGGCGGCGCTGCGCAGCGCCTGCGCGCACAGATCCAGCCTGCGGTTCCTGATGTACTGGGCCACCACCAGCCCCTGGCGGGCGAACAGCCGATACAGACTGCGCAGCGACACCCCCAACTCGGCCGCCACCCACTCAGGGCGCAGCTGCGCCGACTGAATATGCCTGTCGATCAACGCCAGCGCCTTGTCGAAGACCGGTTGTTGCCCTTCCGGACGCGCCTGTTCGAGCGCCAACGCCGGGCGCAGCAGCGCCGCCAGCGCATTCAGCACCGCCTCGCTTTCCGCCGCGGCGAGCTGAGGATCCTGCATGCTGCTCAGCACCAGCTGGCGGCTGAGGCGCACCGCGCTGAGCTCGGCCCCGAGACGCTGCGCACCAGGCGGCGGCAGCGGCAGGCAGCCGCGCGGCAACAACAGGGAGATTTGGCGCGAATCGCGCTGGAAGGTGAAGCTGCTGGGCCGTGAGGCATCGATCAGCGTCATGTCGCCGGGGGAGAGCAGCGTTTGGCGATCGCCCTGCTCCATCAATGCACTGCCGCGCAGCTGGATGACGGTGAAAAAGTGCGCGCCGTCGCTGCGGGCGATCTCACGCGGCGTGCGGTACAACCGGGCCTGAGACACGTCGACCACGCTCAGGCGCAGGGCATGGGCGCGAAACTCCTGCATCGCCCCGCGAAAGCCGGGCCCCAACGTTTTCGCGCAGAATCGGCCGCAGGCGGTGTTGATTTTCCCCAGCCACTCTTCGAAGCCGACGTCCCGGAGCGTTGCCAATGCCGTCATGATCTCTCCCTTCAAACAGCAGCGGTGCTGCGCCGTTGAACAGAAAAACACCATAACAATCCGTTAACACACAATCAATGGCGAACGGGGGATTTGGCGCCGCGATCACAGATCACCGGGCGCCGGGGAAGCATCGCCTTAAGGCTGCGTGTCCAACAGATGGCGCACCACCGCCGCGTACTCTTTGGCGTAACCTTCGACGCTGGTGCTGGCCATGCCGGCATTATCTATCTTGTATTTGCCTGCCACGTAGAACGACGGGGTGCCGCGCACCTCGAACGCTTTCACCGCTTCATTCTGCTTGGCGATCAACCCTTTGACCAGCAGGCTGTGGCGCGCGTTTTCATAGCTGGCGGCATCGATGCCGGCCGCCGTGAACACCCGCTGAATATCGTCGGCACCGTTGACGGCGCGCTGTTTCTGCACCGCGTCAAACATCGCGCCTTCAATCTTGTCTTCCACGCCCAGCACCGTCGCCACCGCCCAGGCTTCGGTCAGCTCATTGCCCAGTTTGCCCATCAGGCTGACGTGATATTTGGTGACTTTCTCACCGGCGGGCAGCGCCTGCGCCACGGTGCTGCCTACGCGGTAGGTTTCGGCGAACTGATAGCAAGGCCCGCAGTAGAAGGAGAAAAACTCCACCACCGCCGGTGCGGCGGCCACCGGCTTATCCAGCCGGGTATATTGCTCGCCCGCACGGTAATCCGCGGCCTGCACCGCGGGCAGCGCCAACATCAAAACGACGGCGGCGGCGAACGAACGCTTAACTTTTGCCAACATAAACACTCCTGGTTTCTTCTATGAATATCGTCCTTAGCGGCGGTTTTTATAATCAAATAACCGCCAGAAGGCCAGTTTTTATTACCTTCTGTTTATGTGGGATTAAGTCAGCGCCCTTCGTAGCCGTCCCAATAGGCGCCTACCGCTTCCTGCGACAGCACCTGGCGGCGTTTAGGATTGTCGGTGCTGCTGTAGGCGCGATTGATGAAAATGGTTTTGTGTTCCATATTCTGCTGGAATTCCGGGCTGGCCAGGTAGTCGGCCTTTTTCTGCGCTTCGCTGCGCACCACGCCCGCCGCGCGATCCTTTTTCCCCTGCTGATAGAACTGTTCGAACATCGGCACGGCGTTTTTAATGCTGCCGTTCACATCGGTGCGGAATTGCGGATCGAAGTCGTCGCGGGTTTGATAAACGTAGTGTTTGGCATGCTGCTCGGCGCTGCTGAGGGGGTGGGTGCAGGCGCTGAGCGCCAACAGCGGCAACAGCAGCGCCGCGCTTTTCAGTCTTTTCATGTCGTCTGTCCCTGTCAGTGAGGAAGGTTCCTTTAGCGCCAAGAGCATAGCGCCGGCCCCCGTTGAACGTCAAACGACAAAATACGCATCACTTTGTTTTATATTAATATTATATACATTGGTTGGTATTCATTGCCTGAAACACTATGCTTTAACAGAACCGGGTAAACACTCACCGACAGCGAGGCGGCCAATGAAACCGATCGACAAAAGCGTGGGGGAGTACGACCTCACGGCGGAAAAAAAAGCGGGCATGATCACCGGCACCATCCGCGGTGAACTGCCGGACAGCGACGCCAATCTGCCGCTGCTGTCCTTCTCCGGCACCTTCGCCGGCCCAAGCGTGGCCGAAGCCATCGCCGATATTCAGCAGCAGTTCCCCGACATCGAACCGGCGATTATCGACGATTTGCGCGAGGAACTGCTGAAGGCCGGGTTCTAAGCCGGATCGCGGTGCCGCACGAACGGACTGTAGACCGGCGCGCCGGGCTTCAGCGCCAGATCGGCGTCAAAATCTTCATTACGGTTGAACGGCACCGCCGGCCAGGCGGCAAGGTCGCTTAAGCCAGCCCGATATGCCTGCGTCACCTGCGCCAACGCGGCGTTTTGCGCCTGCCGCTCCTCGCCCGCCAGCCCGCCGCGCACGCCATAGACCAGGAACGGCTCCAGCACGCTAAAGCCGATATAGTGCAGCGCATGCATGATCGGCCACAGCATCAGCCGCATGTCGCCGTCGCGCCCGTCCGGCGCGCAGGCCTGTGCGGAAGCGCCGGCGGTGACGGTCAGCAGCGCCCGCTTGCCGCGCATCACGCCGTTCTCATGGCGGTGGCGGCTGTCGTAGAGCCCGCCGTAAACGAACACCCGATCCATCCAGCCCTTGATGATGGCCGGCGCGCCGAACCACCAGAAAGGAAACTGCAGCACCAGCGTATCCGCCCAGCGCAGCAGCTCGATATGCCGCCGGATCTCCGCCGGCAGCGCCTGGATCGTCCAGTGATGGCGCTGCTCCTGCATCGCATCGAACCGGTCCGCCTGCTTTCTGCTGGGGTAGTGGCCGGCGCCCTCGCGCGGATCAAACCCCTCCTGATACAGATCGACCGTTTTCACCTGATGCCCCTGCGCCAGCCAGGCCTGCCGCGCCTGTTCGGCCAAATGGGCATTGAAAGAATGCGGCTCGGGGTGAGCCAGCACAATCAGCACGTTCATCCTGTTTCTCCCGTTGTAAGGTGGTGCTGTTATGCTGTGGCTTTATCGCCCCCTTGGCAATTACGCACCTGAAGGTAACCCCCAATGGCTTATCCCGGCGACGTCTATTCGAGCAAATGCTCCGCGCGCGATGCGCTGGCGCTGATTTCCGGCAAGTGGGTGATGCTGATCCTGCCCGCGCTGGCGCAGCGGCCGATGCGCAACGGCGAGCTGCTGCGCCGCATCGACGGTATTTCGCAGAAGGTGCTGACGCAAACGCTGCGCCAGCTGGAACGCAACGGGCTGCTCGAGCGGCTGGATTTAAGTGAAAAGAATCAGGCCCATGTGGAATACCGCCTCAGCGCCGTCGCCTGCTCGCTGGTCGAGACGCTGACGGCGCTGGATAAGTGGGCGGAATACCACTTCCCCGAGCTGGACGCCGCCCGCGAGCGCTATGATGCAGACCGCAAACGCGAGGCCGATTAAAGCGGTTTGGCCCGCAGCGTCTCGCCGCTGCGCACGAAGTTGCCCGCCCCCAGATGATGAATGGTGTGCAGATCCGCATTGGCGGCGGTGAAGTGCCAGCGCCCCTGTTGGAACACCCGCTCGTCCGCCGCCGCGCTTAGCACCTCGCCGAAGCAGGTGTCGTATTTTTCCTGCGCGCCGCTTTCCGGCAGCAGCCGACACTCCAGCCACGCCACGCAACCCTGTTCGATCAGCGGCACCTGCAGCGTGGCGCTCGGCGTCGCGGCGATATGGAAACGGGAAAATTTGTCTTCATCCAGCCCGGACACGCTGCCCACCGCGTAGGTGGCGTCGATGAACATGGCCGCCGGCACGCAAATGCCGAATGCGCCGCTCTCCTCGATCATTTGCCGGCTGTGCGCCCCTTTGTCCACCACGATGGCGATGCGCGGCGGGCTGAACTCCACCGGCATCGACCAGGCGGCGGCCATCACGTTGCGTTTGGCGCCGTCGCGGCTGCGGCTGGTGATCAATACCGTCGGGCCATGGTTCAGCAGGCGGCTGGCGTGTTCAAGGGCGACAGGGCGAAAGTGGCTCATCGGGAAATCCTTGCGAGTGACTGTTTGCCCAGCAGTGTAGATCTGCGCCGCAATGGCAGGCAACGCGGGGCGCACAGAATGCACCGATGAGGCGCTTGTTCCCGATCTCGCCATCCGTTATCTATAGTTAGATCAATTCGCCGGTAACGGCTCATTCCACCTGAGGATCTTGCCTTGACGTTTTTAAAACACCCTATCGCCGGATTGGTGCTGGCCGGCTGCGGCCTGTTGTCGGCGGGCGGCGCGCTGGCCGCTTCCGATGCGCTGGTGTACTGCACCGTCGCCTCGCCGGAATCGTTCAACCCGCAGCTCTCCAGCTCCGGGCCGACCTTTATCGCCACCTCGCAGGTGCTGTACAACCGCCTGGTGACGCTGCGCGAAAGCGATAAAACGCCCGCCCCTTCGCTGGCCACCGAGTGGAGCGTTAGCCCGGACGGCAAGACCTACACCTTCACCCTGCGCCAGGGCGTGAAATTCAACAGCAACAAATACTTCACCCCAACGCGCGACTTCAACGCCGAAGACGTGGTGTTCACCGTGATGCGACAGAAGGATCCCGCCAACCCGTATCACAAGGTCTCCGGCGGCAACTATGAATACTTCACCGACATGGGCCTGGATAAGCTGATCACCAAGGTGGAAGCGGTGGACGAGCACCACGTGCGCTTCACGCTGAGCCAGCCTAACGCCGCCTTCGTCGCCGACTGGGCGATGGATTTCGCCTCGATCCTGTCCGCCGAGTACGCCGACGCGATGCTGAAAAAGGGCACGCCGGAATACGTCGACAACTGGCCGATCGGCACCGGGCCGTTCGCGCTGCAGCAGTACAAGCAGGATTCGCTGATCCGCTACATCGCCAACCCGCACTACTGGCAGGGCGACGTGGCCAGCAAGCACCTGATCTTCTCGATTACGCCGGATCCGCAAACCCGGTTGGCCAAGCTGAAAACCAACGAATGCCAGATCATCCCGGCACCGCTGCCGGAGCAATTCGCCGCCATCAAGGCCGACGGCAACCTGCAACTGCACGACATTACCGGGCTGAACGTCGGCTATCTGGCGTTCAACACCCAGAAAAAACCGTTCGACAACCTGCTGGTGCGCCAGGCGCTGAGCTACGCGGTAGACAAGAAAGCGATCGTCGCCGCCGTGTTCAAAGACAGCGGCACCCCGGCCAACTCGCTGCTGCCGCCGGGCATGCTGGGCTACAACGATAAACTGCCGGAGTACGCCTACGATCCGCAGAAGGCGCGCGAACTGCTGAAGCAAGCCGGGCTGGAGCAGGGCTTTGAGACCGACATCTGGTCGATGCCGGTACAGCGCCCTTACAACCCGAACTCGAAGCGCATCGCCGAGATGATTCAGAGCGACTGGGCGAAGGTGGGCGTGAAGGCCAAGATCGTTACCTGGGAGTGGGGCCAGTATCTGGCCGGGCTGCGCAAAGGCGAGCAACAGAGCGCACTGTACGGCTGGGTGTCCGACAATGGCGATCCGGATAACTTCGCCACCCTGCTCGGCTGCGCCGGCGTGCAGAGCGGCGCCAACGTGGCGCGCTGGTGCGATAAGGATTACGACAGCCTGATCCAGCAGGCGATCCAGGAGAACCAGCCGCAGGCGCGCGCCAGGCTGTATCAACAGGCGCAGGTGATCTTCGCCAAACAGGCGCCGTGGCTGCCGCTGGCCACCGGCAAAGTGTTCTACGCCACCCGCAGCAACCTGAGCGGCTACGTGGTGGACGTGAACGGCAGCGACTTCGCCAAGGCCAAATTAAACTGATCCCAGGCGCCGCGGCGAGAGCTGCGGCGCTACCCGCCTCATCGCTTAATAAGCTGCCAGCCTCTGAACCTACCGCGCATTAACTTCACAACTTACGATGCTAACTACCTCCCCTGTCGCCAGGCACTTAACCCACTAAATTCATAGCTTAATAAGCGGCGTAATCCCTGGCATTTTGCTTAAACTGCATGCAGGCGCTTTCCTCGCCTGTAACATTTCGTTACCATCGGCACACAGACCCTTTAACATCAAAAGGTAACCCGGTGCAGAACACCTACATGCCGTGGCAAATCCGCCTGCACTGGCTGGTGGCGATCCTGCTGGCCATCACCTGCGTCACCATCGAGCTGCGCGGCTATGCCAAACCGGGCAGCGCCCCCTGGTACGCGCTGGTTGTCACCCACTTCAGCTGCGGCGTAACGGTGTTTGCGCTGATGATCGCCCGTCTGCTCCTGCGCTGGCGCCACCCCTCGCCCGCCATCGCGCCCAAACCGCCGAAGTGGCAAACCGGCCTGGCGCACCTGACGCACGCCCTGATTTACCTGCTGCTGCTGACGCTGCCGGTGCTGGGGGTGTATTCGCGCTATCTGGGCGGCAAGGAGTGGTATCTGTTCGGCCTGTCGATGCCGTTCGCCGACGTAGCCGATCGGCCGCAGGCACGAATGATTATCGGCTGGCACAAAACGCTGGCGTCATTCGGCTACTGGCTGATCGGCCTGCATACCGCCGCCGCGCTGTTCCACCACTATATCGTCAAGGACAATGCGCTGGTGCGCATGCTGCCGCTGATGAAAAAACGCTGAATACCCGGCGCCAGGGATGAATTTTCGGGCCACGCCCACTGACAGGGAATGACATGCAAACCCAATTTTTTAATGTGACCGTCGAACAATGCGCCTGCCAGCAGACGGCGCCCGACAACCTGGTGAGGATCATCGCCTCCGGCCAGACGTTCTTTTTTTACCGCGACGACTTCAGCGACAGCGAAAATCTGCTGGCCAGGCTCGCCGCCGGCGATCGGGTGAAGATCGGTGCCCACCGCCTGCAAGACGGCAGCTACTGGCTGCACTGGCTGCTGCACGGCACGAAAGGCCGGCTGGAGCCTGACAGGACGCTGAAATACAAGCTGAAATACTTCGCCCTGCTGCTGCTGGGCGCGGTGCTGGCCGGCGGTTTCCCGGCGGCCTTTTTCATCATGGACGGGGAAGATTCCTGGCTGACCATCGTCCTGTTCTTTATCGCCATCATCGCCGGCCTTATCGGCATCGGCATAGTGCTGTTCGTCGGTTCGGAGCTCCTGCTGATCGGGCACCGCGGCCGCAGGCGCCTGCTCCGGGCGCTGGATCGCGTGCTGCTGGGGCAAGACGTCACACCGCCCGGCTCGCTCAGCCTGAAAATCCCCGGCATCAAATACCGGGCCGTCCGCGCAGACGCTGTGCCGGCGACCGCACCGCTGCAGACCGCGCCTCCCCTCCCGGACGGCGTCGAGACCTCCGGCATCGAGACGGTCAACGCCCTGAACTACGAACTCTGCCAATATGAGATCCCGCGGCAGGTGCAGTATTTGGATACGTATGCGTGGCGTCAGAAGGAGACGCACTTCGCGTTGACGACCCGCGCGCTCAATGTCCCCAATACCAAACTGCATCCGGTATTTCGTCGGCAACATCCGCTTTTCATCGCCAAAGGCGATCCGCTGCAGGTGCTGTATTGCGAGAACGACGTCATTCCCGAGTTGCCCAAAGTGCGTGGGATCATCAATCATCGCGATCGCCAAACCTATCTCATCGGCGGCAGCCGCTACTTCACCGAAGCCGGCCTTAACCTGTGCGCGCGCGTTGTCTTCATTTTTGGGGCAATCGTGGCGTGTTTTGTACTCGGCATGATGGTGGTGGATAACGCCGATACCCCGGCCGGCTTTCACCTGGATGCCTGGACCCTGAAGCGTCTCGGCAGCGAATTGCCGCCGATTATTCTGCTGCTGATGCTGATGGTCAGCGGCCTGGCGCTGTTGATCGAGGGGTTCGCCCAGATCTGCCGCCTGTACTCTTTTGACCAGCACCGCACGTTTAAAACGTTTAAATACCTGCGAAATCTGCGCCGCAGTTTATGGCGGCAGGCTCAGGTGACGGAGCTGAAATGATGACGTTAGCGCTTTATAAAAGACCCCTTATTATCCTGACGCTGTTTTTGGCCAGCGCGCTGGGCGTCTATTTGCTCGCCCCTGAGCAACGCTATGCGCAGTGGCAATGGACTCAGGGCGACCAGGCGTTGCCGACAATAGCCCGTTACGATCTCATCCACAGCTACCCGGCGCAGGACGGCGCCCTGCTGCTCACCAGCAAAAGAAGTGAAGACCGCGCGTACAATAGCTTTTACGGCTGGGCGGCCAACTACCTCAGCCAGGTGCTGTTTGCCGGCCCCAAAGGGTTACAGATGCTGGGGGAACTCGACGACTTGATCCATGATGCGGTTTGCGGCGAGCAGGAGTGCGTGCTTTTTCTCTCTAAGGGCCGCAGGCTGGTTGATGTGCAACGGGGCACCATCGGGGCGCTGATCCCTTGGCCGGAGGGCGACGACAACCGGCCTTCCTTTGTCGGCGGCAAACTGGTGGCGCAACCGGGAAAACGCGCGCTGTATCTCATCAGCACCGAAGGCGTATTCTACAGCCCGGACTTCGGCGCCCATTGGCGGCAGACGCTGGATCTGCCGGCGCTGCTGGACGCGCGGCAACTGCTGGGCTTTGAGCGCGGCGAGGAGGACTCACCGACGGCTTACGCCTCCGGTAAGCGCAAATCCGTACCCGAGATCTTCACCGCCGTTGATGGTGATCGCGTGCATTTCTGGATGAACCCGGTGCTCGGATCCGGCGCGTTACACATCGCCGTTAACGGTAAAACCGGCGAGGTGATTGAACTGCACTGGCTGCTGGTGCGCGTGGAGGAAAGCGCGCAGGCCCCGGACGGCGGCATCTACCTGATCGCCCAAACGCTGGACAGAGGAGTGTATCAGCTTCTGCGTTATCAATCCGACGGGCAGTTGAAGGTGCTGCTGGAGACCGGCGATAAATCGCTGTATCAGCTCTGGGCGGGCAACGATAAGCTGGTCGCCCAAACGGATAACGGCGATGCCCGTCTTTCGCTGATTTTCGATCTGCGCTCATCCGAAGTGCACTACCGACAGCCGTTGGAGTACCGCTACAACGGGCGCGACGACGCACGCCAAACCGTGATCGAACCGGAAAGCCACTATGGCGATGACGGGGAGACCCCGGCGCTGCCCTACTTCATTCGCTATCGCTCCACCACGCCGTGAACATAAGGAACTTGCCATGCTGTTAGGTTATGGCGCCGGCGTCGCCGGCCTGCTGGCGCTGTTATTGGCCCTGCTGCTCGCCGGCATCCTGCTCACCTGGTGGGGCTGGCGATATGCCGCCGCCCGCTGCGGCCGCCCGCGCCCGCCGCTTTCCTGGGGCGGCTATCTGTTGGCCTCGGCGCTGGCGATCTACCCGGTAGCGTTCGCGCTGATGCTGATCGACATTGCCATCCAGGATCTCAAGAGCCAGCGGGCGGAAGAACGCTGGAATCGGCGCAACTACCTGACGCTCGAGGCGGCCAGGCCGTTCGGCGAAATCACCCTGCCAAAGGGAAGCTGGGTAAACCGGCAGGAGCCGCGCCAGCCCGGCACCGAAGACAGCCCCATCACGATGGACGGTGTAACCGCCGTGCGCTTCCCTCAGCCGCAAAGCGTGGCCGGCGTGCCGATCATCGCTTTTGAGGTTTTACCGCCGGTGATGGAGCTGGCAGATGCGCATACCTTCACCCGTCCAACCGGCCAAAGGGCGCACTGCGAAGCCGGTTGGCTGGTCTCTTTCTCTTTGCCGTCGGATCAGCCGACCCCGCAGTGGGAGGAGTGGCAGGCCGGGCTGCCCGCAGCGGCGTTTCGGCCCAGCGGCTGGCTCTTTAAGGAGTGCTTCTCCGGCAGCCCTATCGCAGTACTGACCTTGCAGCACGGCGAAGTCAGGGTGCTGCCTTAAGCGTTAGACCGTGGCGTAATTTTCAAAAGGCCGTTCCGGCAGATCTCAGTGAAGACAGCACCACGCTATCCCTTGAAGATCAGTCGGGAGTTGGTCTGATTGCGAAAACGCAGCTGATCGATACCGATCTGCGAGTGATTCGCCGCTTCACGCGCCGCCAGAATGGTGCCGTGGTGCGGCGATTTGCCGCACACCGGGTCGGCGTTGTCGGCGTTGCCGGTCAGCATGAACGCCTGGCAGCGGCAGCCGCCGTAGTCTTGCTCTTTCTCCGAACAGGACCGGCAGGGCTCCGGCATCCAGTCATAGCCGCGATAGCGGTTAAAGCCGAAGGAGTGGTACCAGATATGCTGCAGATCGTGCTCCAGCACCGACGGAAACGTAATCGGTAACTGACG